>NC_018691.1:4235000-4928223 GCF_000300005.1 Alloalcanivorax dieselolei B5 | reverse complement strand
TTCTGTGGATAACTAGGTCCGTAACCCTGTTGGCAGGGGCACGTATAAGTATGGGGATAACCGGTTGAACCGATTTCTCCCACAGTTCCGGACAGCTTGTCCCCGCTTAGTCACCAGGAGTTACACACAGTTATACGTCGGTTACTCACACCGCAACACACTGATCTACTTACACTTTTCAAGCTTATCCCCAGAATTGGCTTTGCCTATAAGAACTACTATCACTAAATAAGAAAATAAATATTTAAAGATATTGATAAGCAAACCGTGCCCCCCAGCAAAGCGCTTGACAGCAAGGCAAGCCGGGGCTAACATCCGCGCCCTCTTAAGACTTCCACAGCGGGGATGCCGCCATGAAACGCACATTCCAGCCGAGCAACCTGAAGCGTAAACGTAACCACGGCTTCCGCGCTCGCATGGCTACCAAAAACGGACGTAAGATATTGGCGGCTCGTCGCGCCAAAGGTCGCAAGCGGTTGGCTGTATAAGCCAATCGCTGTCTCTTCTGGTGGCATCACCGGGGTATCAGACACGGTGAGCCCATCAGCAGCTCTTCCCCAGAATTCCTCTCCACGATTCGGGTTTTCCCGCAATCTGCGCCTGCTTGACGGCAAAGCCTTTCAGGCTGTGTTCGACCAGGCCGACTGGCGCATTGGTCAGCAATGTTTTCTGCTACTGGCTCGGGAAACCGGCCAACCCTTTCCACGTCTGGGCCTGGTAATCGCGAAACGTCGCATCCGCCGCGCCGTGGACCGTGGTGCCGTGAAACGCCGTATCCGGGAACAGTTTCGTCTGCGCCAGCAGGAATTGGCTGGCCTCGATATCGTGGTGTTGATACGCGGTCCCCTGCCGGCCGGAAAGGAAAACTGGACCCCTCAGTTAGCCCGGCTGTTCGACAAGCTGCTTGCCAAGCGTAGGCAAGACTGAGAAACTGCCCCCCGCTTTTCCGCCAGCCGAATACAAAGCTATGGATATCCCCCGAGCCCTTGTCATTACGGGCATTGCCGTTGTCTCCTACCTGATGATTCAGGCCTGGCAGCGAGACTACGCCGCCCCGGACACCGTCGAGCCGCAAATCAGCGAGCAAGTGGCGGGCAATAACACCGATGCCAACGCCAATACCACGGGTAACGACCTGGTGCCCGATCCGCAGGAGCATACCGACCCGACGGCATCCTCCATCCCCGGCGGAGAAGTGAGCGACAGCATTCCGGACAACAAAGCGCAAAGCGGCGGGGCCATTCATGTCGCCACCGATGTGCTGAACCTGGAAATCGATCCCCGTGGCGGCGACATCGTGCGCTTGAGCCTGCCGGCTTATCCGCGCCATGCCGACACCCCGGACCAGCCTTTTGTACTGCTGGAAAACACCTCTTCCCGCACTTACGTGGCTCAGACGGGTCTGATCGGCACCAATGGCACCGATTCCGCTTCCGGGCGCCCGGTGTGGAGCAGTGCCGAGCAGAGTTACCAGATGGGCGATGCCCATGAACTGAATGTGGATCTGACGCTGACCCAGGACAACGGCGCCAGGATCACCAAGCGCTACACGTTCGAGCGCGGCAGTTACCTGGTGCGGGTGACCCACATTGTCGAGAACAACAGCGCAGAAACCTGGAACGGTCAGCTCTACGGCCAGATCAAACGGGACGGTGGTGACGATCCGGGCTTGTCCAAGCAGGGCTTCGCGCCCATGCCCACCTATCTGGGCGCCGCCTACTGGTCCAGCGAGAAGCCGTATAACAAGTTGAAATTCGGCGATATGGAAGACGCCGCCTTGAGCACCACGCAGGAAGGTGGCTGGATCGCCATGGTTCAGCATTATTTCCTGTCCGCCTGGATTCCTGACCCGCAGTTGCAGCAGACCTATTCCACGGTGTATCAGAAGAACCGTGATCAGTACCTGCTGCGATTCGTGTCCCAGGGCCAGAAAGTGGCGCCCGGCGAAACCGGGCAGATGTACGCCGAGTTCTATGCCGGCCCGAAAATCCAGGATCACCTGGAAGCCATCAGCCCCGGGTTGAACATGACCGTGGACTACGGCTGGTTGTGGTTCCTGTCCCAGCCGATCTTTGCTCTGCTGGTGTTCCTGCAAAGTGGCAAGCTCTCCATCTTCGGTCTGAATATGGATATTGGCGCCGGTGTGGGCAACTGGGGTGTGGCGATTATCCTGCTGACCTTCGTCATCAAGGCGCTGTTCTTCAAACTCAGTGCCACCAGCTACCGCTCCATGGCCAAGATGCGGAAGGTCGCACCGGAGATGCAGCGCATTCGTGAAGAGCACAAGAGCGACAAGCAGAAACAGCAAATGGAGACCATGAAGCTGTTCCAGCGGGAAAAGATCAATCCGCTCGGCGGCTGCTTGCCGATTCTGGTGCAGATGCCGGTGTTCATCGCCCTGTACTATGTGCTGCTGGAATCCGTGGAGTTGCGTCAGGCGCCGTTCTTCCTGTGGATCCAGGATTTGTCGGTCATGGACCCGTACTTCGTCTTACCGATTCTGATGGGCGCGTCCATGTTCCTGCAGACCCGTCTGAATCCGACGCCGGCGGATCCCACCCAGGCTCAGGTAATGAAATGGATGCCGGTGATCTTCTCGGTCTTCATGCTGTGGTTCCCGGCGGGTCTGGTACTCTACTGGCTGACCAACAACCTGTTGTCCATCGGCCAGCAATACATCATTACCCGCCGAATCGAGCGGGAGTGATGAAAAAGGGGGCCGTTGGCCCCCTTTGTGATTCCGGTTCCGGGTAAGCACGTCATGTCCGCCACTGATTCCGATACCATCGTCGCCATCGCCACCGCCCCCGGTCGTGGCGGTGTCGGCGTGGTGCGGCTTTCCGGTGATGGGGCGCTGGAAATCGCCGCCGGCGTGGTCGGCGACCGGCCATTACACCCGCGTCAGGCTCATTTCCGCCGTTTTCGTGATGAACGGGGAGAGGTCATCGATGAGGGGCTGGTGTTGTCGTTCCCCGGCCCCGGCTCCTTCACCGGCGAGGATGTGGTGGAGTTCCAGGGGCATGGCGGCCCGGTGGTGCTGGACATGCTGGTGCGTGCCTGTCTTTACCACGGGGCCCGTCAGGCCCGGCCCGGTGAATTCTCCCAGCGGGCGTTTCTGAACGACAAACTGGATCTGGCCCAGGCGGAGGCCATCGCCGATCTGGTCGATGCTGGTACTCAGGCGTCGGCCCGAGCCGCTCTGCGCTCCCTGCAGGGGGCGTTTTCCGAGGAAGTGAACCGGTTGGTGGAGCAGTTGATCCAGCTGCGTATCTATGTGGAAGCCGCCATTGATTTTCCCGAGGAGGAGATCGATTTTCTCTCCGACGGACGGGTGGCCGCCGACCTGCGGGCATTGTTGGGGCAACTGGACCGGGTGCTCGCTACCGCCCGCCAGGGGCGTCTGGTCCGTGAAGGGCTGACCCTGGTCATCGCCGGGCGGCCCAATGCCGGCAAATCCTCCCTGATGAACCGCCTGGCCGGTTTCGACGCCGCCATCGTTACCGAAGTGCCGGGCACCACCCGGGATGTTCTGCGTGAATCGATCCAGATCGACGGCCTGCCGTTGAACGTGATCGACACCGCTGGCCTGCGTGAAAGTCCGGACCGGGTGGAGCAAGAGGGGATTCGTCGGGCCTACGAGGAGATGCGCAAGGCGGACCGGCTGCTGGTGGTGGTGGATTCCCAAACCGGAGTCGAAGCGCTGAAGGAGCCTGCCCTGTTACTGCCGGACAGCCAGAAACAGCTGGAAAACCTGGAACTGCCGATCACCATCGTACTCAACAAGGCCGATCTCAGCGGAATGGAGCCCGGCCCCCTGGACGGCCACCCGGACACCTTTGTGATTTCCGCCACCTCGGGAGAGGGTCTGGATGCGCTGCGCGATCACCTCAAAGCCGTGGCCGGCTACCAGAGTACCGACGAAAGCCCGTTTTCCGCCCGCCGCCGCCACATCACCGCTCTGGAGCAGGCCCTGGCCGCGCTCGATAAAGGTCAGCGCCAACTGGGTGATCACGCTGCCGGCGAACTGCTTGCCGAGGATCTGCGCGCGGCACAGAAAGCCCTTGAAGACATTACCGGGGCCTTTACCGCCGACGATCTTCTGGGGCGGATTTTCTCGTCGTTCTGTATCGGCAAATAATTCAGATTTCTGGTTGCGTGCCCGGTCAGGTCACCTCGGTCAACTACTTCAGCTCGTACCAAACGCCTCGTCCAGCACCTTGTCGCACAAGATGCCTTTGTTCCACCAGCGCCCGAAAATGCTGTTTGAGAGTGTTGCGATTACTGCCAGTCAGACGAATCGCTTCCGCCATGGTAATGCGTCCATGCTCGCGGGCGAACTCCACAATCTGCAAGGCGAGGGTTGGCATGGCGGCCAATACCAGCTTTTCCCGTTCCAGCTTGCGGTTGAGCCGGCGAACTTGCTCGGCCAGAGCTTTCAGGAAGAAAAGCAGCCAGGGTTGCCAATCAGGTGAGTCGGTACGGATGGTGCCCTGGGTCTGTCGAAGGGCTAGATAGTAGGCTTCCTTGCTTTGCTCGATCACGCTTTCGAGAGAACTATAGGGCACATAGGCGTAGCCGGTCTGCAACAGCAGCAAGGTAGTTAGCACCCGACTCAAACGACCATTGCCATCTTGAAAGGGGTGAATCTCGAGGAAAACGACGACCCAGATGCCGATAAGCAGGAGGGGGTGGAGATGGTCCGCTGCACGTTCCTTGTTGAACCAGTTAACCAGTTCGGTCATCAGACGAGGAGTATCAAATGGGCTTGCTGTTTCAAACACGATGCCCAGAGAATTGCCCGCTTCGTCGAAAGCAGCCACGCTGTTGTTCGAGCTTTTATAGTGACCCCGGTGCCGTGCGTCCTTGTCGCTGTAGACCAGCAGGTTCTGGTGCAGTTGCTTGATGTGATTTTCCGTCAAGCTGATGTCCCGCCAGGAAGCAAACACCAGATCCATCACCTCGGCATAGCCCGCTACTTCCTGTTCATCGCGGCTGGTGAAGTTATTGATTCGCAGGTTGGATAGCAGGCGCTCGACATCCCGGTCCGACAGGCGGCTGCCCTCGATGCGTGTGGAAGAACCAATGCTTTCGATAGTGGCCACTTGCCGCAATGCTGACAGCCGGTCAGGTGCCAGAGTGCCCAGGGCGCGCCACGCGCCCTTGAATTCGTCGATACTGGCGATCAATCCCAGAATTTCCGGGGTGATCTGGAGGGAGTCGGTTCGAATCATGGATACCACTATACACTCGCTGGGAACCATTAATACACCCATTTAAACCCATTTTTGTGGCCTATGGCCCTCCATTACAATACCCAATTACACCTATTCTGGAATGAACGTCTGAGCGGCGATTACTCACGGGAACTCATTGTCATCATGGCATTGGAGGCTATGATCGGATCTTTCGTTTGCACGGGAGAACACGATGACAATAACGAACTTCAGCAAGCCCCAGGACGACCGCTATTTTGAAGATTACCAGGTGGGTACGACCTATGACCTGGGCTCCATTGCGGTGGAGGAGGAAGAGGTGCTTTCTTTCGCCCGCCGTTTCGACCCCCAGAAGATGCACACCGACCCCGAGGCCGCCGCGGCCGGTCCTTTCCAGGGGCTGATCGCCAGTGGTTGGCACACCCTGAGCCTGATGATGCGGCTGATGGTGGATAACTATGTTTCCACCGTGGCGGGGCTGGCTTCCCCCGGGGTGGATGAGGTGCGTTGGCACAAACCGGTACGCCCGGGGGACAAGCTGTCCATGCGCGCCACGGTCCTGGAGGCGCGCCCGTCCCGCTCCAAGCCCGATCGCGGCCTCATCTACTCGTTGATGGAAGGCGTCAATCAGCATGGCGACGTGGTGGCCAGTTTCAAAGGCATGGGGTTGATTCTCAAGCGACCGGTTTGATGCTGTATCGGTCACGACTATGACCGGAATTGCCGGCGCCACCCTGGACGTCCAACCGGGCCTTGCCGATACTGACCTTTCACTTCCTGAGGAGGACGGTCATGAGCGACGTACGGATTGAAAAGGATTCCTTGGGCGAAGTGCAGGTTCCGAAGGCTGCGTTTTGGGGCGCGCAGACCCAGAGAGCGGTGGACAACTTTCCGATCAGTGGGCGCCGGTTACCGCCTCGGTTCATTCAGGCGGTGGCCCGGATCAAGCGTTGCGCGGCCTCGGTGAACGTGGATCTGGAGCTGCTGTCCGAGGAACGGGGTGACGCTATCCGTTCGGTCTGCGAAGCGCTGATCAACGGTGAGCATCGGGATCAGTTCCCGGTGGACGTGTTCCAGACCGGTTCCGGTACCAGCACCAACATGAACGTCAACGAGGTAGTGGCCCATCTGTGCCAGACTCAGGGCGTGGACGTGCATCCCAACGATCACGTCAATCTCGGCCAGAGCAGTAACGACACCATTCCCACCGCCATTCATGTGTCCTCGGCGATGGCCGTTAACGAACAGTTGATGCCCGCCCTTGAGCTTTTGATCACCACGCTGGGATCGAAGGCCGGGGAAGGCAAGGATCTGGTCAAAACCGGCCGCACCCACCTGATGGACGCCATGCCGGTGACGGTGGAGCAGGAGTTGCGCACCTGGGTGCTGCAACTGCAGGCCGCCAGCCAGCGTCTGGCGGTTGCCCGGGATGAGCTGCATGCCGTGCCACAGGGCGGTACCGCGGTGGGGACCGGTATCAACGCCCATGCCGAGTTCGCCGAGCGCTTCGTCGATGCGCTGTCCGATGAAACCGGGCATCCGTTTACCGCCATGCCGTACCCGGCCGTGGCGCAGAGCGCCGTGGATGCCCCCCTGGCACTGTCGTCGGCGTTGCGTGGTCTGGCGGTGGTGTTGATGAAAATCAGCAATGACCTGCGCTGGATGAACTCCGGTCCGATTCATGGTCTGGCGGAAATTCAACTGCCGGCCACACAGCCGGGTTCGTCGATCATGCCGGGGAAGGTCAATCCGGTGATCTGCGAGTCCGCCACCATGGTCGCCGCCCAGGTGATCGGTCTGGATCAGGCCAATACAGTGGCGGCGCAGAGCGGTAACTTTCAGCTCAACGTCATGTTGCCGCTGGTGGCCGCCAACCTTCTGGATATGGTGGAGTGGCTGGCCAACAGTTGCCGGAATCTGGCGGACCAGGCCATCTCCGGGCTGACTTACAACCGTGAGCATCTGGCCGAGGGTGTGGGCCGCAATCCGATCCTGGTCACCGCTCTGAACCCGGTGATCGGCTATGAGAAGGCGGCGGCCATCGCCAAACAGGCGTTCGCCAGCGGCCGGCCGGTGATCGATGTGGCGGCGGAGCAAACCGACCTGTCGGTGGAGCAACTCACCGCTTTGCTCGACCCGCTCAAACTGACACATCCGGCGGCCTCTGACTCTTGAGTCAGCCGCCGGTCGTGACCTCGACGATAAGCTGTGACAGGCTTGGCGCCGGGCTTTTTTTGTGACAATAAAAACGTGACGGAGAGTCGTAACGTGATGGAGAGTAGTAACCGATGAGCAACGATCTGACCATCCAGCGTACCGCGGAAGCCGTGGAATCACCGCTCTTGATCAACAGTATCCTGGAGGCCGGCGTTCGCAACGCACCCGATCAGGAAATCGTCTACGCCGATCAGCGGCGGATGACCTATCGGGAAATGGGGGAGCGGGTTGCTCGTCTCGCCAGTGCCTTGCAGCAACAAGGGGTGAAGCCCGGTGACACTGTTGCGGTGATGGACTGGGATACCCACCGTTATCTGGAAGCTTTCTTCGCCGTGCCGATGATGGGCGCGGTGCTGCACACCGTGAACGTGCGTCTGAGCCCGGAGCAGATTCTCTACACCATCAACCACGCCGAGGATGATGTGATTCTGGTGAACCGGGAATTCCTGCCGGTGCTGGATCAGATCAAGGACCGTATCGAGACGGTCAAGACTTACATCCTGCTGGATGACGAGGGCGGCGATACCGACACCGCCATCGATCTGGCCGGTGAGTACGAGGCGCTGGTGGCCCAGGCTTCCGCGCAATTCGATTTCCCGGAGCTGGATGAGAATACCCGTGCCACCACGTTCTACACCACGGGTACCACGGGCCTGCCTAAAGGCGTGTACTTCTCCCACCGGCAACTGGTACTGCACACCTTTGCCGGTCGTGCCGCTCTGACCGGTACCGGTCACGGCCGTTTCAATCAGAACGACGTGTACATGCCGATCACGCCGATGTTCCACGTGCACGCCTGGGGTGTGCCGTTCGTCGCCACTTTGCTGGGCGTGAAGCAGGTTTATCCGGGCCGTTATGTGCCGGAAACCCTGCTCAAGCTGTTGCTCACCGAGAAAGTGACCTTCTCCCACTGCGTGCCCACCATTATCCAGATGTTGCTGCAGTCAGAAGCGGTGAAGAGCATCGATCTGAGCGGCTGGAAGGTAATCATTGGCGGTTCCGCGTTGCCCAAGCCGCTGGCGCAAAGCGCCCTGGAGCGCGGCATCGACATCTACAGCGGTTACGGCATGAGCGAGACCTGCCCGCTGATCTCCCTGGCACTGCTGACGCCGGAACTGGAACAGGCCGACCTGGAAACCCAGGCGGATTACCGCACCCGCACCGGCCGCCCGGTCCCCATGGTGCAATGGCGCATCGTCGACGGGGATATGAACGATGTGCCCCATGACGGCAAGTCCCAGGGCGAGCTGGTGCTGCGCGCCCCCTGGCTGACCCAGGGGTACCTGAAGGACGAGTCCAACTCTCAAGAGTTGTGGCGCGGCGGCTGGATGCATACCGGGGATATCGGCGTGATTGACGCCGACGGCTGGCTGAAAATCACCGACCGCATCAAGGACGTGATCAAGACCGGCGGTGAATGGGTATCTTCCCTGGATCTGGAGAGCCTGATTCTTCAGCACGACGCCGTGCGCGAGTGCGCGGTGGTGGGCGTGCCGGACGAGAAATGGGGCGAGCGTCCGGTGGCGCTGGTGGTCAAGGGCGCCGACGTGGAAGCGCAGCCGATCATCGATATGGTGGCCGGTTACGCTGAGAAGGGCATGATCAGCCGCTATGGCATCCCGGATCGCGTGGTGTTCGTGGAGGAGCTGCCGCGCACCTCCGTGGGCAAACTGGACAAGAAAAAGATGCGCGCGGAACTGGTCTGACCCCCCGGCCGGCGGGAGCCCTCCCGCCGGCTTGCCCTTCCCCCTGTCACATAATGACTGCACAATGCGGTGTCATACTCCGTGGTCTGTTGTATCAAATGTAAGCGCCTTTGAACCCCGGGCGGGTTCCCGGGTCCGATCCACGGAATACAGAACAATCCTTTCTTACCGGCCTGTGACAGAGCCGGTATCTTCGGTTGCCTGATCTTTTTATAGGTGCCGGCCCGGTTGCGGTTCCCTCCGTGACGGTGTTGTTGCTCGGAGAACAAGATGGTGCGTGTGGGCGCCTTGGTGGTGGTGATAGTGGTGGCGGCGGTGGCGTTGCTCTGGTGGTGGCGGGCTGAAGAGCCGGCGGCCGCCGGAACCCGGCCGGCGACCACGGTCAATGTGATTTCGGCTCTGGTACGTCCTCTGACGGAAAAAGTGGAGGTGGTGGGCAACGCCCGCGCCACTCGCGCTGTGGTGCTGTCCGCGGAGGTGGAAGGCCGGGTGATGCAAGTGCATTTCCAGGAAGGGCAGGCCGTTGACGCCGATGACCTGCTGGTGGAACTGGATGATCGCCAGGCCGAAGGTGAGCGGGACCGGCTGCGCGCCGAATACCAACGGGCGCTGTCCGATTACCAGCGCGCTTCCCGTCTGATCAACAGCCGCGCTATTTCCCAGGCCGAGGTGGACAATCTCAAGAACGGCATGGAAGCGGCCCGAGCCGCTTTGCGGGTGGCCCAGGCCACCTATGAAAAGCATAAGATCCGCGCGCCTTTCGAAGGTGTGGTGGGATTGCGCCAGGTCGACCCCGGCGCTTATCTGCAGCCGGGTACGCCGGTGGTTACCCTGGACAGTGTGCGTAATCTGGAAGTGACCTTCGAGGTGCCGGAGCGATATCTGGCCAGGGTGAAGCCGGGGCTGGTATTGGTGGTGTCCAGCGACAGCTATCCGGAGCGCCTTTTCCAGGGCAAGGTCACGCTGCTGGACTCCCGCGTCAATGCCGTCAGCCGGACGCTGGCGGTGAAAGGCAGTCTGGACAACAGTGATGGGCTGCTGCGGCCGGGGCAGTTGCTGCAAATCGATATTCTGCTCAGTCAGCATCAGGCCTTGCTGGTACCGGAACAGGCGATTGTTGCCCAGGGCGCCCAGAACTTCGTGTTCGTGGTAGCCGAAAACGACACCGCTCTGCGGTTGCCGGTGGAGCTGGGTGGGCGCCGGGATGGCTGGGTCGAAGTGGTTCACGGACTCAGCGATGACGACGCGGTGATCGTTAACGGGCACAGCCGGCTTGGCAGTGGCGCGCCGGTGACGGTGGTTGAGGATGAAGGGGCGCTGCTGCCGTCCCAGCGGGTTCTGCTGGAGACCAGTGCCTGATGATCCTCAGCGATGTCTCTATCAAGCGTCCGGTGTTCGCCACCGTGATCAGTCTGCTGATCGTGGTGTTCGGCATCAGTGCCTTGATGAAGCTGCCGGTGCGGGAGTATCCGGACATCGATCCCCCTGAGGTATCGGTGGCGGTGGAGTACCCGGGGGCGGCACCGGAGGTCATCGATACCCAGATCATTCAGGTCATCGAAGGGGCCATCGCCGGGGTGGAAGGCGTGCGCCGCATCGAATCCCGTTCCCGCCGGGGTTCCGCCCGCACTTCGGTGGAATTCAATCTGGAACGGGATCTGGACGTCGCCGCCAACGATGTTCGCGACGCGGTGTCGCGGGTGCTCAATCGCCTGCCAGAGGAAGCGGAAGCGCCGGTGATCGCCAAGACCGACGCCGATGCCCGGCCCATCATGTGGGTCACGCTCAGCAGTAACAGCCTGGCGCCGCAGGAACTGACCGATTTCGCCGAACGCTCCCTGGTGGACCGTTTCGCCGTTCTGGGCGGGGTTTCCGAAGTGATCATCGGCGGTGAACGCCGCTATGCCATGCGGGTATGGCTGGATCGGCAACGCATGGCCGCCAACGATGTCACGGTCACCGATATCTATAACGCCCTGCGCGCCAATAACGTGGAATTACCGGCCGGCCGTCTCGACTCCGACAGTCGCAGCTTCACCGTTCGTGCTGATAGCCGGCTTGGCTCGGTGGCAGAGTTCAACCACATGGTGGTGCATCGCCAGGGCGATTATCTGTTGCGGCTGGGGGATGTGGCGCGGGTGGCGCTGGGTGTGGAGAACGACGACACCGTGTTGCGCGCCAACGGCCAGACCGCCATCGGGCTCGGGGTGGTGCGCCAGTCCAAGGCCAATACCGTCACCGTTTCCAACAACGTCCGCGAAGAAATCGAGGCGGTGAGCAATAACCTGCCCGATGACATCCGCCTGGATGTGAGTCACGACGAGTCTCTGTTTATTCGCGCTTCCATCAGGGAAGTGCTGGTGACGCTGGCGATGAGCGTGACGCTGGTGATCCTGGTGATTTTCGTTTTCCTGGGAAATCTGCGTGCCACGCTGATTCCGGCGGTCACTATTCCGGTGTCCATCGTTGGGGCGTTTATTGGCCTGGGAATTCTCGGGTTCTCAATCAATGTGCTGACGTTGTTGGCGCTGATTCTGGCCATCGGCCTGGTGGTGGACGATGCCATCGTCATGCTGGAGAACATCCAGCGGCGCATCGATGAAGGCGAGAGCCGTCTGGTGGCCGCCTTCCTGGGAGCCCGGCAGGTCGCTTTCGCGGTTGTCGCCACCACCGCCACTCTGGTGGCGGTCTTTGTGCCGATCTCATTCATGGGCGGGGATGTCGGGCGCCTGTTCGGTGAGTTCGGCTTTACCCTGGCCGTGGCGGTGATCATTTCCAGCATAGTGGCGTTGTCCCTGGCCCCCATGCTGTGTTCCCGCTGGCTGCACGCGCATACTCCGGAAGAGGAACAGCAGGAACAGAACAATCTGCTCAACCGCGCGCTGAATGGGCTGAACCGGGCTTACGCAACGCGACTGGGGAAAACCCTGAAGCGACCCGCTCCCGTTGTGGTGATCTCGGTGTTGATCTGCGTGGCGGCGGGGCTGGTATTCAGCCAGTTATCCCGGGAGCTGGCCCCCACCGAGGACCGGGGCGTGTTCATCGTGTCGGCGAATGCCCCGCAGGGATCCAGCACCGCTTACGCCAGTCACCATATCCAGAAGGTGGAAGAAAAACTGCTGCCCTTGATCGAAAACGGGCTGGCGGTTCGGGTGTTGTCCATTGTCGGTTTCCGCGGACAGACCGAGCGCGGGTTCAGTATCGTGCGGCTGGAGCCCTGGGAGGACCGGAACCGGAGCCAGCAGGACATCGTTAACGACATCCGCGGCGAAGTCACCACCGTGCCCGGCCTGCGCGTGTTTGCCGTTAACCCGCCGGGGCTGGGACAAAGCGGCTTCGATCAGGAATTGGAAGTGGTGATCGGCGGGCAGGATTACGATTCCGTGGTGGGCTGGAGCGAAACCCTGCGCGCCGCGATGGCCGCCAACCCCAATCTGTTGAGCGTGGATACCGATTACGAGGAAACCCAGCCGCAGGTGGAAGTGGTGATCAATCGGGACCGGGCGGCGGACTTCGGCATTTCCGCCGCTGAAGTGGGGCAGACCCTGCAAGCCATGTTCGCCACCCTGACGGCCTCGACTTATATCGACCGGGGCCGTGAATACGATGTTCTTTTGGAAGCGCGGGAACAGGATGCCCGCATCCCGGAGGACATCAATTCGGTTTATGTTCGCACCGCCGCCGGCGACCTGGTGCCGCTGTCCAGCCTGGTGGAGCTGCGCACCCTTGGGGCGGCGCCGGAACTGAGACGGCTGGACCGTCTGCCGGCGGTGACGCTTTCGGCGAATCTGGCCCCCGGTTATGACCTGGGCAGTGCGCTGGATTTCATTGAGCAGACGGTGCGGGAAACCCTGCCGCTGGAAGCGCGTCTGAGCTACAAGGGTATTGCCCAGGAATTCACCGAGGCTTCCGCGGCGATCCTGATCACGTTCCTGCTGGCGCTGGTGATCGTCTTTCTGGTGCTGGCGGCGCAATTCGAAAGCTGGATACATCCGCTGATTATCATGCTGACGGTGCCCCTGGCGATCGCCGGCGCCATTCTGGCATTGCGCGTGACCGGCAACAGCCTGAATATCTACAGTCAGATCGGCATGGTGATGCTGGTGGGGCTGATGGCCAAGAACGGTATTCTTATCGTCGAATTCGCCAATCAGTTGCGCGACCAGGGGCTGGCGGTGCGTGACGCGGTCTATCAAGGCGCGATTCTGCGCTTCCGGCCAGTGTTGATGACCGGTATTTCCACCATCTTTGGCGCGGTTCCTCTGGTGCTGGCCAGCGGCGCCGGCGCGGAAAGTCGCATGACCATCGGCGTGGTGATTCTCGGCGGCCTGCTGTTCGCCACCGTTCTCACCCTGTTCATCATTCCGGTGCTTTATCTGTGGCTGGCTCCCTACGCCCGCCCGGCGGACGCGGTGGCTCAGCAGCTGGCGTCGGAAATGCAACAAGAAACGGATCGCTGATCGCGTCCTATATCCGCTATCTCCAGGCAACTCACATGGATTATCAACTGGTTCGCTCCAAGCGACGCACACTGGCTTTACGAGTGGCGCCCGACGGCCAGATCGAGGTCCGTGCGCCGTTGCGCCTTGGCCGTCGGCATATTGATGACTTCGTGCGCGAACATCAGGATTGGATTCGGCGCCAGCAGGATTATTGGCGCACGCGTCCGCGCCAGCATTGGCGCGATGGTGACACCGTGCCCCACCTGGGGCGGCCGGTTCGTCTGAATCTGGTCGAAGCGGCCAGAACCCGGGTGGGGTTGGAGCACGATACTCTGACCGTGGCGATGCCGCTGCCGGCGTCGGAAGAGGCGGTCAGGGAAGCGGTGGAAGCCTGGTGGCGGCGGCTGGCGCGTGGCGAATTCCTGCGCAGCATCGAGCGGCAATTCCACTGGTTCGCCGCCCGAGGCCATGGCGCGCCGGTACTAAGGATCAAGAAAATGCGCACCCGCTGGGGTTCCTTGTCCCAGCGGGGGTACATCAATCTGAATCTGGCGCTGATGCGCTATGACCTTGAGGTGATCGACTACGTGGTAATGCACGAACTTTGTCACTTGGAGTACGCCCATCATGGACCGCAATTCCATGCCTTGATGGACCGACGGATGCCGGACTGGCGTCGACGAAAACAACGATTGGATCAATTTTTGCCTGAATAAAAGGAGAGGCTGTGACTATGGACATCGATACCCTGATCAAGGGACTGCGGGAGAAAGATCCCCATCAGACCTATTTTCACCAGGCGGCTGGCGGCTTGCTGGAAGGGCTGGGGCCGTTCTTGCGGAACCATCCCCGCTACGCGGATCCCAGTTTGTTCGCCCGGCTGTTCGAGCCGGAGCGCGTCATCATTTTCCGCGTGCCCTGGGTGGATGATCAGGGACGGGTGCAGGTGAACCGCGGCTTCCGTGTGCAGATGAACGGTTCTCTTGGCCCTTACAAGGGCGGGCTGCGCTTCCATCCGTCGGTGAATCTCGATGTCCTGCGTTTCCTGGCTCTGGAACAGACCATCAAGAACGCGTTGACCGATCTGCCGCTGGGTTCCGGCAAGGGCGGCGCGGATTTCGATCCTCATGGCCGTTCCGATGGTGAGATCATGCGTTTCTGTCAGGCGTTCATGGCAGAGCTGTTTGACCACATCGGCAGCGACGTGGACGTGCCGGCCGGTGATATTGGTGTCGGCGCCCGGGAAATCGGTTATCTGTTCGGTATGTATCGCAAACTTCATCGCTCCCATGACAGCGGCGCGATCACCGGCAAGTCGCCGGTCTTCGGCGGCAGCCTGCTGCGCACCGAGGCCACCGGTTATGGACTGGTTTATTTTCTGCAATACATGCTGCAAGAGCGGGATGAGGAGCTGGAGGGTCGCCGGGTGGCGGTGTCCGGGGCGGGTAATGTGGCCCGATACGCGGCGGAGAAAGTGCTGATTGAGGGAGGCATCGTCATCAGTCTGTCGGATTCACGTGGTGCCTTGCACGCCGCCAACGGACTGACTCGCGAGCACCTGGAAACCCTCGACCGGATCCAGGCAGGGGGCGGCCGGCTGCATCAGTTACCCGATCACCATGCGGAGCTCACCTATCAGGAGGGCATCAAACCGTGGCGCTTCCCCTGCGATATCGC
This sequence comes from Alloalcanivorax dieselolei B5, assembly GCF_000300005.1. Lineage (NCBI taxonomy): Bacteria > Pseudomonadati > Pseudomonadota > Gammaproteobacteria > Oceanospirillales > Alcanivoracaceae > Alloalcanivorax > Alloalcanivorax dieselolei. The sequence continues at coordinate 4,912,968 of NC_018691.1, read as the reverse complement.
CTTGCCGTGCGCCACCCAGAATGAGCTGAACGAACAGGACGCTCGTGCTTTGGTGGACAACGGCTGTCGGTGGGTGGCGGAGGGTGCGAACATGCCCACCACCACGGAAGCGGTGTCCTACCTGGTTGGCCATGGCGTCGGCTATGCGCCGGGCAAGGCCGCCAATGCCGGTGGTGTAGCGGTAAGCGGATTGGAGATGAGTCAGAACAGCCTGCGTCACCCCTGGAGCCGTGAAGAAGTGGATCGGCGGCTGCATGACATCATGTCGCGCATTCACCACAAGTGCCTAGAATATGGTGGCCAGGACGAGCGCCCGGATTATGTCCAGGGCGCCAGTGTGGCCGGCTTCGTGCGGGTGGCGGAAGCGATGTTGCGACAGGGCGTGGTCTGATTCGCGGGAAAGCAGGGCTCGCGCCGCTTGTCAGTACAAGCGGCGCGGCGGCCTTCAGTGATGACCGTGGTGTCTTGCAGGATCTCGCCGCTTTGGGTGCGCAGTACCGGAATCACCGGTATTCCCACGGAGGGGAGAATGACCTGTCCGTAAACGTCGGCACTGGCGATCACTTCCTCGAACGGAAGATCCGCCCAACGCAGGTAGGCGCGGACTTTGCCAGTGAAATAGCTGACTTCACCGCCATACAGGGTAATTGTCATGGTCTCTGCCTGGCGTTGTCGATTGTGGTGATACAGGGAGACGTGGCGGGGGAGGTTGAGAGACAAAAAAGAGAATCTGACGGTCCGGCTTTCGCCGTCGCCCTGAGTCCTTAATATGAAAACCCCGCGCGAGGCGGGGCTTTCCAGCGTACTAAGAAGCCTTAGCCGGCTTCTACGTTAGCTGCCTGCGGGCCTTTCGGGCCCTGCTGGATATCGAAGGAAACTTTTTGACCTTCAGCCAGGGTACGGAACCCGGAGCCTTGGATCGCGCTGAAGTGAACGAATACGTCCGCACCACCGTCGTCCTGGGAGATGAAACCGAACCCCTTGGACTCGTTGAACCATTTAACGGTACCAGTAGCCATGTGAATCTATACCTCAAAACTTTACATAGGGTTTTGCTTGCAAACCGGAGGAGGGTGTTCGGAGACTTCTCAGCTTCGCGCGGGGGAAGGCAACTACCAAAACAAACCACCACTGCCTGAATCTGCAGCACTTCCGACTCTACTCCCCTTTTCCAGCCGGCACCACTGATTTTTTTGTAACCGTGGTCCGCGGTGGGTAAAGCGGGCCGTCATGGGGCCCCAGGCCGGTTTCTATTTGAAACCGGCGGCGATCTCCAGTTCCCGTATCGAATTTTCCAGATAATCCAGCAGGCGCTGCATGGAGGGCAGGGTCCGGCGACAGGCGATCAGGCCGAATTCCAGCTGATCCTGGTAGCTGGTCAGGGTGATATTGAGGGCGATCCGGTCCAGTACCACCGATACCGGGTACATGCCGCGCAGGCGGGCGCCGTTCCAATACAACGGCTCCCGCGGCCCGGGGACGTTGGAGATAATCACATTGAACGCGCGCCATTTTGGTGCAAGCCCGGTGAGCAGGTTCAGACCGGTGGGGGTCATGCTCAGGGCGGTGAAATTGAGAATTTCCTCCGGGCTCATTTGGGCAAAGCGCCGTTTGGCGTCTTTTACCGAGGCCTGGACGATGCGCAGGCGATTGGCCGGATCGCACACATGGGTGCCCAGATTGGCCAGAATCAAGGCAATCTGATTGCCGCCGGCGCTGTCGTCCTTGCGCAGGGAGAGCGGCACCATGGCGATCAACGGCTGGTCCGGCAGCGCGTTCTGGCTGATCAGGTATTCACGCAGTGCGTGGCCGCACATGCTCAATACCAGATCATTGATGGTGCAGTTGAAAGTGCCGGCCAGCTTGCGCAGACGGGGCAGGGCAAAGCTTTGCGCGGCGAAACGACGGGAGCCGGTGATGCACTGATTGAACATGGTATCCGGCGCCTGGAAGATGGACACGTAGTTCGGGTCGGTCTTGGCTTTCTGGCCGACCTTGTACAGTTCCCGCGCCAGCGCCGGCACCGTGGCCACCTGCTTGCTCACGCCGGCGGTCAGGCGCGCCAGGCTGCTCATGGCGTCCACCGGATTGCTGGGCAGAGAGCGTTGTTTTTTCTCGGGTTTATAGGCCCACACCGGCGGCAGGTCCCGCTCTTGCGGATCCTTGGACAGCGCCCGCATGCCCATGCGCATGGCGGAGATGCCATCGACCACGGAATGGTGCACCTTGGTGTAGAGGGCAAACTGGCGCCCGCGGATGCCTTCGATCAGATGGGCCTCCCACAGCGGCCGTTCCCGGTCCAGCAGGTTGGAGTGTTCGGCGGACACCAGCGACAGCAGCTCACGAATGCGGCCGGGTTTGGGCAGCGCTTCGTGGCGGAAGTGATGATCGATGTCGAACTGCTTGTCCTCGGTCCAGAAATACTGGCCGAAACGACGGGTAAGACGCTGATTGAACGGGGGCTCGGGACAGCAATAGTCGCGGATCGACTGGGCCAGTTCGCTGACGTACTTGGGCCCGGCATCCTCGGGAAACGAGAACAACTGCAACCCGGCCACGTGCATGGGTTGCTGGCGCTTCTCCAGCCACAGAAAGAGCTGGTCCACGGGACTCAGTGATTTCATGCCATCCCCTTTGTTATGCGGTTAACGCGTTATCTGCCTGGCAATTATCGATAGTGCCCTAAAATCCAGGCCCGGTGCGATCAAAGATCGAGCCGGTCGGGCACTCCCTATCATGACACCCCGTGTTGGCCGTGTGATCCATTCTCCGCACCCTCACGCCCTGTGCTAAAAAGGTGCAATATTCCTGCCATCTTCATGCCACTGGATGGTCATCCCCATGCGCTAGCCTGCGGTAAACGACCTTGGGAGCACGGAATGAAGCGCTTTTCTTTTACCCTTGCCTTGATGCTGATGGGGTCGCTGGCACACGGGGACGTGTTGATCAGCGAGTACGTCGAGGGCAGCGGACACAATAAAGCCCTGGAGCTGTACAACAATGGCACCAGCGCCGTCAGCCTGGACGGCTATCGTCTTGAACTGTATTCCAATGGTGGTGTTACGGCCTCGCGCTCCCAGACGCTGGACGGGACCCTGGAAGCCGGGGACGTCCTGGTTATCATCACTGATAATTCCGAAGCCCACAGCGATCTGATCAGTAAAGGGGATCGACCCAGCAACGCCATCAACCACAACGGTGACGACGCCTACATACTGTTTAACGGCGACACCGTGGTGGACAGCTTTGGCCGGGTCGGCGAGGACCCAGGAGACGCCTGGACCAGCGGCGACGTCACCACCAAGGACCGTACTCTGCGGCGCATGGAAACCGTGACCAGCGGAGACACCGTCATTGATGACGCCTTCGATCCCGCGGACCAATGGGTCGTTTCCGGCCAGAACGACTTCAGCGGTCTGGGCCTGCCCGGAGAGGAAGTAACGGAAGAAGAACCTCCGATGGTGGATCTGGGCAGCTGCGGCGATCCCTCCACCCTGATCTCACAAATCCAGGGGCAGGGAGACGCTTCCCCGCTGGCCGGCGAGGCGCATGTGGTGGAAGCGGTGGTCACCGGAGTCTTCCCGGACCTCAGCGGCTTCTTCGTGATCGAGGAAGACGTCGACCGTGACGAGGATGACCTGACCTCCGAGGGTCTGTTCGTCTATACCGGTAACAATGAGGTTTCGGTGCAGGCGGGCAATCAGGTCCGCGTCAGTGGCGCCATTGACGAGTATGAAGGACAAACCCAGATCGCCTGGAACGACGGTGCGGTGTGCGCCGATCAAGTGGCGGTGACGCCGGCGACACTGACGCTGCCGCTGACCTCGCCGGATCAGTTGGAAGCTCTGGAAGGGATGTGGGTAGTGAGCGATCAGACCCTGACGGTGAGCGAGGTTTATGATCTGGCTCGTTATGGCTCGATGATGCTCAGCCACGGTCGCCGGATGATTCCCACCCACGCGGCCGAACCCGGAGACGCCGCCAACGCGGTGGCCGAAGCCAACGCCCTCAACCGGATTTTGTTGGATGATGCTGGCAACGCGCAGAATCCGGATCCGGTGATCTACCCCGAAGGCGGCCTGTCCGCCACCAATACCCTGCGGGTCGGGGACACCGTCACCGAACTGGAAGGCATTGTCAGCTACGGCTTCAATGACTGGCGCATCCAGCCGGTATCGGTACAGATCGAAGCCGCCAACCCGCGTCCGCAGCCGCCTGCCCGCACCGCTGGCAGCAATCTGCGGGTGGCGGCGTTCAACGTACTGAACTTCTTCAACGGTGACGGCAATGGCGGCGGGTTTGATGATCCAGACAACCGGGGCGCCGATAACCCGACCGAATTCGAACGGCAAAAAGCGAAGATTCTCACCGCCCTGTCGCAACTGGACGCCGACGTCATCGGACTGATGGAAATCGAGAACGACGGCTACGGGACCGACTCCGCCATCGCCGAACTGACGGAGGCTTTGGGAACGTCCTGGGCCTTTGTTGACCCCGGACTGGACCAACTGGGTACCGATGCCATCGCCGTGGGCATGCTGTACCGCACCGATGTGGTGGAACCGGTGGGCCAGCCGGCCACGCTCGAAGGCGGGCCTTTCACCGATAAAAGCCGGCAGCCGCTGGCGATGAGCTTCCGCCATCTCAACAGCGGGGAAGTGGTCACGGTGTCGGTGAACCACCTCAAGTCGAAAGGCAGCTGTCCCAAAGCGGAGGACAACGACGACGCCAACGCCGAGCACGGCCAGGGTTGCTGGAACCCGCTACGCACCGAGTCCGCGCGGATGCTTGCCGACTGGTTGGCGGACAACCCCACCGGTCTGGAGGAAGCCGCCGCCGGTACCCTGATCATCGGTGACCTCAACGCCTACGCCAAGGAAGATCCGATCCGCACGCTGGAAGAGACGGGTTACCAGAACCTGCTGGCCCGTTTTAACGGCGATGACGCCTACAGCTATGTATATATGGGCGAAACCGGTTACCTGGACCACGCCCTGGCGGACGCGGGACTGGAGAGCGCGATCCTGGGCGCCGGTGAATGGCACATCAACGCCGACGAGCCCCGCGCCCTGGATTACAACACCGAGTACAAGAGCGAAGGGCAGATCGACAGCTTCTACGCCGCCGACGCCTACCGCGCCAGCGATCATGACCCGGTGTGGGTGGACCTGGCCCTGGATGGCGGTGAAGAGCCCCAGCCGGAACCCGAGCCCGGCGACTCTGGCAGCTCAGGCGGCGGCGCCTTCGGTGGCATGATCACCCTGGCGTTGCTGGCTGGCCTGCGCCGCCGGATGCGTCGTTGAAGGACGACGGTATCGGTCGCTTTACAGTGCCGTCCTGGGTGCCAATAATCCGCCATGGTGCGATGTCGGACTATTGAGGGATCCGTGTTTAGTGGAGAGGCCGCTGTTATGACCGAGGGACCGTTTACGGCGGTGTTGTTTGATCTGGACGGGACCTTGGTGGATACCCGTCTGGATTTTGCCGCCTTACGGCGGGAGCTGGGGTTTCCCGAAGGCATCGGCGTGCTTGAGCACCTGGCGACCCTGGAAGACCCGGAGCAGGCAGCTTGGGCGAGTACGGTGATTGATCGCCATGAAATGGAAGGGGCGTCGGCGGCCACCTGGATCGACGGCGCACAGCACGTTCTGGAAACGCTTCATCGAAACGGTGTCCCCACCGGGATCCTCACCCGTAACAGCCGGGCGGCGGTGGCACGGACCAACGCCGTGCTGGGGTTGCCGGTGGACCTGATTCTGACCCGCGAGGATTGTGCTCCGAAGCCACATCCCGAGGGCTTGCTGTTGATCGCTGATTACCTCGGATTGCGACCGGCTAGCATGGTGTACGTCGGGGACTTCGTCTTCGATCTCCAGGCCGCCCGCAATGCCGGCATGGCGTCGGGATTGTTGCGCAATGGGAAGAATCGACACTTCGAGGACCAGGCGGATCTGGTGCTGGATCACCTTGGCGAGGTGCTGGACTGGTTGTAATCCGGCAATGGCGCAAACCGCGAACAACGCCGGATTGAAAGATCATCGCGGTTCTTTCCTGGATGAAGAAGACCGCTCCCACAGGGACAGCGCAAGTCTTCCTGTGGGAGCGGTCGATTAACCGCGATTAGTGGCGCGAAAACGCTTACTCGTAGTCGAACGAGAAGTGCTCCGCGCTCATCTGCATGGTGCTGCGAGTGGGTTTGAGCGCCGCGTCGGCGTGGCCCTTGGCAGAGGGCAGCAGACGCTCGAAGTAGAACTCCGCGGTGGCCAGCTTCGCCTTGTAGAACTCCGCCGGCTCGTTGCCGCCGTTTGCCAGCTTGTCGCGGGCGGTGGCCACCTGCAGGGCCCAGAAGTACGCCATCATGGCGTAGCCGGAGTACATCAGGTAGTCGTAGCTGGCGGTGGAGACGATGTCCCGGTCCTTGGTGGCGGCCAGCATGATGCGGGTGGTCAGATAGTTCCACTCGGCGGCGATTTTTAGCAGCTTCCAGGCGTAAGGGCGCAGTTTGGCGTCCTTGAGGTTCTGCCGCCCGAAGTCCACCAGGTTCTTGGAGAAGCTGCGCACACACTTGCCGCGGCTGGTCAGCAGCACTTTACGGCCGAGCAGATCCAGGGCCTGGATGCCGGTGGTGCCTTCGTACAGGGTGGCGATGCGCGCGTCCCGGGCGATCTGTTCGATGCCGTGTTCCTTGATATAGCCGTGACCGCCGAATACCTGCATGGCTTCGTTGGCGGCTTCCAGGCCTTTTTCAGTAAGGAAGCCCTTCAGGATCGGGGTGAGAAAGCCCAGTTCGCTGTCCCACTTGTCGTACTTCTTCTGATCGTTTTCCAGCATGCCGGCGATCATATGGTCCGCGTACATGGCGGTGAAGTACGCCATGGCTCGGCCGCCTTCCGCATAGGCTTTCTGCTTGAGCAGCATGCGGCGCACGTCGCCATGATGAATCAGGGCATCGGCGACCTGTTCCGGATCCTTTTTACCGGACAGGGCACGCATGGAACGGCGCTCCTTGGCGTAGGGCAGGGACGCCTGATAGGCGCGCTCGGCGTGGGCCACACCTTGAATTGCGGTGCCGACACGGGCGCTGTTCATGAAGGTGAACATGCACTCCAGGCCCTGGTTGGGCGGGCCGATCAGGAACCCGATGGCCTGATCGAAGTTCATCACGCAGGTGGCGGAGGCCTTGATGCCCATTTTCTTTTCCAGGGCGCCACAGCTTACGCCGTTGTCCTCGCCGATCTGACCGGGCAGATACTTGGGTACGATGAACAGCGAAATGCCCCTGGTACCGGCGGGGGCGTCCGGCAGGCGCGCCAGCACGATGTGGATGATGTTCTCGGTGAGATCGTGGTCACCGGAGGAGATGAAAATCTTGGTGCCGGTGATCTTGTAAGCGCCGCCGTCCTGGGGTTCAGCCTTGGTTTTCACCTGACCCAGGTCGGTGCCGCACTGCGGCTCGGTCAGGCACATGGTGCCGGCCCAGGTACCTTCGGTCAGCTTGGTCAGATAGGTTTCTTTCTGCGCGTCGGTGCCGTGCATCTGGATAGTGTTCATCGCCCCCAGGGACAGGCCCGGATACATGGCGAAGGACCAGTTGGCGGTGCCGAGCATCTCGTGCTTGATCAGGCCCAGGGACATGGGCAGGCCCTGGCCGCCATACTCCACCGGATGGCTCAGGCCTTGCCAGCCGCCAGCGACGAATTCGCTATAGGCTTCGGGATAGCCCTTGGGCGTGTACACCTGGCCATTCTCCAGACGGCAGCCTTCCTCATCGCCGCTTTGATACAGCGGTGCAACGGTGTTTTCACACAGTTTGGCCATCTCCGACAGGATCGCTTCCACCATGTCCGGGGTGGCTTCTTCCCCGTTGGGCAGCGTCTTGTAGTGGCTTTCGAAATCAAACACTTCATTCATCAAAAAGCGCGTATCGCGCAGGGGAGCCTTGTAACTCGGCATAAACACACCTTCGGTTGGCAAACGGGCCGGATGCCGCATTGTTGGCGAACGGTCGTTGACAGACATTGACGGGAAGGCGTGAAGGGGGCGGCTTTAGGGTAAATAGGTGACGGAGATTGAGGGAACGTCTATGCACTAAATAGCGGTCCAGAGATGGCTACAAGGCCGCTGTAGGAGCTTGCCCTGCAAGCGAATCGGGCTGAACTCCGAAGAAATTCGCTTGCAGGGCAAGCTCCTACAGAGCCTTCGTAGACCCCTCTGTGGGAAGCTGGCCGGAGCGAATCAGTCGTGCTTGCCCTTCCAGCTGTACATGGAAGTGGAAACACCGGTGTATTTGGCTACCTGATCCCAAAGGCGGCGTGGCAGTACGCCTTTGAGCAGCTCCACGGAGCGGGCCATGGGCGGCTCGATCACGAAGGGCTCACCGGCGGCGATGCCCTTGAGAATGCTGGAGACCACCTTGTCCGGTGTCAGCATGGGGGAGAACAACGGTGTTTTTACCCCTTTGAACATACCGGTGGCGATGTAACTGGGGCAGACCGTGGTGACTTTCACATTACGCAGGCCGCGTTCGGCCAGTTCCAGACGCAACGATTCGGAAAAGCCCACCACCGCCCATTTGCTGGCGGCATAGCTGCTGCCGTAGGGCAGGCCGATGAAGGCGGAGGCGCTGGCGATGTTCACCAGGTGGCCGTGCTGCGCCTGTATCAGATCGTCAAGAAAGGCATGGGTGCAGGCCATCAGACCTTCGCTGTTGACCTTGAAGGTCTGCAAATGCTGATCCAGAGAGACTTGCTCGAATTCGCCGCCGAATACCACGCCGGCATTGTTGATCAGCATGGTCAGCGGCCCGACTTCCTCATGGATCTTGTCACGCAAGGTGGCGATCGAGCTGATTTTTCCCACATCCAGGGTATACGCGTGGGCGGTGCCGCCAGCGTTGGCGATATGCTTTACCACCTCGCGGGCGGCATCGATGCGGCGGGCGGTAACGATTACCTCCGCGCCACGGCCTGCCATCCGTTCCGCCATCAGCCGGCCAATGCCGGCCCCGGCGCCGGTGATCAAAACCCGGTGTCCTGAAAATCGCATCGAATCCCTCCTGTGTTATTGCGGCAGTTTGATGCCCGCCATGATCACCCGTCCTTTTTCCACGGTGCGGGCGCGCAGTCTCAGGCCGCCCAGTTTAAGGGTGTCACCCACCACAGCGTGTTGACCGAAGTGGTCCTCGAAGGCGGCTTCCACGGTCATGCCCTTGAGCTGCTCCTCCAGTTCATGGATACCGTACACCGCCACCAACTGATCCACCGGCACGCTGCCGCGCACGATGAAGTCGCCGAAATAGCGTCTTTCCGCCACGGTGATCTTGTGGCACATGTCCGACAGATAGTCCTGTTCGCTCAGCGGCGCCAACCAACTGACCATGTCCCCGGCTTCAATCTGCGGATCCTCGGACAGATTGAGGAATGTCTTGTCCCGAATGATCAATATCGGGGTAATGCGCTGGGTGGTAATGGTGCCAAGCCGCTGGCCCTGGGCTTTGGCGCCTTCCTCCACCTCGAACTGCATCAGATAGCGGTTGGCGGAGTGCGCCATGGGCACCATCTGCTTCGGCGACGCCGTCGCTGGTACCGAGACTTTCAACAATCGTGCCATGTAACGCAGGCTGGCCCCCTGGGCCAGCAGTGAAATCAATACCACCACCAGGGTGATATCGAACAGCAGGCGGGTCTCGCCCACACCCGCCAACAGCGGGAACACCGCCAGGACAATGGGCACCGCCCCGCGCAGACCGGTCCAGGCGATGAACAGCTTTTCGCGCCAGGTGAAAATAAAGGGAATCAGGCTCACCCACACCGCCGCCGGCCGCGCCACCAGCATCAGGAACAAGGCCACCAGCAACGCCGGCAGCAGGTGCTGGCCCAGTTCCGATGGTGTGATCAGCAGACCCAGCATCAGGAACATGCCGGATTGGGCCAGCCAGGCCATGCTGTCCATGGAACGCAGCACGTTGTCCCCGGTACCGCCACGGCGGTTACCGGCGACCAGGCCGGTCAGATAGATCGCCAGGAAGCCGCTGCCGCCGGCAAGGTTGGTGAGGGCGAATACCATGGCACCGCCGCTGCACAGTAATAAGGCGTGCAGGCCTTCGTTGCTGCGCACCCGCAGCAGGATTTCACTGAGCACCGCGCCCAGTCCCAGGCCGATGATCGCCCCCAGGCCAAACTGCTGGACCAGAGTCAGGATCATGCCGAAGCCAAAGGCGGCGTCCGGCTCCACCAGCACGCCGACCAGCATCAGGGTGATGAAGATCGCCATCGGGTCGTTGAGACCGGATTCGATTTCCAGAGTGCTGGCCACCCGCTCATTGATATTGACCCCGGCGCCCTTGATCACGCTGAATACCGCCGCCGCGTCGGTGGAGCCGATAATGCCGCCCAACAGCAGCCCCAGGCGCCAGTCCACGCCCATCAGCCAGGTGGTGAAGGCGCCGACCAGGGCGGCGGAGATGGCCACGCCCAGGCTGGCCAGGGACAGCGCCGGCTTCAGGGCCAGGCGAAAGGTGTCCATACGGGTGCGCAGGCCGCCATCCATGAGGATGACCGCCAGGGCGATGTTACTGATAACGTACGCGGTGGAAAGATCGTCGAATTCAATACCGCCGATGCCATCCTCACCGGCGGCCATCCCCACCAGCAGGAACATCAACAGGGACGGTACGCCGATGCGGGTGCTCAGGGAGCCCAAAAGCAGCCCGATGAACATCAATCCGGTGCCGATCAGCAGAAACAGATTCAACGAATCCAAATGCACTCCTGGAATATCGGGGGGAGGATAAAGACAAGGATCATCATAACAGACCGGCGGGCCTTTCTTTTAATTCCCATGGCACTATACTAGCGCGCCCGGACTGATCATATTTTGCACAGCCCTCTTTGGGTACGGCACTCTGAGCGAGACATTTCCATGGACTTTCCCCAGCGATTTGGCGTGATCGTGATTGGCGGTGGCCACGCCGGCACCGAAGCGGCCCTGGCGGCGGCTCGCATGGGCGTGGAAACCCTGTTGCTCACTCATAATATCGAGACTCTGGGTCAGATGAGTTGCAATCCGGCCATCGGTGGCATCGGCAAGAGCCATCTGGTGCGGGAAATCGATGCCCTGGGCGGGGCCATGGCCCGCGCCACCGATCAGGCCGGCATCCAGTTCCGGGTGCTCAATGCCCGCAAGGGGCCGGCGGTGCGCGCCACTCGTGCCCAGGCCGATCGCATCCTTTATAAAGCCGCCATCCGCCATGCTCTGGAAAATCAGCCGCATCTCACACTGTTCCAGCAGGCCGCCGATGATCTGATCGTCGAGCAGGACCGCTGTGTGGGGGTGGTGACCAGCATGGGATTGCGTTTCCACGCCGATGCCGTGGTGCTCACCGCGGGGACCTTTCTCGGCGGGGTCATCCATGTGGGGATGGAAAACCACCAGGGCGGTCGGGCCGGTGATCAGCCTTCCAATGCTCTGGCCCGCCGGCTGCGTGAGTTGCCGTTCCGTGTTGATCGGCTGAAAACCGGCACGCCGCCGCGTATTGACGGCCGGAGCGTGGACTTCTCCGTGATGGAGGAACAGTGGGGTGACAGCCCCACCCCGGTGATGAGCTACCTGGGCCGGGTGGAGGACCATCCGCGCCAGGTGTGTTGTCATGTTACCCATACCAACGAGCGCACCCACGAGATCATTCGTTCCGGCTTTGACCGCAGCCCGATGTTCGCCGGCGTTATCGAAGGCGTGGGGCCGCGCTACTGCCCGTCCGTGGAAGACAAGGTCAACCGCTATCCGGACAAGACCAGCCACCAGGTGTTCGTGGAGCCGGAAGGGTTGAACACCCATGAGCTGTATCCCAACGGCATCTCCACCAGTCTGCCGTTCGATATCCAGCTGGCGGCGGTACGTTCCATCCGCGGGTTCGAGAACGCGCACATCACCCGGCCGGGCTACGCCATCGAGTACGATTTCTTCAATCCCCAGGATCTCCGGCACAGCCTTGAGACCAAGCACATGCCGGGGCTGTTCTTCGCCGGCCAGATCAATGGCACCACCGGCTATGAAGAAGCCGGTGCCCAGGGCATGCTGGCGGGTCTGAACGCGGCCCTGATGAGCCAGGAGAAAGCGCCGTGGACGCCGCGCCGGGACGAAGCGTACCTGGGTGTGCTGGTGGACGATCTGATCACCATGGGCACCCGCGAGCCGTACCGCATGTTCACCAGCCGCGCCGAATATCGCCTGTTACTGCGTGAGGATAACGCCGACCTGCGTCTGACCGAAAAAGGCCGCGAGCTGGGGCTGGTGGACGATGAGCGCTGGGCCGCCTACAACGACAAACGTGAAGGGATGGCGCGCGAACAGACGCGCCTGAGCGCCACCTGGGTGCGCCCGGGGACGGCGGAGGCGGACCAGATCAATGCCCTGGTGGATAAGCCGCTGCCCCATGAGTACAACCTGCTGGATCTGCTCAAGCGCCCGGAAATCGACTACCACGCCCTGATTGGCGCGGTGGGGCTGGAACCGGAGGCGCCGCCGGTGGTGGAGCAGATGGAAATCCTCGCCAAGTACGCCGGTTACATCGACCGTCAGGAGGCGGAGATTGCCCGGTTGCGCGCCGCCGAGCATCAGCGTTTGCCGGCGGACTTCGACTTTGGTCAGGTGCAGGGGTTGTCCAATGAGGTCAAGCAGAAGCTCGCCGAGGTCCACCCGGAAACCATCGGCCAGGCCGGCCGTATTCCCGGCGTGACGCCAGCGGCCATTTCCCTGTTGCTGATCTACCTGAAAAAGCACCAGCATCGGGCGGCCCGCCAGGCATGACCGAGGACCAACAGCGGCTGGCGCAAGGGCTGACCGAACTGAATATCGACCTGGACCGGGAGCAGCAGGACCGCCTGTTGCTCTACCGGGACCTGCTGGTACGCTGGAATCGCGCCTATAACCTTACCGCCGTGCGTGATCCGGCGGAGATGGTCACCCGCCACCTGCTCGATTCCCTGGCGGTGCTGCCTCATGTGGAACCGGTGGACACCCTGGATGTGGGGACCGGTGCCGGGCTGCCCGGTATCCCTCTGGCCCTGGCCCGCCCGGACCAGTCCTTTGTGCTGCTGGACAGCAATGGCAAGAAACTCCGTTTTATCCGTCAGGCGCGACGGGAGCTGGGTTTGCATAACGTGGAGGTTGTGCACGCCCGCGTGGAACAGTACCGTAAGGCTCCATCACAGATTATCAGCCGCGCTTTCGCCGCCTTGCCGGACATGTTGGAGTTACTCGGACCCCTGATGCAGGGCGATGTCCGGTTATTGGCGATGAAGGCCGCCGCCGCCGATCAGGAGATGGCTGCCCTGCCAGCCTGCTGGCGGGTGCAACGCGAAACCCTGAGCGTGCCCGGTTTGGCGGAATCAAGGGTGCTGTTGATCGTGCGTCGCCAATGACGCGCGTCGCCAATAAGAGGGAGCCTCGTGACCACCGTTTTTGCCATTGCCAACCAAAAGGGCGGGGTCGGCAAGACCACCAGTAGCGTCAATCTGGCGGCGTCGTTGGCGGCTACCCGCAAGAAGGTGCTGCTGGTGGATATCGACCCGCAGGGGAACGCCACCAGTGGTGCCGGTGTCGACAAGCACGAACCGGAATACACCATCTTGGATGTGCTGCTCGGCGAGGCCGATATGGCTGATGCGGTCGTGATTACGCCGGAGGAGTCCGGTTTTGATCTGGTGGCCGCCAACGGGGATCTGACCGCCGCGGAAGTGCAGCTGCTGCAACTGGACAGTAAGGAGTACCGGCTGCGTGATGCCCTGGTCGGAATCCGTGACCGCTACGACTACATTATTATCGACTGCCCGCCGTCACTGAATATGCTGACCGTGAATTCCCTGGCGGCGGCGGATTCGGTGATCGTGCCGATCCAGTGCGAGTACTATGCGCTGGAGGGGCTGACCTCGTTGATGAACACCATCGAGAAGATCCGCTCGGTACTGAATCCGAAGCTGCATATCGGCGGCCTGTTGCGGACCATGTATGACCCGCGCAACAGTTTGTCCAACGACGTTTCCAACCAGCTGATCAGTCACTTTGGCGACAAGGTCTATCGCACCATCATTCCACGCAATGTGCGTTTGGCGGAGGCGCCCAGCCACGGCGCGCCGGTGATCACCTATGACCCCAAATCCCGGGGTGCGGTAAGCTATCTGGCGCTGGCCGGTGAAATCCTGCGGCGCGAGCAGGCGGTGGCCTCGACAGCGCCCTCCCAGCAGCCCCCCGAGACGCCGTGAAGGCGGTGACGTCGGGCAACAACCTCCGGTGGCGAAGTGTCACCGCAACCGAACATGAGCGAGTTTGAATCATGGCGGCAAAGCGTAAACGCGGTCTCAGCAAAGGACTCGATGCCCTGCTCAGCACCAGTGCGAGCTATCAGCAACATCAGGAAGAAGTCGCCGTCGGTGCCGCGGCCAGCCCGGCTGAGCCGGCTCAGCAGGAACAACGTCCGCCCCGGGATGGGGAACTGCGCCATTTGCCAGTGGAGTTCATGCAGCGTGGCCGTTACCAGCCGCGCAAGGACATGTCCGCCGACGCTCTCGAGGAGCTGGCGGAGTCGATCCGCGCCCAGGGCGTGATGCAGCCCATCGTGGTGCGTCCGCTCGGCGAGAATCGTTACGAGATCATTGCCGGTGAGCGCCGCTGGCGTGCCGCGCAAATGGCCGAGTTGGACTCCATCCCCGCGGTGATCCGTGAGGTGCCGGACGAAGCCGCCATCGCCATGTCGCTGATCGAGAACATCCAGCGGGAAAACCTCAATCCCATGGAAGAGGCGCTGGCCTTGTCGCGGCTCAAGGATGAATTTGGCCTGACTCACCAGCAGGTGGCGGATGCCGTGGGTAAATCCCGTGCCATGGTCACCAACCTGCTGCGTCTGATGACGCTGGAAGGGGACGTGAAGAAGCTGCTTGAGCACGGTGACCTGGAAATGGGGCACGCCCGGGCCCTGCTGGCGCTCGCGGGCGACAAGCAGGTGGAAGCGGCCCGCGTGGTGGTGGCCAAGGGGCTCTCCGTGCGTCAGACCGAAGTGCTGGTGCGGGAATTCGAGAAGCAGAAGCCGGCCAGGCCGGCGCCGAAAAGGGAAGACCCCAATGTCCGCTCCCTGATCACCGATTTGTCGGATCGTCTCGGCGCGCCGGTGCAAATCCAGCAGGGCTCGGGAGGAAAAGGCAAGCTGGTGATCAGCTACAACAATCTGGACGAACTCGACGGCATCCTGTCCCACATCAAGTAACTTGACGTTTGGTGGAAAAAGGAGGACGCTTTGCAAGTCCTGGGTGGATACGAATAAAGCCTATTTGTATACGAAAGAGCAACCGTCTGTTTTTTGGGCTCTTTTTTATCAAATTGGGCCAAACTATCGCGCTCAGCCGGTTGATACCGGATAACCTTCCCCATATACTTCCCGCGCCAAGATCAGGGGGTACCCGCGACCTTCGCCTGGTGAATCGATTTTTTCACCAGTAGCCAAACACGGGAGCACGGTGACCAGCTTCGACTTACGAGCCCGCAGAACACTGTTCTGGGGCTTGATGCGCGCCCAAATCATCACTTTGGTGATTGTCGCCATACTGAGCACGGTGCTGGCGGATGCCACCGCGGGCTTGTTTGCAGCCTGGGGCTCGGCCATCAGCCTGATCGCATACGCCTGGGGTGGCTACCAGGTATGGCTTCACCCGGGCAACATCAAGCCCGATCGCATGGCGGGTGCCGCCATTCGGGGCGAAGCCGGAAAAGTTTTGATAATGCTCGCGCTCTTCGGGCTGACCTTCGCCGAAGTGCGGCTTTCGCGCGAGTTCAGGAATGTAACGGTCCTGCTTCTGGGGTTTCTGCTGACGCAGATTGTCGGATGGATTCAGGTGATGCGCCTGGATCGCCGCCTGGGAGCGGAGCGGGACGGGCAAGACGACTAGACTGACGACTAGGTAGGTATCGATATGGCAGCGAGCTCCACCGGCGAGTATATCAAGCACCATTTGGGCAACCTCACCTATGGCCAATTGCCCGCCGGATACGAACGTACCTGCCATGGTCATGAGCAAACGCTGACCGAATCCACCTGGACCTTCGCTTGTAATGGCCAGGAAGCCGTTGATATGGGCTTCATGGCGTTCCACGTGGATTCGCTGGCCTGGTCTGGCGGTCTCGGCATTCTGATGTGTTTCCTGTTCTGGCTGGGCGCCCGCAAAGCCAGCGCCGGCGTACCGTCCGGCTTCATGAACTTCGTCGAAGTCATCATCGGGTTCATCGACACCCAGGTGCGTGACTCGTTCCACGGCAAGAGCAAATTGATCGCCCCGCTGTCCCTGGTGATCTTCTGCTGGGTCTTCCTGATGAACCTGATGGACCTGATTCCGGTGGATTTTGTTCCCAAGACCTTCGAATGGGTCATGGTGACCTTCGCCGGTTGGGACGCGCATCAAGCCTACTTCAAGATCGTGCCGACCACGGACCCGAACATCACTCTGTCCATGTCGATCACGGTGTTCTTCCTGATTATTTTCTACAGCCTGAGGTCGAAGGGCATCGGTGGTTTCATCGGTGAATTGGCCCTGCAGCCCTTCAACGCTCCGAACAAGCTGGCCATGGTGATTCTGATTCCGATCAACCTGGTATTGGAAACGGTATCCCTGCTGGCCAAACCGGTCTCTCTGGGCATGCGGCTGTTCGGCAACATGTACGCTGGTGAGTTCGTCTTTATTCTTGCCGCCGCGATGCTGGGTACCTGGCAGGCGGTGGGTGCCTGGCCCTGGGCGGTGTTCCATATTCTGGTTATCACGCTGCAGGCCTTCATCTTCATGGTGTTGACCATCGTTTATCTGAGCATGGCGACTGAAGAGCACTAAGCACTGTTTTTACCTTAACTGAAAAGCACTTAACGGGAGTGTAATGATGGAAGATATCAACCTTCTCGCTGCTGGCATCATGGCTGGTCTGGCCGCACTGGGCGCCGGTATCGGCTTTGGTCTGATGGGCGGTCGGTTCCTGGAATCCGTTGCGCGTCAACCCGAGCTGGGTCCGATGCTGCAAACCCGCATGTTCATCATCGCAGGTCTGTTGGACGCCGTGCCGATTATCGCTGTGGTACTGGGTATGTATCTGATGTTTGCGGCCTAAATCGATTGCTGCCGCACCCGATTTAAGGAGGCGCAATGAATATCAACCTGACACTGATCGGCCAGGCCATCTGGTTCGCTCTGTTCGTCGCCTTCTGCATGAAGTTCGTCTGGCCGCCCATTTCGCGGGCGCTGGAAGAACGAAAACAGAAGATCGCCGAAGGCCTGAGTGCCGCTGATCGCGCTGAGCGTGATCTGGAATTGGCCCAGGAAAAAGCGACGGCTAATCTCAAGGAAGCAAAAGAGAAAGCGGCCGAAATCATTGAGCAGGCCAACCGCCGAGCAAATCAGATTGTGGATGAGGCAAAAGATCAGGCCCGCACCGAAGGTGAGCGTCTGATTGCCAAAGCCCAGTCCGAGATTGAACAGGAAGTCAATCAGGCTCGTGAGCAGCTGCGTAAGGAAGTGTCCGCACTGACGTTGAGCGGTGCCGAGAAAGTACTCGGCGGCGAAATCAACCGCGACACTCACAAGCAGCTTCTGGACCAGTTGGCGGCTGAACTCTGAGTAAACGGGTAACCCATGGCTGAATTGACCACCATCGCACGCCCCTACGCCAAAGCGGCTTTTTTGTACGCTAAGGAAGCAGGGGCCCTGGACAAGTGGGAACAGATGCTGACCACGATGGCGGCTGTGGCGCGGGACGCCACCATGCACGCCTTTCTGGATCGGCCCCAACTGGACGACGCCGCTAAAGTCGACGCTTTTGCCCAGGTTTGCGGCGATGTGTTGGACGAGAGCGGCCGTAATTTCATTGCCCAACTGGCGCGCTACAAGCGCCTGTCGCTTCTGCCGCTGATTTTGGCGTTATTCCACGAACTGCTGGCCGAACAGCAAGCGTTCACGGATGTGGAACTCATCTCCGCTTACGAGATGGAAGACGCCGATATCAGCCGACTGGTCGATGCTCTGAAAAGACGTCTCGGCGGCGAAGTGAAAATCAGCACTTCCGTGGACCCCGCCCTGATCGGCGGCGTGCTGGTTCGAGCCGGTGATACCGTAATTGATGGCAGTGTGCGTGGCCGACTGAACCGTCTGGCAGAGCAACTGAACTCTTGAGTTTGAGGGACTAGAGATGCAGCAACTCAACCCGTCCGAAATCAGCGAGATTATCAAGTCCCGCATTGAAAAACTTGATACCTCCACCGAGGCACGCAACGAAGGTACGGTGGTATCCGTATCCGATGGTATTGTGCGCATTCATGGTCTGGCCGACGTGATGTTCGGTGAGATGATCGAGTTTGAAGGCGGCATCTACGGCATGGCCCTTAACCTTGAGCAGGACTCTGTCGGTGCCGTGGTCCTGGGTGATTACCTGGGTCTGGCCGAAGGTCAAAAGGTACGTTGTACCGGCCGTATTCTGGAAGTGCCCACCGGCCCGGAACTGCTGGGTCGTGTAGTAGACGCCCTGGGTAACCCCATCGACGGCAAAGGCCCGATCGACGCCAAGCAGACCGACGCGGTCGAAAAGGTAGCGCCCGGCGTTATCTGGCGTCGTGAGGTGAACGAGCCTGTCCAGACCGGTTACAAGTCCATCGACGCCATGGTGCCGATCGGCCGTGGTCAGCGTGAGCTGATCATCGGTGACCGTCAGATCGGTAAGACGGCGGTAGCGGTTGATGCCATCATCAACCAGAGAGACTCCGGCATTAAGTGTGTCTACGTCGCCATCGGCCAGAAGCAGTCCACCATTGCTAACGTGGTGCGCAAGCTGGAAGAGCATGGTGCCATGGACAACACCATCATCGTTGCGGCTTCCGCCTCCGATCCGGCCTCCATGCAGTTCCTGGCGGCATTTGCCGGTTGCACCATGGGCGAGTACTTCCGTGATCGCGGTGAAGATGCACTGATCGTTTATGATGACCTGACCAAGCAAGCCTGGGCCTATCGTCAGATTTCCCTGCTGCTGCGTCGTCCGCCGGGTCGTGAAGCTTATCCTGGTGACGTGTTCTACCTGCACTCCCGTCTGCTGGAGCGCGCCGCCAAGGTAAACGAAGAATACGTTGAGCAGTTCACCAACGGTGAAGTGAAAGGCAAAACCGGTTCCCTGACCGCGCTGCCGATCATCGAAACCCAGGGTGGTGACGTTTCCGCGTTCGTACCGACCAACGTGATCTCCATTACCGACGGTCAGATCTTCCTGGAAACCGACCTGTTCAACTCCGGTATTCGTCCGGCGATGAACGCGGGTGTGTCCGTATCCCGTGTGGGTGGCGCGGCCCAGACCAAGATCATCAAGAAGCTGGGCGGCGGTATCCGTCTGGCGCTGGCTCAGTATCGTGAACTGGCGGCTTTCGCCCAGTTCGCTTCCGACCTGGATGACTCTACTCGTGAGCAGTTGGAGCATGGTCAGGCGGTTACCGAGCTGATGAAACAGAACCAGTACAGCCCGATGCAAATCGCCGAAATGGGCGTGGTGCTGTACGCCGCCAACGAAGGTTACCTGAACGGTATGGAAGTCGACAAAATCGGCGCCTTTGAAGCGGCTCTGCTGGACTACATGAACAGCGAACAGAAAGCGTTGATGGATAAAATCAACGAGAAGGGTGATTACAACGACGAAATCGAAGCCGGCATCAAAGAAGGCATCGAACAGTTCAAGGCCACCCAAACCTGGTAATTCGCTAAAAAAGGATTAGTCCTATGGCTAGCGGTAAAGAGATCAAAGGCAAGATCTCTAGCGTCCAGAGCACGAAGAAGATCACCCGTGCGATGGAGATGGTGGCGGCCAGCAAAATGCGCAAGGCGCAGGACCGCATGGCTGCCAGCAAGCCCTACGCCACCCGCATTCGTCAGGTGGTGGCGCATCTTGCCAACGCTGATCTGGAATACCGGCACTCCTACCTGCAAGAGCGGGAAGTGAAGAGCGTGGGCTACATCGTGGTGACTTCCGATCGGGGTCTGTGCGGTGGCCTGAACGTGAACCTGCTCAAGAATGTGGTGCAGGGCGCTCGTGAATGGCAGGAGCAGGGTGCCAAGGTAAGCTATTGCCTGGTGGGTTCCAAGGGCATCAGTTTCTTCAAGAGCATGGGCGGTGACGTGCAAGCCACCGTCAACGGTCTTGGCGATACGCCGCACCTGGACGACCTGGTGGGCTCCATCAAGGTCATGCTGGAGGCCTATGAGTCAGGTGAGATCGACCGTCTGTACATTGTGTACAACGAATTCGTGAACACCATGACGCAGCAGGCCAAGCAGATCCAGTTGCTGCCGCTGGAGCAGGGCGAGGATGAAGAGCTCAAACGCCATTGGGACTACATCTACGAGCCGGCGCCCAAGGAGCTGCTTGATGAGCTGCTGGTGCGGTTCATCGAGTCCCAGGTATACCAGGGTGTGGTAGAGAACAATGCCTGCGAACAGGCGGCGCGGATGGTGGCGATGAAGGCGGCCAGTGATAACGCCGGTGACATCATTCGTGATCTGCAACTGGTGTACAACAAGGCGCGCCAGGCAGCCATTACGCAGGAAATTTCCGAAATCGTTGGTGGTGCCGCCGCGGTCTGACGGGTTGGCGACAATACCGGTAAACGCGGCGAAAAACGCAAGTTTAAGAGGATGCAAGCATGAGTAGCGGTCGTATTGTTCAGATCATCGGTGCTGTGATCGACGTCGAATTTCCGCGCGATAATGTACCCAAGGTGTATGACGCGCTTACCGTGGACGGCACCGAAACCACGCTGGAAGTTCAACAGCAGTTGGGCGACGGTGTGGTGCGCTCCATCGCCATGGGCTCCACCGAAGGTCTGAAGCGGGGTCTGCCCGTGACCGATACCGGAGAAGCGATTCAGGTTCCGGTCGGCACCAAGACCCTGGGCCGGATCATGGACGTGCTGGGACGCCCCATCGACGAGGCCGGCCCGATCGGTGAAGAGGAGCGTATGCCCATTCACCGTAAAGCACCTACTTATGCGGATCAGGCAGCCACCAACGAACTGCTGGAAACCGGTATCAAGGTTATCGACCTGGTTTGCCCCTTCGCCAAAGGCGGTAAGGTCGGCCTGTTCGGTGGCGCCGGCGTGGGCAAGACCGTGAACATGATGGAGTTGATCCGGAACATCGCGATCGAGCACTCCGGTTTTTCCGTGTTCGCCGGTGTGGGGGAGCGTACCCGTGAAGGTAACGACTTCTACCACGAAATGAAGGACTCCAACGTTCTCGACAAAGTATCCCTGGTTTACGGTCAGATGAACGAGCCGCCGGGTAACCGTCTGCGTGTGGCGCTGACCGGTCTGACCATGGCCGAGAAGTTCCGGGACGAAGGCCGTGACGTGTTGTTCTTCGTCGACAACATCTACCGTTACACCCTGGCCGGTACCGAGGTGTCCGCACTGCTGGGCCGGATGCCCTCCGCGGTGGGCTACCAGCCGACGCTGGCGGAAGAGATGGGCGTTCTGCAGGAACGGATCACTTCCACCAAGACCGGCTCCATTACCTCCGTGCAGGCGGTATACGTACCCGCGGATGACTTGACCGACCCGTCTCCGGCCACCACCTTCGCCCACTTGGACGCCACCGTGGTACTTAGCCGTGACATCGCTTCCAAGGGTATTTACCCGGCGATCGACCCGCTGGATTCCACCTCCCGTCAGTTGGATCCGCTGGTGATTGGTCACGAGCACTACGAAGCCGCCCGTGGCGTGCAGACTGTTCTGCAGCGCTACAAGGAGCTCAAGGACATCATTGCCATTCTCGGGATGGACGAACTGTCCGAGGAAGACAAGCTCACCGTGGCCCGGGCCCGTAAGATCGAGCGCTTTCTGTCTCAGCCGTTCTTCGTAGCGGAAGTATTTACCGGTTCTCCGGGTAAATATGTGTCCCTGAAGGATACTATTCGCTCCTTTACCGGTATCCTGAAAGGCGACTATGACCATATCCCCGAGCAGGACTTCTACATGAAGGGGTCCATCGATGAAGTTGTAGAGGCTTACAACAAACGCGGTGGCAAGTAACCTGCACGGGGAGGAACCGAAATGGCGATGACCGTGCATTGCGATATTGTGAGTGCCGAAAAGCAACTCTTCTCCGGTCTGGTGGAGATGGTGGTAGCGGCTGGTGTCGAAGGTGATCTGGGTGTTCTGCCCGGCCACGCACCGTTGCTGACCCGCCTCAAGCCAGGTCCGGTACGAGTGAAGCTGCAGAACGGTGAAGAAGAAGTGTTTTACGTATCCGGTGGCTTCCTGGAAGTCCAGCCGAAACTGGTGACGGTGCTGGCCGACACCGCCGAGCGCGCCCAGGATATGGACGGTGCCCAGGCGGAACAAGCCAGACAACGAGCCAAGGAAGCGCTGGAAGGCAAGAGCTCGGATATGGATTACACGCGTGCCGCCGCTGTTCTGGCGGAGGCCTCCGCCCGCCTGCGGACCATTGAGCAGATCAAGAAAATGGCGAAGCGCTAACGCTCTGTGTTGGCACCATTTTCAAAGAGATGTAAAAAAGGGTGGCCTTGTGCCGCCCTTTTTTTATTTGCAATGGTCGAGGGATAGGATAAACACCCTTTCGACCCCGTTATGGAGCCCGGAACAGACATGAACCTAGCGGTAGTGATCCTTGCCGCGGGTAAAGGAACCCGCATGAAGTCCGCCCTCCCCAAAGTGCTTCACGGCATTGCCGGGCGGCCGATGGTGCAGCATGTTATCGACGCGGCGGCGGCGCTTGACCCGCTGAATACCGTGGTGGTGTATGGCCACGGTGGCGAGAAGGTGCGCGAAGCGGTGCGGGGGAGCAACCTGCGCTGGGCGGAACAGGCCGAACAGCTCGGCACCGGCCACGCGGTGGCCCAGGCACTGCCTTATCTGGAAGAGGATGTGGTGCTGGTCCTTTACGGCGACGTTCCGCTGATCCGGCCGGAAACCCTGCGGGAGTTCGTGGCCCGGGTGAATGAGCAGACCCTGGCACTGATGACTCTGACCATGGATGACCCTTCCGGCTACGGGCGTGTTGTTCGTGGTGAGGACGGTAAGGTGCAGCGCATTGTTGAGCAAAAAGACGCCAGCGAAGACGAAAAACGCATCCCGGAGATCAACACCGGTATCCTCGCCTGTACCCGTGGGTTTCTGGCGGAAAGTCTGCCGGCGCTGTCCAACAACAACGCCCAGGGCGAGTATTACCTGACCGACCTGATCGCCATGGCGGTGGAAAAGGGAATGACGGTGGAAGCCGCCCATCCCGCTTTTCCGTGGGAAGTGGACGGCGTCAATGATCGCGTGCAACTGGCACGGCTGGAACGGCTCTATCAACGGAATCAGGCCGAAGCGTTGATGCGCGCCGGCGTCACGCTGATGGATCCGGCCCGTCTTGATGTGCGTGGCGATGTGCAGGTCGCCGGTGACGTAATGATGGACGTCAACGTGGTCCTGGAGGGCAAGGTTACCATCGAGTCCGGCGTGCGTATCGGCCCCAATTGCTTGATTCGGGATGCCTATCTCGGCGCTCACACCGTGGTTGACGCCAACTCTGTCATCGACGGTGCCCGTGTGGGCGAGCATTGCCAGGTGGGGCCGTTTGCCCGTCTGCGTCCAGGCACGGAGCTGGCGGCCAAAGCGAAGGTCGGCAATTTCGTGGAGACCAAGAAAGCGACCATCGGCGAGGGGTCGAAGGTAAATCACCTGACCTACATCGGCGACAGCCGGATCGGCAAGGGTGTGAATGTCGGCGCGGGTACCATCACCTGTAATTATGATGGCGTTAACAA
The DNA here is from genome assembly GCF_000300005.1 of Alloalcanivorax dieselolei B5. Lineage (NCBI taxonomy): Bacteria > Pseudomonadati > Pseudomonadota > Gammaproteobacteria > Oceanospirillales > Alcanivoracaceae > Alloalcanivorax > Alloalcanivorax dieselolei. The sequence continues at coordinate 4,889,136 of NC_018691.1, read as the reverse complement.
ATACCAAACGATCATGAAGGATGGCGCTTTCATCGGTTCCAATTCTTCACTGGTCGCACCGGTCACCATTGGTGAGAATGCCACCATCGGCGCGGGCAGCACCATTACCCGGGATGTGGAAGACAACGCTCTGGCAGTGGCGCGTGGTAAACAGCGCAACATTATGGATTGGCAGCGTCCTGTAAAAAAACAGGATCAGTGAAGCAAGGAGAAAGACCGTTATGTGCGGAATCGTCGGGGCTGTGGCTCAGCGCAACGTCAGCAATATTTTGATCACCGGCCTGAAACGCCTGGAATACCGGGGTTACGACAGTGCCGGTGTGGCCTTGATCAATGATCAGGGCCTGCAGCGCGTGCGCCGCCAGGGAAAAGTGGCCGGCTTGGAACAGGCGGTCCGTGAAACCGGTGCCACCGGCTTCACCGGTATCGCACACACCCGTTGGGCTACTCATGGTCGCCCATCGGAAAAAAATGCCCACCCGCACCTGTCCGGTGAGGAACTGGCTCTGGTACATAACGGCATCATCGAGAACTTCCAGGAATTGCGCGAGGAACTGGAAAGCGAAGGCTATCAGTTTGCTTCCGAGACCGACACCGAGGTGGTGGTGCATCTGGTCCATCGCGCCATGGCGGAAACCGGTGATCTGTTCCGCGCCTTGCAGAGCGTGGTCAAACGGCTGCGCGGCGCCTATGCCCTGGGCGTGATCCATGCGCGGGAGCCCCATCGTCTGGTGGCGGTCCGCTCCGGCTCTCCGTTAGTGGTGGGTTTGGGTATCGATGAAAACTACGTGGCATCCGATCAACTGGCGCTGTTGCCGGTGACCAACCGCTTCGTATTCCTGGGTGAAGGGGACATGGTGGACGTGACGCTCGAAGGTGTGCGTATCTTCGACGCGGACGGCAATGAAGTGAACCGCGAAGTGCATGAGCTGGACGGCGCCCATGAGGATGCGGAAAAAGGCGAGTACCGCCATTACATGCAGAAGGAAATCTTCGAGCAGCCGGCCGCCATCCAGCGCACCCTGGAAGACCGCATCGACTCGCCGCAAAGCGTGAGCGACGCTTTTGGAGAGCGGGCGACGGCGATTTTCGATCAGGTGCGTACCGTGCAGATCGTTGCCTGCGGTACCAGCTACCATGCCGGCATGGTAGCTCGTTACTGGCTGGAAGCGCTCGCCGGCATCCCCTGCCAGGTGGAAGTGGCCAGTGAATTCCGTTATCGCCAGCACGTGGTGCCGGAAGGCACGCTGTTCGTCACCATCTCCCAGAGTGGGGAAACCGCCGATACCCTGGCGGCTTTGCGTGATACCGACTCCAGCAACTATGTGGGTCGTCTGGCGATCTGTAACGTGGACGGCTCTTCTCTGGTGCGCGAATCCGAATTGGTGTTCCTGACCAAGGCCGGTCCGGAAATCGGTGTGGCTTCCACCAAGGCGTTCACCACCCAGCTGACCGCCTTGTTGATGCTGGTAATGGCACTGGGCCGGCGTAAAGGCATGGCGGACGAGAAGATCGAGAGTATTCTCAACGAACTGCGCCAATTGCCGAACCTGATCGAACAAGCCACCTCTCTGGACAAGCCGATCGAGCAGCTCTCCCGGGCCTTCGTGGAAAAACATCACACCCTGTTTCTGGGACGCGGTGTCCAGTTCCCCGTGGCCATGGAAGGGGCACTCAAACTAAAGGAGATTTCCTACATCCATGCCGAAGCCTACCCGGCCGGTGAGCTGAAGCATGGTCCTCTGGCGTTGGTGGACAAAGACATGCCGGTGGTGGCGGTGGCGCCCAACGACGAACTGTTGGAGAAACTGAAATCCAACTTGCAGGAAGTGCGCGCCCGCGGCGGTGAGCTGTACCTGTTCGCCGACAAGAACGCCCATGTGAAGGACGGTGAGGGGATTCATGTGCTGAATCTACCGGCGGTGCCGGAAATCATTGCTCCCATCGTCTATACCGTGCCGTTACAACTGCTCAGCTATCATGTGGCGGTACTGCGTGGTACCGATGTGGACCAGCCTCGCAATCTGGCGAAATCGGTGACGGTGGAGTAAGTCGGAAGCGGGATTCGGAGGTAGCTACAAGGCCGCTGTAGGAGCTTGCCCTGCAAGCGAATTGGGCCTCGTTTCAGGAATTCGCTTGCAGGGCAAGCTCCTACAGCGGCTTCGTAGCATACCGTATCGAAGGCGCGGTTATCCGTCGCCGTCCTTGTTCAATCGGAAGGGCGCGCTGCCATTTTCGTTGTTGGCTTCCACCAGTCTGATCAACTGCAACATGAAGACATCACGCTGATCTTTCGGGATCGCCTCGATAGTACGATCGTGGGCCCGTTGTACGGCGGCCTCCATCTTCTTCAGCAAATAAACCCCTTTACGGCTTAGCTTTACCAGCTTGAAGCGGCGGTCTTCGTCGCTCTGTCGGCGTTTAAGCAAGCCTCGGGCTTCCAAACGGGGAATCACCTCCGCCACACTGGTGCGCTCCAGGCCGATTTCGTGGGCCAAGCTATTCTGATCCATCTCTCCATGAGTGCTTAACGTGGTCATCAGGCTGTATTGAACCGGGGTGATGTTGTGCTCCCGGGTTTCGTCCAGGAACAGCCCGCAGTGGATCTGGTGCAAACGGCGAATCAGGAAACCCGGACGGCCAAGCAGGGCGGAACGTTCGATCGCGGTGGCCACTTGAGTGGCGGCCGCTTTCCTGGATGTCTTAGAGGAATTGCCCATAAAAAATGTGGAGAAATATCTGGTGAGAATAAGAAGAAGTAAAGACCAGCGCCCTTCGGCTTGTCAACCAGGGTTCACCGAGTGACGGGAGAAAGGTCAGAAGGGGCGGATAACGATCGTCCTGTCATGCTCAATTGAGAGGCATACCACATAAAAATGCCTTGCCCCGTGGCACACCTGGTCTCCGGGCTCGCACTTTCATGGCCGCCATACGAGTTCGATATCCATCTAATATAACCAAGAAAATCATCGACTTAGATTAATGCGGGAGAAGTCTGGCAAGGTCAGAGATGACTGGCAAAAGGATGGCATACAACTTGCTTTTCAAAGGTACTATTCCGGCCGCTGTAATCGAGGAAGATACCGATGAACTGCAGAGAACAGCTCAACCAGCAGGACTTTACCCTGGAGCCCGCGTTGTTGAATGATTGGCACGTGGTGGCCGCTTCCGACGAAGTAACGGAAGGCAAACTGATACCCTCCACCCTGTTCGAGCGGGATCTGGTGATCTGGCGTGATTCCGGTGGTCAGGCCCATGTCTGGGAAGATCTGTGCATCCACCGGGGGGCGCGACTTTCCAAAGGGTTTATCGCCAGTGACCGGGTCGTGTGTCCCTATCATGGCTGGAACTACGATGGCACGGCACAGTGCCGGTTGATCCCTGCTTCCCCGGGGGAAACACCGATGAAAAAGGCCAAGGCCATCAGTCATCACGTCCAGGAAGCCTACGGCTTCATTTGGACCAGCCTGGGGGAGCCGGAGCACGATATTCCGGATTTCCCCGAGTGGAATGATGACAGCTACAAGAAGGTGGTGTGTGGACCCTATCGCTTCAAATCCGGCTACAGGGCGGTGGAAAACTTTATTGACCCCACCCATTTTCCCTTCGTGCACGCGGGCGTGAATGGTCTGATGGATGATCCGGATCCGATCGGGGCTTACGACGTCTGGGAGGAAAACGGTGCTCTGGCCTCTTCCGAAGTGCAAGTGACCCAGCCTTATGGGGATCCGCGTAATGTGCCGGTAACCGCTTTCTACGCCTACAAATGTTTGCGTCCATTGGTGGCTTATTTTAAAAAGCGCGTCCTGATCACGGATCCGGACCGTGCCCATGAAGGGAACCCCAATGATCGCTTCTGCACTTATCTGACCGCTCAACAGGTGAGCGAGACAGAAAGCATCGTCCGGATTTGCTGCGCCATGAACTTCAACCCCATGCCGACGGATGATGAAGTGCGTCAACGCCAGGATCTGGTTTACGCGCAGGACAGCGACATTGTCGACACGCAGCGTCCGGAGCGCATCCCCACCGATCTGCGTCAGGAACTCCACCACCGTACCGACCTGCTCGGCATGAAGTATCGTTCCTGGCTGCAGAAGATGGGAGTCCAGTATGGCACGGTCTGATACCCGTGTTTCTCAAGATACTGGGACCTTGTCGGTTCGTTTGGATACCATTCGCTACGGTGCTGAAGAGATCATCTTCTATGAATTCGAGGCGATTACACCAGCGGCTTTTCCGCCGGTGTCCGCCGGTGCGCATGTGGATATTGGCTTGCCGGGTGGGGGGCTACGGCAATACTCACTGATAACACCGCTGTGTTCGCAGCGGCGCTACGTTATCGCGGTAAAGCGGGAAGAGCACGGCCGGGGCGGCTCTCGCTGGTTGCACGACAGCGCCCGGGTAGGGCAGATGTTTGATCTGAGCCCGCCTCGCAACCAGTTCGAAGTGGCACCGGGCACCTCGCCGGTGTTGCTGTTGGCGGGGGGGATCGGCATTACCCCTATCTATTCCATGTACGAGCATGTCCGTGCCAGCGGTCGGCCCGTGCATCTGCACTACTGGTGCCGTTCTGAAAAACACGGACTGTTCCTGGAGGCGTTGAGCGATCGCAGCGACGTCACGGTGCATTATGCCGCCTCTGCAGAGGAAAGCGCCGGGCAATTCGCCGCTGTAGTCAGGGAAGTATCCAGGCAAACCGAGATCTATTGTTGTGGCCCCCAGGGTATGCTCGATCATCTGGAGCGACTGGGAGAGGAGCTGAACGCGGCGCGCCGCATCCATATGGAGCGCTTCCAGGCCGCCCCCGCGGCGGCCCCGTCGAATGATGCGTTCGAGGTGACCTTGGCGCGCTCCGGTGCGCAGGTGCAAGTGGCTCCGGGGCAAACCATTCTGGACGCCCTGCGCGATGCCGGCGCCGACGTTATGTACTCCTGTGAACAAGGGCTTTGCGGGGCTTGCGAAGTGAAAGTGCTGGAAGGGCGCCCGGATCATCGGGACACGGTATGTTCGGCGGAAGAGCATGATCGCCGCGGCACCATGATCATCTGCTGCTCTTCAAGCCAGTCGGCCAATTTGGTGCTGGATATCTGATCCTTCCCCGGATTCTCCGCACGGTCGCTTTCAGGTGCTTGTCGCGAGTACCTCCGCCAATGTGGTGGTGTGCCCGAAGTGATGCCGCCAAAGCCGAATGCCGAGCGCGCCGGAGGGATCCAGTGATGAGCCCACGGTCAAATCCGTGACCAGGGTCGGGCGCAGTCCCAGATCAAACAGCGCGAAGCCGGCGGCGAGTACGCAGGTCTCGGTCTGGATGCCGCACACCAGAACCCTTTCCGGAGACAGTTGGCGGAGATGATCCAGTACCTCGTCGGTGGGACGGTAGCCGTACTTAACAAACTGTCGGTCGGCCGCGATCAGACTCCGCTCATGTTCCGGCGGTCGCCAACCCAATTGCGCCTGAAAGGGCGTAATGGCTTCGTCATGACACTCCACGGTCGCTACCGTCGGCATGTGGCCAAGTAATAGGCCAATGGTCCGGGATAGCCAGGCCGGCGGTGAAAAGGAGGGTTGCACATCGACGATCAACAGAGCCTGCCGCATACCGTCATCTCCAGACTGATAGAACGATTCAGTCTAGCCGCCGGCGGCGCGGGCTGACCACCGGTGTATCATCCGCCCAGATAAGCTTTGCGAATATCCGGGTTATCCCGCATCTCCCGGGCGGTGCCCTGCAGTACCACTCGGCCGGTCTCCAGAAGATAGGATCGATCACACAGCTCCAGCGCGGCGTAGGCGTTCTGTTCCACCATCAGCACGGTGGTGCCGCCAGCGCGGATTTCGGCGGTCAATTCGAAAACCTGCTCAACGAAGTTGGGCGCCAGGCCCAGGGACGGCTCGTCGAACATGACCAGTCGCGGGCGGGACATCAGCGCCCGCGCGATGGCCAGCATTTGCTGTTCTCCGCCGGAAAGGGTACCCGCGGGTTGTTCGATACGTTCCCGTAGCCGCGGAAAACGATCCAGCATGGACTCCAGATCATCGCGGATGTCGGCATGGTCGCTGCGACAATAAGCACCCATCTCCAGGTTTTCGCGCACGTTCAACTGGGAAAAGACGCGACGCCCTTCCGGGCAATGGGCAATACCATGTTCGATAATGCGCTGTGGTCTGGTGTTGGTAATGGGCTTTCCTTCAAAAGTGATGGTGCCGGAGACCACGGGTTCCAGGCCGCTGATGGCCCTGAGCGTGCTGGACTTGCCGGCGCCGTTGGAACCAATGAGGGTGACGAACTCACCTGCATTAACTTCCAGCGACACCTTATCCACCGCCACGGTGGCGCCATAGTGAACGGTAATGTCATCAAGCTTTAGCACGTTGCAATCCTGATCCCAGATAAGCCCGAATCACCTCCGGGTCGTTTTGAATGTCGGCGGGGCCGCCGTCGGCGATGCGGTGTCCCTGGTTCAATACCATGATGTAATCAGAGATCGACATCACCATGTGCATGTCATGTTCCACCAGGAGAATGGTGATGCCGCTGTCGGCCACCCGCCGCACCATCTGCTTGAAGTCTTCGGTTTCCGATGGGTTCAACCCCGCGGCGGGTTCATCCAGCAACAGCAGTTTGGGGCGGGCCGCCAGGGCGATGCCGACGCCGAGCAGACGTTGTTCGCCATAGGACAGATTGGCAGCAAGATCATCAGCGCGATGCTCCAGTTCCAGAAAACCAAGCATCTCCCGTGTACGTGTCTTCAGCGCCTGCTCCTCCCGCTGGAAGGCGGGCAGCCTGAATATGGCGCCGAAGAGCCCGCTACGGCCTTGCATGTGGAAAGCGGTAAGCAGGTTTTCGAACACGGTGCAGTTACCGAAGATATTGGTCCTCTGGAAACTGCGAACCAAACCCAGTTCGGCTATCTCATGGGGTTGCTTGCCGGTAATGTCTTGCCCGAGAAAATGCACTGAACCGGCACTGGGACGCATATAGCCGGAGATAATATTGAACGCCGTGGTTTTGCCGGCACCATTGGGACCGATCAGACTGACGATCCGGCCGGGCTCCACCCGGAGGTCCACGTCGCTGAGAATCTGCAGGCCAGCAATGCGCAGGCTGATGCCGGACAAGGACAACAACGTGTCCGGCTGTGCTGCCGCGGATACAGTCATGAGCTGGCTCCTTGGGTGGCGGAGGGGCGACGGCGCACGGAAATCTTGCGGCGCTTCAATAATCCGCCGAAGGCGGGAACGATGCCTTTGGGCATGAACAGAAGAATCAGAATCATCAGGGCACCGTAGATTATCCATTGCACTTCCGGTGCCACCACCCCTCTGAGCACTTCCGGTAACAGCCCGAAAATCAATCCACCTACCACCGGACCCGCCAGGGTGCCTTTGCCGCCGGCGATCACCATGATCACCATGGTGATGGTGTAGATGAACAGGAAAACGTCCGGGTCGATGATTCGCACGGTATGGGCGTAGAGACCGCCGGCGGCACCAGCGATGCCGGCGGAGAGAACCGAAAAGACAATCAGGCACCGGGTCACCGGAATACCGATGGACTTCGCCAGTACCTCGTTTTCCCGTAACGCGATGGCGGCACGGCCGATACGGCTGCGCACCAGATTGGCCACGATCACGTAGGCCAGCACACCGGCGGCCAGTACCAGCCAGTACGTTGATGCTTTGCTAACCAGGCGGACAACGCCTTCGCCGGGAACCCAGAGATTCAGTGGTGGAATGGAAACCAGAGCCATGGGGCCTTCGGTCAGATCCACCCAGTTCAACGCCACCATGCGCATGACCTGAGCAAAACTGATGGTCACGATCACGAAGTAGGCACCGCGTACGCGAAAAGCGACCTTGCCCAACAGCCATCCAAACAGTGACGCCATGACGATGCCGCCGATAAAAGCCACCCATACCGGTTTGGGTTCCACCACCAGAGGCGATGAGAAGCCCAGATCGACGTCGAAGCCCAGGGACAGCAACGCACTGGTATAGGCGCCGATGCCAAAAAAAGCGGCATGTCCGAGACTGAGCTGGCCGGTAAAGCCGAGCAACAGGTTCAGACTGATGGCGGCGATGATCATGATTCCGGCGGCGGCCACCACTGACAGCAAATAGGGATCGGGGCACAGCACCGGCAGCAAGGCCAGTGCGACCACGATGATAAGAAAAGATAATCCCCGCATGATCAACCCACCCTTTCCTTGGCCGCGAACAACCCCTGTGGGCGGGCAACCATAACGGCCAGAATCACCAGGAAACCGATCGCGTCGCGATAAGCGGTGGAAATGTAAGCCGCCCCGAACTCTTCAATCAGTGCCAGAGCGAAGCCGCCGAGGGCAGCCCCACGTATGTTGCCCAGACCGCCAAGAATAACGATGGCGAAGGCCTTCAGGCTGGCCAGGTCTCCCATCGTCGGTGTGACTACAAAAACCGGCGCCAACAGTGCCCCGGTGATTGCCGCAAGCGACGATCCAAGACCGAATGTGAGCGTGTAGATCCGGCCCACGTTGACGCCGACGATACGAGCCGCGTCTTCATCCTGAAAGGTGGATCGCATTGCCAGCCCCAACCGGGAACGTTCAATCACCAGATAGAAGGCCAACAGCAGCACGATGGCCGCGCCAAGAACGAACAATCGTGTTGGTGACAGGTAAATGCCGCCGACAATGATGGACTCTTGCGGGAATGGCGTGGGAACCACCTTGGCGACCCCGCCCCAGGCCAGCAGTTCGGCATTCTGCATAATGATCATGACACCAATCATGATCAGCATGACTTCGTCGACGTTCTCCAGACGGCAACGCCGTAGCAGCAGGAATTCGATGGCCGCGCCCAACAGCAGACCCAGGCCCGCCGCCAGAACAAGCGCCACGAAATAATCCATCTGCAGCAGCGATACCAGAGCGTAGGCCACATAGGCACCGAAGGCGTATAACTCGCCATGGGCGAAGTTCACGACTTTCATGATGCCGAAGATCAGCGTGAGCCCGATGCCAAGCAGGGCATAGGTGGCACCGAGCACCGTGCCGTTGACGAGGTGCTGGAGGAACTGGTCCAAAATAATCTCCCTGACTCCCAATCCCCGTTGCGCGGCGCAAAGGGGATGGGGGTGCCGTTACAGCGCTGAAACGTCGCCGTCTTGCAATTGAATGATGTAGATATTGGGCGTGTTCTGGCCGCTTTCCCGGCCTTCAGGGCCTTCCTTGTGGAAGGCGATGTCGCCGTTCACGCCGGCCAGCTTGACCTTCCAAAGCGCTTCACGAATGGCCTCCGGTTCGGCTTTGCCGGCCACACGAATGGCTTCCGCGATGGTAAGAATGGCGTCATAGCCGCGAAAGCCTTCGGTCAGGCCCGGGAACGGGTAACCCTTTGCTTCCCAGGCATCCATGTAAGTCCTGGCGATTTCCGGATGAAGAGCCTGATCCGCGGTCCAGGGTGAGAAGAACAGCAGGTGCGTGCTGACGTATCCCTTGGGCCCCGGGTTCTTCACCAGAGGTTCGGGAAACGAGCCCCCGGTGGTGATCAGCCTTTGTTTTATGCCTTGCTCGGCGGCCTGGCGAATCGCCAGAGTCAGCTGTTCCACACCTGACGTAACGATAATGGTGTCGCTGCCGCTGTTCTTGATGGCAGCCAGCTGCGCGGACAAATCAGTGGCATCCGGAGCGATGATTTCGGAGCGGCCTACTTCAATCCCCTTGCTCTCCAGTACCTCTTTGAAGGCACCGGCCGCGCCCAACCCCCAGTCGTTGTTCACTGACAGAAAATCCACTTTCTTGATAGCGGGGGTGAATGAGGAAAGCTGTTTGGCGAACGCCTGGGCCTCCATCATCGAGGTCGGGCTGATACGAAAAACCCAGGGGTTACCAGCGGTGGTGACCTTGGACGAAGAAGCGGTCTCCACCACCATGGGAACGCCGTACTCCTCCAGCTTCGGCATCGTCGCCAGGGTGAAGGTGGAACCCCAGGCTCCCATCATGACCGGCACTTTATCGCGCAGGATCAGTTTCTCCGCCGTATTCACCGCCTCTCTGGGATTGGATTTGTTGTCTTCAACAATCAGTTCCAGAGGTTTGCCCAGTACGCCGCCTTCACCGTTGATGTATTCCACGGCCAGGCGTGCGCCGTTGGTGACGTAGGTCCCGGAAGCGGCCACGGATCCGGTTAACGGCTGTGAAACACCGATCTTGATGGTGTCATCGGCCTGCGCCTGAGATGCCAATAGTGCTCCCCCGAGCAGCATCGCATACAACGGTTTGATCGACATAAAGCGCTCCTGAAATACAATTGGATTTATCACTATGATGATGTGGGTTCCAGCCGTGGCTGGCATGCTGGAAAGGAGGCAGCAAGTCCTGTGCCATCCTCTGTAAAGATGGGATCTTATGAGTTTAACCCTATGATTTTATTAACTATATTTTGTATACACAAAGGTGGTATGCCACATGAATAATGTTGGGAGAGTGCCTGAGACAGTCCCGAAAATGGGCTTGCGCACCACAATGCGGCAGTATGTGGCATACCATTTATATGGCGATAAAAAATGACGCTTCTTCAAAGCAACGCGCACCGTCGGTGCACATTCCCTGGTCCGAGTTGGTGCCGGGCCCACTGAAGGGGTCTGAAACGAATCTGTTATTTCTTTATTTAAATGGTATACCACATAAATATTGAGGATCGTAAGCCCATGAATAACAATGAATTAGTGATCTCGGAACAAAGTAAAAGCAATGGATTGGCATGTGTATTGCTACCGGGTCGGCATCAGTAACGTTTACCCGGAAGGTCTTCATGCAAGCATTACTACTGCACAGCGGTCGTGTAATCGATCCCGCCAACGACATTGATGAGGTTTGTGACGTTCTTGTGCGCGACGGGCGTATCGCGGCCGTGGGCCGTTTACAGGGCAGCGATGTGCCCGGTGATGTGGAAAGAATCGACTGTACCGGGCGACTGGTACTGCCCGGTTTGATCGATACTCACAGCCATGTCTATCAGTATGTTACCGGACGCTTTGGACTGAATGCGGATCTTTGCGGTGTGCATTCTGGCGTCACCACTCTGGTCGATCAGGGTGGTGCCAGTTGTATGACGCTGCCAGGCTTTCGCAAGCATGTGATCGAGCCTTCCCACAGCCGGGTGTTGTCCTTTATTTCCGCCTATCTGGTGGGAGGGCTGGAAGGCCATTTCTATCCACAGTTGTACCGGCCCGATTGCGCCGACATTGCCGCCACCGTCAAGGCGGCCAAAGCCAATGCTGATGTGGTGAAGGGTATCAAGGCCCACGCCGAGCTGGGTGGCTTCGCGCGTTGGGGAACGGAGGTGATGCAAAAGGCCGCCGCCATCGGCGAGCAGACAGGGCTGCCGGTCTACATTCATTTCGGTCAGCTTTGGCCGGAGCCCGAGGAGGGCGGTATGGATGTGGACCCGGACTCCATCTTTACCCAGGTGGTGGATCTGCTTAAACCGCGTGATGTGCTGGCTCATCCATTCAGCCGCCACCCCGGCGGGTTCGTGGAAGTGAATGGAGACGTGCACCCGCTGGTACGGGATGCCATCGAGCGAGGGCTCAAGGTGGATGTCGGGCACGGTTCCCACTTCAGTTTCAAGATGGCGGAGAAAGTGCTGAGCGCGGGCATCGTTCCGCATACGCTTGGTTCCGATATGCATGGCTATAACACTTCGGTTCCGGCGCCGGCGGGTACTCCCGAGGAGCATGAGCATCCGGATGAGGAGCACATGTTCAAGGGCACCTCCCGATTCAGCCTGGTGTCGGCGATGACCAGCATGATCGCATTGGGCCTGAGTCTGGAGCAGGTGATTCCAATGGTGACGGTGAACGCGGCGCGCATGGTGGACATGAGCGATGAGATCGGCTCTCTCGGCGCTGGTCGGGTGGCGGATATCAGTGTGCTGTCCGATGAGAGCGGCCGTTGGTTGATGCGCGATAATGAAGGCACGGAGGTGATTGCCGAGCGTATGTTGCAGCCCGTATTTTGCCTGCGGGAGGGCCGGCGTTTTGATGCCACCGCGTCGATTCTGCCGATACCGGAGGTGGCTTGAATGGCATCCGACCGGAGGGTCGGGATGGATGCCGTGGAGAGCGCCAATCGGGCGGCGCTGTCGAAGGTCCGGCAGGTCCGGCCGCAGTGGTCTGGCGTGGCGGAAGCACGGCGAGTGTTGCCATTACCGGAGCGGACCTTGCTGCACGCCGGCCCGCCGTTCGAAGACCCGCGGGACCCCAGCCCGCCGATCCTGTCTTCCGCGGTTCTGTGCTGTCTGTACGAAGGTTGGGCGCGAAACGAGGAGGAAGCCGAGCGGTTGATCAGCGCGGGCCGGGTGAGATTGCTACCGGCTCAGGACTTCTCGGTGGTCACACCGCTTGCAGCGGTGATCTCGCCATCGACGGCGTTGGTGGAAATCAGTGACGCCGTGGAGCCCGGGCACCGTTGCTGGTCTTTGCTGGGTAGCGGAAGCGGGCCGCAGATCCGCTTTGGCAGCCGGGATCCGGCGATTCTGGAGCGGCTGCGCTGGCGCGACCAGGTCCTGGCTCCGGCGCTGCGAAAGGTGCTGGCGACCCGGCCGATCGCGCTGCTGCCGCTGGCCCGTCTGGGACTTGAAGCGGGTGACGATCTGCACGCCCAGACTACCCACGCCAATCAAGCTCTGTGCGCAGCGATGCCATCGACCTTGCCAGAGGAGGTTCGTGAGTGTTTAAGAAATACGCCGCTGTTTTTTCTCACTTTATGGATGGGCGCCTGTCATCTGATGCTGGCCGCCGCCGCCGGGGAAACCGGCTCCAGTCTGGTGTTGGCGCTGACCGGTAATGGCCGCCGGGTGGGGATCCGGATCGCCGACGAACCGGCACTTTGGCGCACTCATACCGCGCCGGTACCCGAAGGCCCCCGAATATCAGCCTCCGTTGTGCCGGCCAGCCCCATGGTTGGTGACAGTGGCGTGATTGATGCTTTCGGGCTGGGAGCCCAGGCGTGGGGGCGTTGTTCCGGAGTGGCCGAGGCACTGGCGCCATGGTGGCCAGATCCGGCGGCGGCGTCAGGGGACTGGCTGGTCGGAGCGCATCCTCTATTCGAGGATTTGCATTTGCCGATCGGGCTCGCGCGTCATCGGGTCACGGCTGACACGGATTTGCCCAGGGTGGCCATCGCCATGGTGGGCGGTGACGGCCGAGCCGGTCTGTTGGGTCGCGGACTCTGTGTGCCTCCGGCAGCGCTGTTCATGGGCTAAGAGCCGGTTTCGGCATTCCGGGTTTCCCCCTACACTGGACGGTCAGACTTCCTGGACCGACAGGCCGGCCATTATGACGCAAACTCCCGCCCGGGCATGGGCGCTGATCCCGTTACTGTTTTTTCTTGTCGTCTTTCTCGGTAGCGGGCTTTATTTCAGTGCCGTGGGGGCGGAGTTCGCGTTCTATCAAATCAAGGCGCCGGTGGTGGCGGTTGTCGCCATTGTGTTGTCATTCCTGTTGGCACGGCAGTCTTTCCATCACAGCGTCGAACGGCTGCTGGTGGGTGTCGGCCATCCGAATATCATTCTCATGTGCCTGGTATTCCTGTTGGCCGGTGCCTTCGCCAGCGTCAGCAAGAGCATCGGCAGCGTTGATGCCACCGTGCAATTCGGGTTGCAGATCATGCCGGCCAGTTGGGTGCTGCCGGCCCTGTTCCTGATCTCCGCTTTTATCGCTACCGCCATGGGGACCTCAATGGGCACCATTGCGGCCACCGCGCCGATCGCGGTGGGGTTCGCCGAGGCCACCTCATTGTCGTTGCCCTTGTCGTTGGGGGCCGTGGTTGGTGGCGCCATGTTGGGCGACAACCTGTCGATGATCTCGGACACCACCATCGCCGCCACTCGCAGTCAGGGCGTCTCCCTCAAAGACAAATTCCGGGTGAATGTCTGGATAGCGCTGCCGGCGGCGTTGGCGACGGTGGTGCTGTTGGCATTGCTGGGGGAAGGTGAACACACGGTGCCGTCCGAATCCGTGTCCTACTGGCGGGTCATGCCCTACCTGCTGGTGTTCGCTCTGGCGTTGTCCGGGTTGAATGTACTGGTGGTGTTGGTGATCGGTATCGTTACCGCCGGGCTCACCGGTGCGATATTGAGTCCGGAATACGGTCTGGTCGACGTCAACGCGGCGATCTACCAGGGCTTCGAATCCATGTTCGAAATCATGCTGTTATCGATGCTGATCGGTGGATTGTCGCAACTGATGAATGATCAGGGTGGCACGCGCTGGCTGATCGAACGTATTCATTCGTTGACCCGCTGGCTGAAGCTGTCCAGTCAGCGCGCCGGTGAGATCGGTATCGCGCTGCTGGTGGTCACCGCCAATCTGTTTGTCGCCAACAACACGGTATCGATCGTACTGTGTGGTGAAATGGCCAAGGAGATCGCTTCGGAGTATGGCGTCGATCCGAGGCGTTCGGCCAGTGTGATGGATATCTTTTCCTGCGTGGTACAGGGGCTGATTCCTTACGGCGCCCAGGTTCTTCTGGCCTGCTCCATCGCCTCTTTGTCGCCGTTGTCATTGATCGGGGCCATTCATTATTGTTGGGCGCTGGGGCTGGCGGCGCTGCTGGCGATCGCCTTCAACCGGCCGCGATTGAAGGCGCCACAGCCGGCGCGATCGATTTAAAGGGTAAAGGCGGTTTTCAACCAGTGACGTAATGTGCCGATGGCTTCGTCCTTATCGGCCTGGTGGGTCCAGACCAGATAATAGCGATGTACGTCGGCTACCTGGGTCTTCCACAATCGGACCAGACGGCCTGCTTCGAGCGCATCACGCACCAGATGGTGCCGTGCCAGTGCGATGCCTTCACCGTTCTCCGCCGCTGCCAGCAGGCTGGTCAGGTTGGGAAAGAGCGGGCCGTGATCGCTGTTGGTCAGTGCCAGGCCCGTGGCCTGGAGCCATAACGCCCAGGGTTGTGCCGCGTGACGTAGTAAAGCGCAATGGGCCAGGTCCGCCCGCCGACGGGGTAGTTTGCCGTCGCGATAATCCGGACTGGCTACCGGGTATACCCACTCCGAAGACAACACCTCCGATTGCAGGCCGGGCCAGCCTCCGGGGCCGTAGCGCAGTGCCACGTCGCTGTCCGCGTCGCTGCCCAGCTTGACCAGATCGACGGCGGTGGTGACCTCCACGCGGATGTCGGGAAAGCGCTGATGGAAATCCGCCAGACGCGGTAACAGCCAGCGCTGCGCGATGCTTGGCAAGGTGCTCAAACGCAAGGTGGTGGTGCGGTGCCGACGACGGGGTGTCTTGAAAGCCCGCCCCAGCACACCCAGGCCCTGGCGCACCTGCAAGGCCAGATGTTGGGCTTCCCTGGTGGGGGCAACACCCTGACGTTGTCGTTCGAACAACTGCCGTCCCAGACGCTGCTCAAGGGAACGAATGTGCTGGCTGACCGCGCCCTGGGTCAGCGACAGTTCCTGTGCGGCCAGAGTGAAGCTGCGCAGCCGGACGCTGGCCTCGAAAGCCACCAGCGTTTGCAGGGGCGGAAGCGAGTTTCTATCCATAGGTGACATTAATATCACTAATGCCCAGACCCTACAAAGTATCGTTTGTCGGGTTCAGGACGGGCTTCTAGGCTGACACTCCCGTTCAAGGAGTCGAGCCATGAGCTATCAGTTGTATTATTCATCCGGTGCCTGTTCCATGGCAGTGCATATCGTATTGGAGGAACTGGGTGTGCCGACCAGGTTGATGCCCCTGCGGATCCACGACGGCGATACTTCCAAGCCGGATTACCTGGCCATCAACCCCAAGGGGCGGGTGCCGGCTCTGGCCATTCCGGGCGAAGCGGGCGTGCTCACCGAACTGCCGGCGATCCTGACCTTTCTGGCGGAAAGCCATGACACGCCGGCCCTGTTGCCGCCGACTGCTCTGCAGCGCGGCCGTGCTCAGGAATGGCTGGCGTGGTTGGCCGGCTGGATGCACGGTACCGGCTACGGCCTTATATGGCGTCCGCATCGGTTCAGTGCCGATCCGGATGACGCCCCGGCTCTGAGGGAACAGGGTCTGAAGGTGGTGGCCCGGGCCAATCAGGATGTGACCGAGCGCTTGGCACAACCAGGGCCCTGGGCGCTGGGTGACCAGTACAGTGTGGTGGATTCGTTTCTGTTGGTGCTGTTCAGGTGGGGCAGTCTGGTGGGGCTGGATATGAGCGAGCATACGGCGTGGATCGAACACACCCGGTGCATGCTCCAACGCCCGGCGGTAAACCGGGTGTTGGAGCGGGAAGAGGTGACGATCCCGTTGTGAGCTCGCCGGGTCAGGGTCAGGGTTGCAGGTCCAGTTCGTACACCGCTTCGTTGTTGTCGTTGGTCTCCAGGAATACCGCTTCCGGCGCTTTTTCGGCAACGAAGTTCCGGGCCCGGTCGGTATTGGGCACTCGGAACACGATGGTCAGATCGGTGGCAGCGTCAACCGGCGCGAACGACCAGTTGCCATCGGCGGTGGGGGTGACCGGGCTGTTTTCCCGGATGTAGTCCGCCAGGACCGCGCGGTTCTCATCCGGTGACTCAATGACGATGTGGTCGCCACCGGTGCCCGCGAACTTGCCGCCGCCAGCGCGGTAATTGTTGGTGGCGATCAGGAACTCATCGTCGTCCGCTACCGGGTTGCCCTGATAGGCCAGATTGACGATGCGCTGGCCGTCACCGACCTGGACGCAGTCGCCGTCATAGCGCGCTGGCTGGGTAACGTCGATCTGGTAGGTGAGACCATCGATAACGTCGAAGTTATAGGTGGGGAAGCCGCTGTAATTCACCAATTCCTGAGGGGCACTGGTGCTGGTGTCGATCTGGAAAAACTGGGAAGCGGAGCATTCCAGCCATTGAGTCAGCTCGGCGCCGTTGGCTCTCACCGCCATCAGTGTATTCGGATACAGATACAGGTCGGCGGCGTTTTTTACTTTCAGTTCGCCTTTGGGCACCACGGTGAAGGCGCTTTCATCGGCGCAGATCCCTTCCCGGTTGCAGGCCTTGAATGGCGCGGCGGCGGACAGTACCGGCAGATCCTGCAGATTGACGTCGCCTTCAATCAGATTCTCCACGTAGGCCTTCTGGGCATCGGCTACGATCTGAATGGACGGATCGTCTTTCACCACCGCCAGGAAGCTGTAGATGTCGTCGGTGGATTCACCGATGGGCTGGTTCATGTAGTCGACGGTGGCTTGGTGATCCCCGGCCAGCTTGGCCACCAGAGCCGCGTCGGCTTCCACCGCGGGGGCATCGTCGGCGAAGATCGGCTGGGCCTGCACCTGGGAGCCGGTGATGGACCACTGATCCGCTCCGGTATCGTAGGACAGGGTCATATCGATGACACCCAGATGGCTGCCCCAGTAGCCGGGCATGACCGCTGGCACCCCTTTGATAGTGCCTTTGTCGACATCCACGTTGGGGGTTTCGGAGAAACTGTCGGACGGGAACAGCAAGTGGCTGTGCCCGAACATGATGGCGTCGATGCCTTCCACGTCCGCCAGATACCAGCTGCTGTTCTCCGCTTTATCCGCTTCGGAATAGGCGGTGGTGCTGATGCCGGAATGGGGAATGGCGACGATGACATCCGCGCCCTCCGCCTTCATTTGCGGCACATAGCGTTCGGCCATGGCCTTGATGTCCTTGGTGATCACCTCGCCTTCCAGATTGGCTTTGTCCCATTGCATGATCTGCGGCGGCAGGAAGCCGATGAAGCCGACGGTGATGTCGTGGCTGTTGCCGTCACGATCACGGACGGACTTGGTTACCAGTTGATAGGGCTCGAAGTACAACTGATCGTTGTCCGGATTGTCATCTTCATCGTCCACGAAGACGTTCGCACTAATGTACGGGAAGCCGGCGTCGTTGACGCTTTCGGCCAGGAATTCCAGACCATAGTTGAACTCATGGTTGCCGTAGTTGGCCACGTCATAACCGAGCTCGTTCATGGCTTTGTAGACGGGATGCACTTCTCCGGCGTTGAGCCCTTCAGCATGACGCCAATCGCCCATCGGGCTGCCTTGGATAAGATCGCCGTTGTCCACCAGGAAGCTGTTGTCGGGGAAGTTGAGGGCGGCGCGGGCCTGCTTGATCAGTGTGGCGGTACGCACCAGTCCCACCTTGGGGTCGGCGGCATCGCCATAGTAGTTATAGTCCATCACATTGGCGTGGATATCGGTGGTCTCCATCAGGCGAATATCCACCAGGGGGGGATCGTTATTGCTATCGCCGCCGCAGCCGGTAAGCAGGGCACCGCTGGAGATGATACCCAGCCAGAACATTTTTGAAGAAACAGACATGACACCCTCGTCGTCGTAAGAAGAAAGGCCGGAAAGTCCGGGCCGGCGTAACGAGGGTGAAAACGGAACATGACCGGGGGATAACCAACAGATTATGGTTTTATGATACCCCGTGATTGCGTTAACCGGTTTGGCTTCCGGCGATGGCCGCCATCGCCGGGTGGGCGCTACTCAAACAACGCTACTCAAACAATGTCAGGTACTGACCGTAGCCGGCGTCGGCCATGTCTTCCTTGGCGATGAAACGCATGGCGGCGGAGTTCATGCACCAGCGCTCCCCGGTGGGTTGCGGGCCGTCCTTGAAGACATGCCCCAGGTGAGAATCGGCGTAACTGCTACGGACCTCGGTGCGAACCATCCACAAAGTACTGTCTTCACGGGTGGTCACCGCATCGGGGGTAATCGGTTTGGTGAAGCTGGGCCAACCGGTACCGGATTTATATTTGTCCGTGGATGAAAAAAGCGGCTCACCACTGACCACATCCACATAGATACCTTGCTGCTTGTTGTCCCAATAGGTGTTTTTGAAGGCCGGTTCGGTATCGTCTTCCTGGGTCACCTGAAAGCTCAAGGGGGATAGCCGGGTCCGCAGAGTAGCTTCATCGGGCTTGTTGAAATGTTCGGGACCCCGCCAGCTCATCGGGGCTTCGGTGTTTTCTTTCTTGCCGCCGGGCAGGTGATCCGGATCATCCCAGTGCTTTTCAAGAAACTGGTCCCGGCCGGAGTTGTAGCGATAGAACTTATACCGTAACGGATTGCGCTTATAATAATTCTGATGGTATTCCTCGGCGGGATAGAACGCCTTTAATGGGGTGATTTCGGTAACGATGGGCTTCTCGAACCGGCCACTTTTTTCCAGTGCCGCCTTGGAGGTCCGTGCCTGTTTTTCCTGTTCCGGCGTCTCAAAGAAAATGGCACCCCGGTACTGGCGGCCGCGATCGACAAATTGACCGTCGGCGTCGGTGGGGTCCAGATGGCGCCAGAACCAGTCCAGCAACTGAGCGTAGCTGATCTTGTCCGGATCATAGATCACTTTCACCGATTCGGTGTGGCCGGTGGCACCGCTGGAGACTTCCTCATAGGTGGGGTCGGCCTCGTCACCGCCGGCGTAGCCGCTGATGGCCTCGCTGACACCGTCGAGTTTCTCGAAGTCCGACTCGGTGCACCAGAAACATCCGCCAGCGAACACCGCCGTGGCTTGTGCCGCCAGGGCGGAGCCCGTGATCAGGGAAATTAGAAGCGCGGCGATGACCCGCATGACCTGTTCCTCCTGCTTGTGGAAGCTGCCTGAAGAATTGGATGCCCGAATTCGCTTTATGTTACGCCGATGGAGAGAAAAGTTTCGGAAAGAGCCTGGGGCACCATCTCATTGGTGGTCGTCAAAAGCCATTATTTTCATAGCGGTGGTCTTGGGGTTTGTGAGTATTATCGAATCATCCGTTCACGCATGGTGCGCGCGGAAACCAACCACCTGGGGAGAAGGCCCATGGGTATGATCAAGGAATTTCGTGAATTCGCGATAAAGGGAAACATGGTCGATATGGCGGTGGGTATCATCATCGGTGGGGCGTTCGCCACCATCGTGAAGAGCCTGGTCGCCGACGTCATCATGCCACCCATCGGGTTGCTGCTGGGCGGGGTGGACTTCGCCAATTTGTTCGTGGTTCTGCGCGGTGCCGGTGAGTTCACCACCTTGGCCGAGGCTCAAGCCGCCGGCGCCGTGACGATCAACTATGGGGTGTTCTTCAATAATGTCATCAGTTTTCTGATCGTTGCCTGGGCGGTGTTCTTCCTGGTGCGCGCCATTAACAGGCTCAAGCGTGAGGAGGAAAAAGCAGAGGAGGCCGCCGCGCCGCCGCCGATCCCGGAGGATATCTTGTTGCTGCGGGAAATCCGTGACAACCTTAAACAACGTTGAGGGAATAACCAGGCACGGAAGAGGTCTTTTGTCCGATACCACCAGATCCAGATCGCGGTCGTCCCTGGTGCCGGGAGCCGGCGTCGATTCCGACTTCGCGTTGGTTGCCGAAGCCGGCGAAGCGTTCTTGCTGCGTATGGCGACAGCCCGGGCCGCCAGGCGTTCTCTGGATCTGCAGTATTACATCTGGGACAACGATCAGGTCGGACGTCGGTTGATATGGTGCGTACTCGAGGCGGCACGCCGTGGTGTGCGGGTGCGTTTGCTGCTGGATCATATCAATCAGTTGGGTCGGGACCGGATTTGGGCGACCTTGAACGCTCATCCCAATGTGGAAGTTCGTCTGTTCAATCCGTTACGAGGTCGCGGCCTTAATCTGCTGCGCTGGCTTTATCGGGCACCTAAGCTCAACCGCCGCATGCATAACAAAGCCTGGATCGTTGATGGTGAGGCCGCCATTGTCGGAGGGCGGAACATCTCCGAACACTACTTTGGTGTCAATGCGGTCACCAACTTCCGGGACCTGGATATTTACGCCGATGGCCCGATCGCCGCCGACACGCAGGACGCCTTTGATCGATATTGGCATAGCGCTTTGTCGGTGAACCTGAGGCAGTTCCTGCGCCGTTCCAGCGATGACGCGGAAGCATTGTGGACGAAGCTGGATAAGGAACAACGCTCCCGGCATCGGGACGATACCGCGTTATCCGAACGCGCCCTGCAGGCCGTATGGGCAAGACGGGTCCGCGCCCCGGCGGCGTTGCTATTCGACAGTCCGGAAAAAGCGCACGGCTCTTCTCAGCGAATGATGGGAACACAACTGGCCCGGTTGCTTGGCCGCCATTCCGCCCGGGAGATTCTGATCGAAGCCAGCTACTTCATTCCCGGTGATGACTTCACCCGCGCGTTAAGCGGTTGGCGCAAACGGGGGTGCCGGGTGGCGGTGCTGACCAACAGTCTGGCCACCAACGATGTCATTGCCGCCCATGCCGCCTATCAACGCTATCGCCCGGCGCTGGTGGATGCCGGGTTGGAATTGCACGAACTGCAACCCAATGCCCGCAGCATGATGCGTCAGGCCCGGCTGTTGCGCGGGCGATCCAAAGCCAGTTTGCATACCAAGGCCATGGTGCTGGATCGGCGTGAATTGTTTGTCGGCTCGTTTAACGCCGATCCCCGTTCCGTGCACTTCAACACCGAGATGGGGTACTACATCTACTCTCCGGCGTTGGCAGCGTCGGTGGCCGCGTTCATCGAGGAAGGCATGGCGCCACAGAACAGCTATCGGCTGTCTCGTGAGGAAGGACGGCTGACATGGGCCGGGGGAAGTGACCAGGGCCCGGTGGTCTGTCACCGGGAACCACTGGTATCGATACCGCGCCGGTTGGCCAGCGCGGTGTTGGCGTTGCTGCCGATCGAGAATCTGCTGTAACCGGAATCAGCCCCGTTCTTGCTGTTGCTGCTCTTTCCAGTAAGGGTCACGCAGTTCCCGCTTCAGAATCTTGCCAATGGTGCTGCGTGGCAAATGATCCCGAAGTTCCACGTCGTGCAGACGCTGAGCCTTGCCCAGTTGCTGGTTGGCCCAGTCGCGGATCTCGTCGGTGCCGGTGGCGCTGCCCTGGCGGCGCACCACCAGGCCCAACGGTGTTTCACCCCATTGTTCGCTGGGGATGGCGATCACCGCCGCATCCGCCACATCGGGGTGCTTGAGCAGCATCTTTTCCAGGTCTTCGGCATAGATGTTGAAGCCACCGGAAATGATCATGTCCTTGCGGCGATCCAGCACGGACAGGAAGCCGTCCTCGTCGAGCCGGCCCATATCACCGGTGCGATAGAACACTTCCCCTTTCGGGCTGGTCCAGAGCATCTCGTTGGTTTTGTCTTCCCTTTTGTAGTAACCGCGCATCATGGCGCCGGCGCGACCGACGATCTCGCCAATGGTGCCGGGGGGCACTTCCTTGAGATCCTCGTCGATGATGCGCAGCTCACAGCCCTCACCGGCACGGCCGACGGTATCCCATTTATCGGGGAATTCAGCACAGTTGAGGATGGTGCTGACGCCACCCTCGGTGAGGCCGTAGAACTCGATGATATTGCCTGGCCAGCGTTGCATCACCTCGGCAATGACATGGCCACGCAGGGGCGCACTGGTGGAGAACTTCACTTTGAAGCTGCTCAGGTCGAAACGATCGAATTCCGGATCGGAAAGGATCCGCTGATACTGGACCGGTACCAACATGGCGTGGGTGACGCGATGCTTCTCGCACAATTCGAGGAATTTGCGTGCGTCGAATTTGCCCATGGTGACGATGGTGCCGCCACCGAACAGAGTGGGCAGCACGGAAACCAGAGTGGTGTTGGAGTACAGCGGTGTGGACACCAGGTTGATCGCGGTATTATCGAATCCCAGCGCGGTGAAACGGTCCATTTGCCGGGACCGCAGGCGATGGTCGTGCAAAATGCCCTTGGGCACGCCGGTGGTGCCGGAGCTGTAGATAATATTGAATGGGTCGTCCGCGCCGGGTTCGCGATCCGGGCGGGTGCTGGGGGCGTCGCCAACCCAGTCCATGAAGTTGCTCCAGCCATTATCCTGGAAGTCCAGGGCGATGCGCTGCTGTGGGGCGACGTTTTCCAACTGATCCAGCAGTGGCGTGATCAATTCCTGATTTTTTCTGGAAATGAACAGGAAGCGGGCATCGCAGTCGTTGATCATCAGCGCCAGGGTGTCCCCGGCGGCCATGCTGGACAGCGGAACCATGCAGCCGCCGGCGGTCAGCACGCCCATGAACAGGGTAAAATAGGGAATGCTGTTTTCGGACAGGCCGGCCACGGTATCGCCGGGTTGCAGGCCGGCGTCAATCAGGCGATTGGCCACGCGGTTGACCTGATCCACGAACTGCCGCCAGGTCAGGTTGCCGTTGTCATCGTAAATCGCTGGATGATCGCCCTGTTCCGCGGCCAACTCCTGGAGCCGGCGAGGCAGACAGCGGAACTCTTCATCGTCGACTTGCGGTGCGTACTGGGGCATGGCGTTACTGACTGCGGTCATCGTCCTCTCCCGTGGTCCGGAACCGGGTTCCAGAGCTTCTGGTTATTTTGAAAAACGGCTTGGAAAGCGCGTTTGGAATTTGGCAGGCAGAATACTACCAGGTATGTTGGCGAACAATACCGGTCGGTCACGGCTTGCCTTGGCTGGCCTGGAACCCTTGTAATACAAGGGGGTTGAGCGATTTCGCGGCCGCCCATCAATGTTAAGAATACAGACCAAGGAGTGTTTCATGAGTGAGCCTTTCCGTTACCGGCTGCGCGTGCGTTACAGTGAATGCGATGCCCAGCATGTGGTGTTCAACGCCCGTTACGGTGACTATGTTGACCTGGCCATGACCGAGTTCATGCGTGCTTTGGGGCGGGATTACGATGCCCTGCTGGCGCGTGGGCTGGATAACCAGGTAGTGAAGCTCACTCTGGAATGGAAAGCTTCCGCACGTTTTGATGATGTACTCGAGATTCAGGTCAAACCGCTGTCGTTGGGTAACACCTCGTTCTCGTTGGAATTCCTTATTCTGAACGCGGAAAGTCAGCAGCTGCTGTGCCGGGCGGAATCGGTGTACGTGATGATGACCACTGAACCGTTCGAGAAAACCCGGGTGCCCGATGATCTGCGGGCCGCGTTGCAGGAAGGCGCCGTCGGTAAGGTGTGCGACCAGAGCGGTTGAGAGCGGACATGGCCCGGCGGTGTCGCCGGGCCAATACCGAAGCGGTCGGAATCAACCGACTTTCAGCACCACCTTGCCCTTGGCACGACGGGAGCTCAATGCCGCCAGGGCCTGCTCATATTCCTCGAACGGGAACACTTCGCTGACCTTGGGGTTGATCTTCCCTTCCGCGAACATCCGCATCAGATCCTTCACGTTCTGGATGTGCGCTTCCGGCTCCTTGCGGGTGAAGGTGCCCCAGAACACACCGACCACGCTGCAACCCTTGAGCAGGGGCAGGTTGGCGGGGATCTTCGGAATCTCACCGGCGGCGAAGCCGACGATCAGAAAACGGCCGTTCCAGGCCATGTTACGCAGCGCCGGCTCGGTAAAGCGGTCGCCCACCGGATCGTAGATCACGTCGATGCCCTGCGGGTAGCGGCTTTTCAGCACGTCCTTCAGGTCTTCTTCGGTGTAGTTGATCAGATCGTCGGCACCGGCTTCACGGGCCACTTCCAGCTTGTCGGCGGTGCTGGCGGCGGCGATCACCTTGGCGCCCATGGCTTTGCCCAGTTCCACCGCGGCCAGGCCAACACCACCGCTGGCGCCCATGACCAGCAGGGTTTCGCCCGGCTGCAGATTGGCCCGTTGTTTCAGCGCGTGGTAGCTGGTGCCGTAGACCATGCTGAAACCGGCGGCCTGTTCGTCGGACATACCGTCCGGAACCGGAATCACGCGATCAGCGGTGACCACCATTTCCTCGGCGAAGCTGCCGTAGCCGGTGAGCCCCATCACGCGCTGGCCCGGCTTATAGCCCTTGACGTTCTCACCCACCTCGACGATCTCGCCGGCCATTTCACCGCCCGGAGAAAAGGGCAGTTCCGGTTTGATCTGATACTTGCCCTCGATGATCAGAGTGTCAGGGAAGTTCAGGCCAGCGGCCTTGACCCGGACCTTGATGCCGTCGGCGCCGACGGCGGGGGAAGGAACGTCCTCAATGACCAGCTTATCCGCCGGCCCCAACTCCTTGCAGAGAATGGCGCGCATGCATCTCTCCCGAATAATACTTATTGAGACCGACACGCTACCCCTGGGCCATGCATTAGACAAATGCATAAGGCTCATCAAAGGGCATAAACAGTATGAATAAAGGGGGGCGATTCTTGCGCCGTGGCAAGCAAGCCCGTTCATATTGACATTGTTCAATGTAAAGATTGATCATGAATTGACCGGGCGTGGGCGAGGACGAATAACGATGAAGACCGTAACCATGCAGACTCAATCAGGCGAAGTACAAGAATGGCGGGACAGTCGCCGCTACCTTTGGTTGCTCAGCACTCTGACCATGCTGTTGCCCCTGTTCACGGTCTGGCTGGCCAGCAGTACCGGCTGGGCCGTGTTCTGGTGGTTTGGATTCCTGTTCGTATTCGGGGTGATCCCGCTGCTGGACATGCTGCTTGGCGAAGAGACCGAGAATCCGCCGGAAGCGCTGGTGCCGCGGTTGGAACAGGACCGGTATTACCGCTGGGCGGTGTATGTGTGCCTGCCGTTTCTTTATGGCGCCTTTATTTATGCCGCCTGGGTGGCCGCCACCTGGAGTCTGCCCTGGTACAGCTATCTGGGGCTGGCGGTCTCCACGGGCTGCGCCACGGGTATCGCCATCAATACCGCCCATGAGATGGGGCACAAGACCGACCGCCACGAGAAATGGATGGCCAAGCTATGTCTCGCCCCGGTGTTCTACGGGCACTTCTATGTGGAACACAATCGTGGGCATCACGTCAGGGTGTCCACCCCGGAGGATCCGGCATCTTCCCGGTTCGGCGAGACGTTCTGGGAGTTCCTGCCGCGCACCGTGATCGGCAGCCTTAAATCCGCCTGGTCGCTGGAGAAACAGCGACTGGAGCGGCAGGGACTTTCGGTGTGGAGCTGGCAGAACGACAATCTGCAGGCCTGGGCACTGTCGGCGGTGCTTTGGGGTGTCCTGATGCTGTGGTTGGGCTGGGCGGTGGTGCCGTTCCTGCTGATTCAGAGCCTGTTCGGTTTTCAGTTGCTGGAGGTGGTCAATTATCTCGAGCACTACGGCTTGTTACGGCAAAAAAAGGACAATGGGCGTTATGAACGCTGTCTGCCGGAGCATTCCTGGAATTCGAACCGCCGGGTAACCAATATTTTCCTCTACCAGTTGCAACGGCATTCCGATCATCACGCCTACCCCACGCGCAGCTATCAATCGCTGCGGCATTTCGATGAATCCCCCCAATTACCGGGCGGATACGCATCGATGATCCTGCTGGCGTGGGTACCTCCGCTGTGGTTCAGGATCATCGACCCGATGGTGGTGCGCCATTATCAAGGCGATATGAGCCGCGCCAACATCAAACCGCGGATCCGGGACGAGGTATTGGCTCGGTATGGTGGCCGGGAGCCGGTGAACTGATATCGAATCGCGGTCCTTGGAGTGTGGGAGAGCGCACGGAGGGAAGGACGAAGCTGCTGTAGAAGATCCCTTCAGGGATCGGGGGCAACTCAGTGATGCTTCTCCAGATGGGCCAGTACGTTTTCCAGCCGGTCCACCAGCACCTTGTTGATGCTTTTTTCCAGTACCCGGCCCAGTTCGTCGTTGACCACCGCTTCGGCCAGCGGCCGGATGCGGGTGATGAATTCCGCCAGGGTGGCCACGTCCTCGCCCTGGGGCAGGCTGTTCTCACCGTATTTGTCGTCCACCAGATGCTGAATGATCATGCCGATGAAACGCTCGGCCAGTTTGTCCACTTCCTGGCGTACCAGACGCACATGGGTGAGCACCGCATCCAGAGGCACTCCGGCCTCCACCAGTTCCTTGCCGGCGTTGTAGACGCGCGGATAGGGCACGCGCAGGCGCATGCCTTCGGGAACGATGTAACCCAGGCTGACCGCCTTGGTCATGACTTCCGGGGTGATGTCCTCACCAAAGTCGTCGATCAGGTCCTGATAATCCACATAGGAGGGCACCTGTGGATTACGCCAGGAGGTCACCGCCACTTCCAGGCCGAGGATATCGTTGAGATCGCGGCCCTCTTCCCAGGCGCTGAGCAGATCACGAATATTGTTCAGGGTATAACCCCGTTCCAGCAGGGCGCCGATGATCTTCAGCCGAGCTAGATGGACATCGCTGTAGATGCCGGTACGACCGCGCTTCTCCGGTGGCGGCAGCAGCCCTCGGTCCTGATAGGCGCGCACGTTGCGCACCGTGGAGCCGGCCTCCCGGGCCAACTCGTCGATGGTGAATTCCTGGCGTTTTTCCAGGTCGGCGCTGGTGCCCCCCGTCGGCCGGAAGGCTTGCTGACGCAGGGAGCGCAGCAGCGCGGCGGGGGTTTTTCGTGATGAACTCATGGGGGCGATAATAGACCCTATACCGTGGTGGTGCCAGGGATCCCGGCCTTTCTCAAGGGGTCAGATCCAGCCGTGCCAGCCGCCGCGCCAGCGCCGGGCTGAAACGGCCCACCAGGCGCATGCCGCTGGCTTCGGCGCTGACCGGCACTTCCGCCCGGTTCTCCTCCACCGCGGAGACGATGGCGGCCGCCACCCGGTCAGGGGTGAAGCCCCGGCGCCGGTAGAAACGCTCCGCGGACGCCCGACGGCGCGCCTGCTCTTCGTCATCGGCGCCAACAAAACGGGTGCGGCCGGTGATCGGCGTATCGATGATGCCGGGGCAGATGGCGGAGACGCCGATACCCTGGTCCGCCAGTTCCGCGCGCAGGCACTCGGTCAGCATCAGTACCGCGGATTTGCTGGTGGCATAAGCGGGCAGGACCTTTGAGGGCAGGTAGGCGGAAGCCGAGGAAACATTGACGATATGGCCGGCCTTGGCCTGGTCGATCATTTGCCGGGCGAACAGCCGGCAGCCGTGGATCACGCCCCACAGATTGACGTCCAGTACCTGTTTCCAGTCCTTCACGCTGGTATCCAGCAGCGGTCCGGCCAGCCCGACGCCGGCATTGTTCACCACCACGTCCGGAGCGCCCAGTTCCCGCTCCACGTAACGTGCCAGCGCTTCCATGGATCGCGCGTTGGCAACGTCCGCGCGGCGGCCCAGAGCCTGGCCGCCGGCATCGACAATGTGTTGAGCGGTGCGTTCGGCGGCGCCGCCATCAATGTCGGTACATAGCACGGTGGCGCCGCGAGCGCCGAAAGCCAGGGCGGTGGCCTCACCAATACCGGAACCGGCTCCGGTGATGACCACCAGCTTGCCGCTGTCCGGCTGCGGGGCAGCGGGCACTCGCGCCCGTTGCAGGGACGGGCTCTCCGGCGCCCCTTCGATGTGCGCGATGAACTCACGCATGTAACCAGCGGTGATGTCCGGGTGGGCCTGCAGTGGCCCCCAATGACCGGTATGCATTTCCCGGCGCCACACCCGTTCCGCCCACCGCGGCACCTCGTCCAGCAGTTCCGGGCCGACGTAGCGGTCGCGCAACGCCACCAGCAATTGCACCGGCACCCGGGTGTGACGCTCCCGGGGATGCAGCAGGCACGGCAGCATATTGGCGCGGTAGAGGGCGATACCGTTGATACCGTCCCGGCGCTGGGTGGGGCTTGGCGCGACCCGTAGTTGTTCGGTGCGCCGCAACAGGTCCGGCCAGGCGCGATCCAGGCCCAGGCGCCACGCCATGGGCGCCAGGCCGGGCAGATGAAAAGCGCCGATATACCAGCTCTTGGCCAATTGTCCGAGACCGGAAGCCAGGGAAGAACGGCGCCGCAGACGCTGGCCCATGTGATCCAGGCAGGGCCCCGACAGGCTGGTGAACGAGGCCAGGCGGCGTCCGGCATCCGGTTCGGTGACCGCTTCCCAGGACTGGATCGAACCCCAGTCGTGGGCCAGCAAATGCACGGGCTTGGCGGGGCTGACCGCATCGATTACCGCTAACAGGTCGTCGCGCAACTCGCCGAGGCGATAGGCGGACACCGCCGTTGGCGCGGAGGAGGCGCCGGCGCCACGGACATCGTAAGTGACCACATGCAGGTCCTCCCACAGGGCCTCGGCCAGCTTGTCCCAGGTCTCACTGTTGTCCGGGTAGCCGTGCACCATGACCAGGGTCGGGCCGTCCGGGTTGCCCCCCTGGCGTACCGCCAGGTTGACGCCGTCGCGTACCACGGTCCGATGTTGCCATTGCATCATCATTGCCTGTCTCCCTGCGGGTCGGATTCCTGAAGCAAACCGGCTCCATTGTCGCTCCTGGGCCGGCGCGGGTAATTTGCCCCGGCGCCGGTGCCCGGGGGCAATACGCCCGGCCAGCCCGCTATTTTGGCCCCAGCGGATCGGTTGACGGGTGGACGGCCCTGGTGCGGTGGTGCTCCGAAATGGTGCATTGCCACCAGAAAATCCGGCTTGCACCCCAGAGTGGGGCGGTAAACCGTCCTTGCATGCAAGGCAGTGGAGCGGGGCGCCTTGGGCCTCTCCGCAACCCCTCCCCACGGCCTTCGCGGCATCGCCAAATACCTTTAAAAAAAGGGCTCCTGGCGCTCGCCGGCATCTGGCCCGGAATCTGCATACTGGAAGTCGCATACAAGTTGGTATTCATGTTAACCCGCAGGGGGCAGTGTTCATGTACCGTCGCGATTTTTTAAAAGGGGTCTCCGCTTTGTCCGTGGGTGTGGGCGCCCTGACCTTCCTCAAGAGCATGCCGGCGCTGGCGGCCCGGAATGACACCCTGGTGGTGGTCACCGGAACCACCATCAACAGTCTGGACATCCACCGCAGCGGCACCAACCGGCCCAGTTACCAGGTGGCGGTGAACTGCTACGACCGTTTGCTGACCTTTGGCCACAAGCAATTGGAGGACGGGTCTCTCAGCTACGATTACGACAACCTGCAGCCGGAGCTGGCCGAATCCTGGGAAGTCTCCGAGGACGGCCGCACGCTGACCTTTAAAATTCGTGACAACGCCCGCTTCTGGGATGGCAAGCCGGTCACCGCCCACGATGTGAAATGGTCCTTCGATCGTGCCGTGACGCTGGGCGGCTTCCCCACCGCGCAGATGGCCGCCGGCTCCCTGGAAGAACCGGAGCAGTTCGAAGCGGTGGATGACAAGACCTTCCGTATTCGTTTGCCGCACTCGTCCAAATTGACGCTGCCAGATCTGACCACGCCGGTGGCCATCGTCATCAACTCGGAAGTGGCCAAGGTGCACGCCACCGATCAGGACCCCTGGGCCACGGAATACCTGCATCGTAATCCGGCCGGTTCCGGCGCCTTCAAGGTGGAACGCTGGGACTCCGGTCAGCAACTGGTCTATAGCCGCAACGACGACTGGGCCTGCGGGCCGGTGCCGAAGATCCAACGCGTGATTATTCGCGAGATTCCGTCCCAGTCCACGCGCCGGGCCTTGATCGAACGGGGGGACGTGCACTTCTCCCAGAGTATCCCGGCCAAGGACGCCCGCGAACTGGAGGCGGCCGGTAAGGTAAAGGTGGTCAGCACGCCGATCGAAAACTGTCTGCATGTGCTCTGCACCAATCTCAACTTCGAACCGTTCCAGGATAAAAAAGTACGCCAGGCCATCGCCTATGCGGTGCCCTACGAAGCGATCTTCAACAATGCCGCCTACGGGCGTGGCGTGCCGATGTGGGGCGGTGACAGCACCAAACCGGAAAGCACCGCCTGGCCGCAGCCCTTTCCCTACAGCCAGGATATGGAGAAGGCCAAGGCTTTGATGGCGGAGTCCGGCCATGCCGACGGTTTTTCCGTGCCGCTGTCGTTCGATCTGGGCCAGGCGGACTGGGCTGAACCCACCGCGCTGCTGATCCAGGAAGCGTTGGGCAAGATCGGCATCAAGGTGTCCTTGAACAAGGTGCCGGGTGCCAACTGGCGAACCGTGGCACTGGTGGAGAAATCCCTACCGCTGCACCTGGAAAACTTTGGCGGCTGGTTGAACACGCCGGACTACTATTTCTATTGGGCCTACGTAAAAGGGAACCTGTTCAACTCCTCCAACTACGACAACAAGGAGATTGCCGGGCTGGTGGATGAAACCCTGTACATGGCCCAGGACGATCCCAAGTACGCCCCGAATATTCGCCGCATGATCGAAATCGCCATCGACGATGTGCCGCGTATTCCGCTGTATCAACCGTCGCTGAACGTGGCGATGCAACAGAATACAGGCGGTTACGAGTACTGGTACCACCGTCAGTTGGATGTCCGGCCCCTGACTCTGAAACAGGACTGAATCATGGTGCGTGTGCCCAAACGTTTGCGGCTGGTGGGTTACCGCCTGCTGCAGGCGATTCCGGTGTTGATCGGCATTGTCGTGGTGTCGTTCCTGTTGACCCGGGCGTTGCCCGGGGATCCGGCGGTCTATTTCGCCGGACCGGCGGCGTCGGAGGAGTCCATCGAACAGATTCGCGTCAGCATGGGGCTGGACCGGTCACTGCCGGTTCAGTTCTTCGCTTACGTGGGGGATCTGTTGCGCGGGGAGCTGGGGCAATCCATTTCCACCGGTCAGCCAGTGCTGACCGAGCTGACCACGCGTTTGCCGGCGTCGCTGGAGCTGACCGGGTTCGCGCTGCTGTTCTCCATCGCGGTGGCGATGCCGCTGGGGATTCTGGCCGCCACTCGGCCCAATTCCTGGATCGATCACCTGTGCCGGTTCGTGGTGACCGCCGGGGTATCGCTGCCCACTTTCTTTACCGGGCTGGCGCTGGTTTACCTGTTCTACTTTTTGCTCGGCTGGTCACCGGCGCCGATGGGGCGGCTCGACATTCTTTATCTGTCACCCCCCCACGTTACCGGTTTCTATGTGATCGACGCGCTGATTGACGGTGATTTCGAGACGGCGCGGGCGGCGCTGGCGCAATTGATCCTGCCAGCGGTGACACTGGGCCTGTTTACGCTGGCGCCGATTGCCCGCATGACCCGGGCGGCCATGTTGCAGGTGCTGGAAGGCGACTTCATCCGCACCGCCCGGGCGGCGGGCCTATCCGGCAATAAAGTGCTGTACACCTATGCCTTGCGCAACGCCATCCTGCCGGTGATCACCACTTTGGGCATGGTGTTTTCCTTCGCTCTCGGCGCCAATGTGCTGGTGGAAAAAGTGTTCGCCTGGCCGGGCATTGGCTCCTATGCGGTGGAAGCACTGGTGGTGTCCGACTACGCCGCGGTGCAGGGCTTCGTGTTGTCCATGGCGCTGCTGTTCGTGATTCTCAATTTGCTGATCGACGTGACGTATACCCTGGTCGATCCCCGTCTGGGTATGGAGGACTGACCCGATGTCACTTTCCTCGGTGAAGAATTTCGCTCGCCATGCCCGTTATGTGATGACGGAAAACCCGGTGACCGCACTGGCGGCGCTATTGTTTCTGTTGATTGTCATCGCCGCCGTGGCCGGACCCGCGCTGGTACCTTACGACCCGATGGCCACCGATGGCAGCCGCGCTCTGCAGTCGCCGTCCTGGGATCACTGGTTCGGTACCGACCATCTCGGCCGCGACGTGTTTTCCCGGGTGGTGGTGGCGACCCGTCTGGATCTGATGATTTCTCTGGCCGCGGTGGCCATGGCCTTTGTCATCGGTTCCGCCATGGGGGCGGTGGCCGGCTACTTTGGTGGTTGGGCGGATCGCATCACCGGCCGGCTGCTCGATACCATCATGGCGTTTCCGCTGTTCGTGCTCGCCATGGGCGTGGTGGCGGCGGCCGGCAACACCATCGAAAACATCGTCTACGCCACCGCCATCATCAACCTGCCGTTCTATGCGCGCATGGCTCGGGCGGAAGTGAATATCCGCCGCAATGCCGGGTTCGTGCAGGCGGCGCGTCTGTCCGGCAACGGCGACTGGCGCATCCTGGCCCAGCATATCTTTCCCAACACCTTGCCGCCGATGATGGTGCAAATCTCGCTCAATATGGGCTGGGCCATTCTCAACGCCGCCGGTCTTTCGTTCATCGGTCTGGGCGTGCGCCCACCGACCCCGGAGTGGGGGATCATGGTGGCGGAAGGCGCCAACTTCATTGTCTCCGGTGAGTGGTGGCTGGCGTTTTTCCCTGGTGTGGCACTGATGCTGGCGGTGTTCACGTTCAATTTGCTCGGCGATGGTCTGCGCGATCTGGTCGACCCGCAGCGGCGCACTTGAGGTGAGGACATGAGCATACCGTTATTGGATATAAAAGCGCTCACGGTGGAATTCGGTACCCGTCGCGGCGTGGTGGACGCGGTGCGGCAGGTTTCGGTCACCGTGGCCAAGGGAGAAACCGTCGGCATTGTCGGGGAATCCGGTTCGGGCAAGTCGGTGACGTCCTACGCGGTGATGCGCATCCTTGATCGCGCCGGCCGTATCGCCGGTGGCAGCATCGTGTTCGGCGGCATCAATGTGGGCAAGGCCGATGAGCGCACCATGCGGGATCTGCGTGGCCGTGAGATGTCGATGATTTTCCAGAATCCCCGGGCGGCACTCAATCCGATCCGCTCGGTGGGCCGTCAAATCGATGACGTGCTGATCGAACACAGTCTGGCTACCCGCGCCGATGCCAGGGAAAAAGCCATCGACGTGCTCAAGGCGGTGCGCATCAATGACCCGGAAAGCCGCTACCACGCTTATCCGTTCGAACTGTCCGGGGGTATGTGTCAGCGGGTGGTGATCGCCATCGCCTTGGCGTGCCGCCCGCAGCTGCTGATCGCTGATGAACCCACTACCGGTCTGGATGTGACCACGCAGAAGGCGGTGATGGATCTGATCCGCGAGCTCACCGCCGAGCGTAATATGTCGACACTGTTGATTACCCATGACCTCGGTCTCTCCGCCGCCTACTGTGACCGCATTGTGGTGATGGAAAAAGGGCGTGTTGTCGAGGAAGCGGATACCGCCACACTGTTTGCCGACCCCCAGCACCCCTATACCCGGCGATTGTTGCAGGCGACACCAAGACTCGATTCAAAGGTGGCGGATCTGTTGCCGGAAGAGGATTCGCGCCGCCGTACACCGAGTGCACGCCCGCCTGGTGAGGCACTGCTGCGAATACAGGATCTGGTCAAGGTTTTCCCCGGCAAGGACAAGGGCGATGAGTATCGGGCCGTGGACGGCCTGTCCTTCGAGGTGCGTTGCGGTGAAAGCCTGGGGCTGGTGGGCGAGAGCGGCTGTGGCAAGTCCACCACGTCGTCGATGATCATGCGGTTGCTGGACCCCACATCCGGCAGCATTCAGTTCAACGGTGAGGACATCGGCGCGGTGCCGGGAAAACGCTTTGCCGGCCATCCTGCCCGCGCCGGTTTGCAGATGGTGTTCCAGGACCCGACGGACAGTCTCAACCCGCGCTGGAGTGCGCGCCGCTCGATCAGTGATCCGCTGATGCGGCTCGGTAATGTACGCGGCTCCGCGTTGCGCGCCAAGGTGGAAGCACTGGCGGAAATGGTCGGGTTGCCGGAACATCTGCTCGACCGCTTTCCCCATCAGCTGTCCGGTGGCCAGAAAGCACGGGTGGGGATCGCCCGCGCGATTGCCCTGGAACCGAAGCTGCTGATTCTCGACGAGCCGACGGCGGCGCTGGACGTATCGGTGCAGGCAGTGGTGCTCAATCTGCTGGTGGAACTGCGCGAGCGTCTGGGTATGAGCTATCTGTTCATCAGCCACGATCTCAATGTGGTGCGGCTGTTGTGTGAGCGGGTGCTGGTAATGAAAGCGGGGCGGATTGTCGAGCAAGGGTCGGCTGAACACTTACTGGACCGTCCGGAACATCCCTATACCCGTCAGCTGCTTGCCGCTATTCCTCATCCGCCATCCTCCCCGCCCCGGGTTTCTTCGGAGAGCGAGGATTCGGTGATCGCGGCAAGGTGGCCATAGAAGCCCGCTCTGCTGTTAGAGCCTTACTCAACCCCCTTTCCGTGACCTGCGATATCCGTCCCACATACCCCATATGGGGTATGTGCGGCCGCTCTAAACTGTCTAGTCTTGCCCGGTAGCCGGAGGGAGCCCGCGGGGGTCCTTGGGGAGCCGGCTTTTCCAAAGCGTTCTGAAGTACGTCGCGCCGCGTTGCTTTATCCCCGCAGGCGATTGTCGGCCCGACCGTGTATACGGAGGCGGACAATAATGATCCGGAAGAGTTTGGTTGCCGCGGCGGTACTGGCCGGAATTCAAGGCTGTGCTCCAGTACAAGTGGATAATGTGGCCGGACAGGCCACCGTATATGAAGACCCAACCACATCCGGACGGGTACAGGGTGTGGGTATCGAATCACAGGACGTGGTGGCCATGACCGACCAGATGATGCGTGACATGCTCGCCAACCGCATTCTTGCGGCCCGCGACGTGCCGCCACGGATCATCATCGACAACGAGTATATGCGCAACGAAAGCTCGTCGATCATCAATACCAATCTTCTCACTGACCGCCTGCGCGTGGAACTGAACCGGGCCGCCAATGGCCGGTTGATCTTTGTCGGACGTCACTATGCCGACATGGTGGAGAAGGAACGGGCGCTGAAGCGGGATGGTGCCGTGGATGGAGGAACCATCCGCAAGACCCAGGCCACCGCGGGTGCGGATTACCGCCTTGGCGGGCGGGTCGCTTCCCTGGACGCAATGGATCGCAATACCCAGACCCGCTCCCGTTACCATCAGGTTACCTTCGAAATGGTGGACCTGGAGCTGGGCACCATCGTTTGGAGTGGCTCTTACGAAATGCGCAAAGCGGCTCAGGACAATGTGCTCTATCGCTAAACTGATGGCCGCCGGTGTGGCCGTTATGGCTCTCGCGGGCTGCGCCACTGGCCCCACTCAGTATCAGCCGCGAACACTTTCAGTGGCTCAGCAGGAAGTGGTGGACCAAAAGCCTCCATCATTGCGACCGCTGTACCGCGCACTATTTGAAGAAGGCCGCCGCAATGAGGTTCTCAATTTGATGGAAATCGGCGCGGCGGCATTTCATTTGCAGGAATATGATCTAGCCCGCGCCGCGTTCGACCAGGCCATTGTCAACATCGAAAGCGTATACGCGGACAACGATGCCGCACACCGGGCGCGCAGCCTTTGGTACGAGGAAGGAGAAAAGGAATTCAAGGGCGAGCCCTACGAGCGGAGCATGGTGTTCTACTACCGGGGTTTGCTGTTCCTGCGTGAGGGTGATTACGGCAATGCGAGGGCGGCTTTTATGAGTGGCCTATTGCAGGATGCCTTCGCCGAGGAAGAGCAGCACGCCACGGACTTTGCGTCCTTGATCTTCCTGGCGGGCTGGGCGGCGCGCCTGGATGGTAACGGCAGTTTGGCCAAACAGCACTTTGCCGAGTATCGGCGGCTCCGCCCGAATGGCCCCTTGCCGGATGACGACGACAACACCCTTGTCATTGCCGAAACCGGCAGTGCCCCGCGCAAGTTAGCTGACGGTGTTGGACACTATCAATTGGTCTACCGCCGTGGCCGTGAGATACAGACACAGGGTGCTCGCCTTGAAACGGCCGCTGTATCACAGTCGCTTTTCCCGATCGAGGATGTTTTTTTTCAGGCATCAACTCGGGGAGGGCGGACCGTGGACCGCATTATCGAAGGTAAGGTTCAGTTCAAGAAAAGTGCTGAGGCCACGGGTGATGCTCTGACCTCGGTCAGCGACAGCAGCGTGCTGGCCGGGCTCAGCACCAGTGCCGGCGGTGCGGTGGCGGCTGGCTTTCACACCATCACCGCCATCGGCGTGGCGGCGCAAGGATTGTCCGCTCGTTCGCGTACTCGGGCGGACACACGCTATTGGCGTCGGCTTCCCGATCAAATTCATCTGACCACCGTGCGAAGTGATCCTGTCAGCAACGGGTCGCGGATGGTGTTCCTGGATGCCGATGGTGCGCTGATGGTGGATAGAGTCGCCACCATAGCCGTCCATTACGACGGCAAAGGCAATGGCTTTGCCTTCGTCCGATCTACACCAGAAGGGGTCTCACCATGATGCGAACCAGATTGATGAATGCGGTTTGGGCGATGGGCTTGCTGTCTTTAATGGGCGGCTGTCAAAGCCCGGGGATGAGTAAAAAGGAGCTGAGCCAGCGCCTTGAAGAGCCCGGTTTCAATACCGTCGTCTTCGCCGACTACGACCTGAACCGGAACTTCAGCGAAGGGCTGTTCGGCCCGGATAAAGTGTTGCGCCTTTCCAGCGCGGGGCATGGCATTGGACACACGGATACAGGAACCTCTGAAGTCTGGCTGGAGCTGCGCAATCACACCGATCACAACTATGTAGTGGAGGCGAGAACCCGGTTTTTTTCCCAACAAGGCATACCGGTGGATGCCAAACCCGTATGGCAACGTTTGCCGGTACCAGCTAATTCCAGCGCGGTGTACCGGGAAAAATCCGTGGGCACGGAACGGCTGCAATATCGTATTGAAGTGAGGCAGGCACGATGAGCTGCGTTCAGGCTACGGTCTTGATGTTGGCGTTGGCGGGTATTGGCGCCGCGCTAGCACAGGATCATTCCGCCGCGCCGATGATGGCCCCGGCCAGATCCCCGCTGACGGAGCAGGGGTGGAGTGACTTAAGTACGCGGTCGGGTCGCATCAGTGATGCTGACTCTATTGTTGATCAATTCCGCGAGCGGTTTCCCGATCGCCCTCGTATCGCTGTGCTTTGGCACCAGGCGCTGTCCGACCGCGTCAGCGACTGGTATGGCTACCATCGGACCACGTTGGCCATGAGCGGAAAGTCTTCACAAAGCGACGGAAAAAAAAGGACGCAACAACAGGGAAATGTTGCCGCGGGTGTGCAATCGGAAACCCGTGGCGTGCCGGGTGAACGGCAAAAGGAAACCTCTTTCGCCTTACGGGATGGCCTGATCGGAACGTTCCAGTCGGCGGGGGCAAGCATGGTGGATGAGGGACTGGCGCGGCGTCTATCCGATAATGCCTTGGAGGATGGCACCTTCTCGCGCTTGTCTCCGGACCAGTTGCGCCTGCAGATGCGCGCACTGGCGGAATACGCCGACTATGTCCTGGAGTTAACCGCCGGCGATGGCAGTGATCCGGGGTATCGGGTGAGGGTCCTGTCCACGGAAAACGCCACGGTAGTGACAACGTTTTCAACCACGGCGGAACCTCCAGAGAGCGAGAAGGAATCGCATTGGGTGG
Organism: Alloalcanivorax dieselolei B5; assembly: GCF_000300005.1. Lineage (NCBI taxonomy): Bacteria > Pseudomonadati > Pseudomonadota > Gammaproteobacteria > Oceanospirillales > Alcanivoracaceae > Alloalcanivorax > Alloalcanivorax dieselolei. Next base: position 4,851,148 of record NC_018691.1, on the reverse strand, counting down.
CGACGTCCAGTGGCTACCAGAAACGTGATATGCCGGTATCACTGAGCCAGATAGGCCGAGAGTTGGCGTTGCTGACCATGGAAAGAATGCGGCCTTGAAAAACGATTACGACAACATTTCCTGAAAGGGCGTTACCATGAGAATGAAAGCCATCCTGCACGTATTGGGGTTCGTGCTTCTGGTTCAATTGACGGGCTGTGCATCATCACTGTCGCCAGCCGGCTCTGGTGCCATTGGCGCGGGGCTGGTGAAGCACAGAGGCTACCCGATGGTGGTTCGGATCAACCCTGGTTCGGTGGCGGAACAAAGTGGACAAATCTTGCTGGGGGATCTGATTCTGGCGGCGGCACCCACACCGGAATCTCAATGGGTCATATTGAAAGGCTACGGTCTTAACCAGGCAATCCATGTGATTCGTGGCGAACCCTATACTCGGGTAAAACTGAAACTGATGAACAATCAGGACTCACAAGAGCGCGAAGTGGTCCTGATACGAGGGCCGGAAGGCCGTGCTTCCGAGTTGACCTATCTTGAAGGGCAAAAGGGGTTGGATACACAAGGTGAGACGGCGGCCCCGGTTAATATCGCCGACCTGGTGATTTCGGATAACTCCGGGCCGTACCTCAGCCCTTATACCTCCGACGGTGTCACTGCAGAATGGGTGAATAAGGCGATCAACACCAAAATGGGGGAGGCCACGGGGTCCGCTGTTGGCGCCGCTGCCGGGGCTTACGCAGGGCGAAAGCTGATGGAGAATGTACCTGGGGGCGGTTTTTTTGGCAGCTTTCTGGGCGGCATGGCAGGGTCGAAAAGCGGTAAGGCGGTTGGCCGTGACGCGGCGATCAAGGCATCCGGGGGGTGGGAGTACATCCGTGCCACATCGGATCAGTCGTTCCACTCGGTCGGTGACATGGCGCGGTGGCTGGTGAATACACATGGCGGTAGTGCCAACTTCAAGGACGTGATTGACGCCGCTTCGCATGTCTATCCGGATCTGCAACCCGCGTTGGCGAGACAGCGATAATTGTTCTTAACTTGCATTCCGGTTGGGAGTGTGCCGGCTCGAATGCACCAGCTCTCTCTTTAAAAAAACCGCCGACGCACGTCGCATCACGTCGGCGGAAAGGCACCAGACCATCAATCCGTTGGAGCCGGCGGTTATCTAAACCGCCATGAAAACAGATTTGGTTTCCAGGTACGCATCCAGGGACTGCCGGCCCATGTCGCGGCCGAAGCCGGACAGCTTATAGCCGCCGAACGGTACCGCCACGTCCAGCATGTTGTGGCAGTTGACCCATACCGTTCCCGCTTTGATTTTCGGTACCAGACGGTGCACCCGTGACAGATCGTTGGACCAGACGCTGGCACCGAGCCCGTAGGGGGTGTCGTTGGCGCGGCGGGCCACGTCGTCCAGATCTTCGTAGGGCAGTGCCACCACCACCGGACCGAAAATTTCTTCCTGCACGATACGCAGTGTGTCGTCGGTACTGGCGAATACCGTGGGTTCGACAAAGTAGCCGTTACGATTGGCGCGCGCGCCGCCGGTCACCAGCTCGGCGCCCTGTTCGCGGCCCAGGTCGATATAGCCGCACACCCGGTCCAGTTGTTCGCGGGAGACCAGGGGCCCCAGATGGGTTTGCGGATCCAGCCCCGGCCCCATGGGCAGGGCCTTGGCCAGTTCCGCCAGTTCCGCCACCACGTTGTCGTACAACTTCTTGTGCACGTAAAGGCGCGACCCGGCGCAGCAGACCTGACCGTGGTTGAAGAAAATCGCCTGGGCGGCACCCTGGGCGGCCAGGGCCGGGTCGCAGTCGTCCAGTACAATCATGGGGGACTTGCCGCCCAGCTCCAGGGTGACGCGGGTCATGTTGTCCATGGCGGCGCGGCCGATCAGTTTGCCCACTTCGGTGGAGCCGGTGAAACTCACTTTGTTGACGCCCGGGTGGGCGACCAAGGGAGCGCCGGCATCCGGACCGTCTCCGGTGATGATGTTCACCACGCCTTCGGGAAAACCGGCCTCCTGCAACAGTGAGCCAAGATAGAGTGCGGTGAGAGGCGTTTGTTCGGCCGGTTTGAGTACCACGGTACAGCCGGCCGCCAATGCCGGGGCCAACTTCCAGGTGGCGACCAGCAGCGGGAAATTCCACGGTACCACCGCCGCCACCACGCCCACCGGCTCGCGGCGGGTATAGGCGAAGAACTCGCTTTCCGGTGGGGCAAACGGTACCGAGACGTCCAGCGACGCGCCTTCGATCTTGGTGGCCCAGCCGGCCATATAGCGGAAAAATTCAATACACAGAGTAATGTCTACCGCCTGTGCGATCTGCGCGGACTTGCCGTTGTCGATGGATTCGATCTCGGCCAGCACCTTGGCGTCGCGTTCGATCAGGTCCGCCAGTTTCAGCATCAGGTTTTGTCGTTCGGAGGGGCGCAGTCTTCCCCACGGACCGTTTTCCAGGGCCTGGCCGGCGGCGCGCACCGCGCGGTCCACGTCCGCCTTCTGGGCGGCTGGTACCGTGCCGAGTACCGTTTCATCCGCCGGGTTGATCACCTCCAGACGCTGCCCGTCGACGGCCTCCACCCACTGATCGCCGATCAGCATGCGGTGATGGGTGGTCTCCAGAAAGGTCCGGGTACGACTTTCAATGGTGTGGCCGAATTCCGTCATCATATTCATGGCAAAAGCTCCCCGCGACCCGGATAAACCGGGCCGTGTTTTTACTGTGTGAGTGATTGGAAAGGTGGTGCTGATTTACTTCTTGGGTCTTATCGCGTCCGCGGTCCCCTGAATGAAAGCTTTGATCTTCTCCACGTCTTCCGCGCTGAGCTTGCCGGTGAAGTCCGGCATTCCCCGGGAAACGAAGGGACCGTTGAAGACAAACTTGTCCAGGTTTTCTATGAAGCTTTTGTCCACGTAGCCCAGGTTGGGAATATTGCCGCCCTTGTCGACACCTGGAACGCCGTGGCAGAACACGCAGTTGCTGACGTAAAGGTAGGTGCCTTCTTCCACCAGGGCCGGGTCGTACTTCACGCCGGAGAGAAGATTGCCGAGCTGGTACTGCGTGAATTCCGGCATCTGCGCCTTGCCATTCAACTTGAAGGTGTAGACGGTGCCCGGTGTCGCCGTGTCCGAGGCTCGCTGAGTCTGGCCGAATACTCCGCCCCAGCCGGCGGCGATGGTGATGTACTGGTCGCCGTCCATCTGGTAACTGATGGGCGCGGCGATCACACCGGTGCCCATGGGGGATTGCCACAACACGTCGCCACTGCCGGCATCGAACGCCATCAATCTGGCGTCGGCGGTGCCCTGGAACACCAGGTTCCCGGCGGTGGACAAGGTGCCGCCGTTCCAGGGCGCCACATGCTCATAACGCCAGCGTTCCTGCTGCTTCACCGGATCCCAGGCCAACAGCCGGCCGAACGGTTTGCTGGATGGCGTCTCGGCGTTGATCAACATGCCGGTGTTCCAGCCGATACCGCTCATGGGTTGTCCCGGTTTGTTACTGCCGTGCTTCTTCCAGTTTTTGTCTTCCATCAGATTCAGTGGAATGTTTTGCGCCGGGAAGTAAGCCAATCCGGTTTTCGGACTGTAGGACATGGAATGCCAGTTGTGTCCGCCGAAGGGGCCGGGGATGGCGTCGAAGGGCTTGTCCTCGGAGCGGGCTTCGGCGATCTCGATGGGCCGGCCATCCTTGTCATAACCGGTGGCCCAGTTAACGTCGACAAAGTTTTGCGCCGATATGAATTTGCCGTTGGTGCGGTCCACGACAAAGAAGAAACCGTTCTTCGGCGCATGCATGATCACCTTGCGCAGTTTGCCGTCGATTTTGATGTCGGCCAGGATCAGATCCTGGGTCGAGGTGTAGTCCCAGTTGTCGCCGGGGGTTTCCTGATAGTGCCAGACATAGTCGCCGGTTTCCGGATTGATCGCCACGATGGAGGCGAGGTAAAGGTTGTCGCCACCGGCTGGGCTGCGCTTGCGATGTACCCAGGGTGTGCCGTTGCCGGTACCGATGTACATCAGGTTCAATTCCGGATCGAACACCATGGAATTCCATACCGTACCGCCGCCGCCGGACTCCCAATATTTACCCTTGGGATCCCAGGTCTTCGCCGCCTTGGCCATGGCTTCGTTTTCGTACGGCTTGGCGGGGTCGCCAGGCACCGTGAACCAGCGCCATTTCTGCTTGCCGGTCTCGGCGTCGTAGGCGGTGATGTAACCGCGCACACCGAATTCCGCGCCGCCGTTGCCGATGATCACATTACCGCGAAAAACGCGCGGTGCCCCGGTAACGGTATAGGGCCGGGAGCGGTCGATGATGGTGTCCGTTTCCCAGAGTTTTTTGCCGCTGTTGGCGTCAAGCGCCACCAGTCGCCCATCCAGGGAACCGACGAAAACCTTGCCCTTGTAAACGGCGACACCACGGTTCACCACATCACAGCAGGCCTGGTAGGCTTTCTCCCGGGGAACCTTCGGGTCATAACTCCACAGGCGTTTGCCGGTCTTGGCGTCAAGGGCGTGCACCACGCTCCAGGACGCGGTCACGTACATGGTGCCGTCCACCACGATCGGCGTGGCTTCGATACCGCGAGTGGATTCCAGATTATAGGACCAGGCAAGGCCGAGCTTGTCGACATTCTTGCTGGTGATTTGCGTAAGCGGACTGAAACGGGTGCCGGCGTAGTCGAAACCATGGCTGGGCCAGTCCTTGCCGCTGTCACGATTGGCCAGTATCGAAGCCTCGTCCGGTCCGGCCTGGTCCGCCAGAACCGGCCCCGTGGTGAACAAAGAGGACAGTAGCAACAGGGAGGGCATTGTCACCCTGCGGAATGCAAGCATCAAAGTCATTGTCAGGTGCTCCTTTTCATTTTTATCACGCTGCCTGTGAACGCGCCGGTGCCGTGACACCGGTGGCGCTACTGATCAGAATGCCTTGAGAATTCTCAGGTTGAAACGATTGTTTTCCTTGAAGCCATTTTCCACGGAAAGATCGCGGCCATAGTTCGCCAGTAATTGCACTGAAGGTGTGACGAACCAGCCGCTGCCGATGGTCATCTTGGTGGTTCTGGCACGGTCATCCTGGTCGATGCCGTTGATTTCTGTTTCCCCGCCGAAGGTGTGGGAGAGCCCGGCGCGCAGATCCAGATTTTCGCGCAGGTGATAACGAAGGAAGGTCTGTACCTGGAACAAGGGATCCTGCTTTTGGGTGTCCTTATTGGCTCCGAAATCGTCGTTTTTCCCATGCACGGTGACGTCGGCGGCGACATCGAGAGACACCTTCTTGGTGAGGCCGGTGATGTAGCCCGCCTGCAAAGCGAACTTCCACCGATTCTCGCCAAGATTAAGCGCATCGTCGTGGTCATAGGTGCCGGTAGGCACATAAAGGAAGGGCGTAATACCGAAGTAGGTATTGGTTTCGGGTTTGTTCACCAACCAGACCGTGGCGGCGAGAATCAGATCACCAAGACCATCGGCGTCACCCAGTGATTTGGTGTCGTCCTTGCCTTCCAAATGACCGAAGGGAAGCAGAAACTGGGGATCAACGATGTAATCGCCAATTTGGGTAAAGTGAACGCCACGCAAAATGCCAACGTGGGATTCGAGCCCGGCATTGATCGGTACCCGGTCCCCGTCGCTGTAGAGCCGGTCGCGATCGGCGTACTGATAATAAACCATGGCCAGGTTGGTGCCCGCGGGCAGGGCGGTGTAGTCGCCGGCGTCCACGTCCACCGCATGGCTTTGGCTGGCCGTGGAGAAGAGCGCGCCGGCCAGTAGTGAAAAGGCGGCTTTGCTCTCCGTTATTTTTAGTTTTCGCAAAGTTGCTTTTACGTTTTTGTTGTCGCTCATGAAATCGGTTCCTTGTTGCTGTTATTCGATAGAAAACGTATTGGAAAATAGAAGTCCTCGAATGCGGGCTGTTACCCTCGCGAACAGTCGCCACGTTGTCGTATTGCAGAGGGCGTGCCATACTTGTTTTTTTGGAAAAATTAAAAAAATATTGTGTCTTATCAGGTATTTGAGGTGTCATGAAGGGTGCCCGGCGATAGTCACCTGGAAGACGGGTGTATCGTTTTGAGACAGTGGTGAGTACCGGCTGTATAACAACAAAACAGGATTCCGGAGAGGGCTATGCAAATTAACCCGTTCGACTTCGATCACCGTGTTCAAAAAGCCAGACAATTGTTCGAGGAAGGCCGGGATGTGCCTCCCCAGTTATTGGAAGATTCGGTGGTGCGTTCCTGGCAGCGTTCACGTCATCACGGTTTGTGCCCCGAAGACCGGGTTATTTTTAATGTTGTTTCCCGTAATGACGTGCGCCGCATTGGTGAGCATCACCATCTGCTGCTGGATGACGTAGCGCCGGAAATGGAACTCTTGTTCCATTCACTGGGGCGCGCCAACTGGATCCTGGCTTGTATCGAGGCGGGGGGCGTGGTGATTCATGCCCTGGGCAACACTAACCCAGCCTGTCGTGATCTCGCCCCGGCGTTGCGCATCGGGGTCAATTTGAATGAATCCGTGGCCGGTACCAATGGTCCGGGGTGCGCGCTGGCGGAAGGGCGCCCCTCGGTGGTATGCGGCAGTGAGCATTTTCTTGATGAGGCCCGTGTGTTCGCCTGCGCTGCCGTGCCGCTTCGCGACCCTTACGGTGAGCTGGTGGCGGTGCTGGATGCATCCCGGCGTCATGGTGGTCACCGTATTGGCATCCTGGAGCCGGTAGCGTTGGCCGTGCGGGCAATTGAGAACCGCATGATGCGGCGTATTGGCGGCGAGCTGCGACTGGCGGTCCATTATCGTCCGGAACTGACCGATTCGCCGATGCGCGGGCTGCTGCACTTTGACGGTGACGGCCGTCTGCTGGGCGCCAACCCGGTGGCTCGTCAGATGCTCGATCTCCCCGTCGGTGACGGTGATGGGCGGCTGTGTTTTGAGGCACTGTTCGAGGGGAGCATGGCGCGGGTCTGGGCCGCCAGGGACATGCCGGTGGCACTTGCCTGTCACGGCGGCTTGCAATTGTTCTGTCGGTTGGAGGGACGGCGACCGTTCCGATTCAATGGCTTCTCCCCGCCGGACTCGCCGCCGGCGCGTCAACAAGACCCACAAGCGCCGTTCCACGGTGATCCCGGTGTTACCGGCTTGTTGCGCCAGGCCCAGAGGGCTTTTCACCATGATCTGCCGGTATTGTTGCGGGGCGAGACCGGTACCGGCAAGGAGGTGATGGCGCGCTGGCTGCATCGTTCCGGGCCGCGCGCCGAAGGGCCTTTCGTGGCGGTTAACTGCTCGTCGATCCCCGCCGGCCTGATTGAATCCGAGCTGTTCGGCTACGAAGGCGGCGCTTTTACCGGTGCGCGCAAAGGCGGGATGCCCGGTAAATTTGAGCAAGCCGACGGCGGCACGCTGTTTCTGGATGAAATTGGCGATATGCCGCTGGAATTACAGGCGCGTCTTTTGCGGGTATTACAGGAACGGGAGGTCACCCGATTGGGCGCTACCCGTGGCATCGCGGTGCAATGTTCGTTGATTTGCGCCACCCACCGGGACCTGGAACAACGGGTGGCGGAAGGGCTGTTCCGTGAAGACCTGTTGTATCGCATCAATGGTTTACAGATGCCGCTGCCGCCGCTGCGCCAGCGCCAGGATTTCGATGATCTGGTGCGGCATCTGCTGGTCGGAGAAGCGGGACATGAGGCGCCACCGGTGCTGTCCGAGGCAGCCTGGGCGGCCCTGCGTGGCCACTCCTGGCCGGGCAATATTCGCGAGTTGCAACAGGCCCTGAAGCTGGCGGTGGCGTTATCCGAGAATGGAACGGTGACGGTGGAGCATCTGCCGGCTTCGCTGCAGACGCCATCGGTACCATTATCAACGCGCCCATCGGGCACCTTGCAGCGGGCCGAATGTGAAACGGTGCGAGCGGCGCTGGCGCGGCACAAAGGCAATGTTTCCGCCGCCGCGAAGGATCTCGGCATCGCCCGGGCGACGCTATACCGGAAAATGCGGCAGTTCGGCCTGGATTGAGCAAGGGCGGATGTAAATCCAGCCTGAATCGGCCCGAAGGGTGGCCGCCATGGACGGCGGCGATAAAAAAGCCGGCGGGGGAGCCGGCACAAGGCAGAGCCGCCCTAGGGCGGCCAAAAGGGGATGGGATCAGGCGGCGTCGGTGAGGACGTCACCGAGCAGTTCCTCGAACTGCTCCAGATACCGGCGGTTGTCGTGGTCCCACGGATGGAACCCCGGTTTGAACCAGTCCAGCCAGGCCTTGGCGGTATAGCGGAAGATGCCTTTCTTGCCCAGACTGTGACGCAGCACCGAGCGCCAGCCCTTGGCGTCGAACAGACCACCGGTAACGCGTACGTTATGCACGTAGAACGGCAGGAACAGGGCAAAGAACACGGTGGTGGAGATCACCAGGGAGGAGGTCCGCAGCGCGTAGGCGGACAAACGGTCGTCGGTACCCACCGCCAGCTGGTAGACGTCAAAGGCCACCGCTTTGTGTTCGGTCTCTTCCAGGGCGTGCCAATTCCAAATGGCCTTGTAGCCGTCGTCCGCACCCTCCATGATTTCCGGCAAGGTGAGCAGCCCGTCGGCGAGAATCGCGGTAAGGTGTTCCAGGGCCACGGTGCTGGCCAACTGGAAGGACTGAGGCGCGCGCTTCTGGATTTGCTTGAGCAGCGCTTCGACCAGCCGCTCCTGGGCTTTCAGAGGAACACCGGCGTTGGCGACATGGTCGTTGTACTCATCGTGTTCACGGCCGTGCATGGCTTCCTGGCCGATAAAGGCGGTCACCGCCTTTTTCAGCTCGGGATCCTGAACCAGATCCCGATAATGACGGACGCTGTCTATGAAAAAGCGTTCACCGACCGGAAAAAACAGGCTCATGGTATTAAGAAACTGACTGACATTGAGGCCGTCACGATGCCAGGTGAGGGCCTTCGCCGGGTCCAGCTTGAAACGCAGGTTACGGCGCGTCGGCAGAATTGAGATGGCCATAATCACGTACCTCTAATGAATGTTACATCACTCGATGATACAGTTGGCCGGGCTATCAGCAAGGCACTTCTAACAATAGGGTTATGTCGTGACGGACAATAGACAGATTAAGGCAAATTGTTTACTTGATGCCCTGGTGGCACATTTTCAGCGTACTTTGGCACCGGAGCAGTTGAACGTCTGGCTGGAGCAGGAGCTCGATTACCTGCTGGCCGAAGCCGGCCGTCTGCGCCTGGGAGAGGTGGTGACCCCGGAGCAGGTGGTCGACACCGCGCACAAGTACGCGGCGACCATGGAGCTGGGTGGCGGGATGCCGGAGTTGGTCGGCGAAATGATGGAGCGCCTGTATCAGAGCGGTACTGACAGTGACCGGCTGATCGGGGAACTGGTGGACGAGGACACCATCACCGCCACCGTGGACAAGCTGCTGGAAGTGCCGTTGTCCCGCCAGGGGATCACCTGGCTCAGCCACAACCCGGTATTGCTGGCGCTATTGGCCGGCGGCACCCAACTGGGTGTCAAAACATGGCTGCATCAGGGGATACCCGAGGTGGTGCGGGGTGTGCTGGGGCGCCGTGTGCCGGAGCGCTGGCGCGCCACCGCGGAGCTGCGCCTGCAGGACTGGTTGATGCGACGGATGGAAGCGTTGCTCAGCGACCCGTGGCTCTACAGCGACGAAAACCTGGCCTCGCTACGGGAATTGATTCTGGATGGCTGGCGGGAACTGTCCGAACGCCCGGTGGCGGAACTGCGGGACCTGCTGAGCAGCGAGGACATTCAGGAGCTGTTCGTGATCGGCTATGACTTCTGGCGGCAGTTCCGGCACAGCGACTATTTCACCACCCTGCTGAGCGAGGGCGTGCACACCTTCTTTGACAAATACCGTGACAGTTCCCTGCTGGAATTGCTCGAGGAAGTGGGAATCGACCGTGAAACCATGCTGGACGATGCCCGTCGCTTCGCCCCCGGCGTGGTGCGGGTGTTGCGCGATAACGGCATGTTGGAGGCCTGGCTGCGCCGTCATCTGACGCCGTTCTTCGAAGCGCCGGAAACCCTGGCGATATTGGGTGACGAGCCGCCGGCCATAGATTGAGCCGCGATGTCAGCCTGGCCCAGGGCCGCGCTAAAGCATCCGCCGCGGGGAGAGGTTGTGCTGGTCGCGCAGCATCTCCCGGATCTTGTTCTCTTCCACCGGCCGGCTGATCAGGAAGCCCTGAATGCCATCACACCCCATGGCACGCAGAATCTCCAGGTGCTGTGCGGTCTCCACCCCTTCCGCCACCACGCTCATATTGAGGCTGTGCGCCATCTCGATAATGGCGCGGGTGATGGCGGCATCGTCCGCGTTCTGGGTTAGATCGGTAATGAAGGAGCGGTCGATCTTCAGGGTGTCCACCGGAAAGCGCTTGAGGTAACTGAGCGAGGAATAACCGGTGCCGAAATCGTCCAGCGACAGGCCGATCCCCCGTGAGCGCAGCCGCTCCAGCAGAGCGATATTCTGCTCCAGGTCCTCCATGATCAGGCTTTCGGTGAGTTCCAGCTCCAGCAGATGAGCGGGCAGGCCGGTGAGGTCGAGAACACGGTCGATGACGTCGGCCAGATTGCCCTTGCGGAATTGATGCGCGGACAGGTTCACCGATACCCGGATGTTCCCCAGCCCCTGTTTATGCCACTGGTGCGCCTGGCGGCAGGAGCGCTCCAGCACCAGTTCGCCGATGGCGGAGATCAGGCCGGACTCCTCCGCCAGTGGGATGAACTCCGACGGCGGCAACAATCCCATGCTCGGGTGCTGCCAGCGCACCAGGGCTTCCACCGAGGAGACGGCGTTGCTGGCCAGATCCATTTTCGGCTGGTAGTGGACCACGAACTCATTTTTGAAGATGGCCTTGCGCAGGCTGGTTTCCAGCGCAAGTTGCTCCACCGAGGCCACCTGCATGCCGCTGCGGTAGAACTGGTAATTGTTGCCGCCGCTGCGCTTGGCCTGATGCACCGCCATGTCAGCCTGGTTGATCATGGGCTGGGCATCCATGGCGGTGGACGGGAACAGACTGATGCCGATGCTGGCGCCCAGCAGAAGCTCGTGACTGTCGATCAGGAACGGCTTCTTCATCGCGTTGATGATCTTCTGGCACAGAGCGCCGATTTGCGGCTCCCCGCCGCAGTTGTCCAGCACCAGGGCGAATTCGTCGCCGCCGACCCGGGCCAGGCTCTCATCGCCGGGGCCGCACTGGGAGATGCGGTCGGCGGCCAGTTTCAGCAGACGATCACCGATTTCGTGGCCGAGCGATTCGTTGATCGGCTTGAAGCGGTCCAGATCGATCATCAGCAACGCCACCCGGGAACGATTGAGGCGCCCCAGGGTGAGTGCCTTGTGCAGCCGCTCGCGGAACAGAGTGCGATTGGGCAGGCCGGTAAGGCGGTCGTAATTGGAGAGGAAGCGGACCCGCTCCTCCGCTTCCTTGCGCGAGGTCAGATCGGAAATCATGCCGACATAGCGGATTACCCGCTGGCGTTCGTCGAGCACACTGCTGATCTGCACCCACTCGGGAAAGATTTCGCCATTGCGCCGGCGGCCGGTGATTTCCCCCTCCCAGAAGCCGTTGCGGCGCAGCCCCACGCGGATGGTGTGGTAGAGATTGCGGTGACGGCGGGCATGTTCGCTGTCGGCGATGCTCTTACCGTTCATTTCTTCCTCGCGATAGCCGGTGATCTGCTCGAAGCGGGCGTTGGCGGCGAGGAAGCGGAATTGCCGGTCGAGGATGAAGATGCCCTCCGGCGCGTTCTCGAAGACGGTGGCGGCCAGGCGTTGCTGTTCCTGGGCCTCGCGTTGAGAGGTGATGTCCCGGCGAGTGCCGATCATGCGGATGGCACGGCCGTTGTCGTCCCACTCCACCACGCGGCCGTCGTCCTCCAGCCAGCACCAGTGCCCTTGCTTGTGGCGCAACCGGTAAATGGCGTGATAGCGGTCGGTCTCGCCCTTGAAGTGGGCGACCATGCCGCGGCGGATGGTGGGAAAGTCGTCCGGGTGCACCAGCTGCTTGAGATCACCGAAGAAATTGCCGAAGTATTCGTTCTCGTAGCCGAGCAGCCGGTCGAAATTGGTGTGGTAGTTGGAGCCGGTGTTCAGGTTCCAGTCCCACAGACCGATATTGCTGGCCTCCAGCGCCAGCTCCAGGCGCTCGCCGGTGGCGGTGAGTTCCCGGTTGGCCACTTCCAGCGCCCGGGTACGTTCGCTGACCATGGATTCGAGCCGGTCGTTGGCCTCCTGCAGACGCCGCCGTGCCTCTTTCCGTTCACAAATCTCCTCGGCCAGCTTTTCGTTCAGCGCCTCGGCGTTGGCGCGCGCCCGGTCCAGGTAATCGATCAGGGCGGTGTTGCTGATCTGCAGATCCAGGGCACGGTGAGAGGTGCTGTTGATGTAACGGGCGGTGAGAAACAGAAAGCCGGCGATGGCGAGCAGAGTGGTGGCCAGAGCGGGGTTGTCCGGTTGTGTCAGCAGCAATTGAGTAAAGGCGGGCGTCAGCAGCAGCGCCTGATAGCTCACCACGGTGAACAGGTGGCTGCTGTAGGCGGCCAGTGCCACGATGCCCAGGCCGATGCCCAGGCAGCCCAGGGTCAGCTGCGCATAGAACAGGGATTCGTCCGGCGTGGCGGATTGCAGGTTCAGCAGCAGACCGCCGAGCCCCAGTAACAGACCGGAAATCAGCACGAACAGCGAGATGTAACGGCGCTGTTGACGGTGATCGGTATCGTCTTCCAGGTCCCAGGATTGCAGCCACAGGATGCGCGCCGCTATGAAGGTCAGCGTCAGCGCCGCCCATCCCAGCAGCAATAGCAGGGACACCGGCGTGGCCCAATAGGCCGCCAGGGTGACCAGCACGGTGGCCGCTTCCAGCATGCTCATGCCACGTAAGCCGGCGCTCAGGTGGCGGCATTGGGCACGCATCACCGCATGGCGGGAATGATCCATATGTTGCTGAGATGACGTAGACACGGACTCGGGTTCCAGGCTCGTGGACGGCCTTTTTGTTTTGCAGTTTACCCACGCCGGTGCGGGAAAGGAAACCACGGAAGGAGCACCGCGCGTGCGATTGGTCACGGATGCGTCGATTGCTGCAAAGCCAGCGCCGGCTTTCGCTGGTTCTGATAAACTCCGGGCCCATGGATGACGTAACCACACTTCTTGACGGCCTCAACCCGGCCCAACGCGACGCGGTCGCCGCGGAAGACCGCCATTTGCTGGTGTTGGCCGGCGCCGGCTCCGGTAAGACCCGCGTGCTGGTGCACCGCATCGCCTGGCAGATCGCCACCGAACAGGCTTCGCCTTTCGGCATTCTCGCGGTCACCTTCACCAATAAAGCGGCGGCGGAAATGCGCGGCCGCATCGAACAACTGCTGGCCATGCCCGCCGGTGGCATGTGGGTGGGCACCTTCCACGGCATCGCTCACCGCCTGCTGCGCTCGCACTGGCAGGAAGCGCGCCTGCCCCAGAGCTTCGAGATCATCGACGCCGATGACCAGCAGCGGCTGGTCAAACGGGTGATCCGTGAGTTGGGGCTGGATGAGCAGCGCTGGCCGGCGCGTCAGGCCACCTGGTTCATTAACGGCCAGAAGGACGAAGGGCTGCGCGCGGCGCACATGGATGTCAGCGGTGGCGATCTGTTCGCGGCGACCATGCAGAAGATCTACCTGGCCTATGAGGAAGCCTGCGAGCGCGCCGGCCTGGTGGACTTCAATGAAATGCTGCTGCGGGTGCTGGAACTGTTTCGCGACAATGATGACCTGCGCGGCCACTACCAGCGCCGCTTCCGCCATATCCTGGTGGATGAATTCCAGGACACCAACTCCATCCAATACGCCTGGCTGCGATTGCTGGCCGATGAGCATAACGCGGTCACCATCGTTGGCGACGACGACCAGTCCATCTACGGCTGGCGCGGCGCCAAGATCGAGAATATTCATCGCTTCAGCCGTGATTTCCCGGACACCCGGGTGATCCGTCTGGAACAGAACTACCGCTCCACCAGCACCATTCTGGAAGCGGCCAACGCGGTGATCGACAACAACCCGGACCGGCTTGGCAAGCAGCTGTGGACCGAGGGCGGCAAGGGAGACCCGATTCGCCTCTATGCCGGTTTCAACGAGGTGGACGAAGCCCGTTTCATCGCCGGCAAAGTGGAAAGCCTGATGCAGCAGGGTACCAATCGCGATGATATGGCGGTGCTGTACCGTTCCAATGCGCAGTCCCGGGTATTGGAGGAGGCGTTCCTGCAGGCCGGCATTCCTTACCGTATTTACGGCGGCCAGCGCTTCTTCGAGCGGGCTGAAATCCGTAACGCCCTGGCTTATCTGCGGTTACTCAACAACCGCCAGGCGGACGCCGCCTTCGAGCGGGTGGTGAACACCCCGACCCGGGGCATTGGCAATAAGACTCTGGAGGCGGTACGCGAGCAGGCCCGCCTGCGCGGTATCCCGCTCTGGGACGCGGCGGTGGCCATCGTCAACGAACGCCTGCTCAGCCCCCGGGCCAGCAACGCGCTGCTGGCGTTCCTGCAACTGGTGGATCAACTGGCGGCACAGACCGAGGCGCTGGATCTGGCCGAGACCACGGAACACGTGATCGCCGCCAGCGGCCTGCTGGACTTCCACGGTCAGGAAAAAGGGGACAAAGGCCAGCAGCGGGTGGAAAACCTGCAGGAGCTGGTCTCCGCCACGCGCCAGTTCGGAGAGGGCGACGAGGAGTCCGATCTGGACCCGCTCACCGCCTTCCTCGACCACGCCGCCCTGGAGGCCGGAGACGGCCAGGCGGAGGCGTTCGAGGACGCGGTGCAGATGATGACCCTGCACTCCGCCAAGGGGTTGGAGTTCCCGGTGGTGTTCATCACCGGCCTGGAAGAAGGGCTGTTTCCCCATCAGATGTCCTCGGAGGAGCCTGGCCGGTTGGCCGAGGAACGGCGGCTCTGTTATGTGGGGCTGACCCGGGCCATGCGTGAGCTGTATCTGACCTACGCCGAGAGCCGGCGCCTGTTCGGCAACGAGACGCTCAATCCGCCCAGCCGCTTCCTGCGTGAGATTCCCGGTGAGCTGGTGGAGGAAGTGCGGGTGCGGGCGGCGGTGAGCCGCCCGGTGGGCCGCCGCGGCACGGTGCGTCAGGAGGAGGCCAACGGCATCGGTCTGGGCGCGCGGGTGGTACATCCCAAATTCGGAGAAGGTACGGTATTGCACTTCGAAGGGCAGGGGCCCAATGCCCGCCTGCAAATCAACTTCGATGGCGTGGGGACCAAATGGCTGGTCAGCCAGTATGCCCGCCTGGACGTGCTGTAGAAGGACGTTTTGTAGAGGGACGTGCTGTAGAGGGAGACGTGCTGCGCCAGGGTAGATAAAAGTCCCATGGACAGCCGTTCCGTAAAAAGAGATAAGACCCGTGCCCGGTCGTTCCGGGCACATACTTACAACAACCCGAAGGGGAGAGACTTACCAATGGATCGTCGCAAATTCGTTTCCGCCCTGGGCCTGGGCCTGGGGCTGGGCGCCGCCGCCTTGGCGGGCTGTGGCCAGGATGAAAAACCCGCGGCCAGTGACAACAGTGCCGTCGGCGAGAAGAAAGCCGAAGCGCTGAAATGGGATCTGGTCACCACCTGGCCGAAGAATTACCCCGGCCTGGGTACCGGTGCCAACCGCTTTGCCGAGCGCGTCAATGCCATGTCCGGTGGCCGCTTGACCATCAAGGTGCACGGTGCCGGCGAGCTGGTGCCCGCCACCGAAGTGTTTGACGCGGTCCGTTCCGGCAGTGCCCAGATGGGGCACTCCACGCCTTATTACTGGAAGGGCAAGCATTCGGCCATGCCCTTTTTTACCACCATTCCTTTTGGTCTGACCGCCTGGGAGATGAACGGCTGGCTCAACTTCGGCGGTGGCCAGGAGCTGTGGGAGGAACTGTACGAGCCGTTCAACCTGCAGCCGCTGGCCTGCGGTAACAGCGGCACGCAGATGGCCGGCTGGTTCAACAAGGAAATCAATTCTGTCGACGATCTCAAGGGGCTCAAGATCCGCATGCCCGGCCTGGCCGGCGAGGTGATCAAGCGCCTGGGGGCGATTCCGGTGCAAATGCCCGGCGGCGAGGTGTTCACCTCCCTGCAGACCGGTGCGCTGGATGCCGCGGATTGGGTCGGCCCCTATAATGACCTGGCCTTCGGTTTGTACAAGGTGGTCAAGTACTACTACTACCCGGGCTGGCAGGAACCGGGTTCCGCGTTGGAAGTGATCATCAACAAGGATGCCTGGAACAGCCTGCCGCAGGATTTGCAGCACATTGTCCGTTCCGCCGCCGAAGCGGAGAACCAGCACATCCTGGATGAGTTCACCGCCCGCAACGCCGATGCGCTCAAACAGCTGGTCAACGAGCATGGCGTGCAGTTGCGCCGCCTGCCGGACGATGTCCTGATGGCGCTGAAGGACACCAGTGATCAGGTGATTGAAGAGGTGATCGCCGGGGATGAGCTGTCACGGCGCATTTATGAGTCGATCGTCGCTTTCCGCGACGCTTCCATGCCCTACCAGGAAGTCGCCGAACAGGCTCTGCTCAACAGCCGCACACTGGTGTTGAAGGACGCCTGACCGGCTGAATCCGAGGTCGCTACAAGGCTACTGTAGGAGCCAGCCCTGCTGGCGAATGCTTTCGGGGTGGCATTCGCTTGCAGGCGGAGCGGCAAGCGCCTACAGCGGCTTCGTGGCCCTTCTCTAGCGAGGCACGGCCCGGGTACGGCCACTGTCGTCGATGGCGACAAAGGTGAAGTGCCCTTCGGTGACCTTGGCCAACTCCCCGGTATCTTCCCGAATCCACACTTCCACCTGAATCTGCATCGAACTGCGGCCAATATCGAGCAGTTGCGTGTAGCAGCTCACCACGGCGCCCACCGGTACCGGGCGCAGGAACGCCATGGAATCAACCGCCACCGTGGCGATGCGCCCCTTGGCGGTGGCGCGGGCGGTTACCGAACCGGCCAGGTCCATCTGGGACACCAGCCAGCCACCGAAGATATCGCCGTTCCAGTTGGCGTTCTGCGGCATGGCAATGGTTTGCAGGGCCAGAGTGCCCTTGGGTTGAGGGATATCGTCGCTGGGATCGGTCATCTTGTTATCCATATAGCAGGTGAGGCAGCCAGGTCGCCAGTTGAGGGAATAGCGCCAGGATACCGAGCATAATGATTTGGATGAAGACAAAGGGTACCACGCCCCGGTAAATATGCGTGGTAAGGACTTCCGGTGGCGCCACCCCTCTCAAATAGAACAAGGCTATGCCGAAGGGTGGCGTCAGGAAGGAGGTTTGCAGATTAAGGGCGATCATCACCCCCAACCAGATCGGGTCCAGTCCCATGCCCAGCAGGATCGGTCCGACGATCGGCACCACCACGAAGGTGATCTCGATGAAGTCGAGGATGAAGCCGAGCAGGAAGATGATCAGCATCACCATAACCGTGGCGCCGAGGACGCCGCCGGGCAGGGCATCGAACAGATGCTGCACCGCCTCTTCACCGCCGAAGGCGCGGAACACCATGGTGAACAGACTGGCGCCGATCATGATCATGAACACCATGGCGGTGAGCCGGGCGGTGCCATGCACGGTCTCGCGTAAAATGGTGAAATTCAAATGCCGATTGGCGGCGGCCAGGATCAGGGTGCCGAAGGCGCCGACACCGGCCGCCTCGGTGGGCGTGGCCAGTCCGGCCAGGATCGAGCCCAGTACGGCGAGGATCAGCAGCAGGGGCGGAATCAGGCCGCTCAGTGCCGCCATCAGACCGGTGCGGTCGTTGCCGTCCCCATCGTCGCGTTCCAGCGCCGGCACCTGTTCCGGTCGTAACAGGCTCACCGCCGCCATATAGATCAGGTAGAGCACCACCAGCACCAGCCCCGGAATCAGGGCACCGACGAACAGGTCGCCCACCGACACCGTTTCCAGAGCCCAGGCGCCCTGACGCAGCTGTGCCTCCTGGTAAGCGGTGGAGAGCACGTCGCCGAGCAGCACCAGGGCAATGGACGGCGGAATGATCTGCCCCAGGGTGCCGGTGGCGCAGATCAGGCCGGTGGCCAGGGACGGCTGGTAGCCCCGGCGCAGCATGGTGGGCAGTGTCAGCAGGCCCATGGTGACCACGGTGGCGCCGACGATGCCGGTGCTGGCGGCGAGCAACGCCCCCACCAGAATGATGGAGAAGCCCAGGCCGCCGGGCAGCCGCCCGAACAGCAGGCCCATGCTGGCCAGCAGTTTTTCCGCCACCCTCGACTTTTCCAGCATCACACCCATGAACACGAACAGCGGGACCGCGATCAGGGTGGTGTTGTTGATGATGCCGAACAGCCGGCCGGGCAGGAAGGTCAGGTCGTTTACCGAGACCAGGCCGGTGGCCAGGCCGCCGATGGCGAACAGCAGGGCGACGCCGCCGAGACAGAAGGCCACCGGGTAGCCGCTGAGCAGCACCAGACCCACCGCCAGGAACATGGAAAGCGGCAAAATCATGTCCATGGATGGGTCTCCTGGTCTTCTATGTCCACGGGCTGAGAAGCTCCGGCCAGGGTCATGGCGTGGCGCAGCAGATCCGCCACCGCCTGGATTCCCAGCAGTACGGGCATCACCAGCAGCAGACTCTTGAGTATGAAGACCAGGGGAAGGCCGCCATTGTCGGATTTCTCCAGGCCCGCCCAGCTGCGCACCACATAGTCCAGGCTCAACGCGAAAATCGCCACGCAGATGGGCAGCAGCAGGAAGAGCGTACCCAGCAGGTTCACCAGCGCCCGCCGGCGCGGGCCCCAGTGCTGATAGAGCACGTCCACCCGCACGTGTTCGTCCTGGGCCAGGGTGTAGCCGGCGCAGAGCATGAACACCGCGCCATGCAAATAAGTGATGCTTTCCTGCAGCGCGATGTTGCCGATGCCGAATCCGTAGCGCATTACCACCACCAGCACCATCAGGAATACCATAAGCAGGGCGCACCAGGACACGGCTCTGCCGACGACGCAGGTCAGATGGTGCAGGGCCCGCTGGAAATGGGCCAGTCTCGGGGAATGAAGGACGGTCACGTTGTTATGTCACTGATCAAGAATTCGGCGGCGATTATACGGATCAGGCCGCTCCGGGTCAGCCAACAATGGACGTTTGGCGGTCCATTCCGGTTCGCGGGCCTGCCGGGTAAGGCAATACGGGGTCGTGCAACCGTCACCAGGATGTAATCTTGTTGTCACATACGCAATCTAGCATGCCCCCTGCCTGAAAGAACAAACCGGGGTGGATCAACGCCGGTGCCATGAAACCAGGAGGCTTACTGTGAACGTTAAAATGAAAGCGTCGATTGTTGGGGCCGCCGCTGCTCTGGCTTTCGCCACCGCGCCGGCGACCGCTATCGCCCGTGACACCATTTCCATCGTGGGTTCCTCTACCGTATACCCGTTTGCCACCACCGTTGCCGAGCGTTTCGGTCGCGGCGGCAATCCCACGCCCAAGATCGAGTCCACCGGCTCCGGCGGCGGTCTGAAGCTGTTCTGCCAAGGCGTTGGCACCGACACTCCGGACATTACCAACGCGTCCCGCCGCATGAAGAAGTCCGAGTTCGAACAGTGCCAGAGCAACGGCATCAAGGACATCACCGAAGTGGTTGTCGGTTATGACGGTATCGTCGTGGCCAACTCCGCCAAGGCTCAGCACATCGACCTGACCCTGCGTGATATCTTCCTGGCCCTGGCCAAGGAAGTACCGGATCCCAAGGGTGGCGAAAAGCTGGTACCGAACCCCTACAAGACCTGGAAGGAAGTGAACTCCTCCCTGCCGGACACCAAGATCGAAGTGCTGGGTCCGCCGCCGACTTCCGGTACCCGTGACGCCTTCAACGAACTGGCTATCGAAGGCGGCTGTAAAACCTTCGACTGGCTGGCGGCCATCAAGAAGCAGGACAAGAGCAAGTACAAGGCGATTTGCCGCAGCATCCGTGAAGACGGTGCCTACGTGGAAGCCGGTGAAAACGACAACCTGATCGTGCAGAAGCTGGTGTCCAACCCGAGCGCTCTGGGCGTATTCGGTTACTCCTTCCTGGATCAGAACCGCGGTAAGGTGCAAGGCGCCAAGATCAACGGCGTGGCTCCGGCCATGGAAGTGATCGCCAGCGGTGAGTATCCGGTATCCCGTTCCCTGTACTTCTACGTGAAGAAAGCGCACGTGGGCGTGGTACCGGGCATCGAGGGCTACATCAAGGAATTCACCAGCGAACGTGCCTGGGGTCCGGAAGGTTACCTGGTGGACAAAGGCATGATTCCGCTGCCGGCCGACAAGCGCGCCGAGATGGCCAAGCAGGCCCAAGGCCTGGTTACCATGACGGGTAACGAGCTGTAATTCAGGGAGCTCGGATCGCAGGGATGCGTCATCTCGAGCCCGATGGTCTTGGCCATCGGGCTTTTTCGCCCTCTGGGCAGAAGGCGGTTTGTTGGCCAAAACCCGCGGGTTTTGGCGAGCAAACAATGATCTCGGAGTAGCTGAGCATGCAAACAGGCAATCTGTTGCTGTTGCTGATCGTCATGGTGGCGCTGGCCTACTACCTGGGCCATCAGCGGTCACTGGCTTTGGCACGGCCGTTGGGGGGCATCCGTCACCTCCATTCCCTGCCGTTCTATTACGCCATGCGCGCGGCCCTGTGGTGCGCCCTGCCGGCCCTGCTGATACTGGGGGCCTGGCTGGCATTCGACGATACCATTATCCGTCAGACGGTCATGCAGGGCCTGCCCGAGGCTCTCCGGCCGGACAGTGACGGCGCCCGTGGTCTGTTGCTCAGCCAGATCCAGAACGTCGCCAGCGGTTCGTTGTCACCGGAGTCGGTGGACCCGGCCATCGCCGCCGCCGCCGAGCGTCTCAACGGCCTGCGAACCACCAGTGCCATGGCCCTGACCGTGGTGGTGATCGCGGTGGGGCTGATCGGCGCCGCCTGGGGCTGGGTCAAGATCGCGCCGCAACTGCGGGCCCGGCAGCAGGTTGAGTCGATCCTGCGCGTGATCTTCATGCTGTGCGCCACGGTGGCGATTCTGACCACGGTGGGCATCCTGATGTCTGTGTTGTTCGAGTCGATCCGCTTCTTCCAGAAAGTGTCTCCGGCGGAGTTTCTGTTCGGGCTGCAGTGGAGCCCGCAAACCGCTCTGCGAGTCGATCAGGTGGCGTCCTCCGGTGCCTTCGGCGCGATTCCGCTGTTCGTCGGTACCCTGCTGATTTCCTCCATCGCGTTATTGGTGGCGGTGCCGATCGGATTGATGTCGGCGATTTATCTCGCCGAGTACGCACCGTCCCGGGTGCGTTCGGTGGCCAAACCCATGCTGGAGATTCTCGCCGGGGTGCCTACCGTGGTGTATGGCTTTTTCGCCGCCTTGACGGTGGCGCCTTTCATCCGTTCCGTCGGTGAGGCGGTGGGGCTGAGCGTGGCCTCGGAATCGGCCCTGGCGGCGGGGCTGGTGATGGGGGTGATGATCATCCCGTTCGTATCTTCCCTGTCCGACGATGTCATCACCGCGGTACCCCAGGTAATGCGCGACGGCTCTCTGGGGCTGGGCGCCACCCGCTCCGAAACCATCCGTAAAGTGGTGTTTCCAGCGGCGCTGCCGGGGATCATGGGCGGCATCCTGCTGGCGGCGTCCCGGGCCATCGGCGAGACCATGATCGTGGTGATGGCCGCCGGTCTGGCCGCCAACTTGACCGCCAACCCGCTGGATGCGGTGACCACTGTCACGGTGCAGATCGTCACGCTGCTCACCGGGGACCAGGAGTTCGACAGTGCCAAGACCCTGGCGGCGTTCGCGTTGGGCCTGATGCTGTTCCTGACCACGTTGTGTCTGAACATTCTGGCGCTGCACATCGTCAAGAAATACCGCGAGCAATACGAATGACCGGGCCCAGGGCACCGCAGTGGAGAATCATCGTATGAGTAAAACCACCGAGCAGGTACGCAAATCCCTGGCCCGCCGATACCGTGCCGAGCGCCGATTCCGGGCCTACGGGATTATTTCCATCGCCATCGGTCTGGCGGCGCTGGCGATTCTGTTCACCGATATTATTGGCAAGGGCCACAGTGCGTTCTTCGAGCACTACATCAAGCTGGACATCGCATTTGACCAGCAAACGCTGGATATCGAAGACGCCCGGGACCCGGACCAACTGAACTACGGCAACTATGACGGTGCCGTCCGTGAGGCCCTCAAGGCGCGTTTCCCGGAGGTCACCGAACGTCTCCAGGTACGGGAGCTGAGCGCCCTGATGAGCATTGGCGCCGGCTATGAGCTGCGCGATTTGCTACGGGAGAATCCCGAGTGGCTGGGCACCACCCAGACTCTGTGGCTGCTGGCGGACGATGACGTGGATCTGTTCCTCAAGGCCGGCGAGAAGGGTCGCGAGAACAGCCGCATGACCGCCGAACAGAAAAGCTGGACCATGGAGCTGGAGCGGGCCGGTGACACGGAGCGCCGTTTCAACGCCTCATTCTTCTCCAGAGGGGACTCCCGTGAACCGGAGCTGGCGGGGATCTGGAGCGCGGCGGTGGGCTCCTTCTTCACCATGCTGGTGACCCTGTGTCTGTCGTTCCCCATCGGCGTGGCCGCGGCGATCTATCTGGAAGAATTCGCGCCGAGAAACCGCTTCACCGACTTTATCGAGGTGAACATCAACAACCTGGCGGCGGTGCCCTCGATCATCTTCGGTCTGCTCGGCCTGGCGATTTTCATCAATCTGTTCGGCGTGCCGCGTTCGGTGCCGGTCCTGGGCGGTCTGGTGCTGACGCTGATGACACTGCCGACCATCATCATCACCAGCCGGGCCTCGATCAAAACGGTGCCGCCGTCGATTCGCGAAGCGGCCATGGGGCTGGGCGCCTCGCGCATGCAGGTGGTATTGCATCACGTGCTGCCGCTGGCTCTGCCCGGCATGCTCACCGGTGCCATCATCGGCATGGCCCAGGCGCTGGGTGAAACCGCGCCGCTGCTGCTGATCGGCATGGTCGCCTTTATCGTCGACGTTCCCACCGGGCCGCTGGATGCGTCCACGGTATTGCCGGTGCAGATTTACCTTTGGGCAGACAGCCCCGAGCAGTCCTTCGTGGCCATGACCTCCGCGGCCATCATGGTGTTGCTCGCCTTCCTGATCGCCATGAACACCTTGGCGGTTGTACTGCGTAAACGTCTCGAGCGTCGCTGGTAAGCGTCTCGTTAGCAGAGGAGATGACCGATGGACACCGCTGAGAAACTGGACAAGAACGCTTCTGGTCGGAATCATGCCGAGGAGCCGTTGATCGACCTGGAAGAGCAACCCATGCAGGAAACCCGATACCCCGAGCACACCGTAGGCGCGCCGTTCGTGGACGACCCGAAAATGCGTCTGCGTGACGTCGACGTGTTCTATGGTGACAACCAGGCGATCCACAAGGTCAGCCTGGACATTGGCAAGAATGAGGTGGTGGCGCTGATCGGTCCGTCCGGTTGCGGCAAATCCACCTTTCTGCGCAGCCTCAACCGCATGAACGACACCATCGACATCTGTCGTGTGACCGGCGAGCTGTTTCTGGAAGACCAGGATCTCTATGATCCGAAGATGGATGTGGTGGAACTGCGTGCCCGGGTGGGCATGGTGTTCCAAAAGCCCAACCCGTTCCCCAAATCCATCTACGACAATGTGGCCTATGGACCACGCCTGCATGGTCTGGCCAACAAGAAGTACGAGCTCGATGAGATCGTGGAAACCAGTCTGCGCCGGGCCGGTCTGTGGGAAGAGGTGAAAGACCGTCTGCATGCGCCGGGCACCGGCTTGTCCGGCGGTCAGCAGCAGCGTCTGTGTATCGCCCGCACCATCGCGGTCAGTCCGGAAGTGGTGCTGATGGATGAGCCGTGTTCCGCGCTGGATCCGATCGCCACGGCCAAGATCGAGGAACTGATCGACGAACTGACCGAGTCCTACACCATCGCCATTGTGACCCACTCCATGCAACAGGCGGCGCGGGTGTCCAACCGGACCGCGTATTTCCATCTGGGTCGTCTGATCGAGGTGAATGACACCGAGACCGTGTTCACCAAGCCGGAACACGAGCTTACCGAAGCCTATATCACCGGTCGGTTCGGCTGACGCCCGGACGTTGAGGAGAGTGCCCATGGATCGCACCTATTTTGGTCAACACAGCTCATCGCAGTTCAACGAGGCGTTGGAATCCATCCGTAACCATCTGATGGAGATGGGTGGTCTGGTGGAGAAGCAGGTCGTGGACGCGCTGGACGCGCTGCTGCGCGCCGACTCCGACCTGGCGGAAAAAGTCATGCAGGCGGAGGACAAGGTCGACAAACTGGAAATCCAGATCGACGAGGAATGCGCCCGGGTGCTCGCCCTGCGCCAGCCCGCCGCGTCCGACTTGCGGCTGATCATCGCGGTGACCAAGGCGGTGTCCGATCTGGAACGGATCGGTGACGAGTCCGCCAAGATCGCCGCCATGGCGCTGCAATTGTCCGAGGAAGGCGAATCGCCGCGCGGTTACGTGGAAGTGCGTCATATCGGCAACCACGTACGCAACATGCTGCGCGATACCCTGGATGCCTTCGCCCGCTTCGACGCCGACAAGGCCCTGGACGTGGCCGCCGAGGACAACGAAGTGGATCTGGAGTACCGCTCGGCCATGCGTTCCCTGGTGACCTTCATGATGGAAGATCCGCGCGCCATTTCCCGGGTACTGAACATCATCTGGTCCCTGCGGGCGCTGGAGCGCATCGGTGATCATTCCCGCAATATCGCCGAGCAGGTGATCTTCCTGGTGAAGGGCAAGGATGTCCGCCATATCTCCATGGACGAGATGGAAGAGAAGGTCAAAGGCTGAGAAACGGGTCGCGGTCCTTCCATGTATGGGAAGGGCCGCTCTCTCGGACAATGCTACGAAGCCGCTGTAGGAGCTTGCCCTGCAAGCGAATTCCTGAAACGAGGCCCAATTCGCTTGCAGGGCAAGCTCCTACAGCGGCCTTGTAACCATCTCTGGAGGACGACGGAAGAGTTGCGCGTGGATCGGCTTGTGATTATTATATCTGTTATTCCGGATATACGGATTAAGCTATGAATCTGACCGTCACGCAACTGTGTAAGTGCCTTGCCGATGAAAGCCGTCTCCGGCTCATGGGCCTGATGGAAAAGGAACGGGAGATCTGCGTCTGTGATCTGGTGGAGGCCATGGACGCCCCGCAGTCCACGGTGTCCCGTCATCTGGCGCAGTTGCGCCAGTGCGAACTGGTGGTGGCCCGTCGCGAGGGCACCTGGATGCACTACCGGCTCAATCCGGCGTTGCCGGAATGGGCGATCGCCACCATCGATACCCTGTTGCCGCCCGCCCGCGAGCAACTGGGGATTACGCCCATCGACACGGCGTGCTGCTAACCCTCAATTCTGGAGCGCTATCATGGCCACCCCTCTCAAATTACTGTTCCTGTGCACCGGCAATTCCTGCCGCTCGATCATCGCCGAAGCCCTCGCCAACCATCTCGGCGGGGGCCGGATTCGTGCCGCCAGTGCCGGCAGCCGGCCCAGCGGTCAGGTGCACCCCCGTGCCTTGGCGGTGCTGGAACGTCACGGCATTCCCGTGGGTGGGCCCACCTCCAAATCCATGGACGACCTGGAAGGCCAATATTTCGACGCCATCGTGACCGTCTGCGATGCCGCCGCCGGCGAGTCGTGCCCGGTCTGGCTGGCGGATACCGCCAAATCCCACTGGGGGATTCCCGATCCGGCCACGGCGGAAGGTGATGACGCCGCCATCGACGCCGTTTTCGAGGCCACCTATGAACGCCTGCGCGGCCGTATCGAAGATCTGGTGGCATTGGATCTTGACGACCTGAACGCCCTCGGCCTGACCGCGTCACTGCAGAAGATTCATCGCTCCCGCGGTGAACACTGATCATGCTGTTGGCGGTACTGATCTTCATCGCCACCCTGACGCTGGTGATCTGGCAACCCCGGGGGCTGGGTATCGGCTGGAGCGCCGGCGCGGGCGCCCTGGTGGCCCTGCTCACCGGTGTCATTCATCTCGATGACATTCCCGTGGTCTGGGACATCGTCTGGAATGCCACCTTCGCGTTCATCGCCATCATCATCATCAGTCTGATCCTGGACGAAGCCGGGTTCTTTGAATGGGCGGCGCTGCATGTGGCCCGTTGGGGCGGTGGCCATGGTGGACGGCTGCTGGCGGCGGTGGTGTTGCTCGGTGCCCTGGTGGCGGCGGTGTTCGCCAACGACGGGGCGGCGCTGATCCTGACTCCCATTGTTTTTGAAATGCTGCTGGCGCTGGGGTTCGGGCCCGCCGCCACCCTGGCGTTCATCATGGCGGCGGGTTTCATCGCCGACACCGCCAGCCTGCCTCTGGTGGTCTCAAATCTGGTCAACATCGTTTCCGTGGACTTCTTCGATATCGGCTTCGGCGAATACGCCACGGTGATGGCGGTGGTGAATCTGGTGTCGGTCTCCGCGTCCCTGTTGGTGCTGTGGTTGTTCTTCCGCCGCGACGTCCCCAAGGGGTATGAGATCGCCAGGCTGCGCCAGCCCCGCGAAGCGATCAAGGATCCCGGAACCTTCCGGGCCGGCTGGTGGGTGCTGGCGCTATTGCTTGCCGGCTTCTTCGTCGCCGAACCCATGGGGGTTCCGGTGAGCCTGATCGCCGGTATCGGCGCCCTGGTGCTGTTCCTGATCGCCCGTCACGGCCATCACATTTCCACCATGAAAGTATTGCGTGGCGCGCCCTGGAATATCGTGGTGTTCTCCCTGGGTATGTATCTGGTGGTCTACGGTTTACGCAACGCGGGCCTTACCGATGCCGTCGCCGGTGTGTTGAACCAGCTGGCACGGCAGGAGTTGTGGGTCGCCACCTTGGGCACCGGCTATATCGCCGCCGGACTGTCCTCGATCATGAATAACATGCCCACGGTGCTGGTGGTGGCGCTGTCCATCGATGACAGCCAGGCCGGTGGCCTGGTGCGCGAAGCGATGATTTACGCCAACGTTATCGGCAGCGATCTGGGGCCGAAAATAACCCCCATCGGCAGCCTGGCAACGTTGCTGTGGCTACACGTTCTGGCCCGCAAGGGCATGAAGATCGGTTGGGGTTACTACTGCCGCGTGGGCATTGTCCTGACCCTGCCGGTGTTGACCGTCACTCTGCTGGCCCTGGCCGGCTGGTTGACGGTGCTGTCATAAGAGGGCGCTGTCATAAGGCATGAGGAAAGTAACGATGAATGATTTGCCCAATGTACAAGCGGATCTGTTCCACCTGCCGGATCGGGAAAAACTGGGCGCCGCCGATTCTCATCCGCCGCGGATTTTGCTGCTGTACGGCTCCTTGCGGGAACGTTCCTTCAGTCGTCTGGCGGTAGAAGAAGCCGCGCGTCTGCTCGAATCCATGGGAGCGGAAACCCGTATTTTCGACCCCCGTGACTTACCGTTACCGGATGCGGAACCGGCGGATCACCCCAAGGTGGCGCAGCTGCGGGATCTGGCCCTGTGGTCCGAAGGCATGGTGTGGTGCTCGCCGGAGCGCCACGGCGCCATGACCGGCATCATGAAGGCGCAGATCGACTGGATTCCGCTGGCCCTGGGCGGTGTGCGCCCGACTCAGGGAAAAACTCTGGCGGTGATGCAGGTCTGCGGCGGTTCCCAGTCCTTCAATGCGGTGAACCAGTTGCGGGTGCTGGGCCGCTGGATGCGCATGGTGACGATCCCGAATCAATCCTCGGTGCCGAAGGCGTTCCTGGAGTTCGACGACAATGACCGCATGAAGCCGTCACCGTTCTATGACCGCATTGTCGATGTGATGGAAGAACTGATGAAATTCACCCTGCTGGTGCGTGATCGCAGCGACTACCTCACCGACCGCTATTCCGAGCGCAAGGAAAGCGCCGCCGAGGTGTCGGCGCGAGTGAACCAGAGGGCCATGTAGCGCCGACGCCGCCCGGGCAGCTTCCCACCCGCGGCCAAGGGGTCAGGAGCTGGCGCGCCGCCGAACCGTCAGCGCCACCATGATCAGCATCCAACCGTTCAGCAGCAATTCGATGGCGATGAACAGTCCGATCACCCAGGCACTGGATTCCGGCCATTCGGAGAAGATCATCGCGGCCAGCACCAGGCCCAGAACACCGGTCAGAGCCGGCAGCCAGGGTGAGACCACCGGACTCATCTGCCAGGCCAGCAGCAGACGCAGCAGGCCGGTCAGCATCAGGGCGAGAGCGATCAGCAAGGTCAGGGCGCTGGCGGCCGCTTGCGGCTGCGACACCACATACAGGCCCAGCAGGGTATAGAGCAGGCCGATGGCCAGAAACAACAAGCTGCGTGGCAGGCCGGAAGCGCGGAACGCCTGCACGATCTGCAACACGCCACCGAAAATCAGAATGGCCCCGAACCACAGCACGCCGACCAGCGTGAACAACCCGACGGCGCCCAGGCCGAGAGTGCCCAGGACCACGAAAACAATGCCGAGGATCAGCAGCCCCTTCCAGTGACGGGCCAGTTGCGAGAGCAATACGGATGCGGGATCGGATGTCATGAGGCGCGTCTCCTTGCTTGACCAGCGTTGGATGGCAAATCCGACAGGCCCGCTCCGTGCGGGCCTGTCATCGATGGTAGCCGCTCTTCGGCATGGCGCCTAGGGATACCATTGCGGCCGGTCGACCTCCACGTTGCGGCTGTCATCGCCGATCCACAACTGCCCGTCCTGGATCATGGCCTGCAGGCGCATGCTCCGTTGCGCCAGCGCGGCCAGGGCGGTTTCGCTGTCGGCGGCGACGTGACGAACGATGAGGTTGTCGAAGCGGCGCACTTTGTTGGCCATGCTCTCCCACCACACCTGCGGCGCGCGCGGACCATAGCAATAGACCAGCACCTGCTCCGCCAGGCCGCAGGCCTTGCGCAGCCGTTTCTCGTCCGGCATGCCCAATTCGATCCACAACGCCAGGGTGCCGTCCGGATTGTGCCGCCACAGATCCGGCTCCTCGGTGCTGGAGATGCCACGGGTGAAGGCCAGATCCTCGTGGGCGTGCAGGGAGAACGCCATCAGCCGCAGCATCATGCGCGACTCGGTTTCCGAAGGGTGCAGCGCCAGCGTCAGGTCATGGGTGGCGTAATAGTCGCGATCCATGTCGGAGACGGTGAGTTCGGCTTTGTAGATGGTGGCTTTCAGTGCCATGACGACTCCAGCAAAGGGTTTACACCAGCGCCCAGATTCCGAAAACGATGAACAGCGCCGCGCTGATGCGGTGGGCCCAGCGTTCCAATCGTTCGCCGGCAAGGCGGTGGGCGACCCAGATCACCGGCAGGTTGGCGGCGATCATACCGGCAGTGCTGCCCAACAGCACGGGCCAGAATTCCTGAAAACGCACCGCCAGGGCCACCGTGGCCAGTTGTGTCTTGTCGCCGATCTCGGCGATGAAGAACAGCACCAGAGCGGTGAGGAAGGGACCGAAACGGGGATCCGTCTTGACCTCCTCGTCCCTGTCCGGAATCAGCATCCACAGGCCCAGGCCAATGAAGCTCAGACCAAGGATCCAGCGCAGCCACTGCCCCGGTATTTGCGCGCTGAGCCAGTCGCCGAACCAGACCGACAGGCCATGATTGATCAGTGTGGCGATGATGACGCCGGCGAGAATGGGCCAGGGTCTGCGAAAGCGGCAGACCAGCGCCAGGGACAGCAACTGCGTCTTGTCGCCGATTTCCCCCAGGGTAACCAGCAGGGTGGAGGACAGAAAGGCTTCCATCAGCGCGCCTCCCCGGTGGGCAGGGCAAGGCGGACGGTGTGGACCTGCCTGTTCTCAAGGCGCGGACGGCCTCGGGAAACTGGGTGGGCCATGGGTAGGGCTCCGGGGGGCGGGACGACAAACACGAGAGACACTGTCCGCTCATCCCGCCCCCGCGGTCTGTCTGCAGACAATGTCTCAGGTCTCGTCAATCCGAGGACACGGCCACCATGCGCATTGAGGCGCAACTGTGTTGATGACCGTCAAGGGCGGGGCGCCCAAGCGACTACTCCCCCAAGACGGCGCTAACCATAGCTGTCTTGGGGGAAGCTGGCAATATCCCGATGGGTCAGAACAACCAGCCGCTGATCAGGCGGCCGGGGGCCAGGGCGCCGAGACCGGCGCCCACCAGGCCCAGGTAGGCGCCGATGGTGAAGCCGCGGTGCATGCGCAGCCGTCGGCGGCGCGCGGCCACCACCGCCATTATCAGACAGAACAGGACCCAGACCGACAGCAAGTGGATGGGGCTGAAAGGGCCGACAATCGGTAGGAAGCCATGGATCCAGAACGAGGATACGGCGGTGGTGGCCATGGCCAGGACCCAGGCCCAGCCAACCTTGCGATGACGGCGGTCACCCTTGGGGGTCAGTAACTGCACGGCGCCAAGTATTAGAGCCAGAACCGCCGCCAGCCAATGCAGAGTGATCATGATGTGGTCTCCAGGAGAAAAGTATATGCTGTGAACATGAGTTTCAAAGGTAAAGTGCACAGTGTCAACATTGAGAGGGAAAAATAGTAGAAGTGAATACTTACCATCACGGAAACTTGCGTGAATCATTGATCCAGGAAGGCATAACGCTGCTATCTGAAAACCAGGATGCACAGATCAGTCTGCGCGAGCTGGCCCGGCGGGTTGGTGTCACGGCCAACGCTACCTATCGTCATTTCGCCAACAAGGAGGCCCTGCTGGCGGCCTTGGCCGCCGAAGGCTTCCGGCGCCTGGGAAAAGGCCAAAGTGAGGCGGCTGGCACCTCTGGTCCTGGTCCGGCCCTGCTGCGGGCGGGCCGGGCTTACTTGCGCTTCGCCTGGCATAACCCGGCCCTGTTTCGGTTGATGTTTGGCTCCACCCTGGCGAACCGGGACGACCCGGAACTGGCCGAAGTGGCCCGCGTTTCCTTCCGGAGCTTGCGATTGGCCGTGGCCACCGCCAAGGGTGTGGAGGAGCAGGCGCCGGGTGTGGAGACAGCCACATTGCGCGCCTGGGGCCTGGTGCATGGTCTAAGCCATTTGATGCTGGATGGCCAGTTGAGCGCGATATCGGCGTCGCCTCTGGACGCGGCGGAACAAGCGCTGATGGAAACGGTGGAAGGCCGGCTATAATGCTCCGTTATAATTGGAGAACCCCATGAGCGACGATCGTTTTCTCGATATCGAAACCAAGCTGGCCTACCAGGAAGATCTGGTGAATGAGCTGAACCGCATCGTCAGCGTTCAGCAACGTTCCCTGGATGAGCTGGAAAAGGTGTGCCAGCGTCTGGTGGAGCGGGTGGTGGAACTGAACGAGGAGATCACCGCGCTGCGCATCCAGGACGCGCCGCCGCCGCATTATTGAGGCGGGAAGCCATTCGCTACTGCGCCAGCGCGGTGGGTTTGCTCACCAGTCGCTCCCGCGGGAAATGGCAGATAAAGACGCTGCCCTTGCCCAGTTCGCTGCGAATCTCCAGCCTCGCCCCGTGACGGATCAGCACGTGCTTGACGATGGCCAGCCCCAAACCGGTACCCCCGGTCTGGGTTACCCGGCTGGTGTCGGGCCGGTAGAAACGCTCGGTCAGGCGCGGAATATGTTTCGGATCGATACCAGTGCCGTCGTCGGAGACGGAAAAGTGGGCGCCTTTGTCGTCCTGCCACCAGCGGATCAGGATATGGCCGCCTTCCGGCGTGTACTTCACCGCATTGGTGATCAGGTTGCCGAAGGCGCTTTCCAGTTCCGCCGGGTCGGCCACCAGCCGGGCGGTTTCCGGCACCTCCAGAACGATCTGGTGATGCTTGTCCGGCGCCAGTGCCAGGGCGCTCTCGCGCATGCGCTTGAGCATGCCATGCACGGTCACCGCCTGGTGGGTATTGTCGGTGTTGGTGCTTTCCAGCCGCGACAGCAGCAGCAAGTCATGCACCAGGGCTTCCATGCGTTGGGACTGGCTGGCCATTTGCGACAGCGCTCGGCGTAACCGGGCCTGCTCCTCCGGCACGGTATCCTGCAGGGTCTCCAGATAGCCTTTGAGCACGGTCAGTGGCGTTTTCAGCTCATGACTGACGTTGGCGACGAAATCCTTGCGCATCTCCTCCAGGTGATGCAGCCGGGTGACATCGCGGGCCAGGATCAGCTGGTCACCGACGCCGAACTCGGTGATGCGGAATTGCAGGATGCGGTTGTCGTCCACCGGCCCGGGGATTTCCAGCGGTTCACGAAAATCGCCGCAGGACAGGTATTCGGTGAAGCGGGGGTGGCGGATCAGGTTGGTGAGCGGCTGGCCGAGATCCTTTTCCTCGTTCAGCCCCATCAACCGGTGCGCGGCGTGGTTCCAGTATTCCAGGTAGCCGTGGCTGTCGATCAGCACCACCGCGTCTTCCAGCGCATTCACCGATTGCTGGGCGCGCAGGATGATGCCCTGCAGGTTCTCCTGAGCGCGTCGTTCCTGCTGAAACAGGTGCTCCAACCGGGTATAGAACTCGCCCCACAGCCCCACACTGTCCGGCGGCTCGGTGTGTTCCTCGCGGATCAGCCAGGTGTAGAGGGCGAACAGCTGGCGGGTGCTCCAAACGATGTAACCGAGCAGACCCACCACCAGAGGCCAGACGTTCTGTACCGCCAGGGCCGCGACCAGCGACAGGGCGATAAGAACAATGATGCGGTTTACTTCCTTGGCCAGACTGCTTTTCATTGGCCGTTGCTTCCTCTCAGGGCCGTTGCGGAGGGGGAGGCCCGTTTCGGCCGATCCGTATCAGGGTCGTCTCAGGACACCTGGGCGGATCTTACCGAAAAGCGATAACCGGTGCCCCGCACGGTCTGAATGAAACCATCAAAGCCATGAGGCGCCAAGGCCTTGCGCAGACGGCGGATATGCACATCGATGGTACGGTCCTCCACGTACACATTGGCGCCCCAGACCTGATCCAGCAACTGGGTGCGGGAATAGGCCCGTTCCTGGTGACTCATGAAGAACTCGAGCAAACGGTATTCGGTGGGGCCCATGTCCACGGGTACCCCGTTGGCGCTGATGCGATGGCTGACCGGATCCAGGCACAGGCCCTGGACGTCGATCTCCTTTTCACCGGCGGCGGCGGAGGAGCGGCGCAACACCGCGCGAATGCGCGCGATCAACTCGCGGGTGGAGAAGGGTTTGGTGACATAATCGTCGGCGCCCACGTCCAATCCCTGGATCTTGTTATCTTCCTCGCTTTTGGCGGTGAGCATGATGATCGGCACTTCACTGGTGTTGTCGTCCCGTTTCAGGCGACGGGCCAGTTCGATGCCGGTTACCGAGGGCAGCATCCAGTCCAGCAATACCAGGTCCGGCCGTTCGTCGACGATGCGTTCGTGGGCTTGCTGGGCGCTTTCAGCCTCGAGTACGTCGAAATCGGCTAATTCAAGGGCCACGGACACCATTTCCCGGATGGCCGGTTCGTCGTCGACAATGAGGATGCGATTTTTTGACATAGTTCGGTCTTCCGCTTTCCCGCCCGGATGTAGGGAGCCTCATTAGATGGCTTTTTTATGACATCTTGATGACAGATTTGCCAACCTTTTCGCCGCCGCTCGCGCCATTACGCCGGGCGGCGGCGTTTCCGGGTGGGTCACAAATATTGCAGAAACAGACCGACGAAAACGCAGGCGCCCACCCAGTGGTTGTTAAGAAAGGCGTGAAAGCAGGGCCAGCGTTCCCGGTAGCGGATGCGCCATTGTTGATGACTGAACAGGGCGAGGGCGCCCAGCAGGCCCAGGTACCAGGGCAGGCCGAAGCCCAGGCGCAGCCCCACCAGCACCAGCCCGGCCAGCACCAGACCCTGGAGAATGCCGATGATCACCTTGTCCAGATCCCCGAACAGGATGGCGGTGCTTTTGATCCCGATCTTGAGGTCATCCTCGCGGTCGCACATGGCGTACTCGGTATCGTAGGCCACCGTCCACAGCAGATTGATGATGAACAGCAGCCAGGCGATGGGCGGCACGCTGGCGGTTTCGGCACCGAACGCCATGGGAATGGCCCAACTGAAGGCGGCGCCCAGCACCACCTGGGGCAGGTTGGTGAAGCGCTTGGTGAACGGATAAAGAATGGCCAGGCCCAGCCCGCCGAACGCCAGCCAGAAGGTGAAGCGGTTCAGGAACAACACCAGGATCAGGGCGATGAACAGCAGGCCCACGAACAACCCCAGGGCCTGTTTGGCGCTCAGGGCGCCGGTGGCCAGCGGGCGTTGCCGGGTGCGCTCCACCGAACCGTCGAAGTCGCGGTCGGCGAAGTCATTGATCACGCAGCCGGCGGCGCGCATCACGAACACCCCGAGCACGAAGATGACAATGTTCTTCAGGCTCGGCGTGCCATCGGCGGCGATCCACAGCGCCCACAGCGTGGGCCACATCAGCAGCATGCTGCCGATCGGCCGGTCCAGGCGCATCAGCTGAATCCAGGGCCACAGCGAGGGATAACGGTGTTCCACGAAAGCCAGCATGGTTGTTCCTTCTATTGTTCCCCGACCTGTTCTTCCCCCACCAGGGACCAGAGCGCGGGCAGAAAATACTCCGCCACCAGCAACGGCCGTCCCCTTTTCACGAAACGGGTCTGGCGCCCCCAACACGGCCCGCGGCCCGCCGGCGACAGGCCATAACGGACCCACACCTGATCCCGGTGTGCCTCGGGGTAACGGTATAACTCACTGCCCAGCGAACGGCCACCCATATGCGCCAGATTGCGATTGGCCCAGCGCAGACTGAGCAGCGGCAGGACGCTGCGGGCTTCCACCACCGGAGTGTCGCACAGCATCAGCGTGACTTCCCGGATCAGCGCGATGCGGCGCCCGCTCTGGTGTAACTGCTCGCGTTCGAAAGGCGCGGGGACCGTCACCAGGGAGCGGTTGTGGCGGACATGAAAAGCGCCGTGGCGGCGCAGGCGGGCGGTGAGGGATCCGGGGTCACCGAGCCAGTCGCGGATGAGCGGTGGTACGGTAAGACGATCCAGTGGACGCCATTTCGGGTCGGCGTCCAGAGGTGAATTTGGCATAGTGTGACACTCCGCTCTCGACCGGCGGCGTGGACTATGGCGCAAGGTGGCGCGAGGGGCAAGAGAGCGGCACGAATCTGGCAGGGTCGTCGGCCAGGGCGGGGCCGGTCATGGTGAGGTCATCGGCCCGACTGCCATGGTGACATCCGCGGGTGTCATTGATTTTTCAGGGCGGCGTGGCTACGTTAGCGGGCCCCTGGTTTCCGGCCCCTGGCGCTGTCCGGGATATTGATCAACGAGGTATGACATGAAGAAATGGGAATGTGTGGTGTGCGGCTTCATCTATGACGAAGCGGAAGGGCTCCCCGAGGAGGGCATCGAGCCCGGCACCAAGTGGGAAGATATCCCCGACGACTGGGTATGTCCGGACTGCGGCGTCGGTAAGGATGATTTCGAGAT
This sequence comes from Alloalcanivorax dieselolei B5, assembly GCF_000300005.1. Taxonomy (NCBI): domain Bacteria; kingdom Pseudomonadati; phylum Pseudomonadota; class Gammaproteobacteria; order Oceanospirillales; family Alcanivoracaceae; genus Alloalcanivorax; species Alloalcanivorax dieselolei. Next base: position 4,815,730 of record NC_018691.1, on the reverse strand, counting down.
GGTGGAAATCTGAGCGACCGCCATTCCCGTCCCTGGCACCACCCTGGCACCACATAAGGAGCGCCAATGAAGCCCATCGTAGTGATCGGATCCGGTCTGGCCGGATTCAACGTGGTCAAGGAATTCCGCAAGCTGGACAAGGAAACGCCGCTGGTGGTGCTGACCGCCGACGACGGCCGCAGTTATTCCAAGCCGATGCTGTCCACCGGTTTCACCAAGGAAAAAACCGCCGACGACCTGGCCATGGCCTCGCCGGAACAGGTGGCCGAACAGTTCAACGTCACGGTGCGGACCCACGTTCATGTGGCCGGTATCGATGTCGACGGGCATCGGGTGCTGCTGCCGGACGACCATCTGGATTACAGCAAACTGGTGCTGGCGCTGGGGGCGGATACCTGGACGCCGCCGCTGGAAGGCGACGCGGTGGGCGAGGTGTTCTCGGTCAACGACCTGATGGACTATGGCCGCTTCCGCGAAGCCCTGCAGGGCAAGCGCCGCGTGACAATTCTAGGCGGCGGCCTGATCGGCTGTGAATTCGCCAACGATCTGAGCAACGGTGGCTTCGAAGTGGCCCTGGTGGAACCGATGGGGCGTTGCCTGCCGCTGTTATTGCCGCGGGCGGCTTCCGAGGCGGTGGGCCGGGGACTTGAGACATTGGGCGTGCGTTTCCACTTTGGCCCCCTGGCCCAGGCGGTACACCACGGCGATGACGGCACCCTGATCACCGAACTGTCCGACGGTACCCGGGTGGAATCCGAGGTGGTACTGTCCGCCATTGGTTTGCGTCCGCGCATCGACATGGCCAAGGAAGCCGGTCTGCGCACCAACCGGGGCATCCTCACCGACCGCACCCTGCGCACTAGCGCCGAGGACATCTATGCCCTGGGCGATTGCGCGGAAGTGGAAGGCCATGTGCTGCCCTACGTGCTGCCGCTGATGGCCAGCGCCCGCGCCCTGGCCAAAACCCTGGCCGGCGAGGAGACCGCGGTGAGCTACGGCGTCATGCCGGTGACCATCAAGACCCCGGCCTGCCCGGTGGTGGTCTGTCCGCCGCCAGCGGATAGCGAAGGCGAGTGGGAAGTGACGCAGCAGGAAAATGATGTCACCGCCCTGTTTCGTGGCGCCGACGGCACACTGCTGGGCTACGCACTCACCGGTGAAGCGGTGAAGGAAAAGCTCAAACTCAACAAGGAACTGCCGGCCCTGATGCCCTGACCGGGCCGGCCGCCGGCCGGGAGCGCGTAATGAAGTTTCGTTTCATCTTGATGCTGCTCGGCTGGCGATTGCGCTGGCTGGGCCGCCACAATGAGGGTTTCCGCCAGCAATTGGAGCACCGGGATGTGCTGATGCAATGGCGCACCTTCGATGGCCGGGTGGCCCGCTGGTATCACTTCACGCCGCAAGGCGTAAAACACGGCGCCGGTTTGCACGGCGCTCCCACCATCACCCTGAATTTCCGCGACGCGGATTACGCGTTCCGCACCCTGCGTGCCTCCGGCAAGAACCAGATGGCGTTCATGGAAGGCATGCAGGCCGGCGACATCAAGGTGGAAGGCGACCCCGGCCAGCTGATGTGGTTCATGACCCTGATGAAATTCATCATGCCCGGGAAAAAGAAACGCTGATTCCCTGAACAACAGCGGATCCCCGACGGGGCGGATTTTGTCTGATTTATTCAAGACATCCGGGCGACGTTGAGCCAGGCTCACGGGTTCCTGTTCCGCTGTCTTGGAGAAGACGGATGAAAGCGAAAATCAAAGTCATCACCCTGGGTGTGGATGACCTGGATCGTTCCCTGACGTTTTATCGCGACGGCCTCGGTTTGCCCACGGAGGGCATCGTTGGCACCGAATTCGAGGACGGCGCGGTGGTGTTTTTCCATCTCGACGGCGGCCTGGTGCTGGCGCTGTATCCCCGCCTGGCCCTGGCCAGGGGAGCGGGTGTCCCGTTGATGCCCGCCTCGGCCGGAGGGTTTACTCTGGCCCATAACGTGGGCTCGCCAGAGCAAGTGGACGAGGTGATGCGGCAGGCCGAGGCGGCCGGTGCCCACGTGACCAAGGCCGCGGAGAAAGCCTTCTGGGGCGGTTATTGCGGTTACTTTCAGGATCCGGATGGCCACCTTTGGGAAGTCGCCTGGAACCCGGATTGGGAAGAATAATGAAGTTCCGGAAAACGGGCCTCTCTTGTCGGCGCTGTGCGGTGAGGTCACCATAGGCGGCTCATTCCAAAGCAGCACAGGCGGCACCTCATGGCGAACCGAAGCTATCTTTACGCGACCGACCGGGTTCCCGCGCGGACGCCGGATCAGCCCAAACCGCTGGTCCGGGGGTTGTCCGAATGGGGGTACGCGATTCCGCTCTGCTACCGGTTGCTGGTGTCCGCCGATACCGTGATCTGCCCCTCCATGATCTGGGAACTGGACGACGACGTGGCGCTGGCGGGGGATTACGACAAGGGCGTAAAGCGCCTGTGTGAGTTCCTGGCGCGCATCGACTGGCCCGAGGCAGCGGAACTGGTGCAAGAGGCGGAAGCCTTCCTGAATGCGCCGGAGAATCGCGCCGCCCACATTGTGCTGGAGTGCGCCGAGATCTTCGACCTGGAAGAGGCGCCACTGGCCCAGCAGAACCGGGACCTGTTCGGGAGTCTGGCGGATCTGGACCAGGAAATGGAACGCACCTTGCGCCACCTCAATCAGGTCAAACCCTCGGCTCCCGGGCCCCTGGCGCGGATGCTGAACCTGCAGCCGGCGAACCCGCTGGCGCCGCTCCATGAGTTGGGGTTGGGCAACTGGTCCAACGTGCTCTACTTCGATTTCGGCGAGGACTGATCGGTCCAGCCGGCCTCCCGTACCACCTCCTCCAGCCAATCCAGGCAGGCTCGGATCGCCGGGCGCTCGCGCAGATCCTCATGCAGCACCACCCACAGCGGCCGGCTGACCCTTATGGTCGGCTGCGCCGCCGTCAGGCCCGGGTCCGCGGCGATCATCGGATCCGGCAGCATCGCCATGCCAAGCCCCGAACGCACCGCCGCCTGAATGCCCGTGAGGCCGGCGATGCGCGCCACCGGCGGGTCCCGGAACACGCCGGCCATGGCCTGGATCTCCGGCAGGTCGTCCCAGCCGCGATGGTAGGCGATCCAGCCTTGGGCGGAGCCCCGCACCGAAGTGGCCAGCGTCAACCCGAGCGCGCCCAGACGCCGGGCCACCAGATGCTCTTCCCGAGGGCGGGCCAGACGCAGCGCCAGATCCGCGTCCCGGCGGGACAGGCTGACGGTGGTATTGGACGCCGCCAACTCCATGGTCAGCGCCGGGTGGCGCCGATGCAGATCAATCAGCCGGGGTGCCAGCAGCGCCTCCACGATCCAGGCCACCGAGGTCAGCCGTACCAGCCCTGATACCGTCCCCTGGCCGTGATCCGGATTGGTCTGCAGCAATGCCTGCTCCATGCGCTCCGCCGCCCGCACCAGCCGCTCGCCCGTGGGCGTTGGCTGCAGGCCGTCCCGCCCCCGCAAAAACAAAGTGGTGCCCTGACGGCCTTCCACGGCGGCGAGGCGGCGGGCCATGGTGGTCTCGTTCACCGCAAGACGGCGCGCCGCTTCGCGCAGAGTGCCGGAGCGGCTCAGGGCCAGCAGAAAACGGAAATCATCCCAATCTTTCATGCCTGCATTTTTGCAGGTAATGCTCGCAAAATACCAGCTTGGATCAGGCGAATGCGCAGGCCACCATGAGCCCTCATTGAATTCATGCGCTGACACGGGAGCACGCGATATGAGTAACGACAAGCCGGTAACCCTGAGAACCCTGGCCGGCGCATCGGCCTGGCAAACCCCGCAACGTGGTAAAGCGGCGGTGGTGATCATCGACGCCCAGGAAGTCTATGGCAGCGGCGCCTTGCCGCTCACCGGCCTCGATGACGCCTTGACCCAGATCGAACGGTTGCGCGAAAGAGCTACGGAAATGGACTGGCCGGTGATCCACGTGGCCCACCAAGGCCCGGCCGGCAGCCCCTTCGACCCCGCCGGCGGCGGCGCCTTCCTGCAACGCGCCCAGCCCGCGGAAGGTGAGGCAGTGGTCACCAAACCGCGTCCCAACGCCTTCTCCGGCACGGATCTGGAACAGCATCTGCGCGATGTGGAGGGCCCGGTCCTGGTGGTCGGTTTCATGACTCACATGTGCGTTTCCTCCACCGTGCGGGCCGGCTACGACCTGGGCTTCGACATGGCGGTGGTCGCCGCCGCCTGCGCCACCCGCGACCTGCCCGCCACCGATGACACCGGCGTGGTCTCGGCCGAGCAGCTACACAAGGCCGCCCTGGCGGCGATGTCGGACGTGTTCGTGCTGGTGCTGGCGACGGTGGAAGAGGTTTAATAACGCCGTAGTTTTGCTACAAAGCTACTGTAGGAGCCAGTCGGGGCGGCCCTCCGCCTGCTGGCGAATTCTTCCATGATTCATTTGCTAGCAAGCCAGCGACTTCGTTGCCCTTGTGGGAAGCTGCCTCGAGAGCGAATCGGCTACCCAAGCTCCTGGGCGATCCCGATCAGGATTCCTTCCGGGCCGCGGATGTAGCAGAGGCGGTACGTGTCTTCGAATTGTGCCACCGTGCCGACAAGTTTCGCACCTTGTTTGTCGAGTCGGGCGAGCGTGTCGTCAATATCCTCCACGGTGAACATCACGCGCAGATAGCCGAGAGCGTTCACCGGCGCGGTGCGGTGATCGGCGACCACGGGCGGTGCCAGGAACCGGGAGAGTTCGAGCCGGCTGTGGCCATCCGGCGTGCGCATCATGGCAATCTCGACGCACATGCCGCGCAACCCGGTCACATCATCAGCCCAGCTTCCCTCGACAGGTGCGCGCCCCTCGAGTTCGAGGCCAAGTTCGCTAAAGAACTCAATGGCGGCATCGATGTCTTCGACCACGATGCCGATGTTGTCCATACGCTTGACCGTCATAGTGTCTCCTTGGCATCCGCCGTGCTCATATGCAGGATTTATAGGCGACGAATTCTCCCTTGCCCGCTGGCACACAAAATGTAGAGATCGATCTTGCCTTTTGTCTGTTCCGACGGAGGGCGGGCTGGGTTAACGGGTTTTAGCAGCGTTGGCACGGCGCTTCCGCTCCTGCTCGATCATCTGTTCCTGCCGTTCCTCTAGAGTGTTCATCCCCAGGCGTGCCCGGCGTGCGTTAACGGTAGCGGGCTCCTCAATGGGAAAGGGTGTGGGCCAGCCCTGTTCATCGGTATCGAACTGAGTGCCGTAGTACTGAGGGTTTCCAGATAAAGTGCGCACCCGGTCTTGAAGGAATGCCAACTGCCAGCCCTCTGTGTCGTCTTTGGAAACGGCTTCCTCCAACAAGCCCGCGCACTCGGCCATGAACTCTGGCTCTGAAACAGAATGCTGGGCGATGAGCCATGCGGCTTTGGCGCCGTCCTTTCCCACCAGTGACAGACCGGGCCAACCGTGGTGGCGCATAATTTCTTTCAGGCGGGAGGTGTTCTGCTGATGCAACGCTTTCATACGGGGATGATAAGACCCGGCCGGCAGCTCCCCGGAATCGAAAAGCTGCTGTAATAAGCGTTGGTCTTCCCGCATCATCATTACCAGCTCGTCGGCAAGATTCTGGTTCATTGGCTCCTTCCTGGTTGGTTCCTGTGGTGCTCACGTTCGGGATTTATGCGCGACGAACTCTCCCTTGCCCACAGGCACCAGGCAAGTAGTGAACTGGGGCCGTCCCTGAAGACAGGTGATGAAGTCGGCCATCTCCGCCGCATGAGACAAGGCGTTGTCGCAAACCAGAACACCGCCGGGCTTCACTGCGTCGATGATAGGGTCGGCCATATCCAGATACTGGCTCCGGTCGGCATCGAGAAAGACCAGATCAAAGGTCGCGGTATTGCCTTGGAGATAAGTGACGGCGTCGCCCTTGATCTGCTCAATGCGATCGGCAAGGCCAGCGCGCTCAAAATTTGCCTTGGCTTCACCAACCTTGTCGTCATCGCACTCCACCGTTGTCACCCGACCGCCATCGCTCAATGACGAAGCCAGCCAGAGCGTGGAGTAACCGTTGGAGGTGCCAATCTCCAGCACCCGCTCAGCCCGGATCGCCTTGACCAGCACCGCGAGGAACTCACCGGTATCCCGGGTTATATTCAAGTACTTCCGGCGGCGTTCGCTGACCCGGGCATCATTGTCTTCGCCTCTTTGTTCAAGTTCCGTGAGCAAGGTATTGAGCGTTGGTGTCATGTTCAGACTCGAAAAAGGAAAAGAAAGACGACCATATCAGTCATGACAAGCGGGAGAAACGCTAAGAGTACTGCTGTCTTCTTTGATGGGGGAAAAGCTGGAGCGAACGGAGTCCAATGCTTGCCTTGGTTAAGCATCTGGGATGAGCCGCTTGCCCATGCTTACTACATCATCGACCGCGTAACCGAGGTGCCGATAAAATGCCAGAACCTGTTTGTTCGAGCTGCGCACCACAATATTCAGCTTGGGGCAGCCCATCGCGGTAAGAGCGTCTTCTACTTTCAACATCAGAATCTGTCCGAACCCGCGATGTTGGTGTTCAGGTGATACGGCCAAATAAAAGACGGAACCCCGATGGCCGTCATATCCCGCCATGGCGGAGGCGACCACTTTCCCATCGACCTCCCCGACGAAGAACAGTTCGGGCTGCACATGGAGTTTTCGGGAAATATCGCTGTTTGGATCGTTCCAGGGGCGAGTCAATCCGCACGCTTCCCAAAGCGCAATCACGGTGCTTCTGTCGTTCTCTCTGAATGATCGTATTTCCATGCTTCTTCTACTTAACGGCTACTCCGGGTTTCCGGCAATAAGCAATACTGCATGTTGTTCGCGCTTATTTTTCAGGAAAATATCGGGTTACCTCAGTCCAGGGTATGAGACGATTTAACTGGATCGTTTCGAATACCTGTTGAGCCTTCCTCTCGCTACTCATCTGGGCCAGCAGGACCAGCGCGCCCTGATAAGACGGAACGCCACCATTGCTGGAGATTCTGTTGCGATCAACGACAACATTGCGATCCTCGATCACGTTGATTTTGGGAAATTCACGCTGTAACTGCTTTTCACCACCAGCCCAGGTGGTCGCGGTGTAACCATCCAGCAGGCCCGCATGGGCGTACAAAAAAGCGCCAGAGCAGTTGCTTGCCAGCCAGGAAACAGTCTGGGCCTGACTTTTGAGGAATTTGGTTAAGTCCTTGTTCTCAAAAAGCGTATCCATGACATAAGAACTGGTTACGATTAGCGCATCCAATTCGAGGTCGTCATAGATCGTTTTGTCGACTGTCAGGCGTATGCCTTCCTCAGTAGTCACGACGGGCGCATCTCGATCCACACCGATTAATAACACCTTGTAATCCGAGAACCAGGATTTCCGCGTGGCAACGCCAAAGACCTCGGCCGGAGCGGTCACATCACTGCTCAATACTTTGTCGTAAACCAAAATTCCGATGTGCTTTTCCGCGGCTATCAAAGGCGATGAGAAAATAACCAAGGAAATCAATAGGATTTTGGCGGCCAGTTTCCTGCTCATAGTATGCTTTCCTTTGTCTGGGCTTGTGAGTTCAGTGGCGTCAACACCTTGGGGGCAGGTCTCGCGTTTCACCATTACCAAGGACTACCGAATCATGGAAGTGTACGGTCCCGGGTACCACGACTCGAGCATAAACCCCGAATTTGAGGTCCGCCTGCCGCGCGATATGCCGTAGAATGCTTGGTTCCTCCGGCAAGTCGCTTTGCGTCGATGCCACCATGCCACAACGTTCGGTGGCAGCACACACCTCCAACTCGACTTCCTTCCCCACGCACAACCGCTTACCCAACCAAGCCTGCTCGACCAAATCAGCGCCAGGAACGTCGATGACCAGATTGGGGCGGAAGCGCCTTGCGTCGATGCTTACGCTCGGTAACGCCGAGCTCAGCCACGCTAATGAGGCGGAAGTGATCAGATGCACTGGCCCGGCATCCAAATGCGAAATGGCCTCCTCCCGAGCCAGTACCACGGGCAGTCCAAGCTCCTCGGACAGCATCTGGTGGACCGCGGGGCTATCGCCAGCGACGACGTGGCCAGAAGGAAGTCGAATGTGCGGGACTTGGTGATGGTAGCTCGCCTGGAGCCGAAAAAGCCCTTCTATTTTTCGAAAGCGCCGGGTGCTCTTGCCACTTCCAAATTTCTCCTTGCTATCCCTGACAGCAAACAGACGATCACCTTCAACACCACGCGCCTCCATTCGAAGCGCCTCGCACCGCTCGCCCAGCATCGACTTGACGGGATAGCGCCACAGTTCGCTGACTGTTCCTATCGGTGTCACCGGCACCTTCATGGCATTCCTTGCTGCGTAAATGAAGATTGGGTCTCGCCTTTTTCCTGGCGCGACCTTCTAATGACCGACGAGTAGCTATACTAATGGCAAAAGATAAAGTCTGACTTCGCATTTCCATCGTTGCTATGTGCGAAAATTGGTTTGTATTCCCTTGTTTTTTGCGAAAACCAGAAACTCATAAAGTGATTCATTGTTGAAAGTCTTGGCCGCAAAATCCAATTTGAAAGGTTTTCCTGATACTGGAAAAACTTAATCTGGAGGCCATCTGGTCTTTGATTGTGCCATATCCCGATAAAAGATCCTCTGCGACGTTATTACTTTGACCAATATTGATTTTTACTTCCATGAGGCTCACTTGATTTATAATGCTGTACTCTGGCGAGCTTGCGGGTGTCCAGAAAAAACGGGATCTGGCCTTGTGGTTTGCCTTCCCTATGAAGCTAAGCTTAGATAAGAAAAAGACAAGACTTACCCTGTTAATGACAATGCACAGCTCCCTTGCTGTTATCCATATGGCAGCACTTCCCAGGCGGGGAGCTCTTCCGGCACCCACCGCCATGCGCCATAACTGAAGAACTTAAGAAGACCAATGTAAGAGCTAAAATTATTGTTTTCATATTGTTGTTTCCATCCGTATTTGGAATAAATCGATTCCGCCCGTATCAATACAGGAGATGTGGCAAAGACATGGCAATTTTCTTTTCGTGTTTAGCTACTCCAATCAGGCCAAGTCTGCCACCCGTCCTGGATTCTCGGGCTGTCTTAGGGTTTCTATCCGAATTGGACAACGCTGTCAGCCAGGTGTAGACATTTTTCTTTCATTTGGCGAATGCCGAGGTATGAGGCTGTGAATAGCAGGGAGGTATATACCCAGGTGGCGAAAAGGCCGTGGGAGGAAAATGAATAACGCTTTTCCGTGTTCCACGGTTGCCCCGTGAATGAAACAGGGCTGCATTCTCCTGGTTTGAAGAGGCGGTTCAGTTCTGTTGAGGTTGTATTCGCCAGCGAGCTGGCTTCCCACAGAGCAAAGAGTTATACGAAGCCGCGTTGCCGCCAAACCCAGGCCATCAACAGCCCCCGGCTGGCCATCCACAGGTTCAGGGCCAGCCACAGGCCATGGTTGTCCAGCGGGCGGGTGAGCCACCACATCGGGAAGAACAGTAAGGTGGCCACCAGCATGGTGTTGCGCATTTCCCGGGCCAGGGTGGCGCCGACGAAGACGCCGTCCAGCCAGAAGCCGGCGCTGGCGGTGAGGGGGAGCAGCAGCATCCAGGGCAGGTAGTGGGTGGCGGTGTCGCGGATGGCGGGCAGGTCGCTGAGCAGGTGGATCAGTGGTACGCCGCCGAGGGCAAAGCCGATCAGGGCGATCACCGCGACGATCAGTGTCCACAGGCCGGTGCGGCGTACCGCTTGATGAAGCTCCGTGGTCCGGCCCCGTCCCAGGGCGTCTCCCACCAGGGCTTCGGCGGCGTTGGCGAAGCCGTCCAGGGTATTGCTCAGTAGCAACAGAAAGGTGATCAGAACGGCGTTGGCGGCGAGGATGGTGTCGTCGAGGCGGGCGCCCTGGGCGGCGAAAAAGAAGAACACGGTGAGCAGGGCCACGGTGCGCAGGAAGATATCCCGGTTCACCGCCATCAGCCGCATCATCGGCGCGGCCTGCAGCAGCAGGTGTCTCGGCAGGGCCCGCCAGGCGTCGCCAAAGAGATGCCGGCGCAGCCAGAACAGGCCGCCGGCGAGGCCGATGTATTCCGCCGCGGCGCTGGCCGCGGCCACGCCGCGCACGTCGAAGTGCCAGACTTGCACCAGCAGCACATCCAGCAGGGCATTGCTGCTGTGCATCAGCAGCGTCATTTTCAGCGGCACGCGGGTGTTATGCATGCCGATGGCGAAGCCGATCAGGGCGAAGTTGGCCAGCGCCGCCGGGGCGCCAAGAATGCGCAGATTGATGTAGTCCCTGGCCAGGGACTGCACCTCGTCGCTGCCGCCGAGCAGCCACAGCGACAGCTCGCGCAGTGCCGGCTGCAGCAGGATCAGGGCAATACCAATAGCGAAGGAAAGGAGCAAAGCCCGCAACAGTACCACCAGGGTGTTGTCGCCAGCACCGCGCGCCTGGGAGGTGAAACCGGTGGTGCCCATGCGCAGGAAGTTGAAAGAAAAGTAGAGGAACATGAACACGTTGCCGCCCAGCGCCACCGCCGCCAGAAACACCGGCGACGACAGATGGCCAACCACGGCGGTGTCCACCAAGCCCAGCAAGGGCGCGGTGGCGTTGGATAACAGCAGGGGACAGGCCAGCGCCCAGATGCGCCGGTCCAGGTCGGCGTTGCGGTTCATGTCAGGACGGCGGCCGGCGCAGTAGCGTGAGCACAAACAGGGTGGCGGCGGCCACCACGATGGACGGTCCCACCGGGGTGTCCGCGTACCAGCTCATCGCCATGCCCAGGGTCACCGACAGCAGTCCGAGCACGCTGGCGCGCATGGCCATCTGCTCCGGCGTGCTGGACAGACGCCGGGCACCGGCGGCGGGGATCACCAGCAGGGAGGTGATCAACAGCACTCCCACGGTACGGATGGCGCCGGCGATCAGCAGCGCCAGCAGCAGCATCAGTAGCAGGCGGGTGAGGGCGACGGGCACCCCTTCCACCTGGGCCAGCTCTTCGTTCACGGTGATGCTCAGCAGCGCGCGCCACTGCCAGACCACCAGGGCGATGATCAGTGCCGCTCCGGCCCACAGCGCGAGCACGTCGTTCCAGGTCACCGCCAGCAGGTCGCCGAACAGATAGGCCATCAGGTCCACCTGTACGCTTTGCTGCACGCTCAGGCTGATCACCCCGAGGGCCAGCGTCGTGTGAGCGACGATGCCGAGCAGGGTGTCGCCAGCGATCTGTCTTTGCTGTTGCAGGCCGGTCAGGGCCAGGGCGATGGAGAGGCAGGCCACCACCACCGCCAGATACAGGTTCACATCCAGGGCCAGGGCCAGGGCGGCGCCGAGCAGGGCGCCGTGGGCCAGGGTGTCGCCGAAGAACGCCATCCGCCGCCACACTACGAACGCGCCCATGGGGCCGGAGACCAACGCCACCGCCAGGCCGGCCAGCAGCGAGGGCAGCAACAACTCAATCATGGTGGTGGTGCTCCCCGTGGTCATGGTGTTCAGGGTCATCGTGCACATGGCCGTGCAGATCGTGGGCGTGATCGTGGTCGTGGGTGTACAGCGCCAGATTGGGGGTGCCGGCGCGGGGTCCGAACAGTTCGTGGTAGGCCGGGTCCCGGCTCACCGATTCCGGGGTGCCGGAGCAGCACACATGATGTTGCAGGCACACCACCTGATCGGTGCGCGCCATCACCAGATGCAGATCATGGGAGATCAGCAGGATGCCGCAGCCGGTGCTTTCACGCACTTCGCTGAGCAGACCATAGAGGGCGTCCTGGCCGGCCACGTCCACGCCCTGGGCCGGTTCGTCCAGCACCAGCAGGTCTGGTTTGCGCAGCAGCGCGCGGGCCAGCAGCACCCGTTGCAGTTCGCCGCCGGACAGCCGCCGCACGGCCCGGCGGCGCAAGTGGGAGACGCCGGTGAGGGCCAGGGCTTCACGGCGATGACGGGTCCGGCCTGGCGCGGCCAGCCAGAGAAAACGGTCGACGGTGAGCGGCAGGCTCTCGTCCACCTGCAGATGCTGGGGCATGTAGCCGATACGCAGGCCCGGACGGCGCCAGACGCGGCCCTGGTCCGGCGCCTGCAGGCCCAGCACGACACGGGCCAGGGTGCTCTTGCCAGCGCCGTTGGGGCCGATCAAGGTAGTGATGCCGCCTGGATTCAGGGTCAGGGATACCCGCTCCAACACCGGCTCCGCGCCGAAGGAGAGGGAAACGTCATCCAGTTGCACCAATGCCGTGTCCATAACAGGCCCATTCTCAAAAGCCGTGATGATATACTATTTCACTTGTTCCGAGGCGCCCTTGTCGGCGTCCGGGTTTGCTGTTTTCGGGAATGCCCCATGCGCTGTTTCTTGTTGGTCCTGCTGTTCCTGGTGGGGTTGCCGGTTTCGCTACCGGCCTCGCCATCGTCGTCCGCCACCACCATCGTCGCCAGTGTCGAGCCGCTGGCCATGGCGTTGCGTCAACTGTATGGCGACCAGGCCGAGGTGGTCACGCTGCTGGCGCCGAATCAGAATCCGCACCATCTGTCGTTGTCGCCACGCCAGGCTCTGGCGGTGCGGGACGCGGATCTGGTGGTGTGGCTTGGCGAGGATGCCGAGCCGCCAGTGGCGGCGCTGATCCGGCGCCGTTCCGGTCCCAACCTGGCCCTGGCGGACTTGCCGGGCGCCGAAGTGCGTGATGGCAGTGCCGGTCACGATCATGCCGGGGACCACGCCGGCCATTCGCACAGTCAGATCGATCCGCATTTGTGGCTGGCGCCCGCCAACATGGTGGTACTGGCGCGCGCATTGGCGGAGCAGGACCGGGTGCCCTTGCCGGCGATGGAACCGGGTCGCTTCATCGCCGCGGTGGCAGCCGCCGAACAGTCCATTGCCGCGCGCCTGGCGCCACTGCAACAGCAGGCCTGGCTGACCTACCATCATCCCTACGCCTATTTTCAGCACCACTTTGGCCTGGCCGACCCGTTGGTGATCAGCGAGCAATTGGGCGCGGGGCCGAGCAGCCGCCGCTTCGTCACGTTGGCGGCGCGGATCAGTAAAAGCAATATGCGGTGTGCTCTGCTGGAGCCGGAAGCCCAGGGGCAACTGGTGAAACGGCTGTGTCCGGACTGCGATCTGGTCAGGCTGGATCCGTTGGGCCGGGACCACGCCGACAGCGGTTACAGCGACTGGCTGGAACAGGTGGTCACCCCCGCTTTCGTCGCCTGTTTGCAGCAGGGACCGTGATATTGGCCCGTCCGGGCCCATTGAGCGCGGCGCCGAAACCGGTATGCTGATGCGCTTGTTTGAATAAGAGCAGAGCGGATGGGTGAGCAGGAACCGTCAGCAGGTAAGGAGAGTGAGCGCCTCGCCCTGGCGTGCTGGGATTATGCCTGGCCGCTGGCGAGTGAGTACCGGTCTCTGGACCGTGTGCTGGACGAGACGGTGGCTCGCGGCTTTAACGCTCTGCGCCTGGATCCTTTTCCCCACCTGCTGGCGGCGCCGGCGCGCGGTGTTCATATGGACCGCTGCGAGCTGGATGTGCCCGCCGACCCGCGCCGCGATCTGTCCGCCAGCAAGGCCACCATCCGCATCCGCCGCGGCGTGAGGCGGCTGCTGCAGGGCGCCGCCGACCGAGGCCTGTCGCTGTGGCTGCACAGCCATTTCCTGCCGGATTCCCGGGCTCGCCGCTCTTTCGTGCGACGGCCGGAGGATTTCGTCGATGTCTGGGCCCAGACTCTGGGCCTGATGCGTGAATGGGACCTGCTGGACCGGGTGGTGGCGGTGGATTTCTGCCACCAGTTCCCCCAGCCGCCGGCGGCCCATGGGCTGATCCGCCGGGTGTTCGGCCGGTCACCGGAGCGGCCGCTGCCACGGCATTGGAGCGAGCGCGAGGAGCGGTCCCTGGAAGCCTATCTGGTGGAAGTGCCGAGGACGCTGCGGGCGCTGTTTCCCGGTGTGCGTTTCGGGGTCAGCTGTGGCGCCGGACAAAGCGAGTATCTGCGGCAGATGGACACCGGAGAACTGGATTTCCTGGAGCTGGCGCTGTGGCTTGATGATGATCCCCGTTTTCGCCTGGCCAGCGGCGAGCGTCTGCCGGTGCCCGGCCGGCTTGGCCGGATGCTGGCGCCGCCGGTGCGGCAGCTGTTGATGGAGGCCACCGGCGAGCAGTGGTTGCGGCGCCTGCACGATCAGTTGAACCGGCGGCTGGCGTTCGCCCGGCTGCGGCGCATGGAACCGGTCCTCGGCGACGGCTATTTGCAGGTGTCCCGGCCGCCTTCATCGCTGCCCCGGGGCTGGGCGGCGTTCATCGAATCCACCGTGGATCAGGCGCTCACCGCCGGCGTATCGGTGATGACGCCGACCAGTCTGGCGCGGCCGCAGACGGCCTGGTTATGGCAGGAGCAGGATTGGCTGGAGCAACTGAACCGGCGCATCCGCGCCGGTGGGTAGCGGCACCCGCATCAACGAAGGATCACAGACTGAGCGCGTTGAAGCGGTAGCCAAAAATGCGGGCGAATTCCGCCGGATCCTTGCTGCCTTGCCCCTCGGCGTCGGCGGACACCGGCCCGGCCAGTCGGGACAGCCAGAAACGCAGCGCCGCCACCGCCAGAGCCAGTGCCAGCACTTCCTCGTCGTAATGCCCCCCGCCTTCACGGTAACCGACCAATAACGCCGCCTCACGGCGTGGAACCGGCCGGCCGTCGGCGGCCACGCACCAGTCGTTCAGCGCCACCGCCAAGTCGTATTCCGGGCGTTCCGCGCAGGCGTTGTAAAAGTCCAGCACGCCGCTCAGGTGATCGCCGTCGAACAGCACGTTGTCGCGAAACAGGTCGGCGTGGACCAGTACTCCGGTGGGGGGCGTCTTTTTCCAGCGTTTCAGGATCTGGGCGGCCTGATGGGTGGCGGCGTCCGGCAGCCGCGTGGACTGTTCCATGAAGCGGGCCAGCCGTTCCCGTTCATTGGGCAGGCGGCCGAGGTCGTCGATCGGCGCCTGATGCAATTGCGACAGCACATGGCCGATCTGGCGGCAGTGTTCCACCTGTGGGGTCAGACAATGCTCGCCGCGCAGGCGCGGCATTAACACCGCCGGTTTGCCCTCCACCTCGTGAACGGTGCGCCCTTTGCCGTCCGCCAGCGCCGGTGCCACCGGCAAGCGTGCCAGCGCCAGGTCGGACACCACCTTGATGTAGGGCGCCAGCTCGTCCTCGTCGAACTGTTCGAACACGGTCAGCACCACCTCCCGGGTGGCGCCATCGTACTGGCGGGCTTCGATCAGGAAAGTACTGTTTTCAATGCCGTGGCTGGCGGCGGTGGCCGATACCAGCTCCAGGTTGTAATGCGTCAGCACCTCGGCGATGCGGCGTTGGGACACGGGCGTGTAGACGGACATGAACGTCTTCCTTGAAGCACAGGGCATCCACCGGGGGGAGTGGGCACCCGAAAAACGGCCGGGGATGACCGAGCCGTTTACATTGACCGATGGTATAACTCTCGCATTTCCCGGGCACGATTTGTAAAAAATATTTTACAAATCTCCTCAGCAAGGATGAAGACATGGCGTTACAACACACCCTGGAGCGGCACACCGTCCGCACCCTGATGAAACTCCCCGGTGGCGCTCTCGGGCGTCTGGCCGGTCTGGTGGAAAAGGTCGACCGTGGCCGTCTGGATCCGCGCCTGCGCTTGTTACTGGCGCTCGGCGACGGCCGCAAGGGGTTTCATCAACTGCCGCTACCCAAGGGGCGTGCTCTTTATGCGCAGATGATCGACATGCTCGATGTTGGCCACGAAACAGTAGCCCAGGTCAGTGATTTGCGCGTGCCGGTGGCCGGCGGCGATATCCTGGTGCGTTTGTACCGCCCGGTGGCGGCGCCGATTCCGGCCCCGGCCATCGTTTATTTCCACGGCGGCGGTTTTACCATTGGTTCCGCCGCGGAATACGACCGCCTGTGCCGTTATCTGGCCAACCGCACCGGCGCGGTGATCCTCAATGTGGACTACCGGCTGGCGCCGGAGCATGTGGCCCCCACCGCCGCGGATGACGTGGTGGCCGCCTGGCGGTGGATTCTGGGCCAGGCCGATACGCTGGGGCTGGATGTCCAGCGTCTGGCGGTGATGGGGGACAGCGCCGGCGGCAATCTTAGCATCGTCACCGCGCAGCAGGCGGCACTGGAAGGGCTGGCCAAGCCGAAACTGGTGGTGGCGGTTTATCCGAAAACCGACGGCGAGACGAACTTCGAGTCGGCGGTGACCCTGGGGGCCGGGCAAGGCGGGCTGGACCGGGACATGATCACCTGGTTCCACCAGCAGTACCTGCCTGATGACAGCCTGCTGGACGATATTCGCGTCTCGCCGCTGCGCAACCCGGATCTACAGGGGCAGCCGGAAACCATCCTGGTGACCGCCACCGATCCGCTGCGCGACGAAGGCCTGGCCTATGGCGAAAAACTCAAGGCCGCCGGTGTCACCGTGGTGAACCTGGATTACCCGGAACTGGTGCACGGCTTCATCACCATGGGTGGCGTCATCCCTGCCGCCCGCAACGCGGTGAACGCCATCTGCCGGCAAATCCGCGAGCGTCTCTGAACCGCTTTCCCGCAAAAGGGACTACGGCGCCGCTGTAGGAGCCTGCCCTGCAGGCGAATTGGACCCTCTCTCACGTTGGCTAATTCGCCTGCAGGGCAGGCTCCTACAAGAGGACCACCACGAGCGCCGCGTTCTCCAAAATGCACGTTCTCCGGTCGATTGAGCCCGAGCCTTCGCGTTACACTGTGGCCTTTCTTCACAGTGACCCAGGGACCCCCATGGCCGAGTCCAAACCGATCATTCTTGTCGACGGTTCTTCCTATCTTTACCGCGCTTTCCATGCCTTGCCGCCGCTGACCACCTCCAATGGTCAGCCCACCGGCGCGGTGCGGGGCGTGGCGTCGATGCTGCGCAAGCTGATCAAGGACTACGATCCGGAATACATGGCGGTGGTGTTCGACGCCAAGGGCAAGACGTTTCGGGATGAACTGTTCGAGGAGTACAAAGCCAACCGGCCACCGATGCCCGATGAACTGCGCGAGCAGGTGCAGCCGCTGCACGATCTGATCCGCGCCATGGGGCTACCACTGATCGTCGAAGAGGGCGTCGAGGCGGACGACGTGATCGGCACCTTCGCCCGCCAGTTCGGCGGCGAGGGCAAGGACGTGCTGATCTCCACCGGCGACAAGGACATGGCGCAGCTGGTCAACGGCAAGGTCACCCTGATCAATACCATGACCGACACCCTGTTCGACGTGGATGGGGTGAAGAACAAATTCGGCGTCGGCCCGGAGCTGATCATCGACTTCCTGGCACTGATGGGCGACAAGGTGGACAACATCCCTGGCGTTCCCGGGGTCGGTGAGAAAACCGCTCTGGCCCTGTTGCAGGGGCTCGGATCGATGGAGCAGATCTACGCCAACCTGGACAAGGTGGCGGAACTCTCCGTGCGTGGCGCCAAGACCCTGGGCAAGAAACTGGAAGAGCACCGTGAGCAGGCGTTCCTTTCCTACAAGCTGGCCACCATCAAGGTGGATTGCGAGCTCAAGGAAGCGCTCAAAGACCTGAAAATGGGCGATCCGGACACCGAAGCCCTGATGCACCATTACCGCACTCTGGAATTCAAAGGATGGCTGGCGGAACTGCTGGAAGGCGAGGATCCGGCGGCTGGCGCTGCGGCGGTTGAGGGTGAAGGGGGAGAGCAGGGTGCGATTCAGCGTGATGGCTACGTCACTATCGTCGACGAGGCCGGGCTGGAGGCCTGGGTGAAGAAGCTGGGCAAAGCCAAGGTGTTTGCTTTCGACACCGAGACCACCAGCCTGGATTATATGCAGGCGCGTCTGGTTGGCGTGAGTATGGCGCTGGCGCCGGGTGAAGCCGCTTATATTCCATTCGGACACGATTACCCCGGAGCGCCGGATCAACTTCCCCGGGAACGGGTATTGGCCGCTCTCAAGCCGATCCTGGAAGACGACACCATCAAGAAGGTGGGCCAGAACCTCAAATACGACATGAGCGTGCTGGCGGTGGACGCGGAGATCACCCTGCGCGGGGTGGCCTTCGACACCATGCTGGAGTCCTATGTGCTGGATTCCGTCGCCACCCGCCATGATATGGACTCCCTGGCGCTCAAGTATTTGGGCCACAAGACCATCAGCTTCGAGGAAATCGCCGGCAAGGGCGCCAAGCAGCTGACCTTCAATCAGATTGGCCTGGAGGAAGCCGGTACCTACGCCGCCGAGGACGCGGACATCACCTGGCGGCTGCACGAAGCGCTGTGGCCGAAGCTGGAGAAGGAAAAGTCCCTGGAGCGGGTGTTCAAGGAAATCGAAATACCGCTGGTGCCGGTACTCAGCCGTATCGAGCGCAACGGCGCCTATGTGGACGCCGCCAAACTGCGGCACCAAAGCCAGTATCTGGCCAAGCGCATGGCGGAACTGGAAGAGAAAGCCTACGAGCTGGCGGGACAAAAATTCAACCTGGGCTCGCCCAAGCAGCTCGGTGAAATCCTCTACACCAAGCTGGAAATTCCGGTAATCAAGAAGACCCCGAAAGGCGCGCCTTCCACCGCCGAGGCGGTACTGCAGGAACTGGCGCTGGAGTACCCGTTACCGGAAGTGATCATGGGCTACCGGGAAGTGGCCAAACTGAAGAACACCTACACCGACAAGCTGCCGGAACTGATCGACTCCCGCACCGGCCGGGTGCACACCTCCTACCATCAGGCGGTGGCGGCCACCGGACGGTTGTCTTCCAGCGATCCCAACCTGCAGAACATTCCGGTGCGCAGCGAGGAAGGGCGCAAGATTCGCCAGGCGTTTTCCGTGCCTCCGTCGGACGGTAAAGAGGCCCGCAAGATCGTTGCCTGCGACTATTCCCAGATCGAGCTGCGGATCATGGCCCACCTCAGTGGTGACAAGGGTCTGCTGGACGCCTTCGAAAAGGGGCTGGACATTCACCGCGCCACCGCCGCCGAGGTCTGGGGCAAAACCGTGGATGAGGTCAGCGACAACGAACGCCGCAATGCCAAGGCCATCAACTTCGGCCTGATCTACGGCATGAGCGCCTTTGGCCTGGCCAAGCAACTGCGCATACCGCGCGGCGAGGCGCAGGAATACATCGACCGCTACTTCGAGAAATACCCGGGCGTGCGCCGCTACATGGATGACACCCGCGCCACCGCCGCCGATAAAGGCTACGTGGAAACCCTGTTCGGGCGCCGTCTGTATCTGCCGGAAATCAACAGCCGCAACGGTCAGCGGCGTCAGGCCGCCGAACGCACCGCCATCAACGCGCCGATGCAAGGCTCCGCCGCCGATATCATCAAACGGGCCATGGTGCAGGTCCACGACTGGCTCGACACCACCGACTTTGATGCCCTGATGATCATGCAGGTGCACGATGAGCTGGTCTTTGAAGTGGCGGAGACGCAGGTGGAATCACTGGTCAAGGAAGTGCGCCAGCGCATGGAGGCCGCCGCCGAACTGAAAGTGCCGCTGATCGTGGATGCCGGCATCGGTGACAACTGGGAAGAGGCGCATTGAGCCTCTCAATCCCGAGGTTCAATATCGAGAGCGGTCCACGACAACGGAATTCATGATCAGGAGCCCCCATGGAATCTCATTTCTGGGAAGAAAAGTGGCACAAACAAGAGTTGGGGTTTCACCTGCCGTTCGTGAACCCGGTACTTAAACGCAATCTGCCGGTCTTTGACTTGCCGGCCGGCTCCCGTGTGTTCCTGCCGCTGTGTGGCAAGACCCTGGACATGAGCTGGCTACTGGAACAAGGCCACCGGGTGGTGGGCGCCGAACTGAGCGAGCTGGCGGTGCGCCAACTGTTCGAGGAGCGGGGTGTGGAACCCGAGGTGGACGACTGGGCCGGAGGACGCCGTTGGCACCACGGGGGCCTGACGGTATTCCAGGGCGATCTGTTCGAACTCACCGCCGAGCAATTGGGCCCGGTGGATCTGGTCTATGACCGGGCCGCTCTGGTGGCCCTGCCCGAGGCCATGCGTGCCCGCTATGCGCCCCATATTGGCGCGCTGACCGGCAATGCGCCGCAATTATTGATCAGCTTTGAATACGACCCGACGGAGATGGACGGTCCGCCGTTCCCGGTGTTCGCCGAGGAAGTGCGGCAGCTCTATCAGGATCAGGTGCGCTACGCTCTGCAAGAACTGGTTCGCCAGGACGTTATCGAGAAGCAGGACCGTTTCAAGGCCGCCGGCGTGACGTCGTTTGTGCAGGTGGCGTGGAAACTGAGTCCGCTGTCCGTTTGAGGGAACAGCGGACCCGCTTTACACGCCCTGAATATCCAGGGCGTTGTGAATCAGCACCACGCATTGGGACGCGAACAGCATTTTCGGGCCCAGGCTGATTTTCTCCGCCCCCAGCCGCTTGAGGCTGTTGAAGCTCTTCTTCGGCATGGGAATGTGGTCGGTGAGCAGAAAGCAAGGATTGTCGGGGAAGTCCACGTCCTGGATCGGCTCGCCTTTCTTGTCCATGACATAAAGCTGGTAGTCGTTGGCCAGGTCCTGAACCAGCTTCTCGAAACTCAACGTACTCACGGTAATACCCGGTGCCACCGTCCGGGTTTGTTCCTTGCCCATACCCTGGGACACGTCCAGGGCGGTGGCGATCCTGTCCAGCAACGCCTGCTCGTGGAAGCCGCCGAGATCACGGATATCGTCGGCGACGAAAGCCACGGTGCGTGAATAGTCCTGGGTGCTTTCCAGTACCAGGTAGACGGTGACATCGTCGCGGTGGGATTGCGCAACGAACAGGGCGTTCATCAGGCTGTGCGCCAGAATCTCGGTATGGGCGGCCTGTCCCACACCTTCGCGCAGGCGGCGACTGTCGGTGGGGGCGGCTCGGGCGCGCAGCACGAAGGCTCTCATGATCGTTGCTTCATGGTGATTGGGGCGGCTAGTGTCGGCGATTGTGCCGGGCGCGGCAATGCAACGCGCTTGCGGCGGAGAAGGGTTCCGGTGGTTCAGGCAACCTTGAAATCGATGGCCTGGACCTTGTCCAGATTGATCCGTTGCCGTGCCTGCCAGAGGTCGTAAAGGTCCTGCAAGGCCAGCCAGCTTTCCGGAGTTCGCCCCAGGGCTTTTGATAGGCGCAAAGCCATTTCCGGGCTCACGCCGCTGGCCCCGTTAAGGACGCGACTGAGCGAGGAGGGAGAGATATCCAGCTTTGCCGCCAGCGCACGCACACTTAAACCGTGAGGTTCCAGGTAGACCTCTCGGATGAACTCACCGGGGTGTGGGGGATGGTGCATGTTCATCAGTGATAATCCTCGTAGTTCAACACATAGGCGTTGCCGTCCTTGAATTCAAAGGTCAGACGCCAGTTTCCGCTTACCCGGATGGACCAGCGCCCCTTTGCTTTTCCTTTCAAGGGGTGCAAGGAGAAGCCCGGGATATCCATATCCTCAATGACCGTTGCGGTATCCAGGGCGGCCAGTTGCATCCTCAGACGCTTGGCATGAGTGGTTTGAACACCGGCGGTGGAGCCGGTGGTGAAAAACCGCTGCAGTCCTTTGTGGCGGAATGATTTGATCATGGTGATGGATTATAAGATGTTGCGTGTTGCGCAACAAGGGTGCTTCGCTCCTCAGGCAAACCCCGTATAATCCCCCCGCGGGGCCGTCCTGGCCGGAATCAACTGAAGCAAGGAAAGAACCATGCCGTCCTTCGACATCGTTTCCGAAACCGATGAAGTGGCGCTGCGCCACGCCGTGGATAACGCTAACCGGGAGCTGGCCAGCCGCTTTGATTTCCGCGGCGTGGAAGCCAGTATCGAACAGAACGGGCTGTCGGTGACGCTGAAGACCGAATCGGAATTCCAGGTTCGCCAGCTCGAGGAGCTGTTTGCCAAGGCCTGTGTAAAACAGAATCTGAGCGCCGCCGGCGCCGACCGGGAAGACAAGCCGGTGCACAGCGGCAAGACTTTCTCCCTGACCCTGGCTTTCAAGCAGGGCATCGACCAGCCCACCGCCAAGAAGATCGTCAAGATGATCAAGGACAGCAAGATCAAGGTGCAGGCATCGATCCAGGGGGACCAGGTGCGGGTCAATGGCAAGAAGCGGGATGACCTGCAGCAAGTGATCGCCATGCTCAAGGAATCCAAGCTGGAACTGCCGCTGCAGTTCAACAATTTCCGCGACTGACCGGCGCCCTTGATAGCGGAGCAAAGTGCCATGTCGAATCAAACCGTATCGGAGCAAACAAGGGCGCTGGCCCGGCGGTTGACGCTGGTGTGGTTCGCGGTGCTGTCGGCGCCGCTGCTGGTGGGCGTCGCCATCGCGTTGCTGGTGGCTTACGGACACTTCCAGCCGCTGGCGGAACTGGTGCCGGCGGACACCGCCCGCATGGTGGCGGTGGGCGCCATGGGATTGGTGCTGGTGGTGGCGCGGCCGTTGCGCAAGGTGCTGCTGGCCCCGCAAACGGTGGCCGCGCGGCCGCTGAAGGACCCCCGGGCGACGAGCGCCGAGGGCCAGGAGCTGGCGGCGCTGAAGGCGCAGGCGGGAGCCTTCTCGTTCCTGGGCGTGATGGACCTGGTGTCGGTGCTGGTGATCGTGCTCAGTCTGGCCCACGCCGACGCGGTGCTGGCCCTGATCAACGGTGTTTTCAGCCTGATCCTGGCGCTGGTGGCCAAACCGGATTTCGCCGCTCTGATCAATGACGTGGCCACCGAGTTGCGTCGCCCTTCCTGAAGCCCCCCATTCGCCAGAAAGCGACGGAGCGCTCTAATTGAACACTGTCCGAAACATCTTGTTAATGAACATCGTTTAATAAACGGGTTGTCCTGTGTCTAAATTAAACAACGTTCAAATAAGGGGAATGACAATGACACTCACAGGACGAACCTTCGGACATTGGTTGTTGGGGCTGGCGTTGGTGATGAGCGCGAAGATCGTGGCGGCGGCGGGCCTGATGACTCCGGCGGACGGCAGTGAGCCGCCGCTGAGCATTCGCGAGCAGCATGTCACCGTGGATGTGGAGGACGGTTACGCGGTCACCGAGGTGGAGCAGGTGTTCCACAACCCCCACGACCGCGATTTCGAGGCCTGGTACAGCTTCCCGGTACCGCGCCAGGCGGCGGTGGCGGAGTTCACGGTGTGGATCGACGGCAAACCGGTCACCGGCGAGGTGCTGGAGAAGCAAAAAGCCCGCGAGGTCTACGAGCAGGAAAAAGCCGCGGGCCGCGACGCCGGTCTGATGGAAAAGGACGATTACCGCACCTTCGACGTGCTCGTCAACCCGGTACGGGCGGGCCAGGACACCCGGGTGCGGCTGGTGTATCTGCAACCGGCTTTTGTCGATACCGGCATCGGCCGTTATGTCTATCCGCTGGAAGAGGGCGGCGTGGATGAAGAGCGCCTGTCATTCTGGACCGCCAACGACAAAGTGGAGCAGCATTTCACCTTCACCATGAACCTGCGCACCGGCTATCCGGTGGAGGCGGTGCGTCTGCCCAAGCATCCACAGGCTCAGGTAAAACAGCTGGGGCCGCAACAATGGCAAGTGACGCTGGACAGCCGTGCCGGAGCCGCCGAAGGGACGGAAGAGAGCGTGGCGCCGGCTGGCGAAGGCGAGGACCCGGCGGCGCCAAAGGCGGCCTTCCGACTTGACCAGGATGTGGTGGTGTACTGGCGGCACGCGGCGGATCTGCCGGGCAGCGTGGACCTAGTGGCTTATCGTGCCGCCGGCGCGTCCCGCGGGACCTTCATGCTGAGCCTGACGCCCGGGGACGATCTGCAACCGATCACCACCGGCAGCGACTGGGTATTCGTGCTGGATATTTCCGGATCCATGCACGGCAAGCTGGCGACGCTGGCCGAAGGGGTCAGTCAGGCGTTGGGTAAACTGCGCCCCGGCGACCGCTTCCGCATCGTTCTGTTTGACGATCACGCCAGTGAGCTCACCAACGGCTATGTGGTGGTGAACCCGGAAAACGTGCGCCATTACGTGAAGCGGGTTCAGGCCTTGGGCCCCCAGGGCGGCACCAATCTGTTCGATGGCCTGAAACTGGCGCTACGGCCTTTGGATGCGGACCGTCCCACCGGCATCGTGCTGGTGACCGACGGCGTCGCCAACGTCGGCGTCACCGATCAGAAGAAGTTTCTCGACTTGCTTGAGACCCATGACGTCCGCTTGTTCACTTTCGTCATGGGCAACAGCGCCAACCGGCCGATGTTGACCGCGCTCACCGACGCCAGCAAGGGCTTCGCGGTGAACGTCTCCAACAGCGATGACATTGTCGGGCAGATTCTGCTGGCCACCAGCAAGGTCACCCACCAGGCCATGAATAATGTGAAAGTAGAGATCGACGGAGTGAAAACCGCCGACATGATCCCCGAGCGCTTCGGCACCGTATACCGGGGCCGCCAGATGGTGCTGATGGGGCACTATTGGGGCCAGGGCCCGGCGGACGTGACGCTGACCGCCGAGGTGGGCGGCGAAAAACGGCGCTACAAAACCCGCTTCGAGTTTCCGGCCAGCGGCGGCGACAACCCGGAACTGGAGCGGCTGTGGGCCTACGCCACCATCGAGGGGATGCAACGGGAGATCAATAACTTCGGTGACAACGCCGACCTGCGTAACGGTATCGTCGATCTGGGCCTGGAGTACGGCCTGGTCACCAACTACACCTCCATGGTGGTGCTGCGGGAAGAGATGTTCCAGCAGTATGGTATTGATCGCGATAACGCCAAACGCCGCGATATCGAACGTCTGGCCAAGGCCCAGCGCGAACAGGCAGCACCGGTTTCCAATCGGGTTGATGGTTCGCAACCGATGTTCAAGGGGCATCGCCCGTCCACGGGCGGCGGCGGTGGTGGTGGCGCGTTCGGACCGTTGGCCTGGCTGCCGTTCCTGATTCTGTTGCTGGGCGGATGGTGGCGGCAGCGTCGCTAAGAAGAGATTAGGTCCCATTGAGCAAGTGTGTCGCGGCCCTTTTCACTATGAAAAGGGCCGCGATGTCTTTCTGCCGTCGGCACCGGGCCCGGCCATGCCGGTGATGCTGGGAGCGATCACGGATAGCATGCTACATTGACCCGGATTTCCTGGCGCGGAGCGCGCCCTGGCTTCAACGACAACCAAGCGGGACCTGATCATGACTATATCCGTTGGCGATAAGCTGCCTGACGTCACCATCAAAACCAATGGCGCCAAAGGGCCGGAAGACCTGCCCACCGGCGATTTCTTCAAAGGCCGCAAGGTGGTTTTGTTCGCCGTTCCCGGCGCTTTTACCCCCGGCTGTTCCGTGACCCACATGCCCGGTTTCGTGGTGAACGCCGATGCGTTGCTGGAGAAAGTGGACGCCATCGCCTGCATGGCGGTGAACGACGCTTTTGTCATGGGCGCCTGGCAGCAGGATCAGAACGCCGAACACATCACCATGCTGGCGGACGGCAACGCCGAGTTCACCCGTGCCCTGGGCCTGGAGCTGGATGCCAGCGGCGCCGGGCTCGGTATCCGCAGTCAGCGCTTTGCCCTGATCGCCGAGGACGGCGTGGTGAAGTATCTGGGCGTGGACGCCAAAGGCGTGGACAAAAGCAGCGCGGAAACCGTGCTGGCCGAGCTGGGCTGAGAGGTATCCGCCGGTGCGCGCCGGTATCGGCGGACCATGAATTTTATGTAAAAACACCGGCCCGAAGGCTACCCATGAATGGGGATGTCGCCGAGGATACAGCCCTTTCATTCACGTAGAATCTCGGGCTTTCAGGAAAAGAGGTGGGTACATGGAACAGATCGAAACATTCATCAATGAAAACCTGATGCCATACGCCTGGAGTTTCGCCATGGCGGTGGTGATCTTCGTCATCGGTATCTGGGTGGCCAAGCGCATTGTCAACTGGAGTAAAGGCCTGCTTGGCAAGCGCCTGGATCCCACGGTGGCCAACTTCCTGGGTAACATCATCCACATTCTGCTGTTCATGTTCGTGGTGATCGCCGCGTTGGATCAGCTCGGAGTGGAAACCACCTCTCTGGTTGCCATCGTCGGTGCCGCCGGCCTGGCCGTGGGTCTGGCACTGAAGGACTCTCTGGGCAACTTCGCCGCGGGCGTCATGCTGATCATGTTCCGGCCTTTCCGTACCGGCCATTATGTGGAAGTCGCGGGCACCTCCGGCACCGTGAAGGAAGTACGCATCTTCGCCACTATCCTGCACACGCCGGACAATAAAGTGGTGACCGTGCCCAACGGCGCTATCCTGGCCACCGATATCACCAACTACAGCGAGATGCCCACCCGCCGTGTGGATATGGTGTTTGGCGTCAGTTACTCCGCCGATCTGAGCAAGGTGAAGCAGATTCTGCAGGAAGTGCTTGCCGAGGACGAACGGTGTCTGAAGGATCCGGCCCCGACCATCGTTGTGGGCGAGTTGGCGGACAGCTCCGTGAACTTCCTCTGCCGTCCGTGGGTGAAGAACGCGGATTACTGGGCGGTACTCTGGGATACCACCGAGAAGGTGAAACGCCGCTTTGATGAGGCCGGTATCGGCATTCCGTTCCCGCAAATGGACGTGCATCTGAACAAGCTGGACGGCTGATCATTGCTGAGCCGGTGCCCGGGCGGCACCGGCCCGTAACGGGAGAACCGTAATGAAAGTATGGGGCCGCGCGGATTCCACCAACGTGAAGAAAGTGCTCTGGTGCGCCGACGAACTGGGGCTCGATGTGGAGCATCAGCCGCTTGGTGGCCGCTACGGCGGGTTGGATGAGCCGGTGTATCGGGAAATGAATCCGAACGGCTTGATTCCCTGCCTGCAGGACGGTGACCTGGTGTTGTGGGAATCCAATGCCATCGTTCGTTATCTCGGCGCTCAGTACGGCGCGGGCCGGGTGTACGCCTCGGATCCGAAACGCCGGGCCGGCGCGGACAAATGGATGGATTGGGCCTCCACCACCCTGGTGGGTGCCTACAAGGACTGGTTCATCAACCGGGTGCGCAAGACTCCGGAGACCCGTGATTCGGCGGCCATGGAACGGGGACTGCGGGTTTTGCGCGAACAACTGGCGGTGGCGGACCTGGCTCTGGCCAGACAGCCCTACCTGTCCGGCGATGACTTTGGCATGGGCGATATCCCGCTGGGCTGCCTGAGCTATCCGTGGTTTGAACTGGATGATCAGCGCCCGGACCTGCCTCATCTGGAAGCCTGGTATCACCGTCTGGCTGAGCGCCCCGCTTATCGCCACCGGGTGATGATCGAGATCAGCTGACCCCTCTTCGGGTCCTGCTGGCCGTCCAGTCTTGTTACGCGGCTCTCTCGATTGATGAGACAAAAATCACAATTTGGTTACAACCGCTGACAACGGAAACCGCGGGGTTACCTGAGCACGTGCCGTTAACATGACGTAAATCACGTTCTACATTTTTTCATAGCCACCCTTTGTACATTCGTTCATTCGAGGTTCATCGGTTTTCAGGGGGACGGGGAGCTCAACCCTGGTCACTGAATGACCTGAATTTTTCGAACAATGGTTACTCAATGAGGGTGGAAGCGATGATTACGTCCATGGCAAGAGGCCTGCTACTGTGTTTGATGGTGGTCGCCCTGGCCGCCTGTGGTGGCAGTGGCGGTGGTGGTGGCGGCGGTACGCCGAACGATCCGAACAACCCGGGAAACCCGAATAACCCGGACAACCCCGATAACCCTGACGATCCGGATGACCCCGATAACCCGGACAATCCCGATGACCCGGATGATCCCGATAACCCCGACGAGCCGGACGAGCCGACTCCTGAAGAAGAAGCTGAGTTGTTGACGCTGATCGATAGCAACAACCACTTCACCGCTTCCGTATGTCCTGGCTCGCTGATCGACTCCAATCTGGGCGATGCGATTGATGTTCTGACTTGTCAGAATGAAGCGCTCGAAAACATTTCCCTGAGCAACGACAACCTGCTGGGTCTGTTGTGTGCCAACGCGGTAGCGGACACCGAATCCGGCCTGCTGGGAAGCGCCACCAATCCAGACTTCCTGCAAGCCTGTGTATTGGAAAGCGGTACTTACCTGAAGAACACCATCACCGGTTTGCTGGACGGTACCAGCCCGGTGACCCAGGCGCTGTGTCCGCAAAACTCACTGGACGCGGACGGCAACCCAGTGAGCTGTCTGGTTGAGGTGCTCAAGGATACGCCGAATACTCTCCAGGGCGTGGTCGGCCTGCTCGGTTGTGAAGACATGCTAAACCCGCAGACTTGTCTGACCGGCGTGGCCAACAACCTGGCTAGTGGCGAGCTGCTGCTGGGCACCGTGAACACCGTTTCCATGGCGTTGTGTCCGGTGGCGACCAACCCTTCTAACGCTGCTGACTTTGATCCGGCGGCCTGCCTGACGGAAGTGCTGGGTGCGGTAACCAACGTAGTTGGCCTGGGCGGCAACTGTGAGGACGGTGAGAACCAACTGACCTGCCTGCTGGATATCGGTGAAGGCCTGGGCCCGGTCGCCGACGCCGTGGGCGGTATTCCGGTTCTTGGCGATCTGCTGGGCGGTCTGCTGGAAGGTGGCTTGCCGCTTCCGGGCGACGGTTCCGATCCGCTCACCAGCCTGCTGGAAAACCTGGGCATGCTGGGTGAACTGACCGGCGAGATTCCGGTACTGGGCGATATCATTGGCGGCATCCTCGGTGGTGACATCGGTGGTGACGGCGGCCTGCCGCTGGATTTGGAAGGGCTGCTGGGTGGCCTGACCGGTGGCGATCTGGAAGCCGTGACCGGCCTGCTGGATCAAGTACCGGTGCTGGGCGACGTACTCGAGCAAGTACTGGGCGCGCTGACCTGCGAATCCGGTAATCCCCTGTCTTGCCTGGCCGGTGCCGGTGACCAGCTGTCCGGTCTGACCGGTCTGCTGGGTGAGATTCCGGTGCTGGGTGACGTACTCGACCCCCTCTTGGGCACCTTGCTCGGCTTGGCCGACGGTGGCCTGGGTGGCGGTGAAGGCAATCCGCTGGATATGCTCACCGGTGCTCTGGATCAAATCCCGGTACTGGGTGATCTGCTGAACCAACTGCTGGGTACTCTCGGCGGCGGCCTGCCCGGCGGTGATAGCGGCTTCGAGCCTGATCTGTCCTTGCTGGAGAACATTCCGGTGCTGGGCGATCTGCTGACCGGTCTGCTGGGCGGCGCGCTGGGCGGTGACCTTGATCTGGACGGCCTGCTTGGCGGTGTCCTCGACGGCCCGGTCGGTGATGGCGGTGCTCTGGTCCCGACCGTGGGCGACTTGCTGGAGCAAGTCCCGGCGCTGGGCGATCCGCTGGCCGGTTTGCTGGAAACCCTGGCCGGGGATAATGACAGCCTGCTGAAGCAGCTGTTGAGCCCGATTGCAGATGCCCTGCAGGACGTTCCTGTTCTCGGTGATCTGCTGGGCAGCCTGCTGGATTTGCTGTTCGGCTGGACCTGATCCCATCGGTTTGCAATGAAGGGTTTGCAACGAAGCGAAAAACGCCCCGGGAAGTGATTCCCGGGGCGTTTTTTTTGGGGTCAATGCAGGCGTTGGTCCTCGGGACTGAAGCGATGCGGCGGCAGGGTGATATTGAGCACCCTTGGTCCCAGCATCCGGGTCTCGCCCTGGTAACGTTCGCCGCCGGTGACGGTGAACTCGAAGCTGTAGCAGCGCAGCAGGCAAAGCCCTCGGCCCGGATCGCGACGTACCCGCACACGGCGCAGCGCCACGGTTTCGTCCAGCAACATCACGTCTTCTCTCTGGCAATGCCGGCGGGTGGCCAACAGGGCGCTTTCGCGAATCTTCTGGGCGCGCCAGAACAGGGCCGCGGCGATACACAGGGCGCTGAGCAAAAGCAGGTCCGTGAGTTGCAGATTCATGCTATGTCCGTCAGTTTGGTGATTACCCCGGTATTCACTCCGGGTAAAAGCGCGGCCAATGGCTTCCGGGAAGCCAAGCGAGGTACTCATGCTGGCCTGGTTGAAACGCTGGTTCCATCGCCCCCCGTCAGCGGCGCCGGAGGAAGGCTCCGGCGCCGCCCATGCCGGTGACGAGCCGGAGGATCTGCATCGCGGCCGTCACCGTCTGAAGGAACGGTACACCAGCCATTGGGATCTGGACTACCTCAGCCAGGAAGAGCTGGACGAGCTGCTGGGTGACGACAGCGACGAGGATCGCTCAACCCGCCGCTGACATCGTCAGTTCTTCAGGCGATAACCGGTTTTGAAAATCCAGTGGATCCCCCCCACGCACAGCACCATGAACAACACGGTCATGCCCAGACTGATGCCGACATTGACGTCGGCAACGCCATAAAAGCTCCAGCGGAAGCCGCTGATCAGATACACCACCGGATTAAACAGCGTTATCGTTTGCCACACCGGCGGCAGCATGTTCACCGAATAGAAAGTGCCGCCAAGAAAAGTCAGTGGCGTGACGATCATCATCGGAATGATCTGCAGCTTCTCGAAGCCATCCGCCCAGACTCCGATGATGAAGCCGAACAGACTGAACGTCACCGCGGTGAGTACCAGAAACGTCACCATCCACACCGGATGGGCGATATGGAAGTCCACGAACAGCCGCGCGGTTGCGAGGATCAGCAGGCCGAGAATGATCGACTTGCTGGCGGCGGCGCCGACGTAACCGGTGACGATTTCCACATAGGACACCGGCGCCGACAGGACTTCGTAGATAGTGCCCGAGAAACGTGGCATGTAAATGCCGAACGAGGCGTTGGAAATGCTCTCGTTGAGCAGCATCAGCATGATCAGCCCGGGAATGATGAACGCGCCGTAGCTGATACCGTCGATCTCCACCATGCGGGAACCAATGGCGGAACCGAATACGACGAAGTACAGCGACGTGGAAATCACCGGCGAGGCGATGCTTTGCAGCAGCGTGCGCCAGGTGCGGGCCAGCTCGAACAGGTAGATGGCGCGAATGGCATGGAGATTCATGCGGACTCCCTCCCGGCCGTGGTTTCAGCATTGCGGGACTCATGGACCAAGTGCACGAAGATATCCTCCAGAGAGCTTTCCCGGGTGCGCAGATCGCGGAATTCGATGCCGTTGTCCTCCAACTGACGCAACAACGGCGCGATACCGCTTTGCTCGTCGCGGGCATCGAAGGTGAAGGTGATCTCCAGACCGTCCTCGGACAGCGTCAGTGGCAGGGCCGATAAAGCGTCAGGGATTCGCGTCAACGGCGTCGCCAGTTGCACATGCAGTTCGCGCTTGCCCAGTTTCTGCATCAGCGCGTTTTTCTCGTCCACCAGCACCAGCTTGCCATGGTTGATCACGCCGATACGGTCGGCCAGTTCCTCGGCTTCCTGAATATAGTGGGTGGTCAGAATGATGGTGACGCCGCGCTCGCGCAGTTGTTCCACCAGTTGCCACATATCCCGGCGCAGCTCCACGTCGACGCCGGCGGTGGGTTCGTCCAGGAACAGGATCTCCGGTTCGTGGGACAGCGCCTTGGCGATCATCACCCGCCGCTTCATGCCGCCGGACAACGCCATGATTTTGTCATTGCGTTTGTCCCACAAGGACAGGTCTTTGAGTATCCGTTCAATGTGGGCCGGATTGCGTGGCTTGCCAAACAGCCCGCGGCTGAAGGTCACCGTTGCCCACACCGTCTCGAAGGCGTCGGTGGTGAGCTCCTGTGGCACCAGGCCGATCTTGCTTCGCGCCGCCCGGTATTGCTGCTGGATGTCGAAGCCGCCGGCCAGCACGGTGCCGGCGGTGGGGCGAACGATGCCGCAGATGATGCTGATCAGGGTGGTCTTGCCGGCACCGTTGGGGCCAAGCAGGGCGAAGATTTCGCCTTTACGGATGTCCAGGTCGAGTTGTTTCAGCGCCTGGAAACCCGAGTCGTAGGTCTTGTTGAGATTTCTGACCGAGATAACCGTATCCACGGGGGCTCCTTGTGATGCTGCTTTGCTTCTGGTCGAACAGGCTTTAATTAAATCGACGGTCCGGTGATGCCGGGAACGAGAAACGACGATACCACCAAGGTATTGCGAATTCAGGAAGAAAACGCTAAAACCTAAAGCATTGTTAAGGTCAAGGGTGAATCATGGAAAGGCTGAATGCGGAGAATCTGGGCAAGGCGCTCACCGTGGGCCAGGTGGCCGAACGCACTGGCCTGGCGGTATCCGCCATTCATTTTTACGAAGCCAAGGGGTTGATCCAGAGCCGCCGCAGCAGCGGCAATCAGCGGCGCTATACTCGCGACGTGCTGCGGCGGCTGGCGGTGATCAAGATTGCCCAGCGTACCGGCATTCCGCTGGCGGAAATCGCCGAGGCGTTGGCCACCTTACCGGAGGAGCGTACCCCCAATGCCAAGGACTGGGGGCGCCTGTCGGCCCAGTGGCGTGAGGATCTGGACAAGCGCATCGAACGGCTGACCCTGTTGCGGGATCAACTCAGTGGCTGCATCGGCTGCGGCTGCCTGTCCCTGTCCGCCTGTCCGTTGCGTAACCCCATGGACGAACTGGCGGAAGAAGGCAGCGGTGCCCGTCTGGTGGATCCCGACTGAACCGGGCTCACCGTTCCCGGCATCGGCTCTCCAGAATGCGCTGCTGGTTCTCCTTGTCGAGAATCGGGAACAGACTCCGGCTGACCCGGATCGCGCCGACTTTCCAGGTGCGATCCGTCAGACAGACAAAGTGGCGGTTGTCTCTATGGCCCTCCCCATACAGCGTGCTCTCCTCATGGTTCTCGCCGTAGCGGAACAGCGGCGTGCGGTGGCCGGTGAACAGAACCATGGTGCGGTCTCCGGGGCCATGGTAGTAGCGCACCTGGAAGTCCACGGCCGGCGGTGCCAGCAGTAACAGCAGCGCGGAAAAGACCAGGGTCGCCGTGATGGTGAAGATCAGCCCGGGCCTCCGTCCGCGCAGTTGGCGAATAAACAAAAGCGCGGTGACGATGGTGGAGGCCGCCGTCAGCAGCCCCAGTAGCCAGGGCAGGCCCCAGATCTGGGCGCCGGCGGCGCTGATGTCATCACCTATGGTCCGGTAGCCCGGGGCCAGATAGTCCCAATCCAGCAACAGTGACAGCAAAGTCAGGGCGGTCCAGCCCAACGTCGCCACAATGGCGAGAATCAGCCCCGCTGCCGGACGATACAGAGGCGATTCGACGGTACGCTCATTGCTCATGGCGGCACTCCAGTCGTTCGCTGTGAGTGTAGGTGCCCTCGGGCAGCACCACCTTGCAGGGCAGCTCCGCCTGCTCCAGGAACTGGTTTCGCTCCCGGGTTTGACGCTCGAAGCCGCCAGGCGGCAGCATCAGGCCCAATGAGCAGACGTCCTCCGGCGGGCCGGCCATGTCCAGGCGGATCGGTTCGCCGCGCCACTGCCGGGCCAGGTCGTAGAGCGTCTCCAGGGCACTGTCGTGGCCCACCATCCAGGGCATCACATACAACGCCTGGCACAGGGCGTTGGTGTCCCGCCGCGTCTCCAGCACCGCGGTGAACATGGGCACGATCGGCGGCAGGGGCAGGGTCTTCTTGCTGAACTCGAATTGCTGATAGACCCGTCGTGCCGCCTTGCCGTCAGGAGCGTAGCGCTCCTCCCGGGACAGCTTGTCCAACTCGGCGCCCAGCATTTTCTGCTGCTGATTGAACACCCTGGCACCGGTGGCCCGGCGCAGTAGCGTGATCACGTGCTCGGAAGGTTCCGGATCGGTATAGAAGCGGGCCAGCGCCACGCAATCCCGCGGGTTCTTCGCCTGGCTGGGCAGATTGGGCAGGTTGACGCTGACGATGCGCCGGGAGACATCGGAGGCGCCTTTTGGCGTCGTGGCCCAGAGCCGGGACAGAAACAACTGCAGCACGCCGCTGTCCGCGGGCACCGCGAGCCCTTGCTCCTTGAGAAAACGGGCGTAGTCCGCGTCGCAGTAGAGATTGGCCGCGGTGTAGTCGAATCTCCGGTAGCCGCCGGTCTCGCGCAAGTGGGAGACGGACATCGGATCATCCCGGCGCCAGCCAAAACCAGTGTCCTCACGCTGCGCCTCCACCGGTACCAGATCGGTCAGATCCAGTTTGAACAGGGCATAGCGTTGATACCAGCGGGCGTCGTCCGGCTTCAGCCAGCCCTGGATGTGTGGCCGGCTGCCGAGCGCCAGAGCGATGTCCAGCAGGGTGAGCGGCGCCGGAGACGCCGGATCGGTGTGCAGTAGTTTCGCCAACTCCCCGCGCAGTGGCTCGCCCACATCGGTCAGTTGCAGCGCGAGCCGGCCTTTCTCGGCGTGATGTTGATCAAGCAAGGCTCTGGCCCGGTCGGCATCGCCCTGCACCAGAGCGCCTTCCAGCCCATCCAGTTGCGCCACCAGCTGGCGGCGGAAGCGCAGGCATTCCTCCATCCCTCCGGTGCGCGACTCAGTCAGGGCCTCCGGCGTCTGCCAGCGATAACGTTGCTGGAATCGAAACAGGCCCCGGGCTTCCACCCGTTCATCAATGCAGGCCGTGGGTCCGGAAGCAGGCTCGTTGAAGTTCACCAGTTCGGTGGTCATGGACTGACGCTGCCAGCCGTCACTCACCAGTTCCGGCAGAGAGCGGAGCGACACGGTGATCCCTTCGCCGCCCCAGTCCAGTTGCACCAGCCTCATTGGCGAGGCGGCCAACATCAGTACGGCGATCCCGGCCAGTATCAGCAGCGGGCCGCGCGGACGCCGGCGCAATAGCAGCGTCAACGCCAGAATCAGGAGCAGGACGGCAAAAAAGAGGTGAACGCCGGCCTGGGCGTAGCGGTCCAGAAAAAACGGGGAGGCGGTCCTGGCGATGGTCCAGGCCAGCCCGGTCAGGACAACGGCCACGATCAGACACAGCAAGGCGGCGATGCGGGGCCAGACGGGGTTGATGCGCATGCGGGCTCCTTTCCCTTCGCCCCGGTGGCGTAGAGACTTTGAACAGGCTCCAGGGGGGCGATGCGAATGGTATTGAATGATGGCGGTACTGGCCACCCGCCGCTGTCCCGGAATGGTAAAAAGGGCATGCTATGCTGCATGGCGATGTCGAGTACCTTACATTGCGTGAGAACGGGTGTTGGAGGGATCATGAGTATTCTGCAGCTTCCCCAGGCGGTGCCCACGGCGATACTGATGGATTGGCACGCCACCCTGGTGGATACCCATGACGCCATGTATCACGCCATCGACGATGTGTTGCCCCGTCTGCAAGCGCTGGGCTTGCGTGACCGGCTGCTGACCACCGAGCAGTCGAAGACGCTGGAAGACGCCCGTCTGGTCAAATACGTCCGTGACCACCACCGCCTGCACCCGAAAATCACCGCCCAGCGCAAAATCTCGCGCACCGATATCTTCGAAGTCCTGTTCGGCTCGGATCAGGACGCCAAAGCCCGTATCCATGCGGCTTTCGACGACTGCTACAAGAAGTACGTGGACGATGTCCATGCGCTGGAGCCGGATACCACCTCACAGCTGCGCCGGCTGCGGGAGCTGGGCATTCCCATGGGCATCATCAGCAATCGCAAAAGGGACTATCTGGAGCACGAGTTGAGCCGGCTGGAGGACGGGGCCTGGATCGAGCTGTTCGACGTGATCGTCTGTGGCGATGACGTGGCGCACCGAAAGCCCGCCCCGGATATGATCCTCGAAGCACAGCGGCGGCTTGGGCAGCAGCCGGGCCCCTCCTGCTGGTATCTGGGCGACAGCACCACCGACGTGATCGCGGGCAAGGAAGCCGGCGTCACCGCCGTGTTCTACAACGGCGCCCAATGGTCGCAGTCCTGGCTGGACAAGATCTTCCCCGGATCGCCGCGCCACCCGCATCGCCCGGATGCGGTGGTGGCCCGGTTCGGGGAGCTGGTGCGGCTGGTGCGTGACATGGTGGCCAACGGCAAACGGGTCCAGCGGGCGACGGACGCGGCCTTCACCCCTCCTGAAGGCAGACTTAGGGAAAACTGAATTGTCTCCATTGGCCTGGGCGGGCAGTGTGATAAATGGGCCGAGCCGACGGTGCGGCCCGGTGATGACAACAACAATCAACCGATTGGGGCCGTGGATGCGTACTTGGGCCCCTGGAGAAGTACACCATGACTTTGACGCCCCGTACGGCCGGTGTGGCCGCCTTTTGTCTGATGCTGTTCAGCGGTGCCGCCACCGCCACCAACCTGTCCTACTCTTCCCCGTTCCCGAGCAACCACACTACCGTGGCCAAGGGCATCGAACCGCTTGCCAAAGGCCTGGAAGAGGCGTCCGGCGGTGATCTCAAGCTGACCATCTATTCCGGTGGCGTGATGGCCAAAGGGCCGGCGACCCTGTCCACGATCCAGCGCGGCATCGTCGACTCCGGCCTGGTGGTTCCGGCCTGGGTGACCAGCCAGATTCCCGCCACCGACACCATCGCCTCGCTGATGCTGGCGGTCAGCGATGCCCGTGTGGCCGCCGCCGCCGCCAACGAGTACTACCTGCTCAAATGCCCCGAGTGCATGCAGGAGCACCTGAAACACAACGCCCGGCCGCTGGCGTTTTACGGCTCCGCGCCCTATCACTTCGAATGCCGCCAGGAGCTCGACAGCCTGGACGATCTGGCCGGCAAGCGGGTGCGGGCCACCAGTACGCCGCTGGTGAACTGGGTGGAGCAGTTCGGCGCCACCATCGTCGCGGTCCCCACCGAGGACATCTATCAGGCGCTGCAACGCGGTCAGGCGGACTGTAACGTCGGCCCGCTGGCGTACATGCACACCCTGAATCTGAAGGAAGTGGTGAAGTGGGTCAGTGACATGCCGTTCGGTTCCTACTATGGCGCGTCCGTGCTGGAGGTGAACGACAAGACCTGGAAGAAACTGTCGGACGAGGAGCGCGCTCTGGTGTCCTCCCAGCTGGCGAAACTGGTCCGTGATGTCACGGAAGGGTACGAGGCGGATTCCGCCAAGGCTCGCTCCGATGGCGAGGCCAGCGGTGTGGTGTTCGCTGAGCCCAGTGCCGCCGAACGCAAAAAACTCGCCGACCATGTGGACGCTGAATTCAAACGGGTGCTGGCGCTGGCCAAAGAGCGCGGCGTCGGCGGCGACGATCCGGCCGCATTCCTGCAAGGTTTCCTCGACACGCTGAGCAAGTGGGAGAAGCGGGTAGCGGATATGGACGGTGACTACGACGCCTATCAGCAGGCACTGCAGGACGAAATTTTCTCCAAGTTGTAACCGACCCGAGCGGCGGGCGGCGCCATCCACTGGTGGCCGCCATGCCCTCCCTTTCAAGCCT
This sequence comes from Alloalcanivorax dieselolei B5, assembly GCF_000300005.1. NCBI lineage: Bacteria > Pseudomonadati > Pseudomonadota > Gammaproteobacteria > Oceanospirillales > Alcanivoracaceae > Alloalcanivorax > Alloalcanivorax dieselolei. The sequence continues at coordinate 4,778,557 of NC_018691.1, read as the reverse complement.
CCCTGTTTAAGGAAATACCATGAAGGCTCTCGACCATCTGCTGATGCGGCTGGTGCAGGGGTTCGCCCTGGTCGCCGCCTGCGCCATGCTGGTGATGATGGGCCAGGTGACGTTGGATGTGCTGCTGCGCTGGCTCGCCAACCACCCCATCGACGGCACCCTGGAACTGGTCGCCAACTACTACATGGTGGCGCTGATTTTCCTGCCCCTGGGGCTGCTGACCTATACCCGTGATCACATCACCGTGGAACTGTTCACCCGGCACATGGGCGAACGCCCGCTGGCGGCGCTCGATCTGTTTGGCAACGTGGTGGCGTTGATTTACGTGGGCGTTTTGATCTGGATGGGAATCCTGGAAGCCTGGGACATGACCCTGATCGGCGAAACCTGGACCGCCGGTGTCGGCGAGATCGTGGTGTGGCCGGCCCGTTGGCTGGTGCCCGCTGGCGGCCTGTTGATGGCGGCACTGTTCCTGCTGCATGCGGTGGACGACCTGATCATGCTCGTCACCGGTCAGCGCTCACTGGAGCCCGTCAATCCGTTCTCCGCGTGGGACCAAGACGACACCGTGGCCTGAGGAATATGTCATGACCGATATGATGATCGGCCTGAGCGGCGTCGGCATCCTGCTCCTGCTCATGGCCTTGCGAGTGCCCATTGCGGTGTCCCTGGGCGTGGTATCCCTGGGGGGTATCGTGGTTTTGCGTGGTGTTGACCCGGCGCTGGGCATGCTGCGCGCCATGCCCTATGAATTCGGCGCCAGCTGGACGTTGTCGGCGGTGCCCATGTTCCTGTTGATGGGGGCTTTCGCTTACCACTCCGGCCTGACCCGGCTGCTCTACGACGCCGCCCGGCTCTGGCTGATGCGAGTGCCTGGCGGGCTCGCCCTGGCCACCAACTTCGGCTCCGCCGGTTTCGCCGCGGTATCCGGCTCTTCCATGGCCACCACCGCGTCCATGGGGCGGCTGGCCATTCCGGAGATGCTCCGCTACGGCTATGATCGGGGGCTCGCCACCGGCACCGTGGCCGCTTCGGGCACCCTGGGAGCGCTGATCCCGCCTTCGATCCTGTTCATTATCTACGGCTGGTACACCGAGCAGTCGATCAGCAAGTTGTTTCTGGCCGGTGTTATTCCCGGCCTGCTCACCGCCGTTTTCTTCGCCTCGATGATCGTGATCCGTTGCTGGCTTAATCCGAAACTGGCGCCGCAACGGCATGAGCAGGTCAGTTGGGCGGAACGCATGGCCAGTCTGCGCGCGGTGTGGCCCTTGCCGCTGCTGGTGCTGGGCGTGCTCGGCAGTATCTATGGCGGTGTCGCCAGTCCCACCGAAGCCGGCGCCCTGGGCGCCGCCATGACGCTGGCCATCGCGCTGCTGCAGCGGCGTCTGCCCTGGCGTGCGTTTTGCGCATCGCTGGCGGAAGCCCTGCGGACCACCGCCTCGATTTTCTTCATTGCCATCGGTGCGGTGATGCTGACCCGCTTCCTGGCCATGGCCGGCCTTTCCACCGGACTGGTGGAACTGGTGACGTCCATGGATATGACCGTGGCCTGGGCGTTGCTGGCACTGGTACTGGTTTACCTGGTACTGGGTATGTTCCTGGATCCGCTGGGGGTCATGCTGCTGACCCTGCCGGTGTTCCTGCCGGTCTTCAATGCCCTGAACATGGATCTGATCTGGATTGGCGTGCTGGTGGTAAAGCTGATTGAAGTCGGACTGCTGACGCCGCCGGTGGGCATGAACGTCTACGTGGTGAAGAGCGTGGTGGGCGACCAGGTGGCTCTGGGCACCGTGTTCAAAGGCCTGCTCTGGTTCCTGCTGTGTGAAGCGCTGTTGCTGCTGTTGCTGAGCAGTTTCCCGCAACTGGCGTTGTGGCTGCCGGGCCTGGTGAGCTGAGAGAAGAGGCCGTGGCAAACACAAACAGGAACGCTGGGCGTCAACTGGCCGGCCCCGGCGTCGCCAACAGATAATCCACCAATTCCCGGGCGAAGGTCGGCAGCGCTTCCAGTTCCCGCACGCAGATTTTCATCTCCCGTTCGGCCCAGGCGTCGGACAGCTCGATGACATGGATGTCCATGGACCGGGCCAGCCGGCGCGCCGCGGAGCGGGGCAGCAGACCGATGCCGGCATTCGCTTCCACCATGCGGCACAGCGCGTCGAAACTGGAAACCTGGACACGGATCTGGGTATCCAGGCCCAGCTCACTGGCCACCTGGGCCATGAAGGTGTGGATGGCACTGCCGGAGTGCAGGGACACGAAGTCGTGGCCCAGCGCTTCCTTGAACGCCAGTCGCGCCCGGCTGGCCAGAGGATGGTTCAGGGCGGTGGCCAGCACCAGCCGGTCGCCGTGGTAGGGGAGGGCCTGCAGGCCTTCGGTGGACACCGAACCGGCGACGATGCCGATGTCGGTGGCGCCGTCCAGTACCGCCTTGACGATGTCGTGGCTGAGCCGCTCCCGCAGATCCATATCCACCTGTGGATGGTCGGACAGGAACCGGCCCAGCGCGGCGGGCAGGAACTCAGTCATGGCGGTGGTGTTGGCGAACAGGCGGACCCGGCCCTTGACCCCCTGGCCGTACTCCGCCAGATCGCCGAGCAGACGCTCGCTTTGCTGCAGGATGCGCAGGGCGTTGCGCAGCATGGCCTGGCCGGCGGGGGTGAGTGTCACCCCCTGGCTGGCCCGGTTAAGCAGACGGGTACCGATGGCATCTTCCAGATTCTTGATGCGCATGCTCGCTGCCGCCAGTGACAGGCAGGAGCGCTCGGCGCCACGGGTCAGGCTGTTGGCTTCGGCGATATTGATGAACAGGCGCAGGTCCACCAGATCGAAGAACAGCCGCTGCGTGGAGTTGGCCATCTCAGCTCAGCAACTGGCCGCCGTCCACCGCCAGCGTCTGGCCGGTGATCCAGCGCGCCTGGGGGGAAGCCAGGAACAGCACCGGCTCGGCGATGTCGTCCGGTGCGCCAAAGCGGCCGAACGGGATGCCGGCCAGGATATTCTGATACAGCGTCGGGTTATCGCGGCGGGCGTCGTCCCAGACACCGCCGGGAAATTCCACCGATCCCGGTGCCACCGCGTTGACGCGGATACCGTCGCCGGCCAGCCGCAACGCCAGACTGCTGGTGTAGTGGCTCACCGCCGCCTTTACCGCGGCGTAGGGGGCGGTGCGAACGGAAGGATGGAATTGGGCGATGGAGGTCAGGTTGATGATCGCCGCCCGAGAGGATTCCCGCAGATACGGCAGGCTGGCGTGACAGGCGCGGACCGTGCCCATCAGGTCCACGTTCATGCTCATCCCCCAGCCGCTCTCGTCGTCGCCGCGCCCGAAGGCCGAAGCGCAGTTGACCAGCACGTCGAGCCCGCCAAGGGCTTGTGCCGCGTCACGGATATAGCCGTCGATAGCGGTTTTGTCGCCGAGGTCGCAGGAGGCCACGTGCAGCTCCCAACCCTTGGCGGCGGCGTCCTGGCGCAAGGCGTCCAGCGTCTGCGCGCCACGGGCGCAGACCGAGACCCGGGCGCCGGCCGCCGCGAACGCCAGGGCTATGGCGCGGCCGATGCCACGGCTGCCACCGGCCACCACCACGCGCGTGTCGTTGAAATCGAATCCCATGTTCCTCTCCCATTGATGCCGGCCAAACCGGGCCGAACAAGGGGTTACTGTACGCCGGGAGTCTTGAAATTTCTCCTATGGCCACCATCATGCCTCACCACGGAGTGTTCCGTTTCTGAATCTTTCTATCACTGACACAGGTAATTCAATTCCCAGGCAACAGGCGGATCGTGCCGCCGCGCTGGAACTGATCGCAAATCTCGGAGGTGATTTGATGTCAGCACCGACGCTATCACGTCAATCTTTACCGAGGTCTTTCCGGCCTGGAAACGACCCTTATCCCACCCGCCTCGCGCGGACTCCGGATCTTCCCTGGCTGCAGCGCCGTGAGGCGGTGGTCAAGGGCGATGCCGGACAGGGCCCGCTGTCCGCGGACCAACTGGCGCGGTTTGAACGTCAGGGGTTTCTGTTCGAACCCGGCTTTCTCGATGCCGACGAGGTGGCGGCGTTGCGGCGGGAAATGTCATCGCTGATGAAGACGCCGTCATTTCGCGGGCGCCCATTCACCATCACGGAGCCGGACAGCCGCGAAATTCGTTCTCTGTTCGCGGTGCATTTTCTGTCCCGGCGTTTCCGCCAACTGGCGCAGGATCCGCGTCTGATCGGGCGGGCCCGCCAGATTCTGGGCGGCGAACCCTATGTGCATCAGTCCCGGATCAACTACAAGCCTGGCTTCAAGGGCAAGGGGTTCAACTGGCATTCGGACTTCGAGACCTGGCACGCGGAGGATGGCATGCCGGCCATGCACGCGGTCAGCGCCTCCATCGTGCTCACCGACAATCACACGTTCAACGGCCCTCTGATGCTGATCCCGGGGTCGCACAAAGTATTCGTGTCCTGTCTTGGTGAAACCCCGGAAAATCATCATGAACAGTCATTGAAACGTCAGCAGATTGGCGTTCCCGGTGAGGCGGTGCTGGCGGAGTTGATCCGGCGGCATGGTATCGAGGCGCCCACCGGTGCCGCCGGTGGTCTGCTGCTGTTTGATTGCAACACGCTGCACGGCTCCAACGCCAATATGTCGCCGGACCCGCGCAGTAATGTGTTTTTCGTCTATAACCGCCGCGATAACCGCTGCCAGGCGCCGTTCGCCGCGCGCCGCCGGCGTCCGGAGTTCCTGGCCCACGACCCGGACCGGGAGTGGGCGCCGGACCTGTGACGGGGAAGAACGACCGCGCTTATTCGTCCCGGTGCTTGAAGAACCGCTGGATGCTGGAGAAATCCAGGCCGCCATTACCGGCGTTGGCGTGCAGCCCGTAAAGGCTTTTCGCCAGCGCGCCCATGGGCGTGGCGGACTTGCTCGCCAGCGCGGCTTCCAACGCCAGCCCCAGGTCCTTGTTCATCAGGTTGACGCCGAAGCCGCCCTGATAGTCGTTGCTGGAAGGCACGCCCTCCATGACCCCGGGCCAGGGGTTGTAGACTTCCAGGGACCAGTTGCGGCCGGAGCTGGCGAACATGATGTCCGACAGGACCTTGGGATCGAGGCCGTGATCGACGCCCAGTTGCAGGGCTTCGGCGGTGCCGATCATGTGGACCGCCAGAAGCATGTTGTTGCAGATTTTCGCCACTTGCCCGGCACCGTTGTCGCCGGCGCGGAAAATCTTGCTGCCCATGCACTCGAGCACCGCGCGGGCGCGCTCCACCGCATCCTCTGGACCGCCGCAGATGAACGTCAGGGTGCCGGCCTTGGCACCGCCGACGCCGCCGGATACCGGAGCGTCGATCATCACCCGGCCGCTGTCGGCGGCGGCGCCGGCCAGGTCGCGGGCGGTGGCGGCATCGATGGTGGAGCAGTCGATGATCAGACTGTCCTGGCCAATGGCACCGAGAATACCGTCGTCCCCCAGGTAGAGGCCCTTGGCGGCGGCGCCGGAGGGCAGCATGCTGATCACCACCTCGGCGTTCTCCACCGCCTGCTTCGGCGAGTCGGCGGCGCTGGCGCCGGCGTTCACCGCTTCCTGCAGCAGGGCGGGCACCAGATCAAAGGCGAGCACCTCGTGACCGGCCTTGACCAGATTGGCGGCCATCGGGCCGCCCATGTGTCCGACACCAAAAAACGCGATTCTCATAATTATTCCTCCAGCTGCTGAAGCCGGCGCGGTGCCCGTTTTACCGGTCCTTTCTATAAGTCCGCTAACGGGTCGGGTACGCCGGGAAGTTGATAAAATTCCGCCAGGTATGCCGGTGTGATGTCGGCAACCGAGCGGTGTTTGAAACGGGGTTGGCCGTCCTTGTCGATCAAAAGGGCGCGCACGCCCTCCTGGAAATCGCCGTGCAGCGCGCACTGCACCGCCACGCGCCATTCCATGCGGAACACATCGGCCAGCGTCATGTCGGCGCCACGGTGCCAGTTTTCCCATACCAGGGCGGCGGTTTGCGGGCAGCCTCTGGCGAGTGTGGCCGCGGCCTTGCTCAACCAGCGGTCGTCGCTGTCGAGGGTGGTGATGGCCTGTACCACCGTGGCCAGATCATCGCCTTGGCAGAGCCGGTCGATCTCGCCACGATGTTCGGTTACCGGGCTTTGCGGCAGGGCGTCGGCGGCCAGGCCGAAGCCGGCCAGCACATCGCTGACCTGGCTGTCGTGGCGCTGTGCGTCATTGTCCCAATTCAATTCGTTGAGTGCGCTCATCACCGCCGCCTTGCTCTCGTGGGCGATGGCCACGTCACCCAGCCCGATGGCGAGGCCGTCGCTGACGTTGATGTTGGCGCCGGTCAGTCCCAGGAACAGGCCGACCTTGCCGGGCATGCGGCTGAGGAAGTAGCTGCCGCCCACGTCCGGAAACAGACCGATGGTGATTTCCGGCATGGCGATGCGCGCGGTTTCGGTGAGCACTTTGTGCGAGGCGCCGGCCAGCAAGCCGAGCCCGCCGCCCATGATGATGCCATTGCCCCAGCAGATCAGCGGCTTGCCGAACGTATGCAGCCGATGATCCAACTGGTATTCGCGACCGAAGAACGCTTCCGCGTGCCGGTTCCGCTCGCCCTGCGGCGTGGCCACCATGCTTTCGTACAGGCGCACGATGTCGCCGCCGGCGCAGAATGCCTTGTCGCTGTTGGCGTCCAGCCAGACCGCCTGGATCGTGGCGTCGCCCTGCCAGGCGGACAGTTGCTCCTGCAGCAGATCGATCATTTCCAGGGACAGGGCGTTGAGGCTTTTCGGTGCGTTCAGGGTGGCGCGGCCGATACGGCCGTGACGGCCTTCCAGGACTTCGAATGTCACGGGGGCGGTGCTGTCGCTCACGGTGCTATCCATCAACAGGACTCTCCATCAATTGATTGCGTTGCGCGGCATTATCCCGGTCGCTCACAGGAACGCCAGGTCGCCCAGCACGCGACGGGCAATGATTACCCGCATGATTTCGTTGGTACCCTCCAGAATCTGATGCACGCGGGCATCGCGCAGGTACCGTTCCAGCGGGTATTCCTTGATATAGCCGTAGCCGCCATGCAACTGCAGAGCCTGGTTGCAAACGTCGAAACACAGGTCGGTGGCGAGCCGTTTGGCCATGGCGCAATACATGGACTTGTCGCTGTCGCCCTGGTCCAGCTTCCAGGCCGCCAGCCGCACCATTTGTTGTGCCGCGACCAGATGCGTGGCCATGTCGGCGAGGGTGAACTGGGTATTCTGGAACTGGCTCAGCGCCTGGCCGAACTGCTTGCGTTCCTGCACATAGGATTGGGCTTGATTGAGCGCGGCGGTGGCGGCACCCAGCGAGCAACTGGCGATGTTGATGCGGCCGCCGTCGAGACCGGCCATGGCGATCTTGAAGCCCTGGCCTTCCTCGCCGATGCGATAGCGCTCGGGAATGCGCGCGTCTTCCAGGATCACGGCCCGGGTGGGCTGGCTTTTCCAGCCCATCTTGTCTTCGTTGCGGCCGTAGCTGACGCCGGCGGTGTCCGCCGGAATGGCGAAGCAGGTAACACCACCAGCACCGCTGCCGCCGGTGCGTGCCATCAATACCAGCACGTCGGTGTCGCCGGCGCCGGAAATAAACGCCTTGGCGCCGTTGAGCACATAGTCGCCGCCGTCCCGTTTGGCACTGGTACTCAGGGCGGCGGCATCGGAACCGGCGTTGGGTTCGGTGAGGCAGTAGGAGGCCAGTTGTTCACCGCTCATCAGCCCCGCGGCCCACTGGTCGCGAAGCGTGTCGGAACCGAAGTTCGACAGCATCCAGGTGGCCATGTTGTGGATGGTGATGAAAGCCGTGGTGGAGGTACAGCCGGCCGCCATTTGCTCGAAGATCAAGGCGGCATCAAGCCGGCTCAGTCCCATGCCGCCGTGGTCGGGATCGCAATACAGCGCGCAGAAGCCGAGCTCTCCGGCCCGCTTGATGGTGTCCTTGGGAAAGGTGCTGTGTTCATCCCATTCGGCGGCGAAGGGCGCCAGTTCTTTTTCAGCGAACTGACGGGCGGTATCGCGGAACGCCTGTTGTTCTTCGTTGAGGGAGAAATCCACGGTATCGATCTCCGCTGTTCGCGGGCGGGCCCGCTCTCTTATGGCGATGCCAATGAGGGAGCGGGCTCGCCGGCAAGGTTATTTCAGATGGATGGTCATGTTCGGGCCGCTGTGGGTGGCGTCGGCGATATCATCGTCAAACCAGCGGCTGGTGACGGTCTTGGTCTCGGTGTAGAACCGCACCGCCTGCTTGCCGTAGGCGTGCTGGTCGCCGTAGAAGGACCCTTTCCAACCGGTGAAGCTGAAGAACGGCAGTGGCACCGGAATCGGAATGTTGATGCCGACCTGACCGACTTCCACTTCATGCTGATATTTACGGGCAGCGGCGCCGCTGGCGGTGAAGATGGAGGTGCCGTTGCCGTAGGGGCTGTTGTTAACCAGCTCGATGGCTTCTTCCAGCGTATCCACGCACACGCAGCACAGCACCGGGCCAAAAATTTCTTCGTTATAGATGCTCATTTCCGGCTTCACGTCGGTGAACAGCGTGGGGCCGACCCAGTTGCCGTCCGGCAGGCCGTCCACAGTGCAGCCGGAGCCGTCCAGCAGGCAGGTGGCGCCTTCTTCCTTGCCCTGTTTGATCAGGGTGAGGATGCGTTCCCTGGCCTTCGGACTGATCTGCGGGCCGTAGGCGGCACCGGCGTCGTCCCAGGCACCCGGACGCACCTTGGCGAACTCTTCCTTGATGTCGTCGATCCACTGTTTGGAATCACCGACGAACACCGCCACGCTGATCGCCATGCAGCGCTGACCGGCGGCGCCGCAGGAGGAGCCCACCAGATTGCCGACCACCTGGCTCTTTTGCGCGTCCGGCATGATCACCATGTGGTTCTTGGCGCCGGCGAAACACTGGGCGCGCTTGAGATGCTCGGTGGCGGTACGATAAACATGCTGGCCCACCGGCACGGAACCGACGAAGGACACCGCCTTGATCTCCGGATGGGTGAGCAGGGTATCCACTTGCTGCTTGCCGCCGTGCACCACCTGCAGCACGTTCTTCGGCGCGCCGGCTTCCAGGAACAGTTCCGCCAGCAGGTTGGGGGTCATCGGGTCCTGCTCGGAAGGCTTGAGCACGAAGGTGTTGCCGCTGGCAATCGCCATCGGGAACATCCACAGCGGGATCATCGCCGGGAAGTTGAACGGGGTGATGCCGGCGCACACGCCCAGCGGCTGGATCCAGGAATGGGTGTCGATGCTGCGGGCCACGTTCTCCACCGTTTCGCCCATCATCAGGGACGGGATATTGGCGGCCTGTTCGACCACTTCGATACCGCGCCAGACGTCGCCCTTGGCGTCCTCGAAGGTTTTACCGGTCTCCTTCGCCAGCACCTTGGCGATATCGTCGTGGCGTTCTTTCAGCAGGGCCTGATAGCGCATCATCAAACGGGCCCGTTCGGTGACCGGTACTTCACGCCATTCCTCGAAGGCGGCCTTGGCGGCGGCGATGGCCTGTTCCATTTCCTCGCCGGTGGCCGCCGGGGCCTCGCACAGCACTTCCTGGGTGGCCGGGTTGGTGACGGGAATCCAGGTATCGGTGGCGCTTTGTGCGAACTCACCGTTGATCAGTTGAGGCAGTCGGGTGGACATAACGCTCTCCAAATAATTATTAGGGGTATTAACGGGCCACGCGCGCCGAGCCCGGGCGCTCCTTCGGAGCGAGGTGGCACCATCATGCTGCTGCACGGGGTGGCGTTTCCAACAGTATGGCTACTGTGTATCACAGGGTGAGGGGCGGTAAGATAGCGGCAATTGACTATACCTGGATAAAATTGCGGTCATGAGTGACATTCTTACCCCACCAGTGGAAACCTCCCGCTGGCCATTGCCGAAGACCGGGCGGCGGGTGGTGATCCCCCATGCGCTGGTGACGGAGCTGGCGGAACACCCGCTGTGCCGGGACTGCATGCCTCATGGTGTCGGCTTCTATCCCGCCGCCGCCGGCCACCATATGGGGCGTGCCGAGCCGCGGGATCATCTGGTGATTTATTGCCTGGCGGGATCCGGCGTGGCGGAACTGGAGGGACGGCGCAAGCCGGTGCGGGCCGGGGATGTACTGTTGTTACGGGAAGGCCAGCGTCACCGTTACCGGGCCAACCCTCAGGACCCCTGGACTATCTACTGGGTGCACCTGGGCGGCGCCGAGGTGGATACCTATTTCAACGAAATCCTCAGTTCCCCGGACGGCTTCACCGCCACCGTCGGGCAGCACTCGCGGCTCACCGAGGATCTGGAGCTGTTGTTGACCACCGTGACGCGCTTCCGTCCCCATCACTTGATTTACGCCGCCAATCTGCTCAAGAGCCTGCTCTCTTTCATGGCGTTGATGCGCCGCCAGCGCCAGGCCCGCAATGTGGCGCTGGATGTGCCGCGGATCCAAGCTTGGTTGCAGGCGCATCTGCATCAACGCATCGAGCTGGAACAGCTGGTCAGCGCCACCAGTGAACTGTCGCTTTACCACTTCATTCGCGAATACAAACGACAGACCGGGCAGACGCCGATGCAGGCGTTCCAGCATTTGAAGATCACCCGCGCCTGCTATCTGCTCGACATCACCGATCTCAGCATCGCCCAGGTGGCCGACGATCTGGGCTATGACGACCCTTACTATTTTTCCCGTCAGTTCAAAAAAGTGATGGGGGTGGCGCCAAGGGACTACCGGCGCGAGAGGTCGGAGCGCTGACGGGACGGTTCTCCGCGTGCTGACGAATGGGGCCCGCGCCCAAAAATTCGCCTGCAGGGCAGGCTCCTACAGCCACTTTGTAGCAATAGTTGGGCTCAACCTGCCACGTCACTTCCGCCGCCACTGCAGAAACGCTTCCCCCGCCTGAGCCACCGCCTCGCGTAAAGCCTGCCGGCGCTTTTCGTCCTGATGACGAGTGCTTTGCTGCAAGGCTTTCTGCAGTGCGTGGCGCTGGCTGCGGGACAGGTTATCTAGCCAGTGACTGTCGGCATTGTCCAGGGTCAGCGGGTCGCGGCCGGCGTGATTGCGATCGGTGATCTGATACCAGTGTTGCAGGGCGCGGCCGAGCACCACATAGCCGAATTGCGGGTCGCGCAGCGGGCCGAAGCGCGCCTCGCGGCCGCCGGAGGACAGCGGGCCCAGATTCAGGCGATCCAGTTTGCTGGAATAGTAGAGGCTGCCGGCGGCGCCGAGCACGCCGCCGATCAGGGCGCCGGCGCCCAGCGTGTGGCCGGCGGTGAGGGCGTCCACGCCAGCGCCACCCAGAGCGCCAGCGCCGAAGCCGGCGGTGGCCAGATAGGCCCGGCTGACGCCCCAGGCACGGCGTTCCCGTTCGCTGAACAGGTCGTGCCCGGGTTCCCATTCCAGGTGCTGTTCCTGCCGTTGCAGATGGTGGTGCTGATAAAGCTGCTCCACTTCCCGCCGCAGTCGCTGCTCCCGTTTGCGTTGCCAGTCCTGCCAGCTTTGCCGCAGCCGGACCTCCAGGGCGGAGCGGCTGGCGTCTTCGCCGAGGCGGGCGCTTTCGGCATGGCCGAGCATGTCACTGAGAGCATCGGCGATCAGTGCCCAGGCTCGCTTCTGGCGATGCCGGCGTTGCTCCCGGAGATGTTCGACGGCTTGCTCCAGAGCGGTTTCCCATTGAGGAGCCAGCTGTCCGAAACTGCGCAACAGACTCAGATGGGCTTCGAACGGCGCGGTGACCGCGTTGAAGTCGCGGACGATGCGGAAGTACTGCCCCAGGGCGGTTTGCCACTGCTCGCCGTGGTCGTCCCCGCCGATGCGGTTGATCAACGCCAGGCTGGGCTGGCCGGTCCAGCGCAGAATTTCCATCTCCGCTTCGTGTTCCTGGTGATAGGGCACCGAACCGTCCACCACATAGATGATGCCGGCACCGTCGAGAATCGGCGTCAGCAGTTCGCACTCGTCGTGAAAACGCGGATCGTCGCGGTGCTGATTGACGAAGGCGCGTACCGTGTCGGGCCGATCCGAGGCGGAGTGGCTGTGCGCCTGCAACCAGGCCAGCACCCGGCGGGGGCGCTGGAACCCGGGGGTATCAATCAGTTCGTAGAGCAGATGGCCGTCCACGCTCAGCGGGTAGCGCTCGCTGTCACGGGTGGTGCCCGGCTCCAGGGCGATGGCCACGGCGTCGTTTTGTGAAAGCGTGGCGACGATGCTCGATTTGCCCTTGTTGGGATGCCCGACCACGGCGAAGCGGGGAGCGGGGGTCATGAGGGCACCTCCGGGGCGCGGCACAGGCGCAAATGGGCATGTTGCCGCCGGTCCACGAACCGGCGCCACTGGGCCAGAGTGTCGTCGGATAAAGCACCGCCCGGATCGGCGGCCAGGGGAACCAGGGCGATCACGGTGTCCTCGCCCCATTGTTGGCGGGCGTCGTCGAGAAAGTCCGCCAGCTCGCCGGTGGGCGGTTCCCAGCCCTGGGCCAGGATCAGTACCGGTTCGCGCCTCTGGCCGGCCTGTTCCAGCACCGCCCGATCATGCTCCAGGCTGGCGCTGCCGCCTGCTGCCAGCCGCAATGGGGCACGCTCCCCACCAGCGAGCGCACTGAACAGTCCGTCATCGGCGAGGCCTGCGCCAGCCCAGTGGATTACCGTGCCACTTTCCGGCAGCACGCCATCGGCCGCCTTGCCCTGATCCAGTTCCGGCGCCGGGGTGGCATTGCCGGCGCCGGTATCCACCCACGGCTGTTCAAAGCGTTGACGCAGGGCCGCCATACCGGGATGCCGGGCCAACAGCCGCTTTGCACGCCAACGTAACTGGGCACGGCTCAAGGCCAGGAACACCAGGCGGGGCAGCACCACATAGACCAGCCAGACCATGGCCAGGAATGCCCACCAGGCGCCGAGCCGGGCCGGATCGGCGGGCGTTTGATCGCTGATACGGAAGAACCGGGATTGCTCCACCAGTTCCAGCGACGGCACCGCCGGCGGCAGCCATTGCCGCCATGGCAAGGCCAGGGCGTGGGTGAGTTCGTGGTAGGCCGGGGCGGAGGTTTGCAAGGTGGTGCTCCAGCCGAACGCCAGATCACGCACCACCACCTGCACCAGCAGGGTCAGCAGCGCGGCGATCGCGAACGCGAGCCCGCCGCTGTGCGCGACCCGGGCCGCCAACGGTGGCTGCAGATCACGCAGGGCGGCAGGCGTGGCGCCGGCGCGATCCAGCAGCCGCCCCCAGGGGCGCCAGCCGATTCCCGCCTGCATCGTGGTCAGGATCGCCAGAGCCAGTTGCAGGGCGGCGAAGCCGAGCAGCAGGGTGACGTTGATGCGCTGGCTGCCATCGTAATAAAGCAGCCCGAGCATGGTGAGCACACCGAGTACCGCGCCGCCGAGAACGAACAGCACGCGGGCCCGCCGCCAGGTGCGCAGACGGGGATCGTGGCCGCCGCCGACACGGTCGGCGCCCAGGGTGCGTAACCAATCCTCGGGGAGTGGCGTGGAGCCGTCCCGCTGTTGCGCCTGCAGCGCCAGTTGTCGGTCCCGGCGATGGAGAAAGTCCGGGCTCTGGCGCTGATCCCGCTGGTATTGATCGTCAAAATCCAGCAGCAGGCGCAAGGGGGAGTAGGGCAAAGTGAGCGTCCGTTCCGGGGTTACAGTGATGTATCGAGCAGCGGGATCACCGTCTTACCGGAATGGTGTAGCTGATGTCGTCCTGACCACAGGCGCCGCAGGCGTTGCCGAATTCACCCTGATCTTCCCCGGCGGCGTTGAAACCGTTCACCGGATTGTAATCCATGGTGCAGACGGTGGGCCGCTTATCCGGACAGGCGGTGGCGCCCTCCGGCAGATTCGCGGAGGGGGTGCTGGCGCAACCGGTGGCGAACAGGGTGGCCGCGGCCGTAACGAACAGAATGCGGTGCATGTGATTCTCCTTGCTTCAAACAGCTACAAACGGGGCCCGGCGTCAGCCCATGAATCGGTCGCCGGTGATTCGGTGGTCAGCAACAGTGCCACCGAACCGATAGTGTAGTACGAGATACGGCGATGGCGACAATGGTCGCCGTCGACCCCGTATTTTCAAGTGATGAATTCATGGCATACTGCGGATTCACTGAGTCATGATCGAAGCGATGAACTGCCGTCTGCCTGATTCCGCTCATACCCACAGCCCGGTGGATTGCCCCCGCCGCGGCCGTCGGCCCTATTTCCCCGATCCGCCGGTCGTTTTCGCTTAACCGTTTCCTGTTATAGACGGTTCTCCCGTACTCTTGGGTGCTCCTCGCCCGAAACGACAAATCGACGGATAGTCTATGAACCTTGGGTTTCTGGTTTTGCTGCCCTTTCTCGGGGCGGTGCTGCCACCGTTGGCCGAACGATGGCGCTTTTCGCGTCCGGCGCTGTCCTGGGCGGCGGCGGCATTGCCTCTGGTGGCACTGGGGTTGCTGTGGTTCCACGGCCGCCGGGTGTTCTCCGGTGAGACGGTACGTCAGTTCGTACCCTGGATGCCGGATCTCGGCCTGAATCTGGCGTTTCGCCTGGACGGCCTGGCGTTGCTGTTTTCGCTGCTGGTGCTGGGCATCGGCCTGCTGATCATTCTTTACGCCCGTTACTACCTCTCCGCCAACGAAAAGGCGGGGCGTTTCTACGCCTTCCTGCTGTTGTTCATGGGGGCCATGATGGGGGTGGTGACCAGCAACAACCTGCTGCTGCTGGTGGTGTTCTGGGAACTGACCAGCCTCAGCTCTTTCCTGTTGATCGGATTCTGGTATCACCAGACCGATGCCCGTAAAGGCGCGCGCATGGCGCTGTCGGTCACCGGCATGGGTGGGCTGGCCCTGCTCGCCGGCGTCATTCTGATTGGCCAGGTGGTGGGGTCCTACTCCCTGGACGATGTGCTGGCCAGCGGCGATCTGATCCGCGGCCACGCGCTTTACCCGCTGATTCTTTGTCTGGTGCTATTGGGGGTGTTCACCAAGAGCGCCCAATTCCCGTTCCATTTCTGGTTGCCTCACGCCATGTCGGCGCCGACACCGGTCAGTGCCTACCTGCACTCCGCCACCATGGTGAAAGCCGGGGTGTTCCTGTTGGCGCGTTTGTACCCGGCGCTGTCCGGCACCGACCTTTGGTTCTTCCTGGTCACCGGCGCCGGTCTGGCCACGCTGCTGTGGGGGGCCATCTGGGCGCTGTTCCAGCATGATCTCAAGGGACTGCTGGCCTATTCCACCATCAGCCATCTGGGCCTGATCACCATGCTGTTTGGCCTCAATGCCCAACTGGCGGCGGTGGCGGGCGTGTTCCACATTATCAACCACGCCACCTTCAAGGCATCGCTGTTCATGGCGGCGGGGATCATCGATCACGAGACCGGTACGCGCGACATGCGGCGTATCAACGGTCTGTGGAAGTACATGCCGTACACGGCGGTACTGGCGATGGTGGCGTCGGCGGCCATGGCCGGGGTGCCGTTGTTGAACGGCTTCCTGTCCAAGGAGATGTTCTTTGCCGAGACCCTGGATTCCGGCCAGTTGGGGAGCCTGAGCTGGATTCTGCCGCTGGGCGCGGTGCTCGGCGGGGTGTTCTCGGTGGCCTATTCCGCCCGCTTCATTCATGACGTGTTTTTTAACGGCGAGCCCATCGATCTGCCCAAATACCCGCCCCATGAGCCGCCGCGCTATATGAAAGTGCCGGTGGAAGTGCTGGTGGCCTTGTGTCTGGCGGTGGGAGTCTTCCCGTCGCTGACGGTGGCGGCTCTGCTCGAGGTGGCCGCCCGTGCCACCCTGGGCGGCACCTTGCCGGACTATCATCTGACCATCTGGCACGGGTTCAATGTGCCGCTGATGATGAGCATCGTAGCCCTGGTGGGCGGCGTGCTGGTGTACAGCCAGCGTCTCCGGTTGTTCGCGCTGAATGACCGGCTGCCGCGCCTCGACGCCAAACTGGTGTTCGAAGCCCGCATGCAGTCCCTGGCCAGATGGTCGGCCACCGTCAGTAATACCCTGCGTAACGGTTCCTTGCAGAGCTACACCGCCTGGCTGTTGATGGTGGTGGCGCTGGTGTTGGTGACGTCGGTGACACGGGATTTGCTGGCCGGTGGCGACCGCGACATGCTGCCACTGGACGGCGTGGCGTTGCTGTGTGGCGGCATGCTGATCGTCGCGGCGATCCTCACCACCGTCCTGCACCGCCACCGGATGACCGCGATCATGTGTCTGAGCGTGGTGGGGCTGGTGGTGTCGCTGATGTTCGTGCGCTTCTCGGCGCCAGATCTGGCGCTGACGCAGTTGTCGGTGGAAGTGGTCACCATTTTGCTGCTGATGCTGGCGATGTACTTCCTGCCGGTGCGCACCCGCCGTGAATCCTCCATGCCGCGTATCGGCCGGGATGTGGTGCTGTCGCTCCTGGTGGGCGGTGGTGTCGGCATTCTCGCCTTCATGATGATGACCTCCGGGGTCGATTCGATCAGCCCGTTCTTCCTGGAAAACGCCAAACCCGGCGGTGGCGGCACCAATGTGGTCAATGTCATTCTGGTGGATTTTCGTGGTTTCGATACCTTCGGCGAGATCATCGTGCTGGGCATCGCCGGCATGGGCATTTATGCCCTGCTCAAGGATCTGGAGCTGTACTCGCCGCAGACCGATTCACTCGGGCGGCCCTGGGCCAAGGATGCTCACCCGCTCATTCTGGTCACCATTTCGCGGCCGCTGCTGCCCCTGGCATTGATGATCTCGGTGTACATCTTCCTGCGCGGGCACAATCTGCCCGGCGGTGGTTTCATCGCCGGTCTGATTACCTCGGTGGCGCTGGTGCTGCAGTACGTGGCGTCCGGGGTGGCGTGGATGCATCGCCGCATTCCCGGCGATTATCACCCGGTGGTCGCCTTGGGCGTGCTGCTGGCCGGGTTTACCGGTGTCGGTGCCTGGTACTTTGGCCACCCGTTCCTGACCAGCGCCTTCTGGCATGTGCATTGGCCGGTGGTGGGCGAGTTCGAGGTGGCCACCGCCATGCTGTTTGATACCGGGGTGTTCCTGACCGTGGTTGGCGCCACTTTGTTGATTCTCGCCAACCTGGGCAAATTGTCCTTGCTGGACGACAAGGGAGGGGCTCGCTGATGGAAGCGTTGGTCGCAATCATCATCGCTGTCCTGGTGGGCAGTGGTGTTTATCTGGTGCTGCGGGCGAGGACCTTCCCGGTGATTCTGGGGCTGACCCTGCTCAGCTACGGCGCCAATCTGTTTGTGTTTATTTCCGGCCGGCTCAAGCTGGACCAGGTGGCGGTGGTGGGGCAGAGCGCCGATCCCACCGATCCCTTGCCCCAGGCCCTGGTACTGACCGCCATCGTCATCGGCTTCGCCATGACCGCCTTTCTGGTGGTGCTGGCGCTGCGTGCGCAGGGGGAGTTGGGCTCGGATCACGTCGACGGACAGCGCGATGCGCTGGACGGCGAGCAACAGGATGAGCAACAGAATAAGGGGAGCCGCTGATGTCGAACTGGATCATGGCTCCGATTCTGATTCCCGCGCTGGCGGGGATGATGTTGCTGCTCGAGGTTCGTGAACGCCACTGGTTGCGCCGGGTGACCGGGCTGACCGCGACGCTGGCGCTGGTGCCGGTGAGTATCATGCTGTTCCGGCAGGCCGCCACCGGTGACATTCAGGTGTATTCGCTGGGGGACTGGCCGGCGCCGTTTGGCATCGTGTTGGTGCTGGACCAGCTCAGTGCGCTGATGGTGCTGCTGACCTCGGTGCTGGCGGTGCCGGCGTTGCTCTACGCCAGCCACGGTGACGATCGCCTGGGCCCCAACTTCCATTCGTTGTTCCAGATGCAGTTGATGGGTATCAACGGGGCCTTTCTTACCGGCGATCTGTTTAACCTGTTCGTGTTTTTCGAGGTCTTGCTGATTGCCTCTTACGGTCTGGCGCTGCATGGGCGCGGGCCGGCACGGGTGCGCGCCGGGTTGCATTATGTGGTGCTCAATCTGATCGGTTCCGCGGTCTTTTTGCTGGCGCTGTCGCTGATCTACGGTGCCACCGGCACCCTGAACATGGCGGACTTCGCCGCGCGGGCCGCTGAACTGGAGGGGCCGGCGCTGACCTTGGTGAAAGTGGCCGGTCTGTTGCTGTGTGTGGTGTTCGGCCTGAAGGCGGCCCTGTTCCCGCTGTACTTCTGGTTGCCGGCCACCTATGCCAGTGCCACCGCCGGTGTCGCAGCGTTGTTCGCGGTCATGACCAAGGTCGGCATCTATGCGCTGCTCAGGATCCATGGCTTGGCGTTCAGTGACGGCGCCCTGGCCGGTCTGGGTGATATGGCCCTGTGGACCGTGTCCCTGCTGACCCTGGGGCTGGCCACGGCGGGCGTGTTTGGCGCCCGGCGATTGGGGGAACTGGTGGCGTACCTGGTGGTGATGTCGGTGGGGACGCTGGTGGCGGCGCTGGCCTGGGGCACGGAAGAGGCGATCAGCGGCGCGCTGTTCTATCTGCTCCACTCCACCTTGATTTGCGCCGGCCTGTTCCTGCTTGCCGATCTGGTGTCACGGGGACGGGGGGACGCTGGCGATACCCTGATGGCGGGGCCGCGTCCGCCCGCGGCGGGCCTGCTGGGCGCGTTGTTCTTTATCGGTGCCGTGGCGGTGACGGGGCTGCCGCCGTTGTCCGGCTTCCTCGGCAAGGTGATGTTGCTGCAGGCGGTACCCGCGCCACTGTACTGGGTGCTGATACTGGCGGGCGGGCTGCTGACGGTGGTTGGCCTCAGCCGTGCTGGCTCCACTTTGTTCTGGCGAGCAGGGGAACCGGTGGCGGATGTGGTGCTCAGCAAGGGACGGCTGGCGGCGGTGATCGTGCTGCTGGCCATGGCGCCGGCCATGGTGTTGTTGGGCGGGCCGTTGTCGGCGCTCACGGAGTCGGCCGCCGCCCAGTGGGCGCAGCCTGATCTGTATATCCACGCGGTCCTGGGCTATCCGGGAGGTGCACAATGATCCGCAAGCTTTACCCGTTCCCGACCCTGAGCGTGTTTCTACTGCTGATGTGGCTGTTGCTCAGCGGCTTCAGCGCCGGCCACCTGGTGCTCGGCGTGGTGCTGGCGACGGTGCTGCCGCTGGGTACCCTGCCGTTCTGGCCCAATGTGCCGAGGCTGCGCAATTTCCACAAACTGGTGCTGTTCGTGCTGATGGTGCACTGGGACATCATCGTCGCCAATCTGTCGGTGGCCCGGCGCATTCTGGGTTCGCCGAAGAATCTGCGCCCGGCGTTCGTCGAGGTGCCGCTGGACATCAAGGACGACTTCGCCATCACCCTGCTCACCAGCACGGTGTCGTTGACGCCGGGCACGGTAAGCGCGGATATCAGCGCGGACGCCAGCCGCATGCTGGTGCATGCCTTGCACGTGGAAGACGAAGCGGTGCTGGTTGAGCAAATAAAACAGCGCTACGAGCGGCGTCTCAAGGAGATCTTCGAATGTTAGAAACGGCCATCGCCATCGCGTTCGGACTGTTCGTGGTGGCCCAGATGTTGAATCTCTACCGTCTGCTGCGGGGGCCGAGCCTGCCGGATCGGGTGCTGGCGCTGGATACCATGTATGTGAACAGCATCGCACTGATCGTGCTCTACGGTTTGTCCAGTGGCAGCAAGCTGTATTTCGAGGCGGCCATGCTGATTGCCCTGATCGGGTTTGTCAGTACCGTGGCCGTGGCCAAGTACATGACCCGTGGCGACATCATCGAATAAGCCGTGAAGGAGCTTGAATGGATATCGTGATCGAATACATCACCGCGATTTTTCTGCTGATCGGCGGGGTGTTCGCGTTGATCGGCTCCCTGGGGCTGGTGCGTCTGCCGGATTTCTTCCTGCGCCTGCACGGTCCGACCAAGGCCACCACGCTGGGCGTGGGTGGCACCATCATGGCGTCGCTGGTGTACTTCTCCTGGAGCGAGCATACCCTGCACCTCCATGAGATTCTGATTACGCTGTTTCTGTTTATTTCGGCGCCGGTGTCGGCGCACATGCTGGCCAAGGCGGCCATGCATCGGGAGCTCAAATACCGCGAGGACACCCGCGGCAAGCCCTGGAAACAGTAGAAGCAGTTGTTCAGCGCGGTCCCTACGGCTTCGTAGTCCGGTCTGTGGGACACTGCCGGCCGGCGTGTTGCGTGTAAGCGTGTCGGCGAATTAGGGGGCACGGGCCAGGATGGACCAAAAAAAGGGGACACAGCGGCCGTCGTGCGGGAGCCCTCGGGCCAGCCTGTGATCCCCATCATGAAATTTGTAAAAGATGGAACCGGCAGGAACTTTCGTCGAGATAGAGCCGTCTTAATTTACAGCTACGGACTGGTTACCCCCGATCCCCCAGTACCCTCGCCGGTTCGTAGCTTCTGGACACCCCGGCCTCTTCCCCAGGAGGCCGGGGCGGCAAGCCTCCCTGGCAGCGAAGTCGTTCCCTTCCCCCCCAATTGCTGCCAGGGATTTTTTTTACCCGAAAATCAGGTTCCGGGCTTCCCCCCCTTCTTTTATGACCCCCGTCTCCGGCGGTCACACCCTTCCTCTGGACCGTGGCCTGGGCCCCGCCATGAATCGCCCCCCAGCGATGTTTTGGCGGTGCCTGTGTCGATGGCCGGTCCGGGCCGGTATTGCACCCTGATACGGAGCAAGGGCTGTGCCAGTTTCGTGAAAGCGGGAAAAACAGCCTGAAATCAAGGAGTTGGTGCTCACTGCCGAGATGTGCCTGGTATTGCCCGGGCCGGGATGCCGACAAAATTGGGCGCCGAGTGACACAAATGGGCAGTTTCGGTCAAATCACGGGAGGGGTGTCATCCTCGATCCGCAACCACTCCGCCAACTGGTCCCAGGCCTGCTCGCAGCCCTGCCCGGAGGTGGCGGAAAACAGCTGCACCCGTAGCGGCGCGGGATGATCTTTGAGGGTCTTGGTGACCTGCATCAAGGCGCTTTTGGCGGCGCCGAACTTTAATTT
Source organism: Alloalcanivorax dieselolei B5 (assembly GCF_000300005.1). NCBI lineage: Bacteria > Pseudomonadati > Pseudomonadota > Gammaproteobacteria > Oceanospirillales > Alcanivoracaceae > Alloalcanivorax > Alloalcanivorax dieselolei. Next base: position 4,757,623 of record NC_018691.1, on the reverse strand, counting down.
GTCCGCCTTGGTCAGCAGGATCAGCAGCGGCATCCCGGAACGGGCCGACCATTCGAGCATCAACTGGTCGAATTCCCGGAGCGGGTGGCGGATGTCCATCAGCAGCACCAGGCCGGTCAGGCATTCGCGGCGTGCCAGGTAGTCGTCCAGATGCTCCTGCCATTGCATGCGTACTGCTTTGTCCACCTTGGCGTAGCCATAGCCGGGCAGATCCACCAGCCGGCGTTGCTCGTCCAGGGTGAAAAAGTTCAGCAACTGGGTCCGGCCCGGTGTCTTGGAGGTGCGAGCGAGGCTGCGTTGGCCGGTCAGGCGGTTGATGGCACTGGACTTGCCGGCGTTGGAGCGCCCGGCGAACGCCACTTCCAGGCCCTCGTCGGGGGGGCACTGTTCGACGATTTGCGCGCTTTTCAGGAAAGCGGCCTGGTGCAAAAGGCGTTGAGCGGGATGCAATGGCATGGCGGTCCGGTCACGAGCATCGATGGGGGGCATCGCCCTGTCTCCGCAAATACCCATGCATAAACAGGGGATATGACGGAGGCGAGCCCGTAGTATATAATGCGCGCCGTCACGCGTGTGGCGCGTGGCGGGATTTCTACAGGTGTTTGTCTTTAAAGGCAAATTTAAAGACGCGCCTGTCGCCAGCATGACGCCAGCCCAATGGGAGGTATTGCATGAAGGGTTTGCTCGCGGGGTTCGCCCTGATGTTCATGGCCGTGGGCGCCAGCGCCGCCACGGTGCAGGAGCGTTACGACCAGAGCTGTACCTACTGCCATAGCACCGGAGCCGCCGGCGCGCCCAAGACCGGGGATCAGGCCGCCTGGAAACCGCATCTGGAGAAGGGCATGGACACGCTGGTGAAGCACGTCAAAGAGGGGTTCAGGGCGATGCCGCCAGGCGGTATGTGCAGTGACTGCTCCGACGAAGAATACCGCGCTCTGATCGAGCATATGACAAAATAACACGCTGCTTTAAAGGAAGGGCCATGAAGTGTCTTAAGCTGTTCGTGCTGCTAGCCGCTACGGCGGTTTCCCATGCCATGGCAGCCGGTGATGTTGATGCCGGCAAGGAAAAATCCCAGCCCTGCGCGGCCTGTCATGGCGCTGACGGCAACTCTCCTTCCGGTGAATGGCCCAGCCTTGCCGGACAGGGCGAAAAATACCTTGTCGAGCAGATTCAGGCGTTCAAGGACGGCGATCGGCAGAACGCGCTGATGGCTCCGATGGTGGCCAATCTCAGCGAGCAGGACATGGCCGACCTGGCGGCGTACTTCTCCGCCCAGACCATCAAGGTGGGGCAAGCTGATCCGGAACTGGTGGAACAGGGTGAGCGGATCTACCGCGGCGGCGTGATCGCCGACGGTGTTCCTGCCTGTTCCGGCTGTCACGGCCCCGCCGGTGAAGGCGTTGACGGGGCCGGTTTCCCGGCTTTGGCCGGCCAGCACGCCCAGTATCTGGAAATCCAGCTGAAGGCGTTCCGCGCCGCCGGTCGTGGCGATCTGGGGGATAATGTGGTCAAACGCACCAATGATCCGCAGGAAATGATGCGCACCGTGGCCGCCAAGATGAGCGACACGGAGATCAAGGCGGTGGCCAGCTTCCTCAACGGCTTGTCCACCGAGGAATAAACCCTCCCCGCGCGAGAAAAAGGCAGCTTCGGCTGCCTTTTTTTTTGGCTGCCGTTCTGGGTAGCTATCCTGCGTGCGCGCCAAGCCTTCACTACTGTGATACAAAAGACACCTATCATCGAAAAGGGAACCAAGGGGGGTGTTCGTGACTCTTATTGGTTTCGGTTCTCGCTAAAGCTGTGACAACAAGGAGAATTTCATGCTGCGTATGGTTAGCGCCCTGCTGATGTCCCTGGGGCTGATGATGTCCGCCACCGTGGTGGCTCAGGAAGGGCAGCCTCAATACAAAGAAGGCGTTCACTACCGGGTGCTGGATAATCCCGGCACCACCAGTGTCCCTTCCGGTAAAGTGGAAGTGCGGGAGTTTTTCTCCTACATGTGTCCGCATTGCTATTCCCTGGAACCCACCGTGGACGGCTGGTTGAAGAACAAGCCGGAAGCGGCGGCCTATGTGCGTACCCCGGTACTGTTCATGCAGCACGCCGAGCCGCTGGCCCGGGCCTACTTCATCGAGGAGTCCCAGGGGCTGATCGGCGAAATTCACCGGCCGCTGTTCGACGCCATTCATATGCACCGTGAGCGCCTGTTCGACGCCGACGCCCTGGCCGGCTTCTTCGAGAAGTACGGTGTGGAGCGCGACAAGTTCAACAGCCTGTACGGCTCCTTCGCGGTGTCCACCAAGGTTCGCGAGGCCGATGCCTTGACCCGTGAGTATCAGATCCGTGGCGTGCCGTCCCTGGTGGTGGCCGGCAAATATGCGGTGATGCGGGATAACCTCAAGAACAACGCCGAGATGTTCGACGTGGTGGACTTCCTGGTTAAAAAGGAAAGTGAGAAGTAAGTAACGCCATGCTGATGGAACGCGCTCGTAATGCCTATCAGAACTGGAAAACCCGCCCATCGGGTTTCTTACTGGCGCGGGAGGGGCACCGCCGCACCCGGCGGGTGCGTGAGGTGTCGTTGCCCAGCGACACCCTCAAGATTCTCAGCTTCAACATTCAGGCGGGTATTGGCACCAGCCGGTTCCGGGATTACGTGACCGGCAGCTGGAAGCATCTGGTGGCGCACCCGCGCAGTGTGGAGATCATCGAACAGATCGCCGATGTGGTGCGTCATTTCGATGTGGTTGGCCTGCAGGAAGTGGATGGCGGCAGCCTGCGCTCACGCAACCTCAACCAATTGGTGCACCTGGCGAGCCTGGCGGATTTCCCGTTCTGGCATCAGCAGTTGAACCGTAATCTGGGGCGGCTGGGGCAATTCAGCAACGGTTTACTCAGCCGCATGTCACCCTACGCGGTGGAAGACCACATCCTTCCCGGCCTGCCTGGCCGGGGCGCCATCGTGATCAAATTCGGCCATCCGGTGGAGCCGCTGGTGGTGGCGGTGTGCCATCTGGCACTGGGCGAAAAGATGCGCAATACCCAGCTGACCTACCTGGCGGACCTGCTGCGGCCTTACCGTTACAGTCTGATCATGGGTGACTTCAACTGCCGGCCGGAGCATCTCACCGCCTCGCCGCTGACGGATCTTGGCCTGGTACTGGTGGAAGGCGATTTGCAGACCTACCCCAGCTGGGCACCGGATCGTCATATCGACCATATCCTGGCCACACCGGAACTGCAGGTACGCCACAGCCGAGTGCTGGAGGACTGTCTGTTATCGGATCATCTTCCCCTGGCCACGGAAATCCGCATTCCCGATGCGGTGCGCGCGGCCAGTCTGGAGCATCGGCTGCCGCTGATCGAGTGATGTCCCGGAAGAGCCTCTTCCCACAGACCGTACTACCAAGCCGTTGTAGGAGCTTGCCTTGCAAGCGAATGGGCTCCCTGCAAAAGATTCGCTTGCAGGCACGCTCCTAAAGCGGCCTGGTAGCAACCTCTGAATCATGCTGGGGCCGATAGCGGCATCCTGATTTTCCTTCGTCACGTTGATGTATGTCAGCCATGCTGGCGGCACGGCTCGTAACATGCGCTGAAAATGCATGTTATGGGGCGTGCGATGTCGTTGTTTTCGCGCTGGAAAGGGGGATGGCTGACCATACTGTGTCTGGTCGGCGCTTGGCTGTGTTCGCCGGTCCTGGCGGATCTGGATCGGCAGCGCGTGGAGGCGGTGTTTCCCGGCGCGGACCGGTCCGAGCCGGAAGGGGACTTCCAGGTCCGGACCCTGTCCCGCAACGGCGATCTTCTTGGCTATCTGTTTTACAGCCAGGATGTGGTCAATGTTCCCGCTTATTCCGGCAAGCCCATCAACGTGCAAATCGTGATGGACCCTCAGGGTGTCATTCTCGATGCCTACGTGGTGGAGCATCACGAACCTATCCTGCTGGTCGGGATTCCTGAACAGAAACTCCACGACTTCAGTGCTCACTATGCCGGTGTCGGCGCCGATCAGCGGGTCGTGGTGGGGCGCTCCCGTGACCCCGAGACGGTAACCATTGATGCGGTAAGCGGCGCGACAGTCACGGTCATGGTGGTCAACGAAACCATCATGGGAGCGGCGCGCAAAGTGGCGGTGTCGCTGGGATTGATCGAAGCGCCATCGGCCCGGCGCCGCGCGGCGCGTATCCGTGGTGGCCGGGGAGCGGCGGTGGGCTGGGAGGAACTGGCCGGCAAGGGGGCTCTGCGCCGGCTGCATCTGACCCGCGGGCAAGTGGATGAGGCCTTTCGCGGCACCGAGGCGGAAGGAATGGAGCAGACTGCCCCTGACCAGCGCGGCGACGTCTTCATCGATCTGTATACCGGCTTGCTGAACCCGCCGGAAGTAGGCGCCAGCCTGCTGGGCAAGGCGGGCTACAAGACATTGATGGCGGAACTGGGGAAAGGCGAGTACGCCATCGCGGTGCTGGCCAACGGGCGCTATTCGTTCAAGGGCTCAGGCTATGTGCGCGGCGGTATCTTCGACCGGGTCCAACTGCGCCAAAATGGCGCCATCATCAGCTTCCGGGATCTGGACTATCAGCGGTTATCCGATGTCTATGCCGCCGGCATGCCGGGGTTTTCGGAAATGGCGATCTTCATCGTCCGCCCGGAGCACCGTTTCGACCCCGGTAGCCCCTGGACCCTGGAATTGCTGGTGCGCCGGCAGACCGGCCCGGTCAGCGGCATCTTCACCAGCTTCGAATTGCCCTACGCCACGCCGGAAGCCTATCTGGAACGGCCGGAACCGCTGGTGGCCCCGGAGGAAAAACCGGTATGGGTGCGGATCTGGTACCAGAAGCAGTTCCAGGTGGCCGTCATCGGCGCTGCTTTGGGACTGTTGCTGGTGATTCTGTTTCTGCAGGACCGCCTGGCACGGCACCCGCGCCAGTTGCATTGGCTGCGGTGGGCCTACTTGCTGTTCACCGTGGTCTTTATCGGTTGGTACGCCCTCGGCCAGTTGTCCGTGGTCAACGTGCTGACCTTCGTCCACGCGGTGATGGACGATTTCCATTGGGGGTTGTTCCTCAGCGATCCGGTGATCTTCGTCCTGTGGACTTTTACCGCGGCCAGCGTGCTGTTGTGGGGCCGGGGTGTGTTCTGCGGATGGCTGTGCCCCTTCGGCGCGCTCCAGGAACTGCTCAACGAAGCGGCGCGCAAACTTCGCGTTCCTCAGTATGAATTGCCGTTCGCTCTGCACGAACGTCTGTGGGCGGTGAAGTACCTGATCCTGCTGGCACTGTTCGGTATTTCGCTGGATTCCATGGCCACGGCGGAGCGGTTCGCTGAAATCGAACCGTTCAAAACCGCCTTCACTCTGCACTTCGACCGCCAATGGTGGTTTGTGCTCTACGCGGTGGCTCTGCTGGTCATGAATCTGTTTACCCGCAAAGTTTATTGCCGCTACCTGTGTCCGCTGGGCGCGGCTTTGGCGGTGCCCAGCAAACTCAGATTGTTCGACTGGCTCAAGCGTCGCAAGGAATGCGGCAACCCCTGCCAATTGTGCGCCAGGGAATGCGAAATCCAGGCCATTCACCCGGACGGGCGTATCAACGTCAACGAGTGCCACTACTGCCTGGATTGCCAGATGACCTATTACAACGAAGACAAATGCCCGCCGCTGATCCTGAAGAAAAAACGGGCCGGCAAAGGAAAGCGGAGCGTCCCCGAGGCGGAGCGTATTCCCGCCTTGCAACTGGAAGAAGGTTGAAGGCCGGTACGCCGGCTACAGACAACGGAGAAACGACAATGACACACGATCAGTTCAACGACGACAACGGGAATGCTCAGGGCGAGGGACTGACCCGGCGCGGATTCCTCGGCGCCGGCACTCTCGGGGGCGCGGCCCTGGCGGGCGCCGCCACTCTGGGTGGCGTGGTGATGACGCGGGAAACCTGGGCCTCCTCGGTAAAGGAAGCCATGGCCAAGGCCCATGTGGGGCCCGGTGAGCTGGATGAATATTACGGCTTCTGGAGTGGTGGACACTCCGGCGAGGTGCGGGTGCTGGGTGTGCCCTCCATGCGTGAACTGCTGCGGATTCCGGTGTTCAACGTGGATTCCGCCACGGGTTGGGGGCTGACCGACGAAAGCAAACAGGTGCTTGGTGACAGCGCCCGTTACCTCAACGGTGACAGCCACCACCCGCACATCTCCATGACGGATGGCCGGTATGACGGCAAATACCTGTTCATCAATGACAAGGCCAACAGCCGGGTGGCCCGGGTGCGTCTGGATATCATGAAATGCGACCGCATCCTCACGGTACCCAACGTCCAGGCCATCCACGGTCTGCGCCTGCAGAAAGTGCCGCACACCAAGTATGTGTTCGCCAACGCGGAATTCATCATTCCGCATCCCAATGACGGCTCGTCCTTCGATATCCAGGATGATGGCAGCTACACGATGTTCAACGCCATCGACGCCGAGCGGATGGAGATGGCGTTCCAGGTCATCGTCGACGGTAACCTGGACAACACCGACGCCGACTATACCGGCAAGTACGCGGCGTCCACCTGTTACAACTCGGAGAAAGCCACGGACCTGGGCGGCATGATGCGCAATGAGCGCGACTGGGTGGTGGTGTTCAATATCCCGCGCATCGAAGCGGCCATCAAAGCCGGCAAGTTCACCACGCTGGGTGACAGCAAGGTGCCGGTGGTGGATGGCCGGCACGGGTCGGATCTGACCCGCTACATTCCGGTGCCGAAGAACCCGCACGGCCTGAATACATCGCCGGACGGCAAGTACTTCATCGCCAACGGCAAGCTCTCGCCCACCTGCACCATCATTGAGATCGCGCGGCTGGACGACTTGTTCGGCGGCAAGCTCAAGAAACCCAGGGATGTGGTGGTGGGCGAACCGGAGCTGGGGCTGGGGCCGCTGCACACCACCTTCGATGGTCGTGGCAACGCCTATACCACTCTGTTCATCGACAGCCAGGTGGCGAAGTGGAACATCGAAGAGGCGATCCGCGCTTACCAAGGGGAAAAAACCAACTACATCAAACAGAAGCTGGATGTGCACTATCAGCCAGGGCATAACCACGCCTCGCTGACCGAAAGTCGGGACGCGGATGGCAAGTGGCTGGTGGTGCTGAGCAAGTTCTCCAAGGACCGTTTCCTGCCTACCGGTCCACTGCACCCGGAGAATGATCAACTGATCGATATTTCCGGCGAGGAAATGAAACTGGTGCATGACGGCCCCACCTTTGCCGAACCCCACGACTGCATCCTGGTGCGCCGGGATCAGATCAAGACGAAAAAAATCTGGGAGCGGAACGATCCGTTTTTCGCCGCCACCGTGGCCCGGGCGAAAAAAGACGGCATCACCCTGGAGCAGGACAACAAGGTGATCCGTGAGGGTAACAAGGTGCGGGTCTATATGACCTCCATGGCACCGGCTTACGGATTGGCCGAGTTCAAGGTGAAGCAGGGCGACGAAGTCACGGTGACCATCACCAACATCGATCGTATCGAGGACGTGTCTCACGGTTTCGTGCTCACCAACCACGGTGTCAGCATGGAAATCAGTCCGCAGCAAACCTCTTCCATCACCTTCATCGCCGATAAACCCGGCGTGCACTGGTATTACTGCAGCTGGTTCTGTCATGCCCTGCACATGGAGATGGTCGGCCGCATGCTGGTGGAGAAAGCCTGATTGGAAGGGGGCGCGGCGGTGCGAGTGCAGTGATGGCGGTGCTGAGACGAATCGGGTTGTTTTGCCTGGCGCTGTGGGGCGCGTCCGGCATGACGGCCCAGGCCGGGATGCCATCCCGCGACCTCATTGCCGTGGCGACGGCGGCCCCGGAGGAGAACCGCTGGCGTGTGCCGGTGGGGATCCACCGGGGGCGTTTTCGCATTGACCGGGAGGGCGCCGAAGTGATTTGCGAGGCCGGCGCGGTGCTGGACGCGGAAGGCTACGGCAACGGTCTGACCATTGCCGCCACCAATGTGCGGGTCAGTGGCTGCTCCTTGCGTAACTGGGGCAAAGACCTGACCGCCATGGATGCCGGGGTGTTCATCGAGAAGGGCGCCACCGGCACCACGTTACGGGACAACCAGCTCAGCGGACCCGGCTTTGGGATCTGGGTGGACGGTGCCGCCGAGGTCACGGTCAGCGGTAATCGTATCCGCGGAGACACTTCGCTGCGCTCACAGGATCGTGGCAATGGCATTCATCTGTACGCCGTAACCGGGGCCCTGGTGACCGGCAACCGGGTGCGTGAAACCCGCGATGGCATCTACATCGACACCTCCAACGGCAACCGCCTGCAAGGCAATGTGCTGGAGGACCTGCGCTACGGCATTCACTACATGTTTTCCCATGACAACAAAGTGGTCGGCAACACCACCCGGCGCACCCGCACCGGCTACGCCCTGATGCAAAGCCGTGCTCTGTGGGTTGAGGGCAACTGCTCCGAAGATGATCAGAACTACGGCATCCTGATGAACTACATCACCTATTCCACCCTGCGTGGCAACCGGATTCACGGTGTGCGCCGTGGAGCCACCGGCGACGCCATGATCAGTGGCGCCGAAGGCAAAGCGCTGTTCGTTTACAACTCACTGTACAACGACATCACCGACAACCGTTTTGAACAAAGCACCCTGGGCATCCATCTGACCGCCGGTTCCGAGGACAACCAGCTCAGCGGCAACCATTTCATCGGCAATCAACAACAGGTGAAGTACGTGGCCACCCGCACCCAGGAATGGTCACGACAGGGCAGAGGCAACTACTGGAGTGACTACCTGGGTTGGGACCGAGACGGTGACGGCATCGGCGACGTGCCGTATCAGCCCAACGACGATTTGGACCGGCTGTTGTGGCTGTACCCCCAGGCCCGGCTGCTGATGAGTAGCCCGTCCGTGAGCCTGTTGCGCTGGGCACAGAACGCGTTCCCGGTAACGCGCTCACCGGGCGTGCGCGACAGCCACCCCTTGATGATGGTGGACGAGACCGCCGTGGAGATCTGTCATGACAGCGATTGAGATGCGTTCGGTACGGCACGGTTATGGCCGCACCACGGTGCTGCACGATCTGAGCCTGACGGTGGGGGAAGGTGAGGTGCTGGGCCTGTTCGGCCATAACGGCGCCGGCAAAACCACCACCATGAAACTGATTCTCGGCGTATTGCGGGCGGATGCCGGAGAGGTGCGGGTGCTGGGCGTGTCGGCGGGGGAAGCACGGGCCCGCCGCGAACTCGGTTACCTGCCCGAGAACGTCAGTTTCTATCCACAACTCAGTGGGCGGGAGACCCTGGCCTATTTCGCCCGTTTGAAGGGCGTGCCGGTGTCCGGCATCGCAGCGCTGCTCGATCAGGTGGGCCTGACGGACGCCGCCGATCGCCGGGTCCGCACCTACTCCAAGGGGATGCGTCAGCGCCTGGGGCTGGCCCAGGCGCTGCTCGGTGAACCCCGCCTTTTGCTGCTGGATGAGCCCACGGTGGGGCTGGATCCCATCGCCACCGCGGACCTGTATGCGCTGATCGACGATCTGCGCCGCCGTGGCACGGCGGTGGTGCTGTGCTCCCATGTGCTGGCCGGGGTGGAGAGCTATATCGATCGCGCCGCCATCTTGTGCCAGGGTCGGCTCAGGGCGCTGGGCAGCCTGCCAGAGTTGCAACGGGAAGCGGGATTGCGCTGGCGTTTGACCAGCCTGCAGGTGGATCCGCAGGGGCGCACCCTCCGATGCGAACGAACCGTGGCGGCGAAGGAAAAAATGGCCTGGTTGCGCGCTCTGTCAGGCCAGCCGGAAACCGTGGACGTGGAGGTGCGGGCGCCGTCCCTGGAGGACCTCTATCGTCATTTTCAGGGCGCCGCCGGGCGGAGGGAGCGAGTGTGACCGTGCTGTGGTTCATTGCCATGAAGGAATTGCGGGACGCCCTGCGCAACCGCTGGCTGCTGGCCATCAGTGTTCTGTTCGCCGTTCTCGCCGTGGGTATCGCTTGGTTTGGCGCCGCTGCCTCGGGCGTGGTGGGATTCACCAATGTGCCGGCCACCATGGCCAGCCTCTCCACTCTGGCTACGCTGCTGATTCCTTTGATCGCGCTGATGCTGGCTTATGACGCCATCGTCGGTGAGGACGAGGCCGGCACTTTGCTGTTGCTGTTGTCCTATCCGCTGAGGCGGGAACAGCTGCTGCTCGGCAAATTCGTCGGACATGGCCTGATTCTGGCCCTGGCCACGGTGGCCGGATTCGGCGCCGCCCTGGTGGCCATTCTGATCGGGGTGGACGGCGTGCCAACGGCGGCGCTGGCGGGCGCGTTCGCGCGTTTCGCGGTGTCGTCGATGATGCTCGGCTGGGTGTTCCTGGCCATGGCCTATGTGCTCAGTTGCCGGGTGCGGGAGAAATCCACCGCTGCCGGACTGGCCCTGGCCGTATGGTTCTTCTTTGTGCTGGTGTTCGACTGGCTGCTGCTGGCGTTGCTGGTGCTCAGCGAGGGGCGTTTCAGTCCGGAGTCTCTGCCCTGGGTGCTGCTGTGCAGCCCCACGGATCTGTATCGGCTCATCAACCTGAGCGGGTTCGACGCCGGCGCGGAGGTGACCGGTGTGCTGGCCCTGGGCCGGGAGTTGCCGGTGCCGGTCTGGGGGCTTTGGGGCGCCTTGGGGTTGTGGATGCTGATGCCGTTGATGCTGGCGCTGGTTCTTTTTCGTCGTCGTGTATGAGGTGCGCTATGGGAAAATGGGGAATCGGGTTGGGTCTGCTGATACTGATGTTGCTGGCGGGCTGTGAGGAGACGTCGCCGGCGGCCCTGGAGCCGGTGCCGTTCCATGCCGATGACGAATGCCATGTCTGCGGCATGATCATCGCCGATTTTCCGGGTCCCAAGGGGGAAGCGGTGTCGCCAAGGCAGGTGCGCCGCTTCTGCTCGGTGGCGGAAATGCTGGGCTGGTGGAGTCAGCCGGAGAATCAGGTGGGAGAAAGCCGTCTCTATGTCCATGATATGGCGCGCGGAGACTGGAACCGGCCGGATGACGATCATCTGATCGACGCGGGTCAGGCCTGGTACGTGATTGGTGGTGACTTGCCGGGAGCGATGGGCGTCACCGTGGCGTCCTTCGCCGAAAAAGCGGCGGCCGAGGATTGGGCCGGACGACACGGCGGTCAGGTGTACCGCTTCGAGGAACTGAAACCCTCGCTATGGCGGCAGCCCGCGTCCAGGGCCGGGCATCATTGAACGGTGGCTTTATTTCTGCTGCAGAATCCATTCGGCCAGGGTTTTGGCTTCCTCATCGGTCACCGCGTTCGGTGGCATTGGAATGGCGCCCCAGATGCCCTGGCTGCCTTCCTGGATGTGTTTTGCCAAAGTGGCGGCGGCGCCGTCCTGACCGGCGTATTTGTTCGCCACATCCTGGTAGGACGGGCCGACCATGGGGCCGTCGATCTTGTGGCAGGCCACGCAGGCCTTGGCTTGATACAGGGTCTCGGCGTCCGCCGCCAGGGCCAGACCAGGACTCAGGGAAGCGGCCGCCAGGGCGGCCAGGGAAAAGGCGATTACTTTCATCGGAGACTCCGTCGCGGGACTGCCAATAGGGATCGGAGTCGATTGTAGGGCCGGTCACGGAAGCGGCCTTGATCTGCATCATGCTTGATCCTCTCGGGTTGGCATCGGCATCAACTAACCGAGGCTTTCCGTGCTTCTGGCCCGCCCGCCTTGCCTTCCCGGGCATGGGCTGATCAAGGCAGGGTGATGGGCGGAGGGGCGGGGCTCAAGGCGGGAGACTTGAGGACGCGGGCGGCCAGTTCGTTTTGCCGGGTCGTACCGGTTTTGCGGAACACGGATTTCAGTTGGCTGCGTGCCGTTTGCACCGAAATGCCCTGGCGGTCGGCGAGATCGGCCAGTGTTCCGCCTTCGGCTATGGCGCGGGCCACCTTGGCCTCCGCGGGTGTGAGCCCAAACAGAGTGGCGACGTGCTCCTCATCCACATGAACAGTCTCCTCGGGCAGATGGAAATGCAGCAGCGCCCGTCCTTCCACGGGGAACAGAATCCGGCCGACTTCCGGTGCCAGTGGACTGAGCAGGCACGCCAGTGGCTGATCGCCGAGACGAGGCGCCAGTAGCAGATCCCCGGCATGCCGCCAATCACGGCCAGCGCTGGTCAGAATGCCGTTGACCGAATGCAGGAAGCGTTGCTGTAGTGGGCGGTGCCTGAACATCAAACGCCCGTTCCGGTAGAGCAGGGCATTTTCATTGGCCAATAGGGCCTCCGCCCGTTGGCAGAGGTAGTCGACACGACCGGCGGGGCCCAACAGGATGAAAGGACGATGTGCCGCCAGCTCGCCGGCAAGGGCGCGGCGGCGAAGCCCGGCGGCTTCAAGATTCAGTTGAATGGCGCGGCGTATATGCGGCACCAGCCCGTTGAACCAGGTGGTATCGACGTGATGGTATGGACCGTGATCACGGGTGCGCTGCACCAACAACTGAACGGTATGGTCCCGGTTCTGATAAACGGTGCCGCAAACCCCGTGGTGGATATCCAGCCCCCGGGCCCAGTCGTTGTAAAACTCGGTCTGGTAGAACCGGTTTTGCCGGCAGGAGAAGTCCAAATAGGTGGAATAGAGCTGTCCCGATGGTTTCTGTTTGAGCTCCGGACGCCAGGGGCAGGCGTTAACGAAGTGATCGACGTACTGCTGGTGAGCGCTGTCGTCGATATTGATCTTCATGCTGGATTGCACTTGTTCCGCGACTCGGTCCAATACCAGTAGACGGGCCGAACGAGAGCGGCTCACGCGTACCAGTTTGTCCAGAAACATGGACCAGTAGTTCTGGTCCATGGGGGTTGCGTACAACACATCCAGGAGTTCATCGTACTGCCGTCCCGAAAAGGGAAGTCGACTTGAGCTTTTCATTTCGACTCTCAATGCCTGCTTGTTTGTGAACTATGTCACAAAATAAAAGATGCAACGAGTAAGCCAAAAATGGCCGTGGGGCATTCCCGCACTGTTGGTTTTTCCGGTGGCGGGGGTCTTCGAGGCGGTTCCACTCACCGATTGAAAAGCCTTTCATAGCCTTGCCGCCGTCGCTCCGTTCCGAGACCTCCCGATTGGGGGAGATCGGGTTCAGTAGCGGGTTTCCGCCATCCCCGAGAACTGCTTGGCCAGATAAGTGGCGTAGTTGTCGGTCATGCCGGAGAGGAAATCCAGCGCCCGCATGATGCACTGATAAATGCGCTCCTGTTCCGGCAGGTTGGGCAGGTCATCGGGGAAGCTGTGACGGCCGATCAGGTCGATGATGCGCTCGTGGCGGTAATTGCGCGCGGTGCCACGGGCGTGGGACAACGCCGCGTCGATCAGGCCGTCGAGCAGGGCGCCCATGACCTCGAAGGCGCCGATTTCCAGTTCGATTTTGCGTGGGTGCTCGAACACCTTGCCGCGGGCCAGTTGCTTGGCGTTCTCCACCACATCGTGTACCACCGGCTCACAATGGTGCAGCAGATCCCCGTCCATGCGCCCTTCCAGCAAGCGCTGGTGATTGGCGATGAAGGCCTCGACGCCGGCCTCGATAAAGCGTTCAATGATCTTGCCCCGCAGCAGCGCCGCCTTACGGCCATCGCGCAGTCCGGAGTGCACCAGGCTGCGTACTTCGGCGGTGTCCGGCAGCGCCGGTTGCAGCAAGGCATAGACCTCGTCCCAGTGCAGCAGATCCATCTCCAGACCGTCCTCCAGATCGATGATGGCGTAGCAGAAATCGTCCGCTGCCTCCATCAGGTAGGCCAGGGGATGGCGGCAATAGCGGTCCGCGTCCAGGGGGCGCAGTCCAGTGGCCTGGCAGACTTCCCGGAACGCCCCGGTCTCGGAGACGAAGGCGCTGTACTTGCCCGGTTTGATGCCGCTTTCGCCGGCCTGGGCGGATAACCAGGGATATTTGAGAAAGGTGGCCAGAGTGGCGTAGGTTAGACGCATGCCATCCTGGTATTGGTGGTACTCGCTTTTGGTGAGAATGCGGAAACCCTGGGCATTGCCTTCGAAGTAAATCAGATCGGATTGTTGGGCGGGGCTGAGCAGTTCCAGATAACGCTGGCCCCGCTCCTGGAACCAGGCTCGGATGGCTCGCTCGCCGGTATGGCCGAACGGCGGGTTGCCGATGTCATGGGCCAGGCACGCGGATTGCACGATGTCGCCAAGGTCGGTGGCGTTGGTGCCCGCCGGCAACAGCTTCAGGCGTTCCAAGCGCTCACCCACCTGGATGCCCAAGGTCCGGCCCACGCACGACACCTCCAGGGAATGGGTGAGACGGTTGTGCACGTGGTCGTTGGTGGCCAGCGGGTGTACCTGGGTCTTGCGGGCCAGGCGCCGGAAGGCGCCGGAAAAGATGATCTTGTCGTGGTCGCGCAGAAAGGCGGTGCGCCCGGTTTCATCCTTGGCGTCGCGGTGTCCCAGGCGCTCCTTGTTGAGCAGGTGTTCCCAATGCATGGTCTGGATGCCATTGAAGAGAGGAGCCGGGCTCCCCAACTGCGTTTACATCGGTGAGGCGGGCCACCGATACCGTTGATGTCATCTTGGTGGACCCGGTGCCGGGGTCAAGCCCCTTTTCGCCCCGGCGGCGGGTTCAAGTCATAAATCCTTTGGGTCGTCAGAGTAAGGAGCAGTGATGAATCTGGACAAACCCCTACTGATGTTGGTGACCAGTGCCGGTCAAATGGGACAAGGGCAACAAACCGGCCTGTGGCTTGAGGAATTTGCTGTGCCCTATGGTCTGTTTCGTGATGCCGGTATCCCGCTGCAGGTGGCCAGCCCGCTCGGCGGCAAGGTGCCGGTGGATCCGCGCTCGGTGCCGGATGACGCCGAGAAGGACGCCTGGCAGGACGCGATCATCGCGTTGCAGGATACCCGGGCTTTGGAGGACATCTGGGAAGACGGCTTCGCCGGCGTCTTCGTGCCCGGCGGCCATGGCGCCATGTTCGATATGCCGGATCATCCCATGGTGGCGCGGGTACTTAACCGTACCTGGGAACAGGGCGGGCTGGTCAGCGCCGTGTGCCATGGCCCGGCGGCGCTGGTGGGCGCCCGCGACGGCGCCGGCAAGCCGTTGGTGGAAGGCCGCGTGGTAAGCTGCTTCAGCAACGAGGAAGAACACGAAGTCGGGCTCGACGACGTCATGCCCTTCCTGCTGGAGAACCGGCTGCGCGAACTGGGCGCGGAAATCAGCAACGGTGACATGTTCAAGCCGCGCGTGGTGGAGGACGGCAACCTGATCACCGGTCAGAACCCGCAGTCCAGCACGGTGGTGGCGGAGGCCATCCTCAAACGATTACTGTCCCGGTAAGCCGGATGGCGGGCACGCCCGCCGCATCGGTCGGGGAACCAAGGAGTAATACAAATGAGTATCTACGACTATAACGCCGTCACCCTGGACGGCGAGGAGCGCTCCCTGGCCGATTTCAAAGGCAAGGTGCTTTTGATCGTCAACACCGCCAGCAAATGCGGTTTTACGCCCCAGTACAAAGGGCTGCAGGCGCTGTATCAACGCTACAAGGATCGCGGCCTGGTGGTGTTGGGCTTTCCCTGTAACCAGTTTGGTCACCAGGAGCCCGGCGATGAAGTGGAGATTGGTGCCTTCTGTGAAAAGAACTACGGCGTCGACTTTCCCATGTTCGCCAAAATCGACGTTAACGGCAGCGATGCTCATCCCCTTTATCGCTACCTCAAATCGGAAGCCCCCGGCCTGCTCGGCAGCGAAGGCATCAAATGGAACTTCACCAAGTTCCTGGTCGACCAAAGCGGCCGTGTGGTACGTCGCTACGCCCCCAAGGATAAACCGGAAGCGTTGGCAGCGGACATTGAGAAGGCCTTAAAAGCAGTTGACAGTTGATAGTGGACAGTTGACAGCGGAAAAACAAAAACAGGTGATCTTGAATCACTGTGGGAAGCTTGCTTGCAAGCGAATATTACTAAGCGCCTGAGCGACACCATTCGCTTGCAAGCAAGCTTCCCACAGCGGCTAAAGATCAGACCGTTCCGCGATCTTTTTCTTTTCGCTGTCAACTGTCCACTATCAACTGTCAACTATCTTCAAAGCTTTATTTCCATCCCCGCCACCCAGGTCCGTCCCGGGCCGGGCTCGAAGTAGCCGCGGCTGGCCAGTGGGCGGTCGCTGTTGGCGTTGATGCGGATGTTGGCGTAGTAGTCCCGGTCCAGCAGGTTATGGGCGGCGAGGTAGGTGGTCAGTTGGTTACCGCCGGCGAGCCGCCAGCGGTGGCCGACCCGGCCGTTGACCAGAGCGTAGCCGCCGACCCGGGTATCGTTGCCGTTCTCCGCGTAGACCGAGCTGATCATCAGGGTTTCCAGACTGGTGAAGGTGCCGCCGCGATAGTCCCGCTGCCATTCCAGGTAGAGCTGGTGTTCAGGCAGTCCCGGCAGACGATGGTCCCGCAGGGATTCGCCGCTTTCCTGGAAACGGCGGAACCGGTAATTGCCATAGGTCCAGGCGGCGCTGATCCGGTTCCAATCGTCCGGGTACCAGCTCAGTCCCAGTTCCACACCATCCCGCCGGGTACGGCCGGCGTTTTCATAGAAGGTGCGGCCGTCCTGCTCGAAAGGCACGATCTCGTCGCGGGTGCGGACGGTGAACAGGGTCAGTTCGTACTGCACGGTGCCGGACAGGTCGCCACGGGCACCGATCTCACCATTCACGGCTTTTTGCGGTTCCAGGTCCGGGTTGAAGCCGCCGCCGTCGGGATTGGCGAATTCGGTGAAGGTGGGGCTCTCGAAGGCGGAGCCGATGTTGGCGAACAATTGATGGCGGGGATGGAGCCGCCAGTTCAATCCGGTGCTGTAACTGCGTTCGGTGAAACGGCGATGGCCGTCGTCGTTGCCGTCCGCCAGAAAGCGGTCGTCGATGGACAGCTGCAATCGGTCCAGACGTCCGCCGAAGGTCCAGGACCAGTACTCATTCAGTGGCAGGGTGGCCTGGGCGAACAGTCCGGCGGCGGTGGCGTTCTGCTGTTCATCGGCGGTGCGGCCCTGGCGCTCGCCGCTGGCACTGACCTGATAACGGTCACGATCATCCTCCTGCCGGTTCACTTCGGCGCCGACCACGTAGTTGAGCTTTCCGGCCTGGCCGGCATGGCGCAGGCCGGTGCCGTAGAATTGCCGCTCATAGCCCAGCTCGCTGCTGCCCGGGAAGGGTAACTGCTGTTCGAAATCGCGGTGGGTGTAGTGTAGATAACCCTGCCAGGCGCCTTGCTTCGTGGGCTGATCCCAGACCCAGCCCAGTCGTTGCTGGCGCACCACCTGGCCGGCGTCGAGCAGGTTGGAGAAGCGAGAGGCCTGATCACCATCCTCGTGCGCCTGGGCCCGGGTCAGGCCGCCGGGATCCTCGGCGGTGGGAATGTCCAGCACGTCCAGCAAGGTGGTGATGCGGCCGCCGTTGGCAAGAGCGTGCCGCCATTTGCCGTTAAGTTGATATTTCTCCACCCGGCTTTGTTGCCGCTGGCCATCGAAGGACAGGGCGGAAACGCCCAACGCGTAGTCATTGTTCTCGTCCCGCTGATACAGCGTGGCGCCGAGCTTGCGGTAGTCGTCGCTACCGCCGGCCACACGCAAGTGCGCCCCGGGAGGCTGGCTGCCGCCGTCGTCGCTGTTCAGCAACAGCACGCCGCCGGCGGCGTTGCCGTACAGGGAAGAGGCCGGGCCACGCAGCACCTCCACTTGCCGCAGCCGGTCCAGGTCAATGGCATCCACCTGGGACTGGCCGTCCGGCAGGGTATAGGGCAGGCCGTCCACACGCAGATGCAAGCCACGCACGCCGAAGGGCGCGCGGGCGCCGAAGCCACGGCTGGAGATGCGCAGGTTCTGGGCGAAATTATAGCGGTTCTGAAAGAACAGGCCGGGGACCCGGTTGAGGGTCTCGTCCAGTTGCAGGTTCGGGCGGCCCTCGCCGTGAGCCTGACTGTCCACCACTGTTACCGCCGCTGGCGTGTCCAGCAGCGCCTGGTTCTGACGGGGCGTGGTCACGGTCACCGTCTCCAGGGGAATCGGCTGGGCGCCTTGGCCAAGGCAGGGTAAAAGCAGCACGGGGGACAGCAGAACCGGATATCGCATGAGCACCTCTTGTTTGAATTATGGAATTAGCCGGTTTCGGCGTCCCGGGTCAATGCAACTTCCGTGCTGTTCCCCCAATACCTATGGATCGGGGGCGGGGAGAGGGGAAAGTGACGCGGATTGAAACGGCCGGGTGTTCACAGTGACTTGTTTCGAGACAGGCTCTTAGAATCAGACCGGCAGAACGCCGTAATACACCGCCAGGAAATGACAAACGCTGCCGCCGACCACGAACAGATGCCAGATGGCGTGGTTGTAGGGCAGGCGATCCGCCAGATAAAACACCACTCCACCGGTGTAGGTGAGGCCGCCAGCCAGCACCAGCCAGAAGCCCACGTCGTTGAGCCGGCCCACCAGTTCGCCGGAGGCGAATAATACCAGCCAGCCCATGACCAGATAGATGGCCACGCGGGCCAGTTTGTAGCGGTTGCCGAACACCAGCTTCAAGGCGATGCCGGCCAGCGCCAGCGACCAGATCACCGCGAACAGCACCCAGCCCACGGTGCCGCGCATGTTGACCAGCAGAAACGGCGTATAAGTGCCGGCGATCAGCGCGAAGATGGCGCAATGATCGAGCATCTTGTAGAACGCTTTGAGGGCGGGGCGGCGGGCACCGTGATAGAGGGTGCTGGCGGTATAGAGCAGAATCAGACTGGCGCCGAAGATGCTGAAGCCGACAATCTTCCAGGGATCGCCAAGCAGGCTGGCGGCCACCACCAGGATCACCGTGCCGACGATACTGAGAGCGGCGCCGATACCGTGGGTGAGACTGTTGAGAAACTCTTCCAGCCGGGAATAGGCGGTCGTGGCCACGGTTGTCGAGGTCATGCGGTTCGGAATCTCATGAACGGGTGAAAACACGCATCATGCGATGATTGCCGGCGGACTGTAAAGGCCGGGCATATTTGTCCGCTATGACATAAAGGCCAATGATCGAAAGGATCTATTGAACTCATGCCGCCTCACTGTTCGTTTTGTCACTCCGTTCGTCGTAACCTCGAAGGGTCATCTTAAACAGGCTCTTAACCCCCCAGGTTGAACCCAAGGAGAGGCATCATGAGTAAGAAGAAGCAGACCCTGACCACCAGCGCTGGGATTCCGGTGGCGGACAATCAGAACAGCTTGACGGCCGGTCCCCGTGGGCCGCTGCTGGTGCAGGACTGGCAGCTGTTCGAAAAGCACGCCCATTTCAACCGCGAGCGGATTCCCGAGCGGGTGGTGCACGCCAAGGGGTCGGCGGCATTTGGCACTTTCAAGGTGACCGGTGACATTACTCAGTACAGCAAGGCAAAGGTGTTCCAGCCCGGTGCCGAAACCGACGTGCTGTTGCGCTTTTCCACCGTGGCCGGTGAGCGTGGCGCCGCCGATGCCGAGCGTGATGTGCGGGGCTTCGCCCTCAAGTTCTACACCGAACAGGGCAACTGGGATCTGGTCGGCAACAATACGCCGGTGTTCTTCGTGCGCGATCCCTATAAATTTCCCGACTTCATTCGCACCCAGAAGCGTGACCCACGCAGTAACCTGCGCTCGGCCACGCATATGTGGGACTTCTGGTCGCTGAGTCCGGAATCCCTGCATCAGGTCACCATCCTGATGTCCGACCGGGGCCTGCCGAAAAGCTACCGGCACATGAACGGCTATGGTTCCCACACCTATAGTTTTATCAACGCGAACAACGAACGGTTCTGGGTGAAGTTCCACTTCAAGACCCAGCAGGGCATTGAATGTCTGACCGATGCCGAGGCCGCGGAGATCGTCGGGGGCGACCGCGAATCCCATCAGCGTGATTTGTTCAACGCCATCGAAAACAAGGACTTCCCGACGTGGCGTGTGTGCGTGCAGATCATGCCGGAAGCGGAGGCGGAGAACACGCCCTACAACCCGTTCGATCTGACCAAGGTATGGCCGCACGGCGACTATCCGCTGATTGAAGTCGGAGAGCTGACCCTGAACCGCAATCCGGAAAACTATTTCGCCGAAGTGGAACAGGCCAGTTTCAGCCCCGCCAATGTGGTGCCGGGGATCAGCCACAGCCCCGACAAGATGCTGCAGTTCCGCATCTTCAGTTACGCCGACGCGCACCGTTACCGGCTTGGTGTTAACTACGAGAGCCTGCCGGTGAACCTGCCGCGCTGTCCGGTGCATGGCTATCACCGTGATGGCCGGATGCGTTTCGATGGCAACGGTGGCGGCAGCGTCAACTATGAGCCGAACAGCTTTGGCGGCCCGGTGGAGGATCCGGCATTCAAGGAGCCGCCGCTGAACATCAGCGGTGACGCCGATCGCTATGACCACCGCGAAGGCAATGACGACTACACCCAGGCCGGCGACCTGTTCCGGCTGATGACACCGGAACAGCAGGAGCGCCTGTTCGGTAACATCGCCCGTGCCATGGACGGGGTGCCGGAAGAGATCGTGCGCCGGCAACTTGAGCACTTCGAGAAAGCCGATCCGGCCTATGCCGCAGGAGTGGCCAAGGCGTTGGGGCTGAGTCGCTGATACGCCGGGTGTCAGCCCATCGCGGTCTGTGAGCGAAGTGGCTGCTCACGGGCCGCGAGGCTTGCCGGCGTCATCGCCTTACATTCCTTACGGAACTGTGCATTAAATGTGGATCCCTTCGGGTGCGGTTGCGCCCGGGGGAAGGCGCTCTCTAGAATGCGAGTCGTTATCATCTGATCGCCCTGCCCGGTGAGGTCTCTGGTGCCCGTGCTCGCCCGAGTGCGGCGTCGGCATCGCCGGCGGATTGACCCTGTGCCGGTGCCGACTCCATGTCCGAAACTCGTTCCGTTCCATTGTCCCGTTCTCGCCTGGCCTGGGCGGTGCTGCTCGTCGTCGTGCTCGGCGGGCTCTGGTATCTGTTATCCCGTTCCAGCTCCACGCCCACCGGGCCGATGCCGCGCAACGCCTGGGAGGGCCCGGTGGCGGTGCGGGTGGTGAATGCCGAAGCCGGTGACCTCAATGTTCAGATCAAGGCCATTGGCACGGTGACGCCGCTGAATACCGTCACCGTGCGCAGCCGGGTGGACGGGGAACTGGCCCGCGTGTTGTTCGAGGAAGGCGCGGAAGTCAGCAAGGGCACCCTGCTGGCGGAGATCGATGCGGATCCGTATCAGGTGCAGCTGGCTCAGGCCCAGGGGCAGTATCAGCAGAACAAGGCGGAACTGGCCGGCGCCGAGCAGGATCTGGCGCTGTACCAAACGCTTTATAAACAAGACTCCATCGCCCGGCAGCAATTGACCCAGCAGCAGGCGCTGGTCAATCAGCTGCGGGGCGCGGTGAAGGCGAATCAGGCGCAAGTCGACGATGCCCGCCTGCAGCTGTCCTGGACCCGTATCGAAGCGCCGATCGACGGCCGGCTCGGCCTGCGCAACGTGGATGCCGGAAACCTGGTGAGCAGCGGCGACACCGATGGGCTGGTGACGATCACCCAGATGCGGCCGATTTCGGTGGTGTTCACGGTGCCGGAGACGCAACTGGATGCGGTGCGCAATGCCTTCGCCACGGGCGCGGCAATGCCGGTTCAGGCACTGGATCGCAATGGCGCCACCCTGCTGGCCAGCGGCCGCCTCACCACCCTGGACAATCGCATTGATACCGCCACCGGAACCCTGCGTTTGCGGGCGGAATTCGCCAACGAGAAAAACGAGCTGTTCCCGAATCAGTTCGTCAATGTGCGCTTGCAACTGCGGACCCTGCCGGACGCGGTGACCATTCCCACCGACGCGGTGCAATACGGCTCTCAAGGCACCTATGTTTATGTGATTGAAGAGCAGAAGGCGCAATTGCGGCCCATTACGCTGGGGCCGGTGGACGGTGACCGTATCGCTGTGAGTGAAGGGCTGGCCGACGGCGAGGCGGTGGTGCTGGAAGGCATGGAAAGGCTGCGTGATGGCCGTGACGTGATCCTGGTGGAAGGCGACAGCCAGCCGGTTGCTCCGGCCGGAGCCGGTGAAGGTGCCGCCGGCGGTCGCCGCGGTGGTGGTCAGGGCGGCCGTCCATGAGTCTGTCCCGGCCGTTCATCCTGCGTCCGGTGGCGACTTCGCTGCTGATGGTGGCGCTGCTGGCGGCGGGGCTGCTGGCCTGGCGGCTGTTGCCGGTGGCGGCGTTGCCGCAGGTGGATTACCCGATCATCCAGGTGTTCACCTTCCAGCCGGGGGCCGGGCCGGATATCACCGCGCGTACCATCACCGCGCCGCTGGAGCGCAGCCTGGGGCAGATCCCGGGGCTCAAACAAATGTCGTCCACCAGTTCCGGTGGGGCGTCGGTCATTACCCTGCAGTTTTCCCTGGAGGTGGATCTGGGGGTGGCCGAACAGGAAGTGCAGGCGGCCTTGAACACCGCCGACAACCTGTTGCCCAGCGACCTGCCGACGCCACCGATTTATCGCAAGGTGAATCCCGCCGATGCACCGATCCTGACTCTGGCGATCACTTCGGACACGCTGCCGTTGCCGGGTGTGTACGATCTGGTGGATACGCGCATGGCGCAAAAGCTGGCGCAGTTGGGCGGTGTCGGTATGGTCAGCCTGGCCGGCGGTCAGCGGCCGGCATTGCGTGTGCGGATCAACCCCATGGCCCTGGCCGCCTATGACCTGGATCTGGAGGACGTGCGCAGCGCCATCGCCGCCACCAATACCAACCAGCCCAAGGGCAGTTTCGATGGCCCGCAACGTTCCACCTTGCTGGACGCCAATGACCAGATTCGTTCGGTGGAGGATTACCGGCAACTGATTCTTACCTGGATCGACGGTGCGCCCCTGCGCCTGGGTGACGTGGCCACCATCATCGACGGCGCCGAGGATCGCTTCCTGGCCGCCTGGGCCGATACCCAACCGGCGGTGTTGCTCAATATCCAGCGCCAGCCCGGCGCCAATGTCATCGACGTGGCCGACAGTGTGCGCGAGTTGCTGCCGCAACTGATCAATACCCTGCCGGCCTCGGTGGACGTGACGGTGCTGACCGACCGCACCCAAAGTATCCGTGCCTCGGTGCGGGATGTGCAGAAGGAACTGGTGTTCGCCATCGCTTTGGTGGTGCTGGTGACCTTCGCCTTCCTGCGCAATGTTCCCGCCACCATCATTCCCAGCGTGGCGGTGCCGCTGTCCCTGGTGGGGACTTTCTCGTTCATGTATCTGGCCGGCTTCTCCATCAACAACCTGTCGCTGATGGCGCTGACCATCGCCACCGGCTTCGTTGTCGATGACGCCATCGTCATGCTCGAAAACATCGCCCGGCACCGCGAACAGGGCGCCTCGAAAATGGAGGCGGCCTTGAAGGGGGCCGGGGAAATCGGTTTTACCCTGGTGTCGCTGACCTTCTCCCTGGTGGCGGTGTTGATTCCCCTGCTGTTCATGGGGGATGTGGTTGGGCGGCTGTTTCACGAGTTCGCGGTGACGCTGGCGGTGGCCATCGTTATCTCCCTGGTGGTGTCGCTGACCCTCACACCGATGATGAGCGCGCGCATGCTCGACAAGCCGCCTGGCCATGACGAGCAGTCGCCGGGGTTGATGAACCGCGTCATTCGCCGCTATGGCCAAGCGCTGGACTGGGTGCTGGAAAGACAGCCCCTGGCCATGTTGGTGATGCTCGGCACCATCGCCCTGACCGCGGTGTTGTACCTGCTGGTGCAAAAAGACTTCTTCCCGGTACAGGACAGCGGCGTGATTCAGGTGGTGACGGAGAGTCCGCAAACCTCATCGTTTGCCCGTATGTCGGAACGGCAGCAAGCGTTGGCGGCGGCGTTGCTGGAAGATCCGGGCGTGGCCAGTCTGTCATCGTTCATCGGCGTCGATGGCACCAACACCACGCTCAACAGCGGCCGCATGCTGATCAACCTGCCGGCCCACGGAGAACGCGACGGCTCCGCCTTCGAAGTGATGGACCGGCTGCGAGAGCGGGCGGAAAAGGTCGAAGGGATCACCGCCTGGTTCCAGCCGGTACAGGAACTGAGCATTGAGGACAGAGTCAGCCGCACGCAGTACCAGTTCACGCTGACCACCCCGGACAGCGCCACCCTCAACGAATGGGTGCCGCTGCTGATCGAGGCGCTGCGGCAGCAACCGGAACTGGCGGATGTGGCCTCGGACCTGCAATACGACGGCCTGCAGGCGTATGTGGATATCGACCGCGATGCCGCGGCGCGCCTGGGTGTCAGTGTCTCCGCCATTGCCGGCGCGCTGCAGAACGCCTTTGCCCAGCGCCAGATCGCCACCTTGTTCACCCAGGCCAATCAGTATCGGGTGATTCTGGAAGTGGGCCCGGAGCACGCCGAGGGCCTGTCCGCGTTACAGACCACTTATGTACCCACCGCCTCCGGCCAGCCGGTGCCGTTGTCCAGTGTGGCCCGCGTCACCCAGCGCCCGGCGGCGTTGCTGATCAATCACCAGGGGCAGTTTCCGGCGGCCACCATCTCCTTCAATCTGGGGCCGGACGCGTCCCTGGGCGGGGCGGTGAAAGCGATCGAACGGGTACAACAGGAGATCGGTCTGCCGACGGAAGTGGAAAGCCGCTTCCAGGGCGCGGCGGAGGCCTTTCGTGCTTCGTTGTCGAATACCTTGTGGTTGATCCTGGCGGCGATTCTGACCATGTATATCGTGCTGGGTATTCTGTACGAGAGCACCATTCACCCGATTACCATTCTTTCCACTCTGCCTTCGGCCACCGTCGGCGCCCTGCTGGCATTGCTGCTCACCGGCCGGGCGCTGGATCTGATCGCGGTGATCGGGGTGGTGTTGCTGATCGGCCTGGTGAAGAAGAACGGCATCATGATGGTGGACTTCGCCCTGGAGGCGCAGCGCAATCAGGGGATGCCGCCGCGGCAGGCGATACATCGCGCCGCCATGTTGCGTTTCCGGCCGATTCTGATGACCACGCTGGCGGCGTTGTTCGGTGCCATTCCGCTGATGCTGGCCAGCGGTTCCGGTGCCGAACTGCGGCAACCGCTGGGCCTGGTGATGGTGGGAGGCTTGCTGGTGAGTCAGGTGCTGACGCTGTTCACCACGCCGGTGGTGTACCTGTTCTTTGACCGGCTGACGCGCCGCCGCTCACTGGTGGCGGACCAGGGCGAGGCGGGTCCGTGAACCCGGCGCGGGCGTTCATTCAACGGCCCATCGCCACTGTCCTGATGGCGGTCGCGGTGGTGCTGTCCGGTCTGCTGGCCTGGCGCCTGTTGCCGGTGGCGCCGTTGCCACAGGTGGATTTCCCTATTATCACGGTTTCCGCCAGCCTGCCGGGGGCCAGCCCGGAAAGCATGGCCGCCACCGTGGCGACCCCGCTGGAGCGCGCGCTGGGCAGTATCGACGGTATCACCTCGATCATCTCGTCGAGTAACCAGGGTGCCACGCAGATCATGCTGCAGTTCGAGCTGGGGCGTGATCTCAATGACGCTGCCCGTGATGTGCAGGCGGCGATCAATGCGGCACGCAGTCAGTTGCCTTCGGGCATGCCGGGCAACCCGCAGTATCGCAAGGTGAACCCGTCCCAGGCGCCGGTAATGGGCCTGGCGTTGTCCTCGCCGAATCTGGCGCCGAGCGAACTGTACGATGCCGCCGCTTCGATCCTGGCGCAGAAGCTGTCGCAAATCAGCGGGGTCGGTGAAGTCAGCGTCAGCGGCGCGTCGCTGCCGGCGGTGAGGGTGCAACTGGATCCCGGGGCGTTGCTGCAGTACGGCATTGCGCTGGATGACGTTCGCAACGCCATCAGCGAAGCCAATGCGTTGCAGCCGCTGGGTCTGGTGGAAAACGACGACCATCGCTGGGAGGTGCGCACCAGCGATCCACTGCGCAAGGCCAGCGCCTATCGCGAACTGGTGATTCGTCACCAGGATGGCGCGGTGGTGCGGTTGGAGGACGTGGCCGAGGTGTCGGATTCGGTGGAGAACCGCTACAGCAGCGGTTTTCACAATGATCACCCGGCGGTGATCATGATGATCAGCCGGCAGCCCGGCGCCAATATCGTCGAAACCATCGACGCCATCCGTGAGACCTTGCCGGGGCTGCGCGCGCTGATGCCGGCGGACAGTGAACTGGCGGTGGTGATGGATCGCTCGCCGGGGATCCGCGCCACCTTGCGTGAAGCGCAAATCACCCTGCTGATCGCGGTGGCTCTGGTGGTGATGGTGGTGTGGCTGTTTCTGGGCAGTGCCCGCACCGCGCTGATCCCCACCGTGGCGATCCCGGTGTCGCTGATCGGCAGCTTCGTGGTCATGTATTTCTACGGTTTCTCGGTCAATAACCTGTCGCTGATGGCGTTGATCATCGCCGCCGGACTGGTGGTGGACGATGCCATCGTGGTGCTGGAAAACATCGAGCGGCATATCGAGAACGGACTGTCGCCATTGCAGGCGGCGATCAAGGGGGCTGGCGAAGTGGGCTTCACGCTGCTGGCGATGAATCTGGCGCTGGTGGTGGTGTTCGTGTCGATCCTGTTCATGGGCGGTATCGTCGAGCGCTTGTTTCGCGAGTTTTCCATTACCCTGGCGGCGGCGATGCTGATTTCCCTGGTGGTGTCGCTGACTCTGACACCAAGCCTGTGCGCGCTTTGGTTGCGGGAAAAAGCCACCGGCGCGCCCTCGGCCCTGGCCCGGCGCAGTGAGGCCGCGTTCCATTCCCTGCAACACGCCTATGCCGTCAGTCTGGACTGGGCGTTGCGTCATCGGCTGCTTACCCTGCTTACCTTGCTGGCGGTGGTGGCGGTCAATGTCTGGCTGTATGTGGCGATCCCGAAAACCACGCTACCGCCGCAGGATACCGGACAAATTCGTGGCTTCGTCCGCGGTGACGACGGTTTTTCATTCCAGTTGATGCAGCCGAAGATCGAAGTGTTCCGGCAATTGATCATGGACGATCCGGCGGTGCAGGACGTCACCGGCACCAGCGGCGGCGACGGCGGCATCACCAATGCCCAGCTCACCATCAACCTCAAGCCGCTGGCGCAGCGGGGGGTGTCGGCTCAAGAGGTGGTCAACCGGCTGCGGGCCAAGGCGCCTCATGTCCCCGGTGGCATGATGTTCCTGATAGTGGATCAGGATATCCGGCTGTCGGGAGGATTCAGTCGCAGTGATTATGAGTTGGTGTTGCGTTCGGATTCTCTGGAGTTGCTGGATATCTGGTCGCGTAAAGCATCGGAAGCGATGCAGAAACTGCCAGAGCTGGTGGACGTGGACTCCGCTGGTGACGAGGAAGCGCAACAGGTGGTGCTCGATATTGATCGTGAAGCGGCGCGGCTGCGCGGCGTTGACATGGCGACGGTGGCATCGGTACTGAACAACTCTTTCTCCCAGCGGCAGGTGGCCACGCTCTACGATGAATTGAACCAGTACCGGGTGGTGATGGAGTTATTGCCGCGCTACACCGAGCAGCCTTCGGTACTGGAACAACTGGAAGTGCTGACCGATGACGGCGCGCGCGTGCCGCTGTCCACCTTCGCCACCTGGGAATACGGGCTGACCAACGATCGCATTCGCCACGATTCCCAGTTTGCCGCCACGGGTGTGGGGTATGCGCTGGCCCCCGGCGTCACGCCGGTACAGGCGGAAGAGGCGATCCAGAAGGCGCTCAACGACATCATGCTGCCGCCGAGCGTGTACGCCGGGCCGGGCTCCGACCGGCCCAATTTCGAAGGCAACCTCAGTCAGCCTTTGCTCATTCTGTCGGTACTGCTGGCGGTGTACATGGTGTTGGGCATGTTGTACGAAAGCACCCTGCACCCGCTCACGATTCTTTCCACTTTGCCCTCCGCCGGTATTGGCGCGTTGCTGGCGCTGCGTATCAGCGATACGCCCTTCAGCCTGATCGCGCTGTTGGGATTGTTCCTGCTGATCGGCATCGTGATGAAGAACGCCATTCTGATGATCGACTTTGCCCTGGAAGCGCAGCGCCGGGATGGCCTGGCGCCGCTGGCGGCGATTCGCCAGGCGGCGTTGTTGCGGTTACGGCCGATTCTGATGACCAACCTGGCCGGTCTGCTCGGCGCGGTGCCGCTGGTACTGGGACTCGGCGAGGGATCGGAGCTGCGCCGGCCGCTTGGCATCACCATCATCGGCGGCTTGGCGTTCAGCCAGCTGTTGACGCTGTACACCACGCCGGTGATCTACCTGTATCTGGAAACACTGCGCCAGCGCACCCTGCGCCGCCGGGCGGGCGGCACCCCCCTGGAGTCGGTATGAAGAGAAGAGGCCCGTAATGAAGCGTTTATCCGCCACTTCCCTGCTGTGTTTGCTGGCCCTCGCCGGTTGCACCCTGGGGCCGGACTATCGCACGCCGGAGAGCGCCATTCCGGCGCAATTCCAATACCAGGACGGTTGGCGAACCATGCCGGAGCAGCCCTGGGTGGCCCAGGGTACCTGGTGGGAAGCTTTTGACGATCCGGTGCTGACCGATCTGATCCGGCGCGCGGATCAGGCCAGCCAGACCCTGGCCCAGGCGGAAGCCCGCTTCCGCGCCGCCGAGGCGCAGTGGCGTCTGGCCCGTGGTGAATACAGTCCGCAGCTGGACGCGTCCGTTAACGGTACCCGTAGCGGCGGCAGCGATACCGACCCCGGCAACCTGTTCAGTGGCCGTCTGGATATCAGCTGGGCGCCGGACCTTTGGGGGCGGGTACGGCGCCAGGTCGAAGCGGAACGTGCCGGTCTGGCCGCCAGCGCCGCCGACATCGCCGCCGCCCGATTGACCCTTCAGGTCGCGGTGGTGCAGGGCTATGTTCGCGTCCGCGCGCTGGATCGCCAGCGCGATATTCTCGAACTGACCATGGCGGCTTACGATCGCTCGGCGGAGCTGACCCGCAACCAGTACAACGCCGGCATCGTGTCCCGGTCCGATGTGATCCAGGCGGAAACCCAGCGCCAGTCCCTGCGCACGCAGCTCTATGATCTGCAACAACAACGCGCCCAGGAAGAAAATGCGCTGGCGGCCTTGCTGGGTGTGGCGCCGGTGTCGTTCAGCATTGCCGCCACCGAGGACCTGCCGCTGTTGCCGGCGCTGCCGGCCGCCCTGCCATCGGTGCTGATCGCGCGCCGCCCGGATGTGGTGGTGGCGGAACGGGGCGTGGCCCAGGCCAACGCGCTGATCGGCGTGGCCCAGACCGCCTGGTTGCCGGATCTCACCTTGAGCGCCTATGGCGCTTTGCAGGATGACACCTTCTCTGGCTTGTTCGATGCGCCGCAACGAATCTGGTCGGTGGGGCCATCGCTGGCGCTGACAGTGTTCGACGGCGGCCGTCGGCGCGCCACCCGCGATATTGCGGTGGCGCAGTACGATGAGCAGGTGGCGAACTACAGACAGACCGTCCTGGACAGTCTGCGCGATGTGGAAGACGCCCTGGCGACGATGCAAATTCTTCGCGAGAAAGCGGAACAACAGGATGAGCTGCTGGCCTTGGCGGAACAGAACGAAAGCGTCATTACCAACCGCTACCGCGCCGGCATGGTGTCTTTCCTGGAGGTGGCCACGGCGCAAAATCTCACTCTGGAAGCGCGCCGCTCGCGCCTGGATATCACCAGCCAGCAATTGCAGGCGGCGGCGGAACTGGCCGCCGCCATAGGTGGCGGTTGGGACCTGGATGACCCGGTGATTCAACGTATAGCCCGTCCTGAACCCCGCGAGCAGGGAGTAAAGAGTGATTCATAGTGAAGGGCTATGGTGAATATAGAGGCAAACGTTTTTATTGATTGTGGCTCTTTCCTTATGCTCCTTGTCTATCAGAGACGTAATGAATGAAAGACGAGGAGAGTGTCCATGTTGAGCAATCGGGAAGGCCAGCGTGTTCCGGAAGTCACCTTCCGCACCCGGGTGGGCAATGAATGGCGGGACGTGACCACCACGGACCTGTTCCAGGGCAAGACGGTGGTGGTATTCGCGTTACCGGGAGCCTTCACGCCGACCTGCTCGTCCACTCACCTGCCGCGTTACAACGAGCTGGCGCCGGTGTTCAAAAGCAACGGCGTGGACGACATTCTGTGTCTGTCCGTCAACGACGCCTTTGTCATGGACGCCTGGGCGGGCGACCAGGCGGCGGAGAACATTCGCTTTATTCCCGATGGCAACGCCGAGTTCACCGAGAAAATGGGCATGCTGGTGGGCAAGAAGGAGCTGGGTTTCGGTTCCCGCAGCTGGCGTTACTCGATGCTGGTGAAGGACGGTGTGATCGACAAAATGTTCATCGAACCGGACCAGCCCGGTGACCCGTTCGAGGTGTCCGACGCCGACACCATGCTGGGTTATATCAATGGCGAGGCGGCGCTGCCCAAGCGGGTGACGGTGTTCAGCAAACCGGGTTGCCCACACTGTGCCCGCGCCAAGAACGCGCTGCGTGAAGCGGGCTACAGCTTTGAGGAAATCGAGCTGGGCAGCCGTGGCCTCAGCTACAGCACCCTGGCGGCGGTGACCGGCGCCGGTACCACCCCGCAAGTCTATATTGAAGGCGAACGCATTGGTGGCGCCGATGAATTGGAGCAGTGGCTGGCGGCCGCCGTTTCCTGACTCTTACCCGCGCTCACCGGGTAGCGGCGCACAAGGACGCGCGCCCACTGTTTTTCCCCAAGTGACTTCCCCCTCCTCGGCCGGCTCCCCGCCGGCCTTTTTTTGTGACCACCGTCCAGGGCGGTCACCCTTCGGGGATGCGGCTCCGCTGTCCACGATGGAGGGAATGCCGTTTCTTCTAAACCCTGATCGGCTGGTGCCGGACGTCCGCCAGGCCGTTTTTGGCATTCCGGGCAGGGTAAAATGGCACAAGCGGCACTGGCGTGCCGAATCGCCGTGATCGCATAGTGAGGGTCATTCGAGAAGTTCATCGGGAGACCGGGCATGAACGCCAAAGTGACCGCCATGCGGACCAATGCCAGTGACATCCAGCCGCGCCGCATGGATTTCCAGTTCGATCCGTCCATGTCGCGCTACTGGTTCGCCGACGATCAGTTCAAAACCATGCTGCTGACGGCCTTGTCCTGCACCTTTCCAGAGGGCGAGCGTTTCTTCGTCCGCGCCGTGCGCCACTATCAGAAACAAATCTCCGATCCGGATCTGCGTGAGCGGGTCAAGGGATTTATCGGCCAGGAGGCGCACCACGGCAAGGAGCATGAAGCGTTCAATGACTTCATGGAAGAAAAGGGCGTGCCGACCCGCAAGGTCCATGACTTCGTGCACAACGGTATGAAGTGGATCGCCAAGAATCTGTCTCCGGAGCGGCAATTGGCCAAGACCTGCGCGTTGGAACATTTCACCGCCATGCTGGCGGAGCTGATCCTGGAAAACCCGGAATTCCTCGAAGGCATGGACGAACGCATGCTGCCGCTGTGGCTGTGGCACGCGGTGGAGGAAAGCGAGCATAAGGCAGTGGCCTACGACGTGTACGCGGATCAGGTCGGCAGTTACTGGATTCGCACTTCGGAAATGGCGCTGACCACGGTGGAGTTCATCGGCTTCACCGTTTTTCACTATATCCAGTTGCGTCAGGGCATGGACGACAAACGGGATCTGCGTTCCGTGGGGAACGGGCTTAACTGGTTGCTCGGCCGGCCGGGTTGGCTCCGGCGCCTCGGACGATCCTATGTGGCGTACTACAAGCCGTCTTTCCATCCGGAAAAGAAAGACAGCCGCGCTGTACGTGAACAGGCACTGAAAAAGCTGGCGCGGATGCTCGATCGTCCAGAGTTGCAGGGCGCCGGTTAAAACACCAAAAAATGGCCGGCAGGTTAGTTCGCCGGCCATTGCCGTTAGTGCAGGGCTTCGGTGATGGCGTCGAGGGCCGCCGTGGTGGAGGTATAGGTGAAGCTGGAGCTGGCCACCGGGTGAGAAGAGAACTTCACCACCACCAGTTCCGCTTGCGGATCAATGTGAATCATCTGGCCGTGGATGCCGGCCGCCTGTAAGGCGCCATGGTCGTTGTGGGTCTGGTACCACTGATTGTGGTAGGACTGCCCCTGACGGAAATCCAGCCCGCCACCCTCGAATTTGGACCGCTCGCCCCCCTTGAAGATGTCCTCGATAGCGGCCTTGCTGACCATCTGCTCACCATTGTAATGGCCTTTGCGGCGCACCATTTCGGCGAAGCGGGCGAGGTCGCGCAAAGTGGCGTTCATGCCACCGCCGGCCAGCGGCGTGCCGTGGGGATCCACCAGGACATAGGCATCCCGTTCGGCACCCAGCTTGCTCCAGATACGCTCGGACAGCAGGTCGGTGTAGTCCCGCCCGGAGGCTTTGCTGATGATCCAGGCCACGACTTCCGACTGCACCGTCTGATAGGTGAACTGCTTACCGTGCTCGCCGCTCTTCTCGGTCAGGCTGGTGAGAAATTCATAAAGGGAGGCCGGACCCTGATAGTTTTTCGGCTTCGGCAGAATGCCGGAAGAAAAGGCGTAGCGGTAAACGTCGGAGGTGAAATCCTTGTAGTCCTCGCGGTAACGCACCGCGGCGGTCATATCCAGCACCTGCTGTACGGTGGCGTCACCCCAGGCGCTGTCTTTCAACTCCGGCACGTAATGGGCCACGGTGGCGTCCGGGTCCAGCTCGCCACGCTGGATCATGTCGGCGGCCAGCAAGCCGGTGACCGACTTGGTAACGGACCACAGGATGTGCTGATCCTGATCGTCCATGCCATCGGCGTAGGTCTCGTACACCACCCGCCCCTTGTGCAGCACGATGAAGGCGTCGGTATAGGTGTCGCGAAGCCACTCGGCGACGGTGGTGGTCTGGCCGCTGCCGTCGTCGAAGCGGAGGTCGCCCAGGCCGCGGTCCTTGTGTTTCAGCTTCGACACATCCGCCAGGGGATCGCGGGCGATGCCTCGTGAGGGTTGCAGTTCGCGCATGTGGTGCAGTGCCCAGCGGCCATTGGGGAAACGGTTGAAATTGGCCTGGGTGACCAGCTTGTCCGGCGGTGGGGGGAAGCCCTGCATCAGTTGCAGTTTGGACAAGGTGGTGCTTTCCGGTGACGGAAGTTGCGGTGTTTCGGTATGGCCCTGGGTGGCGATCAACAGAGCAGTGGCCGCCAAGCCGTAACGCAGGCTTTGTAGCATGGTGTTCTCCCGATGGTTGTAATCTTTATTGGTTCCCGGGGTGAACAGGATCACTCAACCGTACAGGGCCACGCGTTTGCGGCCCGGTGATTCACCGAACCAGTCGCGGAAGGCGCGATAAAACTGCGCCGTCTGACGGTAACCGAGCCGCACCGCCAGTTGTTCGGTGGTGAGCTCACGCCAGGGCATCAGTGTCAGCGCCAGTTGCCGGCGGCTGGTGCTGAGCAGGGAACGGAAATCCTGCCCCTCCGCTTCCACCCGCCGTTGCAGGGTGCGTTCGCTCACCGCCAGTAGCGAGGCGCACAGCGCCAGCGGCTTGCCCGGCAGCCCCACCACGGTCGGCAGCAGGCCGCGCACCGAGTCGCTCCAGCCGAGGCCGGGTTGCATGCGCCGCAGCTGCCGTTCACGCTGGCCAAGGACGTCGAGGCTCCCGGCCGTGGCGGAGGGTTGCAACAGGTGGGCGTTGCTGAACACCACGCCGTCCTGCTCTTCCCCGCTGCTCACCGGCACGCCCAGCAGCGCCTCCAGATCCCGGCGGTCCCGCTCGCCATGATGAGCGCGCAGAGTCACGCGCCGTATGCGCAAGGGACTGCCGCGTTCCAGCAGGCGGCAGGTGGAATACAGCAATGCCAGGGCCTGGCCGTCGTAGCCCTCGAAGCCGGGGCGCCGGAACAGCTGCAGGCTGCTTTCCTCGGCACCGATCCGCAGACGGTAGTCACCCAGCTCCGAATGCAGGCACAGGTAGCGCTGGTACTGGTTGACCCGGTCCAGAATGTCGCCGGGGATCGGCGACAGGCCGGGGAACAGCCGGCGCTGTTGTTCCAGCGCCTGAAAACCCCGGGCCAGCAGTACCGGATCCCCCTGTTGATTGGCAAGCCGGGCGGTCAGATCGGCGCAACGCCAATGGTTGATCCGCTCCGCTTCGGTGCAGCGTTCCAGACGGTACTCGTTGAGCGCCTGATCCAGCCTTCCCCCGGGCACATGCGCATCCAGGGCCGCCACCACATGATGGAAGTTCTGACGGGACATGGTGGCATCGATGAGCATGGTCGGGACGGTTCCGGGAACAGACTGGCTCCCATTGTCGGTTTGTCCCGCGGACCGGCAAGTGCAATTCACGTCAACCTCCCCGGTGTCAGCCACGTAAAATCCGCGGACGAGGGATCCCGCGCTCCCTGAACAGGGTGGTGACCCGCGTCACCACGTCGCTGCGGAAGGCGGTCTCGTAGCGCACGTCCAGGACATAGGCCTTGGTGCGGAAACGAATCGCCAGGGCATTGCCGATTTCCACTTCTTCGATGGCGAAGGACACCGGCTTTTTCAGATAAGCGTAGCGGCTGGTGACCACCACTTCGCGAATCAGCGCCTCGATCCGTTCCAGATCCGCGTCCAGGGCGACATGGAAGTCCGACACCACCATCATATCCAGGGCGCCGGCATTGCCGGAGGCGACGGCGTCGGTAATGAACAGGGAGTTGGGGATGGTGACCAGATTGTCGTCCAGGGTTTGCAGCCGCACCGCGCGCAAACCTATGGCCACGATCTCGCCATAGGTATCGCCGAACTGCACCCGGTCGCCCACCTGGAATGGCCGGTCGAACAACAGCAGCAGCCCGGCCACCAGCGATGCCACCACATCCTTGAGAGCAAAACCCAGCGCCACCGCCAGGGAGCCGGCGGCGGCCAGAATGAACTCCCTGGGCGGGTTCAGAACGCCGAGGATGAGGGCGCCGGTACCGAGCGTGTAAATCAGAAAGCTGACCAGCGTGATGAACTGAAGAATCAGGAAGCGGCGGCTGGGCAACCGTTCCATCAGGGAATGGCCGAGCCGGTTCAGCCCCCAATTGAGCGCCCACAGAAACAGCCCGCCGAGAATCAGCAGCAGTATGGCGTAGACGTTGAACAGGTCGATCACCACCGCCAGGTCGCTGACAATGTCGCCGTTCTCATTCATGGAGCAGATTCTTCCTGTTCAGTTGATTGATCACGGTGCGATACCACATCGGCACCACTCGGTAGCGGCTGTCTTCCCCCTTATAGATGAACCCGGCATCCTGGCCCGCTTTGAGCGCGGAGCGCACCACATTCTCGGAGAGATCGGTAACGTCGACGATTTCATCGCTGGACAGGTTTTCGTGGCTGACGATGGCGGCGTAAACGAACATCAGCGAATCGCCGGACTGGCCGGCGGCCAGCGTCGACGACGGCTGTGCCGGCAGGCCCACCAGCACCTGCCGGGAGGTGACCTTGATCGATGTCAGCCACAGTTTCAGCGCGACCATCGGGTTGCCGCCGCAGGCGTCCCACAGCAGACTGAAATAACGCTGCTCCGCATTGCGCATATTGCCGGCCTCCGGACCACGGGAGGACAGCAGCAGATCATCGTAGCGCAGCTTCTGTTTACTGAGGTGGTGGCGTGACAGGATCAGTGAGCGGATCTCGCTTTGATCCCAGCGTTTAACCTTGATGACCCGGCGGAACTGGTAGTCGTGGCCGAACACGTTGGAGAGATAGGACCAGCTCTGGTTGTTGATCAATACCAGCCAGAACAGGTTGTCCAGACGGGCGTTGGTGAGCGTGAGCAAGGTCTGCCAGCCTTCCAGTCCGCCGATGCGGGCGAGAAAGCAGTTTTGTGTCTCGTCCAGGATCAACAAGGTGGGCGGGCGCTGCTCATCGTTCTTCACCAGGCTGGCGGGGCCCTCGTCCAGGGATTCGCCGAGAGCATCGGCGATCATCGAGGTCACCGCTTCCGGTGTGACCGTGCGTGGTGGCACCGATACCGTCACCAGGCGCAGGTCCGGTTGTTCCTTTTCCATTTTGCTGACCAGCTTGCGCATGGCCATGCTTTTGCCGCTGCCCTTCTCGCCGGTCACCAGCAGCGCATTTTCTTCCACACTTTCAGAATGCCACTGCTCCACCGCCTTGATCATCGCATTGAGCAGGCCGGTATCGATAAACGGGGTTTCCTGATCGTCCGGCAACTGACTGGCGAACCACTTTTGATATTCCTTTCCGGCCTCGCTGGTGTCTTCCCGGGCCGGTTCCTCATCCTCGCCGACCCCCTTGGTGCGCAGCCGGAACCAGCGCGCCTTGAGGCGCAGATACCAGTCCAGCTCGCCGAGCAGCATGTCCAGGTAATGAAACAGAAAGTTCACCAGCGCCACCGGTAACAGTACCGGTGCGATCCAACCAAAACGCATGCCCTTGAGCAGGCGCTCCGCCATCGGGTCCAGGGACGATGGCAGAATATTCTGTAAACACAGCAGATAATCGTCACGGCGGAAAACCAATAGCCGCCCGATGGCGATATAAAGACATACCGCCACTAGCACCGCGCAGAGCAAACCGATGAGAGAGTGGCCAAGCAGCCGGTCCACCGCGAACCACAGCGCCCAGGGCAGCATCATCCACAGCGCCTGACGGCGGGCCAGGGCGCTGACTTCGGTGATCTGCGTGTCATTGAGGTAGCTGTGGGCGCTTTGACAAACGCGGAACACCAACCATTCGCCGAACAGCCACAGCAGACCAAACAGGACGTACAGGCGTGCCAGCGGTAACAGCCAGCGCACCACCTGGGTGGACGGGGAATCCAGCAACGGCGCCAACAGATGAATCACCAGCCAGAGCAACAGCCAGGGCACCAGGGGCGCGACGCCGCTGAGCAGCCGGCTGGCGTTCCACAGCCAGCGTTTCTGGCCGGCCCGGGAAACCAGGCGCTCATGCAGGCGCAGCAGGGCACGGCGGCCGCGCCGGCCCAGTTTCATCACCAGCGCCAGGATGGCGAGGCCGAGTATCACCGCCAGGGCGTTGCTGACCAGCGGGGTGTAGTGGCGAATCTCCCGGTTCAGAGTCCATTCCCGGTAGGTCTGCGCCAGACCCTGGTGGAGACGGTCGATGGTCATCCGTGCCTCAAGGCCGAGCAGTGGGAGCCACTCCGCCGGTGCGTAGCTGAGCCACAGTCGCAGCACGCCCTGGCGCTGCCACAGCCCCGAGCGCAGCGCCAGTTGTTGCCGCCGGGTTTCATAGTGGTGACGCCATAGCGCCAGGCGCTGCGGGGCGGGGATATCCGCCTGGATGTCCGCCACCGGCGGCGGCCAGAGAACGTCGAGCTGGCGGGCGGCGTTGGCCGGCTGGTTACGCAAGGGCGGGAGCAGGGCGATCAGCGCGGAGAGATGATCACGCAATGGCCCCGGAGTGACCAGCGGATCGGTTTCCAGGGCCGTCAGGGACTGGTATTCCTCAAGCAACGCCAGTGCGGCGGCGCGTTCCTGACGGGACAGGGAAAACCATTGGTCTCGTTGGTCATCAAGCAGAGCGCGGACGCCGCGGCGTTCGGTAACCGCCTGATTGAGGCGCTCCTCCAGTTGCTCACAGCTCAGCGACGGTGGCGTGATGGGGCCGGGCGGGGGCAGGTTGGCGGCGTCCGCCGGTGCGCCAAGCGCCTGATTCAACGTGTCTGGAGCAATCGGCGTCCCGTCCAGCAAACGCTGCAGGGGCGCCACCTGCCGATCCATGCTGACGGTTTGCTGTTCCCATTGTTCCAACTGCCGCTGTTCCCGGGCGCAGGTGGTCTCGGTGGCCGCGTTGGCCTGGCCGGCGAAAGCCAGCAGCAGCCCGGCCATCGACATAAACCAGCGAAGCCCCATAGTGTCTCCCTTACCTGTTGTCCGCCCTGTCCCTCGTCCGACCCATTGTAGGGAGCCGGGGGAGGGGCGTCATCCGTAAGAGCCCTAAGACCGGCTCTTACGCTTCACTCGGCTGGCCGGGGTGCTATAGTCGAAACAAGGACGATTTTTATCGCCACCGTCCATGGCGGCTACCCTGAAAAGGGTTGGAAAAGGGCCCTGTGAAGGCTTTTTCAGTATCGCGATGTAGGGAGAAGCATTATGGCGGGTCTGTTGGTGAAAGACGTGATGATCAAGCATCCCATGTCCATCCCGGCCGATATGGACCTCACCCTGGTGGTGGACACGCTGCTGCAATATCGCATCACCGGCTTGCCGGTGGTGGATAGCGAAAACCGTGTCATGGGCTTCGTGTCGGAGCAGGACTGCCTGCGGCAACTGCTGGTTTCCAGCTATCACAGTGAAGGCGCGGTGCGTGTGGAACAGGTGATGCACGGTGATCCGCTCACCGTGGACGTGGAGGAATCGCTGGTGGATCTGGCGGAACTGATGCTCAAACAGAAGCCGAAAATCTACCCGGTGGTGGATGAGAAACGCCGGTTGATCGGGATGCTGACCCGCGGTCACGTGTTGCGGGCCCTGCGCGACAGCCGTCGCGGTGGCTGAGCAGCCATTCCATACAATTCCCGGGGGCGGGCACGGGCTAAGCTGTCGTCGATAAAGTCGTGCCGGCCATGGCATCACAACAGCCACGGCATAACAACAACAGGGAGGCGGAAGTCATGCGTGATTTAAGTACTTTTTTGAGCGACTACGGTGAGAGCCACCGTAATCCGGTAAACCAGTGGGTGCACATCGTCTGTGTGCCGCTGATTTTCATTTCCACACTTGGCCTGTTCTGGCTGATTCCGGTGGGCCGCTGGCTTGGCCTGGAAGGTGTCGCCGCCTATTGGGTCAACGGCGGTTTGATACTGGCGGTGCTGTGCATGCCGTTCTATCTGCGCCTGTCCATGGGCGTGTCGCTGCTGATGCTGGGCTGGCTGGCGGTGTCGATCGCGGTGGTCGCCGGCATCGACCGCAGCGGTCTGTCGCTGGGCTGGACGGCGCTGCTGGTGTGGGTGCTGGCCTGGGCCGGTCAGGCCTGGGGGCATAAAGTGGAAGGCAAGAAGCCGTCGTTCTTCGACGATCTGATCTTTCTGCTGGTGGGGCCGATTTTCGTCAGTCTGGAACTGATGCACAAACTCGGTCTGAGCCGCACGCCGGGGCACGGCCGCCCTTCCTGACGGGCCGCGCGAGTGCCGTGACGCCGCTATCACCGCTGTTTATCTGGCAGGGAGGCTGGCTGATGCTGGCCTCCTCTGTGCGTAATCGTCCCCATCGCCATGTGGCCGCCTCATTGCTGGTGGGGCTGGAAGGGCCACTGCGCGTGCAGATCGCCGGGCACTGGGTGCACTCGCCGCTGGTCTGGGTGGCGCCGGACGTGGAGCAGGCCCTGGAAAGCCCCGGCCCGGTGGCGGTACTGCATCTGGATCCCGACGACGGTGCCTGGCGCGGCCTGCCGGTACAGGGGCCGGGGGGCGCCCTGCCGGAGTCGCGTCTGCCGGGCTTTCGGGAGGTCTTGACCGGTCTCAGGGAGCAGCCCGAGGTCGAGGCGGTACGGGCCTTGCGGGAGCGCCTGCGGGCCGCCGCGCCGCCGCTGGATCCGCGTGTCGCCGAGGCCTGCCAGTCCCTGCGCCGGGAAGATTTGGACAGCGCCCGTCTGGCATCGGCGGCCGGGCTCTCCGAATCCCGTTTCCGGCATCTGTTCCGGGAGCAGGTCGGGGTGTCGCTGAAACGCTTCCAACTGCATCTCAAATGCCAGCGCGCGCTGAGGTTATGGCGCGATGGCATGAGCTTCGCCGAATTGGCCGGCGCCGCCGGCTTCTACGATCAACCCCACCTCAATCGCACCCTCCGCGCCATGTTCGACGCGCTGCCTTCCCGTTATGCTAGAGCCTTTCCGGTCCAGGTGGTGCATCTGGACTGTCTCTGACGGCCTTTTTTGTCGGCCGTCCCGGCGGTTTGTTGGCGCCGGCTCAATAACAAGGAGCAGCTTATGGAGTACCAACACATCCATACCGCGTTGGCGGAAGACGGCATCCTCACCGTGACGTTGAATCGTCCCGACCGCCTCAACGCCTTTACTCTGCGGATGAAGGACGAACTGGTGCACGCTTTCGGCGAGGCCAGCAAGGATAACCGGGTGCGCGCGGTGGTGGTCACCGGTGCCGGTCGTGTGTTCTGCGCGGGTATGGAGATGGAACCGGAGGACGGTGGCAACCTGTTCGGTTATGACCGCGCCGATGGCGAGGAGCCGCCGCTGGAGGCCATCCGTGATTCCGGTGGCGAGGTTTCGCTGGCGGTCTTCGAATGCCGCAAGCCGGTGATCGCCGCCATCAATGGCGCCGCCGTCGGCGTCGGTATCACCATGACCTTGCCGATGGACTTCCGGGTGGTGGCGGAAGGCGCCAAGATCGGCTTCGTCTTCAGCCAGCGGGGGATTACTCCGGAGGCTTGCTCCACCTGGTTCCTGCCCCGTCTGGTGGGCATGCAACAGGCGTTCGAATGGGTCTACAGCGGTGATATCTTCCTCGCCGAGGAAGGCCTGAACGCCGGCTTGTTCCGCAGTGTGCACCCCCGTGACGAAGTGCTTGAGGCGGCCTATGGTCTGGCCCGCAAGCTGATCGCCAAGAGTTCACCGGTATCGGTGGCGCTGGCCAAACAGATGTTGTGGCGCAACCCCAACTTCGATCATCCGATGCAGGCCCACGCGGTGGAGTCGCGTCTGATTTACCGGTCCAGTGAATACTGGGACGGCAAGGACGGCTTCAAAGCCTTCCTGGAAAAGCGGGATCCGGTATTCGACACCGACCTGAATTCGGTTCCAACCCAGTTCGATTTCTGGCCGGAACCGCCTTTAGAGACCTTGAACAGGCTCTTGTGAGCGCCGTCGGCGCTTCTTCCATTTTTCAGAGGACTAGGGAAAAAAACAATGAAACGAGAAACCATAGCGATTCACGGCGGCTTCGCCGGCGACCCGGAAACCCATTCCGTGGCGGTGCCGATTTACCAGACCACCAGTTATTACTTCGACAACACCCAGCACGGCGCCGACCTGTTTGATCTGAAAGTGCCGGGCAATATTTATTCGCGCATCATGAACCCCACCAACGGCGTGCTGGAAGAGCGGGTGGCGCAACTGGAAGGCGGCATCGGCGCTCTGGCCATGGCCTCCGGCATGGCCGCCATTACCGCGGCGGTGCAGACCCTGGCCCGTGCCGGCGACAATATCGTTTCCGTCAGCCAGCTCTATGGCGGCACCTATAATCTGTTCGCCCACACTCTGCCGACCATGGGCATCGAAGTCCGCATGGCGGACGGCCGTGATGTGCAGGCCATGGCCGCCGCCATCGATGACAACACCAAGGCGGTGTTCTGTGAATCCATCGGCAACCCGGCGGGCAACATCGTGGACCTGGCCGCGCTCGCCAAAGTGGCCCACGATGCCGGCGTGCCGCTGATCGTCGACAACACGGTGGCGTCCCCGGCGCTGTGCCGGCCGTTCGAGCATGGCGCGGATATCGTGGTGCATTCCCTGACCAAATACATGGGCGGTCATGGCACCACCGTGGGCGGGATCATCGTCGATTCCGGTAATTTCCCCTGGCAGGGCAATGCCCGCTTCCGACAGTTCAACGAGCCGGATCCCAGCTACCACGGGGTGATTTACACCGAGGCCATGGGCCCGGCCGCATTTATCGCACGCGCCCGGGTGGTGCCGTTGCGTAACATGGGTGCGGCGCTGTCGCCGATGAACGCCTTCCTGATTCTGCAGGGTATCGAGACGCTGAATCTGCGCATGGAGCGTCATTGCGAGAACGCCATCAAGGTGGCCCGTTGCCTGAAAGCCCACGACAAAGTGGAATGGGTGAACTATGCCGGGTTGGAAGGCGACCGTGACGCGGAGCTGGCCAAGCGTTACATGGACGGCGGCTTGCCGTCGGCGATTCTCAGCTTTGGCATCAAGGGCGGCCGTGAAGCCGGCGCGCGCTTCATCGACGCTCTGCAAATGATCAAGCGTCTGGTGAATATCGGTGACGCCAAGAGCCTGGCCTGCCATCCCGCCACCACCACCCACCGGCAGCTTAATGAAGACGAACTGAAGACCGCCGGTGTGAGCGCCGATCTGGTGCGCCTGTCCATTGGTATCGAGCACGTGGACGATATTCTCGCCGATATCGAGCAGGCCCTGGACGCCGTTTAGTCACCGCGTTCCGCGCGGAACCGGGCCGGCGTGCTGCCGGTCCAGCGCTTGAACGCCTTGACGAAGGCGCTTTCGTCGGAGAACCCCAGTTCCTCGGCGATCTGGCCGGCGCGCTCGCCGTCGGCCAGCGCCTGTTCCGCCCGTTCCCGCAGCAGGGTGTCGCGCAACAGCTTGAAGCCGGTGCCTTCATCGGCCAGCTTGCGGATCAAATGGCGCCCGCTCATACCCAACTGCCCGGCGATACGTTCCTTGCCCCAGTGCGG
Source organism: Alloalcanivorax dieselolei B5 (assembly GCF_000300005.1). Lineage (NCBI taxonomy): Bacteria > Pseudomonadati > Pseudomonadota > Gammaproteobacteria > Oceanospirillales > Alcanivoracaceae > Alloalcanivorax > Alloalcanivorax dieselolei. The sequence continues at coordinate 4,715,342 of NC_018691.1, read as the reverse complement.
GTGATCGCGGATCAGAACACTGACCCGGGCACCCAGGGACGGGTTCTCCAGGCGGGCCAGCAGGTCGTTGGCCAGGCCGCGCAGGTGGCGGCACAGGGCCGGGTTGGCGTGAATCAGCGGCAGCCGCAGTTGCTCGGCATCGAATACCAGAGCGTTGTGCTCGGCGTTGAAGTGCACCGGCAAACCCAACCTGTCATGGTAGCGTGAGGTGTCGGTCTGGGGAGCGTGGCACACCGTCAGACAGGCTGGACGAAAGGCGTTGCCGGTGCTCCAGCGGGTCAGATTCAACATGCTCGCCATTACCGCCTCCACCCGGGTGGCCTGGCGGGTATGGTAAAGCGGCTGGTAGCGGAGCTCGCAGCGGCGGGCCGCGGTCGCCTGAAAATGAAAGGTGCCCCCTTCGCCGACAATGGGGTGGTAGTCGAGCAGCGACTCCACCGCCTCGCCCAGGGTTTCGCAGCTCATCAGGATCATGCCGGCGGTATCCAGGTGCCCCACCTGCAGCGCCAGTCCCAGGTCCACGCCCACCAGCGGGTCACCGGCGGCCTGACAGAACGTTTCCCAGAGCCGGTCCTGGCTCTCCAGATCCACCCGTTCCCGGGTTCCCATCTCCGCCACCAGATCATCGGGCAGACGCAGCCCCAGGCGTTGTGCCGCCTGCAGGATGGCCTGGGAGAAGTGCACCGTCACCGTGGGACTGTGGTTCATGAGCGAAGTCCTGAATTAACCGGGTCCGGGTCGCGAATCAGCCATGCCCGACCGTCTCGGTAGGATTAGCCTGAAAACAATAACAAAAAGGACAGGTATTCATGTACGCAGTCATCGGTGCCGGACCGATGGGCCTGGCCACGGCCAGAAACCTCAGTAAACAGGGTTTGCCCTTCGTCGGCTATGAATTGAATAACGATGTGGGCGGTTTGTGGGATATCGATAACCCGCACAGCACCATGTACGAGACCGCCCACCTGATCTCCTCCAAGCGGATGACCGAGTTCCGCGAATTTCCCATGGACGATCGGGTGGCCACTTACCCGCATCACGCCGAATTGAAACAGTATTTTCAGGATTACGCCCGCCACTTCGACTTGTATCGGCACTACCAGTTCGGCACCCGCGTGGTCTCGGTGGTGCCGGAAGGCGAGGGTTGGCGGGTAACGGTGGAAAAAGACGGCAACCAAAGCGGCCGCTATTTTGACGGCGTGCTGATCGCCAGCGGCACCCTGCACACCCCCAACCGGCCGACGCTGCCCGGGCAATTCGAAGGGGAATTGCTGCACGCATGCGATTACCGCGATCCCGTGCTGTTCAAGGACAAGCGCGTGCTGATCGTCGGTTGCGGTAACTCCGCCTGCGACATGGCGGTGGACGCGGTGCACCAGGCGAAGAGCGTGGATCTGTCGGTGCGCCGGGGCTATTACTTCCTGCCCAAATTCATTGGCGGCCGTCCGTCCGACACCATCGGCGGCAAGCTCAAATTGCCGCGCCGCCTCAAGCAGTGGCTGGATGCCCGGCTGATCCGCATGATCATTGGCCGGCCCGGCGACTACGGTCTGCCGGACCCCGATTACCGCCTGTACGAGGCCCATCCAGTGGTCAACTCCCTGGTGCTTCATCACCTGGGCCATGGCGATATCACACCGCGTTCCGACATCGCCGACATGCGCGGCCGCACCGTCACGTTCACGGACGGGGCTCGTGGCGAATACGACCTGATTCTTCTGGCCACCGGCTACCAGCTGGATTACCCGTTCATCGACAGGGCGCTGCTCAACTGGCGGGGCGATGCGCCGAGCCTTTATCTGAACCTGTTCCATCCGCACTACGACAACCTGTTCATGATGGGCATGATCGAGGCCGCCGGCCTGGGTTGGGAAGGGCGCAACGAACAGGCGGAGCTGGTGGCGCTGTATTTGAAGCGCCGCGCCGAGGGCCATCCGGCGGCACGGGAGCTGGCACGCCTGAAACGCGAACGCGCCGGGCAGCGCCTGGATGGCGGTTACCACTATCTGAAGCTGTCGCGCATGGCCTACTACGTGCATAAGGACAGCTACCGGGCCGAGCTGGCCAAACAGCGCCAGGCGCTGCAATAACAATAACCGGGAGACCGTTTCATGGGCCCTGACACCCCGATTGATTTCAGCACCGGCAATCTGATCGTGCTCAATGTGATTCTCGCGTTGATGATGTTCGGTGTGTCCCTGTCCCTGCGCGTCGAGGACTTCCGCCGTGTGTTGCGCATGCCCCAGGCGCCGGCGGCGGGGCTGCTGGCGCAGTTCCTTCTGTTGCCGGCATTGACCTGCGCGGTGACCTGGCTGCTGGATGTGGAACCGGGTCTGGCGTTGGGCATGATTCTGGTGGCGTCCTGCCCGGGGGGCACCTTTTCCAACATCATGACCTGGCTGGCGCGGGCCAATGTGGCGATGTCGGTGAGTATGACCGCGGTGTCCAGCCTGGCGGCCACGGTGCTCACGCCGCTCAATTTCGCCTTTTACGGCTGGCTCAATCCCCATACCCGGGACCTGGTTACCGAAATCGCCCTGAACCCCTGGAACATCCTGATGCTGGTGGTTCTGGTCCTGGCGGTACCGCTGCTGCTGGGTATGCTGACCGGTCGCCATTTTCCGCGTTTCGCGGTCAGGGCACAGAAACCCATGCGCGTGTTCACCTTGCTGGTGCTGCTGGCCTTTGTTGGTCTGGCTTTCGCCAAGAACCTGGATGTATTCCTGCAAAACGCTCACCGTATCGTCGCCCTGGTGATTGGCCAGAATGCCCTGGCGCTGGCGTTGGGCGCCTTCGCCGGCATGGTGATGCGGCTTGATCGTGCCGACCGGCGGGCGGTCACCCTGGAGGTGGGCATTCAGAACTCCGGGCTGGGACTGGCGATCCTGTTCACGTTCTTTCCGCAGGCGGCGGGCATGATTCTGATCGCCGGTTTCTGGGGCGTGTGGCATCTGGTCAGTGGCCTGATTCTGGCGTTGATCTGGTCACGCAGCGCTGAACCTGAACAGGCTGAACCGAAACAGGAGGCATCATGAGCCGGATTCTGATCACCGGAGCCGGCGGCTACATCGGTCGCCTGCTTGGCGAGCGGCTGGCTGCCGGGCACACCGTGCTGGGGCTGGATTTGCGGGTGCCGGCGGATTTGCCGTTCCAGTGCCGACAGGGCGACATCCGTGATCCGGCCCTGGCGGAGCTGATGCGGGAGTGGCGCATCGACACCGTGGTGCACCTGGCGGCGGTGCTGGAGGACTCCGGCAACCGGGCACGTGACCACGACATCGATGTCAACGGCACCCGCAACGTGCTTGATGCCTGTCTGATCGCCGGCGTTACCCAACTGATCGTCACCAGTTCCGGCGCCGCCTACGGCTACCATCCCGACAATCCGGCCTGGCTGGACGAGCAGGACCCACTGCGCGGCAATCCGGAGTTCGCCTATTCCGACCATAAACGCCTGGTGGAGGAGATGCTGGCGAAGTATCACCACCGCCACCCGGATTTACGGCAACTGATCCTGCGACCGGGCACGGTGCTGGGAGAAAGCACCCGCAACCAGATTACCGCTCTGTTCGAGCGCAAGCGGGTTCTCGCCATCGCCGGGTCCGATTCACCGTTCGTGTTCATCTGGGACCGGGATGTGGTGGGTGCCATTGTCCGTGGTGTGGAGACCGGCGCGGAAGGGGTTTACAACCTGGCCGGCGACGGCGCCCTCACCGTGCGGCAGGTGGCCTCGATACTGGATAAGCCCGTGCTGGAACTGCCCGCTGGCGTGCTGCGCGCGGCGCTGTGGCTGGGGCATCGGTTGGCGCTGACGCCCCACTCGCCGGAGAAAATCAATTTTCTGCGCTACCGGCCGGTGCTCAGTAACCGCCGTTTGAAGGAGGAGTTCGGCTATCGGCCGGAAAAAACCTCCGAACAGACGTTCCGTTTTTTCGTTGAGCGGGCCCGTGCCCGGGGGCAGTTATGACGGTGAACGCGGAAACCACCATGCTGATCACCGGCGCCGCTTCCGGCCTGGGCTGGGCGCTGGCTCAAGCGGCTTTCCAACGCGGCCACCGGCTTATTCTGGTGGACCGCGATGCCGCGGCGCTCGCCGACAAGAGCGCGCAATTGGCCGCCGTCGATCCGCGACGGGTGACGCATTACGCTCTGGACCTCACCGACGGGCCGGGCCGCGACCGTCTGATTGAACAGGTCGCGGCCCGGGGGCGCCTGGATGTGTTGATCAACAACGCCGGCATTACCCATCGTTCGCTGGCGGCGCGCACCGAGTTGAAGGTCCTTCGCCAGGTCATGGCGGTGGACTGGGAGGCGCCGGTGGCCCTGACTCTGGGATGCTTGCCGCTGCTGCGCGATAGCGGCGGCTGCGTGATCAACATTGGCTCCATGGCCGGTTGGATGCCGGTGCTGGGGCGGGCCGGTTACTGCAGCGCCAAAGCCGCGCTGGCGCAGTTCTTCGAGGTATTGCGCGGCGAAGTGGCGGATCAGGGTATCGGCGTGTTGATGGTCTACCCCAGCTTCCTGGCCACGCCGATCGAAAGCAATGCCCTGGGTTTCGACGGTAAACCCGCCGCTCATGCCCGCTCCTCGGTGGGCAGGGTGCGCAGTGCCGAGTGGATGGCCGGGCGCGTTCTGGATGCCTTTGAGCGGGGCGACAAACGACTGTTCCCGGATCGCTTCACTCTCATGGCCAGTTTGCTGTGGCGACTGGCGCCTGATCTTTACCATCGGCTGATGCGCCGCCGCTTCGCCGTGGAACTGAATTCCTGACTGCCTGCCGGTTCAGGGGGTTGCCACTGGCCGGACCGGCTCTGGTGATCTAGCATCGACGGCGGCAATCAGGAGATCAGCAGTATGTCCAGTGTGGAAATTCGTCCGGTGAGCGGGATCGCCGTGGAACCCTGGTTGGATGAGTTGGCCGGATTGCGCATCCGGGTGTTTCGCGATTACCCCTATCTCTACGATGGGGATCCGGACTATGAGCGCCGTTATCTGGATCGCTACGCGAGATCCGACCGCAGCCTGTTCGTATTGGCGCTGGAATACAATCGGGTGGTGGGGGTGGCGTCGGCATTGCCGCTTGAAGACGCGGACGAGGAATTTCTGGTGCCGTTCCGGCAACAGGGGCCCTCGCCGGAGCAGGTCTATTATTTCGGTGAGTCGGTGCTGTTGCCGGACTATCGAGGTCAGGGGATCGGCCATCGCTTTTTCGATTTGCGCGAGTTGTACGCCAGTGACTTCGGTTTCCCCACCACCGCCTTCTGTAGCGTGGTCCGGGCCGTGGATGATCCGCGTCAGCCGCGGGGATACACCGGCTTGGAACCGTTCTGGCGCGGCCGTGGCTACCGTCCGGCAGCGGGGTTGACCACCGGCTTTGGCTGGCGTGACCTGGGGGATCAGGAGGAAACCCGGAAAACCATGCAATTCTGGTTGCGTGATGCCCCGGAATAAATGTAAAACTTTCCATGTGTAGGACACCCTTCTCGCGCCCGTGGCCCGTGGCTGTCTATAGTCCTGGTGGCAACGGAGGAGCCGCTATGGATTGGTCTAACCGGGGAGCCGGAACTCTCAAACGTCTGGCAATCATTATTTCCCTCGCCCTGATCGCCTTGTTCATCGCCATGGTGGTGGCCGGGTGATTTCTCTCTTGTCGATGCCTTCGCCGGGCAAGTTGCGGCAGCCGCTATCACACCAATCTAAATTTTTGATGCAAATGCGTCATTGATTGGATTCCTGTTCGCCCATTTTCTGGGCCAAGATATCCGGCGGTTAAGCGTGATTTGTGTGTCCGCGTTTCGGCTCGGCTATTGGAAATCAGTGAAAACGCCCGGGGATCGAGAATGAAATGGCGCAATGATGATCAGCGTTACGGTGTCGTCACCGTGGGGCTGCATTGGCTGGTGGCCTTGGTGGTGTTCGCCTTGTTCGGCCTTGGGCTGTACATGGTGGAGCTGGGTTATTACCACCCCTGGTATCGCAGCGCGCCGCACTGGCATCGCAGTATCGGATTGCTGCTGTTGGCGACGGTGCTGGTGCGTCTGATCTGGCGGGTGCTGTCGCCGCCGCCGAAGGCTCCCGAGCAGCACCATGCCTGGGAGAGAATCGGTGCCGGACTGGCCCACTGGGCGCTTTATTTGCTGCTGCTGGTGGCGATGATCAGCGGTTATCTGATCAGTACCGCCGATGGCGCGCCGATCCAGGTGTTCAATTGGTTCTCGGTGCCGTCGCTGACCGGTCGCCGCAGTGGTCTCGAGGATCTCGCCGGGGCCGTGCATTACTGGGCTACCTGGGCGGTGATCGTGCTGGCCGCGCTGCATGCGCTGGCGGCGCTCAAACACCACTTCATCGATCGCGACGATACTTTGCGCCGTATTTTCGGCCTGGCGCCCCGCCGGCCTTCATCCCATCGTTAATCCAAGGAGAACAACCCATGTACAAGCTGTTCACCGCTCCCGTGCTGGCTTTGATGTCGGCGTTGATGTTGAGCTCCGCGGCTCTGGCCGCCGATAAGCCCGCCGGTACCTACCACTTCGATACCGAAGGGCAGCACCAGTTCATCATGTTCAAGATTTCCCACCTGGGTTACAGCTGGCTGTACGGCCGCTTCAATGATTTCGACGGCGCTTTCACCGTGGACGCCGACAATCCGGAAAACAGCACCGTGGAAGCCACCATCAAGACCGCCAGCCTGGACAGCAATCATGCCGAGCGTGACAAGCATCTGCGCGGCGCGGATTTCCTCGACGTGGGCAAGTATCCGACCGCTACCTTCAAGAGTACCGGGATCGAAAAAACCGGCGATGAAAGCGCCCGGATCACCGGTGATTTCACTCTGCATGGTGTCACCAAGCCGGTCACTCTGGACGCCAAGCTGATTGGCTATGGCGATGATCCCTGGGGCGGCTATCGCATGGGGCTGGAGGCGACCGCCACTCTGAAATTGGCGGACTTTGGCATCACCACCAATCTGGGACCGGCCTCGGAAACGGTGGACATTATTATCTCCGTGGAAGGCGTGCGGCAGTAATCGCCAGATGCCGGGCGCCTCGGCGTCCGGCGTCAGCCCAACCGCCGCAAGATCACCGCCGGGTTTTCCGCGTACACCACTTCCCAACCGTCCCGCCGCGCCAACCAGGCGAAGGTCTCGGGTTTCCAGAAACAAACGTGGGTCGGATCCCGCCGGTAGTGCCAGCGTGGAAAGTGAGCGTCGTCGGTAAGCCAGCGGGTCATCAGTCCCAGCCAGCCGCCGGGGCGCACCAATTGGGCGAAGCGGGTCCACTCGCGATGGGGCCAGTGCAAATGCTCGATCACCTCGGTGCAAGTGACGAAGTCATATTGCCGTGTCAGCACGTCCGCCTCAGGGTGATATAGCGGGTCGTACAGAGCCATGGCAAAACCGCGTTCGCTCATCAAGCGTGCCAGCGCCGGCCCGGGGCCGCAGCCGTAATCCAGCCCGTTGGCGCCAGCCGGCAACCGTTCGGCCAGTGGCGCCGCCACCTGATCCAGAAAGCGGCGATAGCCGGCGTCTCCGGGATCGTTCTGGTGCAGATCGTATTGGGCTTTTTCCTGATCACGGCCGGGCAACTGGCTCTGATCCAGAAACGTCAGATGGCAGCGGGAGCAGCGCCAATAATCGCGGCCTTCCACACTGGTGAAGAGCCGGGCATCGCTGGCCCGACACAGGCGGCACGTTATCTTCACAGCGCCAGCCAGTCGCTCAGAGCACGGTAGGTGCGGGCGTCACCGAGCATGGCCATGTGGCCCATGCCGTGGAACTGGGCCCGGGTCAGTTGCGGCGCGTCCGGATACAGGCGGCGGGCGAGAGCGCTGTCGACCCCCACCAGCCAGTCGCCCAGCGGTGCGGGAGTACGGTGCTCACTCAGGGTGCCGGCCAGAAACAGATGCTCGATATGGTCGTCCAGCGGCACTTTGCTGCCTGGGCGCGGCGCATCTTCCGGCAGACCTTGCCACTGTTCCTCGACCACATAGCCGAAGCGCAAGTCGCGGATACCGTCGGAGCGCAGATTGCCCAGCCGCATCAGCGGGCGGGAGTAGGGGGTTACCGCCAGCAGCCGGTTGGCCTGGTTGCCCACCTGCTCCAGCAGAGCGCCCTGATGGGGCGCCCCGAGGCAGGCCAGGTGCGACACCCGCTCCACCCAGCGGTGGCCGTGCTGGCGGGCATGATGCACGGCACTGCGGGCGAGCAGGCCGCCCATGCTGTGTCCGATCAGGATCAGCCGCGGTGGCAGAGGCGTGTGTTCAAGCAGCCGGGACAGGCGGGCGCCATTGTCGGAAATGTGACGGCCGGTGTTGTAGCGCAGATAGGCTATATCCGCATTGAAGGTACTTTCGAGACGCTGATTGAAACGCTGCTGCGCGGTGTGCCGCCAGCAGCTTTCATTCATGCACAGGCCGTGCAGATACAGCACCAGGGTGTCGCGCTCCGGCTCCGGCCGTGCCGGATGCAGCGTCATGGGCAGGGCGTAGTGGCTGCGCTGGGCACTGAGCAACTGGCCGAAGACGCCATTGAGGACACTTTGCAGATCGAGATAGCTGACCCGGCGATAGGGATCCGCGGCCAGGGCGCCAAGGGCGGCGACGTCTCCGGCGTGGCGCAGGCCCAGGCGCACGGCTCCGTAGATTCGCGGCGCCGGCACATAGTCGGCGCCGCGCCAGCCCAGCGGATTGGCGATGGCGCCGTGCATGTCTTGTACCACCTGGGTGATTTCACTCCCCATGGCGGTGATCAACTGGGTCAAGCCGCCCAGTTGTCGTCCAATGCGCTTCATTCCTGGCCCTCCGCCAGGAAGCATAGCAAGGGCGCCGCGGGGCTCCCAGCGTACATCTATGACCATGTGGTCACGATGGCCGCCCCTATTGCTATACAATGCGCGGCCTCCCTCTCCAACGGAGCCTTTGATGACCCCCGAACAGCAGTTCAGCCGCTGGGTGCGCCGTGCCCTGGTGGTGTTCGCCCTGGTATTCACTTATGTGGTCTGGATGGACCTGCATGCGCCTTTGACCACCTTGTCGCGAGTGCAGCGTTATGTGGTGCAGGTGGCGCCGCAGGTGGCCGGTGAAGTGACCGGCGTGGCGGTGACCAACGGCGATCAGGTGAATCAAGGGGAGCTGCTGTTCACCGTGGCGGAGCAGGATTACCGGCTGATCATGGATGGCGCGGAACTGCGGGTGGCGGAGGCCGGGCAGGATAACGCAGTGTTGCTGGCGGATCTGGCCGGTGCCCGGGCCCGCGAGGCCAGCGCCCGGGCGACGCTGGAGGAAGCGCGACGGCAGCGGCAGCGGCTGAAGAATCTGTTCGAGGGCGGGGCGGTGTCGCGTCAGGAATGGGAACAGGGCGAACTGGCGGTGGATAACGCCGAGTCCGAACTGGAATCGGCCCGCGCCACCATCCGCAGCCTGGAAACCCGTCTGGGCGAGGACAAGGAGCACAATCTGGCCCTGGCGCAGGCCATGAACGAATTGGAAAAGGCGCGGCTGGATTGGTCGCGGACCCGCATCAGCGCACCGGTGGCCGGGGTGGTGGACAACCTGCAACTGGAGTCGGGGACCTATGCCCGTGCCCGTGAACCCCTGGTCAGTCTGATCGCCGACGCGCCGGTCTGGGTGGCGGCGGATTTCCGCGAAAAGAGCCTGCGCGACGTACACCCCGGTGACCGTGCCGAGATCGTTTTCGATGCCTGGCCCGGGCGGGTATTCGAGGCCCGGGTGCAATCCATGGGAAAAGGGGTGCGTGACGGCCAGGGCGTGCCGGACGGCCAGCTGGCTCAGGTGGAAAATACCGATCGCTGGGTGCGCGATGCGCAAAGGGTACGGGTGCGGCTGGTACTGGAAGACAGCGAGGAAGAACCGCCCTTGCGGGTCGGCGCGCGTACCACCGTGCAGCTTTATCCACGGGATGGACTGGCGTGGCTCAGTCACGGCTTCGGTTGGCTGCAGATCCGCGTTCTCTCCCTGCTGCACTACCTGTACTGAGCGGGGCCGGTATGGCGGCACGTGACGCTCACAGTTTGACTCCGGATCAATTCCGGCAATGCCTGCGTATCAGCCTGGGTTCCCTGATCGGGTTCGGCTTCGCCCACCTGACCCAGTGGAGCACCGGCCTGTTTTTCTGCGTTTACCCGGTGCTGCTGCTGGGCATGGTGCCGCGATTCAGCGCCCATGCCAGCCTGCAGTTCGTGGCCGCGTCGCTGGTCAACGTGGTGGAAGTCTATGTGCTGGCCGGCATGTTCGGTGACCAGCCGCTATTGATGACCCCTCTGGCCTGGTCGCTGTTCGCCATTCGTTTCTATTGCATGGCCAGCGGGCGCTTTTTCCTGTTCGGCGCCAATGGCCTGGTCTCCTCCAGCGTGCTGTTCCATTTCGCCAGTTATCCGGACATGGATTTTGGCGGCATGGCCAAGGCCAATGTGGCGGCCTCACTGCTGACGGTGGCGGTGGCCTGGTTACTGTGCGGTCTGTTTCCATCGAAGCGGGCCGCCGCGCCCCCCTCGCCACCACAAAAGAGTCCGGAGCAGTTGCGGCACCAGGTGTTGCTGGGGTCGACGGTCGCCACCGTCAGTTTCCTGGTCTTCCAGATTTTTGATTTGCGCGATTCGTTGTCCGCCCAGGTCACCACTTTGTTGATGTTGTTCCCGATGACCTATGCCGGTGCGCTGCAGTACGGTCGTGCACGGGCGGTGGGCGTGTTACTGGGTTGCAATGCCGCGCTGTTGATTCAGCTGCTGTTATACGACTGGTATTCAAACTGGCTATTGGTAGGCCCGCTTTATTGGGTGGCACTGATGTTTTTTGCCCGACGGCATGTGCAGGAAGGTGTCAGTGGCGTGGGTTTCGCCGGCGCAACCACTATCGCGGTGATTTTCGGGCAGTATTTATTGCCACAGCAGGATGCCATTTATCAGACGCTGTACCGATTCAGTTCCATTACCGTGGCGGTGGTGGTGGCGCTGACGGTGATATATATCGTCCATAAAATGCTCAATTTATTGCCTGGTACCCGTTATACCGTTTCGTAAAATCATCATGAATATTCGTAAAATCCCCGGAAAACGCCGGACATGTAGCTGACATAAAACGGGGAAAAGCCTAGATTTGCTGCAACGTTCATGGATACGTGCAAGGAGCAGTTATGCGTACGTTCAGCAAAGGTTTTGTCGTTGTGTTGTTTGGTGCCCTGCTGGGGTTGGCGGCCTGCGATCAACAGGAAGGTCCGATGGAGAAAGCGGGTGAGAAAGTGGATCAGGCCGTGGACGATATGACCAACGAAGGGCCCATGGAAAAAGCCGGCGAGAGCGCCGACCAAACCTGGCAGGATACTAAGGAAGCCAGTAAGGAAGCCCTGGATAAGACCAAACAGGCCGGTGAGGATACCTGGGAAAAAACCAAGGAAACCGGTGAAGACGTTAAAGACGCGGTTACCGGTGAAAACCAAAACTGATCTTTTCGTTGCAGTCTGAAAACACGCCGCCACCCCGGCGGTGTGTTGTTTTTCCGGCGGTCCCCCGCGCCGTCGGCGATCTTCTTTTCCCGCCACCGCGGGTGTCATGCCCAACCGATACAATCGGCTACATCCATTCACGCAAACGGCACTGTTTCCCTCTTTGGTGATTCCGGTCGAACTGACTAGAGTTACAACCCGGTTGCCGTGCTTGTGGATGGCCCGGAAACAGCGCTCCGTTTTCCCCAGTGTGAGGTGGACCCATGGGATGCCAGGAACAGATCGATGCCGGGGGTTACCCCGTCGACCTCGCCCTGTGCGCGATTCAGGGGCGTGTGCAAGCCTTGCAGGAGTATCTGGCGGTGTCCCGTTCCCTGGCTCGTAATCGGCATGCCCGCGCCAGGGAACTGCGCCGCGATATTCGGCGGCTGCGGGCCTGGGCGCTGTATCTGAGTGAATCCCGGCGGCGGCCCTGGTGGTGGCGCTGGCTGAGCCATGGGGCTCGCCGTACCTCCGTTGAACCGGGCACATCGGGGACCGGCCGCAGTGGGCTGGGAGTAACAGGGGTGCAGCGGCTCAGTGCCTTCAGCGTGGTGGAACGTGCTTACGCCGCCTTGCAGGAGGAGTACCAGGGGCGGCTGCTGACGTTGCGCCTGGCACAATCGCGCCATCCGTTACCGAACCGTATCGCCGTCATTGACGAAATGCAGCAGCGCGTTCAGCTGTTGACCTCCATGAGGGCTCTGCTGGCCCGGCATCCCGCGGGCGTTGCCCTGGTTTGCTCGGTGATCAGTCCGGCGCTGCGGATTCGCCAGTGGCTGGGATTGCGTGAAGAGTCCGTGTTCACGGTGCGCCAATGATCGAAACGGGTCCGGTGTTCACTCTGGCCGACATCAAGCAAAGCGGCAGCAGCGACGCAGAGGCGATGGCGCTGGTGCTGCGCTGGCTGGAGAGCGGCCGGGTGCGGCAGGTGGCGCCGCCGAGGCCGGTGTTTGTCCGTTGCGCGGTCGGCGAGGTTCTGGCCGATGAGCATCTGGCCACTGCCTTGCGCTTGGCATTTCCCTCCCTGGTGATCATCGGCGGCTCGGCATTATGGCGGCATCAGGTCAGCCATGAACGGGATGCGCGGCTTGACTGCGCGGTCTCCGAAGAGACCGACGGTTGTGTGTTTTCATCCGTGCGCCTGCATCGCCGGCCCGTTGAATGGCTCCGGGAAGTGTCTCAAGCCGGCGGCTTACGCGGACAATGGTTGCGGGTGCCGCTGCTGTCGCCGGAGATGGCGGTGGCGGATGCCGCCGCGTTCACCGACGTGTGGGTGCCCGATCGGGACTCGGTGGATTGGGACCGTCTCGACCCGGAAGCCATCAGCACGGCCCAGCGTATTATGCGTTCCCTGTCCGGGTAACCTGAGTCCGGCCCGTTTCCGGTGCGCCCGCCTTGACCCTGTCCCGCCAGCGGGGTTATAAATGCGAATCGTTATCATAATTTGTTATCTCACTCCTCATGACGCTACTTCTGGTGGCGGTGACCTTGCTGGGCGCCGCCTTGCTTTATTTCTCCGATCGGCAGCAGCGGCTGCTGGCGTTACCGTTGCCACCGGCGGCCCGCCTCGGCGGGCTGCTGATGATCCTGGGCGGGCTGGCGGGCTGGGCCGCGCATTGGGGGGTTGGTGTGGGGCTGTTTACCGGTTTATGGGTGTTTGCCCTGGGGAGCATGGTGTTGCCGATGCTGGTGGGCCATCTGGTGGACGGTTACCGGGCCCAGGGACGGCCCCGTTCATGAGAGCGCTGCTCGGAACCGTGCTGGGACTGCCACTGGCTTTGATGCTGTGCGGCCTGTTGGCGGCGATACTGCCGGTGGACTGGCGGCAATGGCTGGTGCTGTATTTGCTGTTGTCCGTGGTCTTGTGGTCGGCGCTGATCACGCTGGCCGCGCTGCCTGCCAGCCACTGGCGCACCGCGGTCTGGCTGGTGGCCGCCAACGGTGCCGCCTGGATAGTGCTGCAAACCACCGGACTTTATGGGGCGGCGGCATGAAAGCGGATACCCTGCGCAAGCACATTGATCTGCACGGCTGGCTGGGCATGCTGGCCGGGCTGGCGCTGTTCGTGGCGTTCTTCGCCGGTGCCCTGAACATGTTTCATGAGGAGCTGCATCATTGGCAGGAGCCTTATATCGCCGAAAGCGCCGGCGGTGAGGGCGACCTCCAGGCACTGCTGGACCAGGTGCTGGCGGTCACGCCGGAGGCGGCCAAACTGATGTATCTGGTGCCGGGGGACGATCCCGTGGCCCTGTGGCAGGACGCCAATCAGGAATGGCAATTCGACCATGCCAGTGATTTCAGCGCCGCCGGCGAACGGGTCAAAAAGCCGCGCTCGGAACTGGCCGAGTTCATCAATGAGCTGCATTACAAGCTGGCGCTGCCGGTGGTCGGCCTTTATCTGATGGGCATTATCTCGGTGCTGTACGGCGCCGCCCTGATTGGCGGGCTGGTTATCCATTGGCCCAAACTGAAGAAGGAATTCTTCGCTCTGCGCCATCAGGGCAACCTGCGGCGTTACTGGAAGAACCTGCACAATCTGGTCGGTGTCATCAGCTTCCCCTTCCACGCCATCTTCGCCATTACCGGCGCCGCCATGGGCTGTTTCGCATTGCTGGCGTTGGTGGCGGGCACCCTGGTATTCGGGCCGCAATTGCAGCAGGCCATCACCGACGCCACCGAGGCCTGGCCAACACCGCAGGCCAGTGGTGAAGCGGCGGAAATGGCCGGCGTGGAGGCTTACGTGGCCGCCGCCCGCGCCGAGCTGCCGGATTTGCGGGTGGATTGGATCGAGCTCCAGCAATATGGGGACCGCAATGCGGTGGTGGATGTGGCCGGGTCCGTGCCTGGCTGGATCGCCCATCACGCCCACGTGGTGCTGGCCGGTGATGACGCCCGTACCCTGACCGTCACCAGCCCCGGCAACCGGCCGTTCAACCATGCCGCTTTGTCGCCGGTCTACTCCCTGCACTTCGGCGACTATGGCGGATTGCTGGTACGCAGCCTGTACTTTGTTCTCGGGCTGTTGGGATGTCTGCTGTTCTTTTCCGGCAATGTGATGTGGGCGGAGCGGCGTACCGACCGCCAGGGGCCGAGCCGGTCCGCCATCATTATGCTGCGGGTGACGCTGGGGGTGACTTTTGGCGTGATGGCGGGGCTCGCGGTGAGTTGTATCGCCAACAAGGTGGTCAGCCATTCACCATGGGCCGGTGCCGTGGCCTGGTCGGAAAAGGGTTCTTTCCTGGCAGTGCTGGTGCTGACCCTGCTGCTCGCCCTGCGGGCAGCGCCACTGGCCATGTGCCGGTGGGGGCTGCGTGGCTGTATCGCGCTGTACCTGCTGGTTCCTTTGGTGCAGGGCGGCTTGGAAGGGTTCGCTTCCTGGGGCGAGCCACACATCTATCTGGTCAACACCGCCTTGTGGGCGGTGGCGGCCAGCCTGGCGGCGGTGGAGTGGCTGCGGGTGCGGCGTTTGCGACGGGCCGGACCGCATCCGCTGTGGGTGCCCGCTCCGCCGGCTCCAGCCGGTGAGGCCGGTCTGGCCAGCTCCTGATACTAACCGACTCTGGCATCATCGCCGGGACTGGCGCATCCTGCCTCCTCTGTCGATGGCGAGCGAGGATCGAACGCGGATGAGTCTGGAACAGGAGTGGGCGGGTTTGACGCCCCGGGATGCCGTCGCCTTGCAGCGGAAAACCGCCACCGCCGTGATCACCGAGGATCAGCTTCCCGTGGTGCGCACTGTCGCCGGAGTGGATGTGGGCTTCGAGGACAAACACACTGCCCGCGCCGCGGTGGTGGTGCTGGATGCCGCCACCCTGGAACCGGTGGACCACGCTCTGGCCCGTTTGCCGGTTTCTTTCCCCTATGTGCCCGGTTTGTTGTCCTTCCGCGAATGTCCCGTGGTCATGCGGGCCCTGGCGTCGCTGAAAGTCACGCCGGATCTGCTGCTGTGTGATGGGCAGGGCATCGCCCACCCTCGTCGCCTGGGGGTGGCGTCCCACCTTGGTGTATTGACCGGCCTGCCCAGTATCGGCGTGGCGAAAAGCCGTCTGCTCGGCACCCATGACCCGGTGTCGGACCGGCGCGGTGCCTGGGTGCCGCTGCGTGATGGCAATGAGGTGATCGGCGCGGTGCTGCGAACCCGGCAAGGGGTCAAGCCGTTGTTCATCTCGCCGGGCCATCGTCTTTCCCTGGCCACGGCGCTGGAGTGGGTGATGGCCTGTGTCACCCGCTACCGTCTGCCGGAAACCACCCGCTGGGCCGATGGGCTGGCCTCCAATCGCGGCCAGCGTTGGCTGGATCGCCTGAAATAGCCCGGCCTGCTAATCTGCGACTTTGTCCGGCGAAGTGCCGGTATGACCAGGACACGGAATGGAGAGTTGTATGTATTGTCGACCCCGCACTCAATGGCGCTGGATGACGCTGGTGTTGTGTCTGTCATTCGGGAGTGCCGTTCAGGCCCAGGAGGCGCGCTACGACGTGCCCAGGGCCGTGGTCGGCCCCCTGCCATATCTGGGTGTGCACGGACTGGGTGTGGACGCTGAAGGACGTTTGTACGCTGGCAGCGTGGTGGGGCAATCGCTTAATCGCGTGGACATCAACAGTGGCAAGGTGACGGTGTTTGAAGGGCCGGATGAGGGCATGGCCGACGATGTCGCCTTCGGGCCCGACGGCGAAATGGCATGGACCTCTTATCTCAGCGGTATCCTGCGCATTCGCGATGCCGATGGCGAAGTGCGTGACGCCGCCCTTGGCCTGCCGGGCATCAACTCCCTGGCCTATAACAAGGAAGGCCGGTTATTCGCCACCCAGGTGTTCATGGGGGATGCGCTCTACGAAATCGACCGCCAGGGTGAAGCGCCGGTGCGTAAGATCAAGGAAGACATGGGCGGCCTCAATGGTTTTGAATTCGGCGCCGACGGCAAGTTGTACGGGCCGTTGTGGTTCAAGGGCAAAGTGGTCCGCGTGGACGTGGACAGCGGCGAGATGGAAACCGTGGCGCGGGGTTTTCAGATCCCGGCGGCGGTGAATTTCGATGCCGAAGGGCGGCTCTACGTGGTGGATACCAAAACTGGTGAGCTGGTGCGCGTGGATGTGGACAGTGGTGCCAAAACCACGTTGGCGACTCTGAAACCGGCCCTGGATAACCTGGCCGTGGACCACAAGCGCAAGCGTATCTATGTCTCCAACATGGCGGATAACTCGATCCAGGAAGTGGACCCGGAAAACGGCAAGGTCCGCACCCTGGTGCGTTCGGATCTGGCCGCGCCGGCGGGGCTTTCGGTGGTCGGCGATGACATCTACATCGCCGATGTGTTCGCTTTGCGCCGCTATGCGGTGGGCGAAGGCAAGGTGCATGAGCTGGCGCGGGTATGGGGCTCGGACCTGGAATACCCGATGAACATCTGGGCGGATCAGGACACCGTAGTCACCGCCAGCTGGGCCGCTGGCGTGGTGCAGGAGTTCGACCGGCACAGTGGTGAATTGAAACGCTCCCTGCATGAGTTCAAGGCGCCCCACGATGTGGTCCGCCTTAACGATGGCAGCCTGCTGGTGGCGGAACTGGCCAACGGCAATCTGGTGCGGGTGTCAGGCAAGGAAGGCAAAAAACGGGATGTGGTGGTGGAGGACCTGGAAGGGCCGGCCGGCTTGTCCCTGAGTAAGGAGGGCTCGACGCTGTATGTCGCCGATGCCGGCGGCAATCTGTGGGCGTTTGATACCGAGGACTGGTCCCGCCGTCTGATCCGCGACGACCTGGTCTTGCCGGAAGGCATCGATCTGACCCGGGAAGGCAAGCTGTTGGTGATGGAAGTGGGCAAGCGCCGTCTGCTGGAAGTGGACCCGATCCGGGGCGATCAGCGCGTGCTGGCGGAGGAACTGCCGGTGGGGCTGCCCCAGCTTCAGGGCTTGCCGCCCACCGGCGTGTTCAATGATGTGGTGGAAGCCGCCAACGGCGATCTCTACTTCAGTGCTGACCGCAAGGGCGGCCTGTATCGAATGAAGCGGCGCTGAGGCACGGAATGGGAGAGAGGATCGCGGCCCTTATGAAGAAGGCCGCGATCCTGGTTCCCGTCCGGATCAGTTTTTCTTACGGGGCAGGGTGAGCCAGTCATTGGGGCTGGGAGCACTGCCCGAGGTGGTCTCGACCACAGCCAGACCCTCGCCAACCCACTGCGTCACCTTCACCTTGCCGGCGACGGCGCCGGGGCGCCAGCCGATCACCTGACCGGACGGCGCCTGGATCGCCTGTCCCGGCTGCCGTACTTCCAGTTCGGTGCCCAGTGCCAGCCCGTTGCGCCGGCCGACGGGGATATAGATATGGCCATCACCACCGTCGAAAGCGCGAACCGACCAGCGGGCGCTGTCGGCGCGGGCGGCCAGCTCATCCAGCAGCGCGTCGGCACCGCCATTGCTGTCCGTGCCCAGGGTCACCGTGGAGACGCCTTCACGGGTGGTATCGCGCAGGGAAACCTGTAATTGATTCTGGCCGGCGGGAACCACTTCCACCAACAGACGAACGCCCGGGTAGGTGGTCAGGCCGTCAAGGCAGCTCTCGCTTTGCAGCGGGGCGTTGCCGCAACCCCGGGT
Organism: Alloalcanivorax dieselolei B5; assembly: GCF_000300005.1. NCBI lineage: Bacteria > Pseudomonadati > Pseudomonadota > Gammaproteobacteria > Oceanospirillales > Alcanivoracaceae > Alloalcanivorax > Alloalcanivorax dieselolei. The sequence continues at coordinate 4,697,257 of NC_018691.1, read as the reverse complement.
ATTGCTCAGGGCGTCACGCAGGGTGCCGGTGGGGACAATCACGAAACCGTGTTCCGGAGCGCCTTCGGTGAGCGTGCTCCAGAAGGCATCGGCATTGCCGAGCTGCCCCTGTACCAGTACGCCGACATTATTGAGGGGTTCGTCGCGACGTTGGAATGCGGTGACGGCACCTTGTTCACTGGCGCCACGCTCCCAGAACGGCGTCTTCCATTCCGGTTTGGGCGTGTTCAGCCCGGCCGGAGAGTCGACCATTTCCAGTGCGTTTTCAGTGTCCAGGTTCTGGCTGGCGCAACCGCTGACAAAGGCGGCCGCCAGGAGACCAAGCAGGGCTCGACGGGGGCTGTTATTCATGGATGTTTCCGTTTCTACCGCATTGAGGGGGCGGGTCGGAGCAGGCCGGCCCGGACGTCCCTTGGAGTTTGCGCAACTGAAGGGGGAGTGTCCAGTGTCAGGCTCTCCGGCCCGCATGAAAAAGCGCCGCGTACCAGCGGAAATGGCACGATCCGCAGGTGACGCGACGAGAGGCGGACAACAGGGCGAAGGGACCCTCATGCCGCGCGGTATGGTGCAGTGAATCCAAGTGGATTCCACGGAGGGCGGTCCATCCTGGACTGCCCTCACCACACGGAACTGGGAACTTAGAAGTTGACGGTCATATTCAGGCTGGCGGCCTTCACATCGTCATCGGCGAACGCCGCCGAGGGCAGAGGACCGACCAGGCCGTTGCTGGACAACATGCCGGCTTTGTTTTCCTCCAGCATGCCCACGGACAGCCAGGTTTTCAGGGTCTTGTTGACCTGATAGCTGAACTGCAGATCGTAGAACATGCTGTCGTCATCGGCGTTGATGGTCGGGTTGTCGACGGACAACTGACCCACGGCGCCGGTAACGGCGAACTTGTCGGTGAGGTTCCATGTCAGCTTACCGGCGATCACTTCCTCATCGTAGCCTTTGACCCCGAGTGTGCCACCCATGCGATACATGCTGGTGGGGCTTTGGGTGGAATCGGGATTGTTGTTGATCAGGCTGGAGTAGGTGTCGAAGCCGGGGGAGATCAAACCGCCGTCCTTGGACATGATGTACTGCAGTCCCCAGTCCACGACACCGGCGTCGCCTTCAAGGCGCAGGTAGGCCGAGGGGGCGTGATCGGTAAAGTACTGGTCGTCGGCGGCACCTTCCACATTCCCATTGGAAAAGTAGTTGAAGCCGAGGGTGGCTTTGGCGGCGTCACCGAGGCCGCCGCTGACGTAGCCCGAGAACAGGGTGACATTGGACAGTACGTAGGGCGTGGCAGCGCCGGGGTAGGCGATGCTGCCGTCGTAGTTGTTCATCCATTGCACGTAGACCAGGCCGGCATTCACGTTGTCAGTGATTTTGCTGGTGATGCCCAGCGTGGTCATATCACCATTGTCCTGGTTGGCAAAAGGTGTGGAATCCTGGCGGCGATCGTATAGAGCCACCAGCGTGGTCTTCTTGCTCAGGGGCTGAATCATCAACACCCGGTCACGACGGTCGTCACACACCAGGAAGCAGTTGTTGTAACTGGTGGCCTGCCGGCCCACGCGGAAGATGGTGTGGCCTACCGGAATCTGCACGTAGCCCAGGTCCAGGCGCACGTTGTCGCCGCGGCTGCCGGTGTTGAAAGCCTGATCGTTGGCGGGAGAGGCGGCGCCATGGCTGTCACCCACCCAGCGGTCACCGGCCAGCTCCACACTGGTGTAGACAGAGATGCCGGTGTCCTCATCCAGGAAGTTGCCTTTTACCCGGATCAGATGGCCGAAGCCGGTATCAGTGTCTGATGTCCCAGCGGCGCCCGTGTCAAAAGCGTCGGAGGTCACGCCGAAGGCGGTGGCGCGGTATTCCATGCCGAAGTCGGTTTTCAGAGCCATGGCGGAGGACGACATCAGAGTGCCGAGGCCGATGGCGGAGCCGATCGCGGCGGCTTTAATACTTTTTCGGAGTTGATTTGAAGGGGTGCTGGTGGTCAGCGGTGTGTTTTGTTTATCGGTCCACTTAAATGCCATTGTTGTTGCCCTTTATTGTTCGAAGTTTATTGGTATTTGGGAACTTCGGACGGCGCCGATGCGCCATGGCGACCACACCCGGTGTTGATTTGTACCCGTGTGCCAATCCCCGATGTCCCTCGTGCCTTTCCGAAGGCAGTTTCTCCCGAGTGAGCCTGCCTTATTTTGGAAGGCTCTTAATTGCCGAAGTGTATTTATGCATAAGCGTATTAATACGCCCCGGTCAGCTTATCTTTCCCTTCATGGAGAAACGGTAACAATCGTCGTTTCCGACGAGATGTGAAATTTATACTGCTGGGAATGTTTCTAATCTTAAATAGAGATAGAAAGGCTGAGTTACGGGTTAATAAAATCATTATTTAAAGTGTGGGACGGTTGTTCTATTAATACAAAAATGAAAAGGGAAAATGTGAAAATATATAAACCTGGTTGAATTAAATAATCATGGCGTGATGAAGGGTGTTTCGAGAGCGGTCAGGAATGGAAATGTTGGCTCTTCCCGGCGAGGACGAATCGTGTGCTGACAGCGGGGCATTCCCCGTGGAAAGCGGCTGAGAGGTGTGGGGATCGGCGCGGAGGCGTGTGCTGATGTCCTGAGGCGGCAGAGATGGGCGGTAGCCGGAAGAGCCTCCGTGGTTATCGTCGGCGGGGCAATATCAGCGTGGACGGGGAGCGGACAAAAGAAAAGGGGCGGCTTGAGCCGCCCCTTTCCGGAGGGTTACTGATTCAGAAAACAATCAGAAGTTCACGGTCATGTTCAGGCTGGCGGCTTTCACGTCGTCGTCGGCGAAGGTGTTCATCCCCGCCAGAGAGCCAACCAGGCCGTTGCCGGCCAGCAAGCCAGCCTTGTTTTTTTCCAGCATGCCCACGGACAACCAGGTGCGCAGCGCCTTGTTGACCTGATAGGCGAACTGCAGATCGTAGACCATGCTGTCGTCGTCCACGGTGCCGGTATCCACGGACAATTGGCCCACGGCGCCGGTAACAGCGAACTTGTCGGTGACATTCCAGGTCAGCTTACCGATCACCAGATCCTCGTCCATGTCCTTGAGGCCCAGAGTCCGGCCCATGGTGTACATGCTGTTGGCACTCTGGGTGGCGTCCGGATTGTTGTTGATCAGGCTGGAATAGGTATCGAAGCCGGGAGCAATCAGACCGCCATCGCGGGACAGGACGTATTGGACGCCCCAGCCAACGGCACCGACATCGCCCTCAAGGCGCAGATAGCCGGACGGAGACTGATCGGTGAAGTATTGATCGTCCGCAGCGGTTTCGACGTTACCGTTGCTGAAGTAGTTGAAGCCCAGGGTACCCTTCACGGCATCGCCGAGACCGCCTGTCACATAACCGGAAAACAGGGTCACGTTGTTGAGTGCGTAGGGATTTGCGCCGCCGCCCGGATGCGGGGTGACCCCGTCGTAGTTGTTCATCCACTGCACGTAGAGCAGCCCGGCATTCCAGCTATCGCTCAGTTTGCCAGTGACACCCAGCAGAGCCATGTCGCCGTTGTCCTGGTTGGCGAATGGGGTGGTATCGGAGCGGCGGTCGTAACCCAGCACCATGGAGGTGGTTTTGTTCAGGGGCTGGATCATCAGGAGCCGGTCACGGCGGTCGTCACAGACCAGGAAGCAGTTGTTGTAGCTGGTGGCCTGACGGCCCACGCGGAAGATGGTGTGGCCCACCGGAATCTGCACATAGCCGAGATCCAGGCGAACATTGTCGCCGCGGCTGCCGGTATTGAACCCTTGTGAGTTGGCGGTGTTATAGCCGCGGTTATCACCGGTCCAGCGGTCGCCAGCCAGTTCCACGCTGGTGTAGACGGAGATGCCGGTGTCTTCATCCAGGAAGTTGGCTTTGACGCGGATCAAATGGCCGAAACCGGTATCCGTTTCGGAAGTGCCGGCGGCACCGGTATCGAAGGCATCGGAGCTGGCCGCGAAGGCGGTAGCACGATATTCCATGCCGAAATCGGTTTTCAGCGCCATGGCCGGAGCCGACATCAGGGTGCCGAGGCCGATGGCCGAGCCGATAGCGGCGGCTTTGATGCTGGTACGGAGTTGGGAACGGGCAGGAGTAGCCTGACCCCCTTCGTGATTGCTGGTCCACTTAAGTGCCATTGTTATTCGTCCTGTGTTCTTCGAAGTTTATTGATAGAAGGGGCCGCTGTTTTGAATTATGCCCCTATGCCTCCCTTCGCCCTTCCGAAGGTAGTTTCTCCCGAGAGAGGACCTCCATCCCGGAGGCACCCTAGAAGACGTGCAAGTATACCCGTTTCGCGGGCCTTAATGGGGAACGGGCGTACTCCCTGTCGACGTTATGGTTGTCTCTGTGACCGAATGGTAACAATCGTCGGTTTCGACGAAATGCCTGGAGCGCCCGAAGCCCCTTGTCTTCGCGCTTTTCCCCCGCGCGTGAAGAAGGGCGATATACCGATGGTAAGCACCTTTCAAGGGCTTCGCGAACCCCTCCTTAAGTCGTATGACCATGTGAATAATTCTTTTAAAACAATGGGTTGCATGCGGAAGTCGATGAGCTGAAATGTTTTTCGCCATTTGTCGGCGGTGCCGGCCTTTGCCGCGAGCGGGTGTTCACTACCTGGATGCGTTCATGGGAAAAGTGAAATGAGAAGAGGAGGGGGCGACGAAAATAATTTCCAAATATGTCATTCGGGAGTGAAATCGATCGCAAATTGAGCAGTAATGAGCTCCTCTAACATATTAGACGGAATAAAAAATCGTCCATACCGATAGGAATTATTTCAAAATGAGACAAAGAGTTTGGTGGGTAAGCGCACACACTTTAAGAAGACCTCCGGAAAGAGGATAGATTCCCCGCCCAATGGGCAAATCGTCGCTTCGGACGACGAGTCTTCCCGGGCCACCCCCTAACAATGGAATGAGAAGAACAACATGGAGCCGGCAGTTCGGGAGAGATCTATATGGGTGACCTGTATGGGTGATAAGGCCCCCTTCGCTGTTCGCCATGAGTATCACTTTGGCGATCGCCTGGTGCGTTGCTACGCCGCCAGACCGGCCAACCTGTTGGCCTCCTTTCGTCGCGCCGTGAGTCGGGCGCCGGACAATGAGTGCCTGGTTTGTGATGGCCAGCGGCTGACCTACCGGGAGGCCAACCGGCGCATGCAACATATCGCGGCTCAGTTGGCGCGGCGCGGTGTGGCGGCCGGTGACCGGATCGCCTTGCTGATGGCCAACCGCAACGAGTTCGTGCTGGCGCTGCTGGGGGCGCTGCGGCTCGGTGCCATCGTGGTGCCGGTCAATATCCGCGAATCCAAATCCGGGCTGGCCTATATCCTTTATCACTGCCAGGCCAAGGTGCTGATTCATGACGATGTTCAGGGCGATAAAGTCAGCGGTCGGGAAACCTTGCCGGCGCTGGCGTTCCGCTTCGCGGTGGGTGGCGAGGTCGCCGGCGCCGAACCGTTCGAGGCCCTGCTGAAGGAAGGCGCCCCGCGCCTGCCTCTGCCCACCCCTCAGGAGGATGATACCGCCATCCTGCTGTACACCTCGGGCACCACCGGACGCCCCAAGGGGGTGCGCCTGACCCACCTGAATCTGCTGCACAGCCTGCTGCACTTTGAGCAGTCCATGGCGCTGGGTGAAAACGAGCGCTCGTTGCTGGTGGTGCCGGCAAGTCATGTCACCGGTGTGGTGGCGGTGATTCTGACCCTGTTCCATGTGGGCGGCTGCGTGGTGATTCAGCGGGAATTCGATGCCCAGCGCTTCCTGGCTCTGGCCGATCGGGAGCGGATCACGCACACGGTGATGGTGCCCGCCATGTATAACCTTTGCCTGCTGCGGGCGGACTTTGATCACTATGACCTGTCCGCCTGGCGTCTCGGCGGTTTCGGCGGCGCGCCCATGCCGGAAGCCACCATCGAGCGATTGGCGGAACGGTTGCCGAACCTGCAACTGGTCAACGCCTACGGGGCCACCGAGACCTGTTCACCGGCGACCATCCTGCCGTTGGGTGAGGCCGCCCGGCACGCCGATAGTGTCGGCCGGGTGGTCACCTGCGGTGATATCAAGGTGATGGACTCCAATGGTCGCGAACGGCCACCGGGCGAGGCCGGCGAGTTGTGGATCGCCGGCCCCATGGTGACGCCGGGATATTGGAACAACGCGGAGGCGGACCGTGCCGAATTTGCCGGCGGCTACTGGCGTTCCGGGGACATCGGCTCGGTGGACGAAAACGGTTACGTGCGTGTGCTGGACCGCAAGAAGGACATGATCAACCGTGCCGGCTACAACATTTACAGCGCCGAACTGGAAGGGTTGCTGCAGGGACTCGACGGCGTGATCGAGTGTGCCGCGGTGGCCCGGCCTGATCCGGTGCTGGGAGAGAAAATCCAACTGTTCGTGGTCCGCGACGACCCGGGGATCAGCGCCGCCCGTCTCAAGGCCTACTGCGCCGAACATCTGGCCGATTACAAAATCCCTGATTTCATCGATTTTCTTGAAGAGCCGCTGCCTCGCAACGCCAATGGCAAGGTGTTGAAGGCGCGGTTGCGGCTCCGTATCAGCGAAACTCAAACAGCGTCCGGCTAGGTCGCGGCGGTTCACCGCAACCGCCGCGGGATGGTTCCTGCGCTCCCAACATCAGCACGGATAAGCCGGTTGCGTTGCCGGGGAGGACATCTTTATGCGCATGGTACGTTTGCTTCTGGTTATGACACTCACGGTGATGGCGGCGGTGTCCGCCGCCGCGCCTTTGAGGATTTCCGCGGGCATGGGGCAGCAGCATTTCTGGGTCGGGCAGCACATGGACCCGTTCGTGGACGCCATGGAAAAGGAAACGGACCTTTCCTTCGTGCGTTTCTACTCCGGCTCCCTGGTGACACCGGGGCGGGAATGGGATGCGCTGAAGACCGGCACCATTTCCGTGGCCGCGCCGCTGCTGGCACCCTACCACGAAGGCAGTTTCCCGCTGTCCGACGTGACCCAGCTGCCAACACTGAGTACCACTTCGGTGATGGTCACCAAGGCGCTTCAGACACTGATGGACTCCGACCAGGAACTGGCCGACGGCAAGACTTTTTACCAGTATGAATTGGGCAGCAAGGGGTTGCGCGGCTGGCCGCTGGGAGCCACTTCCGCTTATTCGTTATCCACCATAGGCAGGGTGCTGGATTCTCCGGACGACCTGGAAGGCGCGCCGATCCGCGCCGGCTCCGCGCTGCACACCATACTGCTGCAGGAACTGGGCGCGACGCCGGTGACCATGACCAGCGCCGACTCCTATGAAGCGTTGTCCCGCAAGACGGTGATTGGCACCATCCTGTCGGTGGCGGATTGGCCATCGTACTCGTTCGAGGACCTGCTCAAGTACTCCATCACCGGCATTTCCATGGGGCACTGGGAAAGCTACCTGGCGGTCACCGATGAGACCTGGAACGGGTTGACTGAACAACAGCGCGCCACCTGGGACCGGGTGGCCCGTCAGGTAGCCCTGGATAACGCCGCTCATATTGACCAGCAGGAAGAGGCGGTGCGGGCCAGGACCCAGAAGGCGGGCGCCACCTTCGTGGAACTGAACGAGCTGTCCGACGACATGGCCGGGCATTTGCAGGATGCCGCCAGCCGTACCTGGATTCGCTGGATCGAACAGATGGAGGAGGCCGGGCATCCGGGCAAGGCCACCGCGCGCCTGTGGGCGGAGTTGATTGAGGAGCAGGGCGGGACCATTCCGCCGAGTGCCGCGGACTACCTCGAACAGGACTGAGCCGGCGCCATGTCGAATACGCAGATTATCTGGATGGTGCTGGCCTGGTTCGCCGCTTTCCTGGTGCTCGGCCAGAACGTGGCCACGGTGCTGTTTGGCGCCGGCATGTTGGGCATCGTGCTGGTGGTCGGTGTGGACGTGCTCGGTGGGATTCTTGGTTCCGATACGTTCTACACCGCGTCGATTTACTCCCTGTCCATCGTGCCGCTGTATCTGTTGATGGCGCAGCTGTTGTTGCGTGGCGGCGTGATACGGGACCTGTTCGCCGTGGGGCACCGGTTGTCCGGTTATCGGCGCTTCCCATTGGGGGTGGCGACCATCGTCACTGGCTCGTTGCTGGGCGCGGTGTCGGGTTCCGGCGCCGCCAGCTCCGCCTCCCTGGCATCACTGGCGTCGCCGGAGCTGGAAAAACTGGGTTACACCCGGCGCTTCTCGTTGAGCCTGTCGGCGGTGGCCGGCTCTCTGTCGGCGATCATTCCGCCGAGTCTGATCATGATCATCTATGGTTCGCTGGCATCGGTGCCCATCGGCCATCTGTTCATCGGCGCGATCGGGCCGGGGCTGCTGTGTATCGCGATCTATATCGTCTGCCTGCGCTTGTTTGGTGAATTGCGCGAGGGCGCGGTGGACGGTCAGGCGCCGGAACAAGCCCCGCCCTCCGGGGAGGCCCGTCGCAGCATGACCGCCTTTCTGTTCGTGGTGGCGCTGATGTTGATCGTGTTTGGCGGCATCTACGGTGGTGTGGTCACGGTGGCGGAGGCCGGCGCCCTCGGCGCCTTCACTGCCATGGCCGGCATGATGCTGATGAGGCGGGTCAATCTGCGCGGATTGTTCGAGGCGTTGGCGGAGTCGGTGAAGGTCACCGCCACGCTGATGATGTTGGTGCTCGGTGCCAAGATTTTCGCCCGCTTCCTGACCTTTTCCCGTTTGCCCAATGAGCTGCTGTCGCTGATGGAACCGATACTGGGACACCCCAATGTGGTGGCGGCGATTCTGATGGCGGTGTTCTTCCTCGGCGGCATGTTTCTGGAATCGGCGGCGGTGATCGTGTTGCTGGTACCGATCATCCTGCCGCTGCTGCAAAGCGCCGGAATCGACCTGCTGTGGTTCGGGGTGATGGCCTCCCTGATGATCGCACTGGGACTGCTCACGCCACCGGTGGGGCTGGCCACTTTCGCCGCCGCCAGCGCCGGCAACTATCCGGTGGCGCGGGTGTTTCGTTCCGCCAGTCTGTTCGCACTGGTGGCCGGTGTGGTGCTGACCGTTCTGCTGATCAGCTATCCCGCTCTGATTACCTGGCTGCCGGAGCAAATTCGCTGAGCCGCGAGAGAGGAGGAGTCGCCATGGCGTTTTGGAAAGCCATTGATCGATTGGAGGGCGGACTGGCCTCGGTGGGCGCGGGACTCTGTCTGTTCCTGATCATGATGATCACGGTAATCGGGGTGCTGGGCCGCTATCTGTTGGGAATGGACCTGATTCCCGGTGGCTACAATATGATCGAGCGTATGCTGTTCCCTTTGTTGGTGTTCTGGGCAGTGCCGCTGGGGCATCGGCAGGGCACCTTTCCCCGCTTCGATATTCTGGCCGACAGGATGTCGCCGGGATGGGCGCGAGCGGTGGCGGTGTTGGTGCTGACCGTGGAGATCGTGATCTTTGCCGTATTGCTCTGGTACCTGTGGCGGTTTGCCTGGGATGCCGCGCAAAGCGCTCGGCAGATGCAGATCGGTACCCGGCTGTGGCCGGTATGGCCGGTGATGTTGATGATGCCGCTGGCGTTCGCGCTGATGCTGCTGGAGATGCTGCGGCTGTGGTGGGAGGCACTGGCCGGCCGCCAAGCCGGAAACGGTGATGTTCAGGAAAGTGGATAGACGGTCTCGCCAGCTTCGGGGCGGGTCCGCCGATCCACAATGTGTTCAGAATGGACGACTCATCGCCAGGCGCAGGGCGAATCCGATCAACAACGTAGCGAACAGGCTCCGTTGCAGCCGCTGTGCCCAGGGGCGATGTTGCATCCACAGGCCAAGCGCGCGGCCGCCGACGATGTAGAGCAGGTCAAACAGTACGCCCAGGCCCACCAGAATAGTGCCCAGCAATAGAAACTGAGAGGCCACCGAACCGTTGCCGATGTCGATGAACTGGGGCAGCAACACGGAGCAGAACAGCAGCGATTTGGGATTGGTGAAATTGGTCAGCAGGCCGCGCCAGGCCGCCGAACGATAGGCTCGGGGCGGGCTGCCCAGCGCCACCGCCGAATCCTCCAGCGACCAGGATGAGGAACGGCCGATCCTGACGCCGAGCCAGACCAGATAGAGCACCCCGATCCAGCGGACCAGCTCGAATACCCAAGGTGAGGTTTTCAGCAACGCGGCCAGACCGGCGGCTGCCATGACCACATGCGCCCCACGGGCCACCGCCAGCCCCGCCGCTGTTGCCAGGCCCTGGGCGCGCCCCCTGACACTGGCGGTCTCCAGCACCAGAACCAGGTCCGGACCGGGTACCAGATAGGCCACCACCAGGGCGCCAATGAAGGTTTCAAGATGAGCCATGCCAGCGGGGTTCCGATTGCCTTTCCATAGCGCTAAAGAGTACGGTTTGGATCGGTGGGCCGGATTGCGTTTTGGCGGGTGATAACGTCATATATTGGCATTTAATGCCAATGATGAGCCTGAAAGGATCCATTTATGCCAGAAGTGGAATTGGACAATCTGGACCGGCGGATTCTGGCCGCGTTGCAGCGGGACGGCAGATTGAGCAACGTTCAGCTGTCCGAGGAAGTGGGGCTTTCGCCGTCACCCTGCCTGCGCCGGGTTCGTCTGCTGGAGCAAAGCGGGATCATTCGCGGCTATCACGCCGAGCTTGATCGCGGCGGAGTGGGTTTGGGGTTGACGGTTTTCGTCGGTATCAAAGTAGGGCAGCACGATGATGAGGTGGACAGCGCCTTCCGCGATGCCGTGGCGGATCTGCCGGAGGTGGTATCCTGTTATCTGCTTTCCGGAGAGTCGGACTTTCTGCTGCAAGTGGTCGTGCCGGACTTGCCCGCCTATGAGCGGTTTTTGCGTGGCACTTTACTGAAACTTCCCGGTATCACGGATATCCGCAGTAACTTCGCCATCTCCACGGTCAAGCGGGAAACCGGGTTGTCGCTGGCGCATCTGCCAGGGGCGGCGGGATGATGGGAAGGAGGGGCGTGGGCCCCTCCTGATCAGAAGCCGTGGAATTCCGCGATCTCATCCAGTGGCGCCCGTTTGGCGCGCAGCTGATTCACTTCCGCGTTCTCCTCCCGATAACCAATGGACATGCCGGTGAACAGCATCCACTCGTCCGGCGCCTGAAGGAATTCGCCCAGGGTTTGCGGGTACAGCGACCAGCACTCCTGCGGGCAACTGTCCAGACCGGCCTCGCGCAGCAGCAGCATCACCGATTGCAGATACATGCCCAGATCCGACCATTGCGGCGGCCCCATGGTGCGGTGCACATAGCAAAACAGAGCCACCGGCGCACCGAAGAACTGGAAGTTGTTGGCGAACCAGCGTAACCGTGCCGCCTTGTCGTCGCGGGGAATGCCGAGCAGGCCATACATGTCCTCGCCGACCTGAAAACGCCGGTCCCGGTAGGGGGCGATCAGGTTCGGGGGATAGACGTCGTACTCCCTGTTTTCCCCGCCGGGCGAGTCTTGCAGGCGCTCACGCATGATCGCCTTGAACTGGTCCAGGCGCTCGCCCCCCACCACATAAAGATGCCAGGGTTGCAGATTGCCTCCGGACGGGGCCCGGCTGGCTTTTTCCAGAATGGCGCGCAACAGGGCGCCGTCCACCGGACGATCCTGAAAAGCGCGGATCGAGCGCCGGGATTCCAGCGCCTCACTGACGGTCTTGGCGGCATCGGTCATCGGGCCTCCCTCCTTAAATGGCCTTAAACGGCGGTTCGCTCTGCCATTCGAAGCAGTCCGGCATGTCGGTGGAGACGCGGTCGGGGAACTGCGCCGGGCGTTTCTCCAGGAACGAATTGACCCCTTCGCGCACGTCGTTGGAACCGCCCCGGGATTTCATCGTCGCGCTGTCCAGGCGGTGGGCTTCCATGGGGTGGGAAGCACCGGCCATGCGCCAGATCATTTGCCGCATGGCGGCGATGGAGACGGCGGAGGTCTGGTCGGCGAACTCGCGAGCCAGTTTTACCGCCTCGTCGTACAGTTCGTCAGCGGGATGCACGGAACGTACGAGGCCACGTTCCTTGGCCTCCTGAGCGTTGAAAACCCGGCCGGTGAAGCACCATTCCAGCGCCGAGGAAATACCCACCACCCGGCTCAGGAACCAGGAAGACGCCGCCTCGTTGACGATGCCTCGTTTGGAGAAGACAAAGCCAAAACGGGCGTTTTCGGCGGCGAGCCGCACGTCCATGGGCAGTTGCATGGTAATCCTGACCCCCACCGCGGCGCCGTTAACGGCGGCGATCACCGGCTTGAGACTGCGGTAGATGCGCAGGGCCACCTGGCCACCGCCGTCACGGTGAGCGTCGTCCGGGTTGGCGCCTTCGCCGCCGCGTTTCTTGTAGTCGAAGGTGTCGCCGCCGGAGGCCAGATCCGCGCCGGCGCAAAAGGCGCGGCCTTTGCCGGTGACGATCACCGCGCGCACCTCGTCAGTGGCGTCGGTGAAATCAAAGGCGGCGATCAGCTCGTCCTTCATCTCCCGGGTGAAGGCGTTCATGCGGTCCGGGCGATTGAGATAAAGGGTGGCGATACCGTCGTCGACGGTCAGTTCCAGAGTTTGAAAGGAAGGAATGTCCATGGTGACTCCCGAGTACTCAATAAAAAAATAAGAAATAAAGAAAAGACGGTCAGCCCGCGATCATCGCGGAAGCGCCGCCGTCCACCAGCAAAAACTGGCCGGTAGTGTGCTTGCCGGCGTCCGAAGCAAACAACAGTGCCACGCCTTTGAGCCCTTCCTCGTCACCGATCTGGTTGAGGGGAACCCGCCGTGCCAGGCCTTCGTCGCCGTGCCGCTCACTAAGGTAGCGGGACATCTTGCTCGGGAACACCCCCGGGCCGATGGCATTGACGGTAATATTGTAAGCACCCCATTCCGCCGCCAGCGCCCGGGTGAAGGTGACCACCGCGCCTTTGCTGGTGCTGTAGCCCACCGCCTGCATCAGATCGCGGTTGCCGCCGAGGGCGGCATTGGAGGCAATATTGACGATGCGGCCGTAACGGCGCGGGATCATGCTCAGACGGCCGATTTCCCGGGTCAGCAGGAACAGGTTGCGCACGTTTAGGGTCATCACCTTGTCCCAGCCGTCCATGGGGTAGTCCTCCGCCGGGGCGCCCCAGGTAGCGCCGGCATTGTTGACCAGGATGTCCACCTGGCCGAGTTCCTTGACCGCCTGTTCCGCCAGGTTCAGCACATGCGCCTCTTGGGAAAGATCAGCCGGCAACAGCAGCACTTCGACGCCGCGTTGGCGCAGATGCTCGGCGGCTTCCTCCAGTTCCTTCACCTTGCGGGCACTGATCGCCACGCGGGCCCCGGCTTCGCCCAGTGCCTCCGCCATCTGCAGGCCGAGACCGCGCGAACCGCCGGTGACCAGGGCGGTTTTGCCGGTGAGATCGAAAAGGGCTTGGACGGTACGTACGGGCTGTTCGCTCATGACTGGGCCTCCGCTGCTCTGCTGTGCATGGGAGATACAGATTCACGACCCGGGTGAAAAGCGGCAATCGTCGATTAGGACGAATCGTCTTTTCGGACGACGCCCGTCAAGGGGGTTCCCACCGATCATGCGGAGCCACCTCATTTGGCCTGTAAGGAGTCACCATGACCAGCGAAGCGCTTGTCGATTATCGGGTGAACGGGGCCGTGGCGATGGTCAAGATGAACCGCCCGGACGCCCTTAACGCCTTCAATATCCCTCTGCGCGAAGCCCTGTTGGCCGCTCTCAACGAGGCGGAACAGGACGACCGCGTCAAAGTGGTGGTGCTCGGTTCCACCGGCCGCGCCTTTTCCGCTGGCGCCGATTTGATGGAGTCGCCGGAGAACAAGCCGAGTGTGATTGAGACCCTGCTGGACGGCTATCGGCCGTTACTGGAGAAAATCTCCACCATGCCATTGCCGATCATCGGCATGACGCCCGGTGTTGCCGCCGGCGTCGGCGCGGCGGTGCTGATGGCCTGCGATCTGGTGCTGATGGCGGAGGAAGCCCGGATTTACATGGCTTTCAGCCACATCGGGCTGGTCCCTGACGGCGGTGCCACCTGGTTCCTCTATCAGCATCTGGGCTATCAGCGTGCTTTCCAACTGATCGTCGAGGGCGGCAGTCTGGATTCACAGCGTTGCCTGGCGCTGGGTATTGCCAACCAGGTTCTGCCGGTGGACCAACTGGAAGAGCGGGCATTGGAATGGGGCGGCCAACTGGCGCAACGCTCCCCGCTGGCCACCGCCGAAGCCAAGCGATTGCTGCGCGCGGCGGCCACCAGCAGCTACGCGGAAACCTACCAGCAGGAAGCGGTGGCGCAACACCGTTGCATCGCCAGCCCGGAATCGAAAGCCGCGGTGGAAGCCTTTAAAGCGAAGTCGAAGAAATAAGGGTTACTAAGCAAATCGTCTGATTCGACGACGTTAATCCGGCTGGCGGGTTCCTAGAATTTTTACGCAACGTTAAAAATTGCTCCCGGCAATTTTTTAAGCTTTCCGCCGCCGGAGCCTGAGTCCCGGTGGCGGCTGAACCGGGGTCGCGGACCCAATGAGCAGCCAGCATGGGGATCTCATGGAGTTAAACCAAGAAAACGTGGGTAAGGCGTTGCAGGCGTTGTCCTCGCGTCTGCTACCCGGTGCCGCGATTGACAAACTGACCCGTCTGACCGGCGGCGCCAGCCAGCAGATGTGGTCGTTCAATCTGGTCAGCGACGATGATGTGGAGCCGCTGATTCTGAGAATCGCCAGTCCCATGAACGGCTCCGATTCCACCACGCTGACCATGGATCAGGAAGCGCGCCTGTTGCGGGAAGTGCTGCGTCACGATGTGCCGGTTCCCATCGTGCGTTACGAGTTGAAGGAAGAGGATGACCTGGGTGTGGGGTACATCATGCGCCGGGTCGATGGGGAAACCCTGCCGCAACGGATTCTGCGCGACGAAGCCTATAGCAATGCCCGCTCGGTGCTGGCGCGGCAATGCGGACAAGTGATGGCTGGCATTCATCAGGTGCCGCTGGACAAAGTCTCGTTCCTGCGCAAGCGCACCACCGAACAGTTGATCGAGGCCTATTACCAACGTTACCAGGGCTGTGGCGAGCCGCGTCCGGTATTCGAGCTGGCGTTCCGGTGGTTGCGTGACAATCTGCCCGCCGAGCCGGCGGAACCCTGCCTGGTGCACGGGGATTTCCGTAACGGCAATCTGATGGTGGACCGCAACGGCCTGCGTGTCGTGCTGGATTGGGAACTTTCCTATCTCGGTGATCCGATGGCGGATCTGGGCTGGATATGCGTCAACTCCTGGCGCTTCGGTAACAGCGCTCTGCCGGTGGGTGGCTTTGGCACCCGGGAGGAACTGTTCCAGGGCTACCAGGAAGCCAGTGGCCGCCGGGTGGATCCGCGCCGGGTGGCGTTCTGGGAAGTGTTCGGTGTTCTTAAATGGGGTGTGATCTGCCAGAAGATGGCCCAGGCCTTCATCAGTGGCACCGACCGCACCGTGGAGCGGGGCGCCATTGGCCGTCGCGCTTCGGAAGCCGAAATAGATCTGTTGACCATGTTGGCGCGGTGAGCGCCTGTTCGAGGAGCGACCGATGCAAGATTTGCCCAAGGACCCCGATCTGCTGGCCGTGGTGGCGGAGTTTCTGCGCCGTGAAGTGATGCCGGCGGTCAGTAACGGCCTGGCGTTCCGGGTGCGGGTGGCCGCCAATGTGGTGGATATGGTCCAGCGGCAACTGACGCAGCCGGAGAGCATCGCCGAAGAGGAGCAGCAACGGCTGCGTGACCTGCTCGGCGAGGACGGCGATACCCGGCTGTTGACCGAACGGCTTTGCGAGGGCATCGCCAACGGCGAATTCACTTTGGATACCCCGGGGCTGGCCGATTTTCTCTGGTTCGTCACCTTGCACAAGGTGGCGGTGGACCAGCCCCGTTACTCCGGCTACCTCAACGCGCTGGACAGTTGATGCGCGCTGATGGCGGCGGGCCCGTACAGGAGCCACCCCACAAACCCCACATAAGGAGGGTGCGATGGATTTCAATCTGCCGGCGGAATTGACCGCCTACCTGGAAGAGCTGGACACGTTCATCGAAGCGGAAATCAAACCGCTGGAGAATCAGGACGACAACATTCGTTTCTTTGACCACCGCCGGGAATGGGCGCGCACCGACTTTGACAATGGCGGTCTGCCCAGGGAAGAGTGGGAAGCGCTGCTGATGGAAGCCCGTCGGCGTGCGGACAAAGCCGGCCATTGGCGTTTCCCTTTGCCGAAACAATACGGCGGCCAGGATGGTTCCCATCTGGCGATGACGGTCATTCGCGAGCATCTGGCGGCAAAAGGTCTCGGTCTGCACAACGATCTGCAGAACGAGCACTCCATCGTCGCCAACAACCCCTTCGTTCTGATGTTCCGGGATTTCGGCACCGCCGAGCAAAGCGACACTTTTATCCACGGCATGCTCAGCGGGGAATTGAAGCTGTCCTTCGGTCTTACCGAACCCAATCACGGCTCCGACGCCACCCATATGGAAACCCGGGCGGTGAGACAACAGCGGGACGGCGTCGACGGCTGGCTGATCAATGGCGAGAAGATGTGGATCACCGGCATGCACACGTCCACTCACTGCCTGACGTTCGCCCGTACAAGTGGCAAGGACGGCGACGCCAAAGGCATCACCGCCCTGCTGGTGCCCTCGGACACCCCAGGGTTGAAGGTGGAGGAGTACCTGTGGACCTTCAACATGCCCACCGACCATCCGCGCATCAGTTTCACCGATGTCTGGGTGCCGGCGGACACGCTGTTCGGCGAAGAGGGCAACGGCCTGGCGCTGGCCCAGCATTTCGTTCACGAAAACCGCATCCGGCAGGCCGCTTCCAGTCTCGGCGCGGCAGTGTTCTGCATTCAGGAAAGTGTGCGGTATGCTCGCGACCGCAAACCGTTCGGGGAAGCACTGGCGAAGAATCAGGGCATTCAATTCCCGATGGTGGAACTGCATACCCAGACGGAAATGCTGCGGTTGCTGATTCGCCATACCGCCTGGCAGATGGACCAGTTGCCAAAGGTGGAAGTGGAGAAGCAACTCTCCGACAAAGTGTCGATGTGTAATTTCTGGGCCAATCGCCTGTGTTGCGAGGCGGCGGATCGTGCCATGCAGGTCCACGGCGGCATGGGCTATTCCCGGCATAAGCCGTTCGAACATATTTACCGGCACCACCGCCGCTATCGGATCACCGAAGGAGCGGAGGAAATCCAGATGCGCAAGATCGCCGCTTATCTGTTCGGCTATCTGGGACCGAACCGCTGGCGGGACGAATAAGGAAACAGCCATGGAATACAACTCGATCCAACTGCAACGGGACGGCGCCATCGCGGTGCTGAGTCTGCATCGCCCGAAAACCATGAATGCGCTGGCGACGGAACTGCAAAAGGAAATGCTCCACGCCCTGGCGGCCATTGAACAGGACGACAGCGTGCGCGCCCTGATTGTCACCGGTAGCGGCCGTGCCTTCTGCTCCGGCGCCGATCTGGGCACCATGGCGCCGGCCAGTGACGAGTCGGTGGGCACGCGAGTGGCGCGAATGATGCGGGAAACCTCGGTGCCCCTGATTCAGGCACTGCGCCGCTGCCGGGTACCGGTGGTGTCCGCGGTGAATGGCGCGGCGGCGGGGGCGGGGGCCAGCCTGGCGCTGGCCGGAGACGTGGTGGTGGCGGCGCGTTCCGCTTATTTCCTGTTCCCTTTCATTCCCACCCTGGGCATCCTGCCGGACCTGGGTGCCACCTGGCACCTGCCGCGTCTGGCCGGCTCCGCCCGCGCCATGGGGGCCACTCTGCTGGGAGAGCGCATCCCTTCGGAGCAGGCGGAGCGCTGGGGTATGATCTGGGGCTGCTGTGACGACGAGGCACTGGAACAGACCAGCCGCGAGCTGGCCACGCGCCTGGCGGCCTTGCCCCGGGGCGCCGCCCTGGAGGCCCGCCGCGCCCTGGACGCCGCCCAGCACAACACCCTGGATCAGCAAATGGAGTTGGAAACCCAGGGACAACAGCGATTGATCGACAGCGATGCCTTCCAGGAAGGCGTGAAGGCCTTTCTGGAAAAGCGCAGGCCGAACTTCGATTGATTCGCCGCCGGTGACGATGTCGGCACGGCCGGCATCGTTCCTCTCTCCCTTTCTCCGGTTGGAGTCACACCACGTGAAAACACAACCCTGGCAACGGGACCCCGAAGCCTACGATTTTCAATTCACCATCACACCGCTTTTTTTCCATCTGGATGTGGAGCGGCACGTCAATAACGTGGCGGTGCAGAGTTTCCATACCGAGGGCCGCCTGCGTTATCTGATGGAGGTACTGGGTGCCGAGGGCATCTGGTGTTCCGATCAGGTGCTGTTGCGTCCGCGCCGTACCGTCACCCAGTTTCTCGAGGAAACCCACTACCTCACCGACGTGCAGTGCGCGGTGAAGCTGGTGGCGGTGGACAAGGCCACCTGCCGTTTCGCCATCGCCCTGTTCCAGAACGGGGAATGCACCAGCGTACAGGACTGCCTGATGGGCGCCTGGCGCGATGGTCAATGGCAGGCCCTGCCGGCCTCCATGTTCGACACCTTGAGCACCCGGCTCGGGGACGTGCCGGAATTGGCGCCCTGGCCGGATTTCGACGCTGGTCCCGAGACGGATCAGGGGTATCCGTGCCGGACACCGCTGGAGCCGCGCTTTATCGATCAGGACACCGACCGCCGTCTGGGGGAGCTGACCATTGCCCGTTATCTGGAACAGTCCCGGGTCAGTTCCCTGGATGCCATGCGCTTGCCGGGCCTGGGCTTGCTGGTGGCGCGCATTGATATCCACTACCTGGACTGGCCGGCGCCCCTGCACAGCGCCTCGCTGGCCACCGGGATCGCCGGTTTCGGTAACAGCTCGTTCCGGGTGCGCAGCGGCGCCCGCGTCAACGATGTTCTGGTTGGCCTCTGCGAAAGCGTGATGGTGTTGATGAACCGCGAACAGCGGCGGCCCACCCCGATTGATGCCGCCATGCGGGAAGCCATGGCGGCATCGCTCGTGAGGGGGTGACGCCCAGGGTATTCCACTTGCTCGCGAATAAGGCGTGCCGGCGTGCCAATCAGTCGTCCTTTTCGACGATGCGCGCCTGTTCAACCGGCCGCACCATGAATGTCCTTTGATGATGGCGGTTGGTGAGGAGGACAGCATGTCGGGACCCCTGAAAGGTTTGAAGATCATCGAGATGGTGGGCATCGGGCCGGGCCCGTTTTGCTCGATGATGTTCGCGGACATGGGGGCGGAGGTGATCCGTATCGACCGCCCCGGCCGCGGCGAGCCCGGGTCCGCCCGGTTTGATGTGCTGGCCCGGGGGCGGCGCTCCCTGGCGCTGGATCTGAAGAAGCCCGGTGCCGCCGATCTGGTACTGGACCTGGTGGAACAGGCCGACGTGCTGATCGAGGGGTTCCGCCCCGGCGTGATGGAAAAAATGGGGCTGGGGCCGGAAGTCTGCCTGCGCCGGCGGCCTTCCCTGGTATTCGGCCGCATGACCGGGTGGGGCCAGTTCGGTCCGCTCTCCAGCGCCGCCGGCCACGACCTGAATTACATCGCACTGACCGGTGCGCTGCATGGCATCGGTCGTGCTGACGGCCCGCCGCCGCCGCTCAACTATGTCGGTGATTTTGGTGGCGGTGCCATGATGCTCGCCTTCGGTATCCTCGCCGCCGTCTACGAATCCCGCGCTTCCGGTCAGGGGCAGGTGGTGGATGCCGCCATGACCGATGGCGCCGCGCTGCTCTCGGCGATGATGTACGGCATGAAAGCCGCCGGCGCCTGGCGTAACGAACGCAGCGCCAACCTGCTGGATGGCGCCGCGCCTTACTACGACACCTATCAGTGCGCCGACGGTAAGTTCGTGGCGGTGGGCGCCATCGAGCCGCAGTTCTATGCCGAGTTGTTGAAGCGCGCGGAAATCGACGATCCGGAATTCGAAGCGCAAAACGATCGCCAGCGATGGCCGTCTCTGAAAACCAAACTGACCCGGCTGTTCGCCAGCCAGCCCCGGGATTACTGGTGCGAAAGGTTGGAAGGCAGCGATGCCTGTTTCGCGCCGGTGCTGGACTGGGAAGAAGCGCCGCAACATCCGCACAACCGCGCCCGCCACACCTTTATCACCGTGGACGGCGTGGTACAGCCGGCGCCGGCGCCGCGTTTCAGCCGTACTCCGCCACCGGCGCCACGGGCCCCTTCCGCCCGTGGGCAGGACAGTGAAGCAGTGTTGTCGGACTGGGGCATCGACGAGACCCGTCAGGCCGGCCTGCGGGAAAGCGGCATTCTTTGACAGCGATGAGTGAGTTCCTGATCCGGAGGAAATAACCGTGCAAGCCAGTGATTTGATGTTTCGCCCCGATCTGCTCAAGGACCACCGCATTCTGGTGACCGGCGGGGGTACCGGCCTGGGCCGGGAAATGGCCGAGGCCTTGCTGATCCTCGGTGCCCGCGTCTATATCTGCGGCCGCCGTGGCGCGGTCCTGGAAGAGACCGCGAAAGCCTTGATGGACGCCCATGGCGGCACCGTGGTGCCGGTTACCTGTGATATTCGTGACGCCGACGCCATCGAGGCGATGGTCGATACCATCTGGAAGGACGGTGGCGCCCTGACCGGATTGCTCAACAATGCCGCCGGCAACTTCATCAGCCGCACCGAGGACCTGTCCAGCCGCGGCTTCGATGCCATTTCCAGCATTGTGTTTCGTGGCAGCTTCCTGGTCACCCAGGCCTGTGGCAAGCGCTGGCTGGCGGAAGGCGTCAGTGCGTCGGTAGTGTCCATCCTTACCACCTGGGTATGGAATGGTTCCCCGTTCGTGGTGCCTTCCGCCATGTCCAAGGCCGGCCTTCACGCCATGACTCAGTCGCTGGCGGTGGAATGGGGTAACCGGGGGTTGCGCTTCAACGCCATCGCGCCGGGCCTGTTCCCCACCGAGGGCATGAGTAAGCGGTTGGGGCCGCTCGGCGGCATGCAGGTGCGGGGGTGTCCCATGGGACGTCCGGGCAAGATGCCGGAGTTGGCCAACCTGGCGGCCTATCTGCTGGCGCCGGGTTCCGAGTATGTGAACGGCCAGACCATCGCCATCGACGGCGGGCGTTATCAGGCGGACGGTGGTAACTTTGCCGAACTCGCGGCCTGGGGCGATGACGAATGGCAACAGGCCCGGGACGCCATTACCCGCCAGAACGAAAAGGACAAGCAGCAGCGGTCCTAGCTCCGAGGAGAGACCATGAGTGACGTGATCCGTGTGATCGAAACCGAGACGCCCGGGGTGGTGGAGGTTCGCCTCAACCGGCCGGACAAGCACAATGCGCTGAGCAGCGAGCTGTTTGCCGCTCTGGCCGGGATGGCGGAGCGGCTTTCCGCTTGGCAGGGGCTGCGCGCCGTGGTGCTCAGCGGTGAGGGCAAGAGCTTTTGCGCCGGGCTGGACATGGAAAATTTCTCGCGCATGGCGCAAGGCAGCGGCGCTGGTGTCGGCGGCCGTAAGACCCTGGCCGAACGCACCCACGGCGACAGCAATCAGGCCCAGTACGCCGCCATGGTCTGGCGCGATGTGCCGGTTCCGGTGATTGCCGCGGTCCACGGTGTCGCCTTTGGCGGTGGCCTGCAAGTCGCCCTGGGCGCGGACCTGCGTCTGGCCCGTGCCGATTCCCGCTGGTCGGTGATGGAGATTCAGTGGGGGCTGGTGCCGGATATGGCCGGCATGGTGTTGATCAGTGAGCTGGTACGGCCGGATCGGGTGCGCGAGCTGTGCTATTCCGGCCGTATTTTCGATGGTGAAGAGGCGGCGGACCTGGGACTGGTGACGCGGGTATGTGAATCTCCCCGCGAGGAAGCCCTGGCCATGGCCCGGGACATCGCCGGTCGCAACCCCCATGCGGTGCGCGCCATGAAGCGCCTGCTCAATCAATCCGCCATGCCGCGGGAGCAGGCGGCCCGGGTGCTGCTGGCGGAATCAGTGGAACAGGATGCGATCATCGGCCAGCCCAACCAGGTCGAAGCGGTTTATGCCAGAATGGAGAAGCGCGCGCCGGTGTTCCGTGATCCGGAGCATTGAGCGTTCTTTCGTGATTGTCCCGTGAATTGTCCCGTGAGGTGATACGGGTGGACCTAGTGCAGGATCCGGAGGCGCCCCAGCGCCTTCTGCGTGAATTGTTCGACGCGGCGGTCCTTGCCGCGCAACCGGAACACTGTGTTCCGCCCTGGTTGCCGGAAGACGACGGCGGTCCGTTGCTGGTGCTCGGTGCCGGTAAAGCGGCGGCGGCCATGGCGCGGGCGGTGGAAGCGCATTGGTCCGGCCCGCTGTCCGGCCTGGTGGTGACCCGTTACGGTCATGGTCTGCCCACCCGCCATATCGAAGTGGTGGAAGCCGCGCATCCGGTACCGGACGAGGCCGGAGAACGGGCCGCCCGGCGTATTCTGGAACTGGCCCGGGCGGCGGGGCCCGCAGACCGGGTGCTGTGCCTGATCTCCGGCGGTGGCTCGTCACTACTGAGTCTGCCCGCTGAAGGCCTGTCCCTGGCCTGCAAACAGGCGCTCACCGGTGAGCTGTTACGCTGCGGCGCCGCCATCGATGAGATCAATACGGTGCGCAAGCACCTGTCGGCGATCAAGGGCGGGCGCCTGGCCGAGGCGCTGGCGCCCGCCGAATCCCACACGCTGGTGATTTCCGATGTGCCCGGCGATGACCCCAGCGTCATCGCGTCCGGCCCCACGGTGCCGGACGCTTCCACGTCGGATCAGGCGCTGGCGGTGCTGGAACGCTACGGTATCGATGTGCCGGAGGCGGTGCGCCGTCATCTGAAGGACCCGGCGTCGGAAACCCCGAAACCCGGCGCGCCCTGTTTTCAGTCCACCCGTCTCAACTGCATCGCCACGCCGGCGCTGAGCCTGCGTGCCGCTGCCCGACGGGCGCGGGAGCAGGGAGTGGTGGCGGCGGTGTTGTCCGACCGTCTCGAAGGCGAGGCCCGGGACCTTGGTGCCTTGCACGCGGAGTTGGCCCATCAGGCCCGGCGTGGCGGTGGTTTTGGCGGTTTGCGATTGCCTCTGGTGCTGTTATCGGGCGGCGAAACCACGGTGACCGTGACCGGCAAGGGGCGAGGCGGCCGCAATGCGGAGTTTCTGCTCGGGGCGGCGTTGAGTCTTGACGATGTGCCGGGTATTCATGCCCTGGCCTGTGACACCGATGGCATCGACGGTACCGAGGATAACGCCGGCGCGGTCTACCACCCGGGTCTGATGGCCGAGGCCCGGGCGCGTCAGGTGGATGGCCGGCAGGCGCTGGCCGACCACGATGCCTACGGGTTCTTCCAGGCGCTGGACGGCCTGGTGGTTACTGGCCCCACCCATACCAACGTGAATGATTTCCGCGCTTTCCTGATCCTGCGCTAGCCGGCGTTTGGTGGTTCTAAACCACTCCGGCCTTGCGGGCAATGGCCACCGCTTCGGTGCGGTTGCTGGCGTTGAGCTTGGCGTTGATGTTGCGTAAATGGGTACGGATGGTGCTGTCGGAGACAAACAGCTTTTCCGCCATGGCGCTGTTGGAGTGCCCTTCCGCGAGCAGCTTGAGCACGCGGATTTCCTTGCGCGTCAGCGGTTCGGGCAAGAGCAGCGCCTGGGCGTCTTCCACCGGTGGATAAGCATTGAACACAGTGGGGCCGAACCCTTGCAGCAACTGTTGCAGGTATTCGGCGAACAGCGGCTCACGGCGATCCTGTTTCCGCTCAAGGGTATCGGATTGCAGATGCACCACCAGCGCGCCCACTCGCGGGCCTTCATCCAGGATCAGGCGGAAGTAACCTTCGCGGCAGGCTTCCTTGAGCACTTTCTCCATTTCTTCCAGGGCGCCGCGCAACTGCCCCTTGCGCTGCAGCGCCACCGCCAGGAACAGACGCAGCTTGCAGGCGCGGCGGTAGCGGGAATCGTCCACCGCTTCCGCGATCGCTTCGCGCAGCTTCTCCACCGCCCGGCCGGCGTCGCCGACCAGACTCTCCCAGCGTAACCGGCCGATTTGCGCGGTTTCCAGGTCGTTGGCCAGCAGCCGCAGTTTCTTCACCCGGTCCCATACTTGCGGATCATCGGCCCGGTCCAGCTCGGCCAGGGAGGCCTCTTCGTCACCCTGCAGCAGCATCAGGTGAGCCCGCTCCAGGCGCGCCGTGGCAACCACCCGGGGCTGTTGGCGCCGGTGTCCGGTCAGTTCCAGGGAGGCCAGAATCTGGAACGCCTTATCCAGATCGCCCTCGTGGAAGGCGATGCGGGAGAGCATGACATCGCCAAGGATCATGTGATCCGGCAGGCCGATGTCGCGCACCAGCGGTACATAGACATTGAGCAGCCGCGCCGCTTGCGGCAGGTCATTGGACTCGTAGACGGCACTGGCATGCAGTACGCCGGCCCAGGCATTACCGGTGGTGCCGCTGAAGGAAAAGGCGCCGCGCGCCCGGGTCATACCCACCGCGAGACGGAAGCGGGCGGCGGCCTGGCGCTGGCGGCCTTCCTGCAAGTCGATGATGCCTTCCACCGACTCGGAATACATGGCGTTGAAGGCGCTTTCGTAGACCCCCTGGACATCGCGGGCGCCGTCCAGCAGCTGCCGGGCTTCCTGGTACTCGCCCATCACCGAATAGGCATTGGCCACGGTATTGACCAGCGCGGTGTCGGCGAAGGGGTCGCCGTTGGGCAGTTGCTTCAGGGCTTCGCGGCCGATCCGGTAGGCTTCCTCGAAGTCGTCCATGATCGCCAGGATCGAAGGACGCAGCGCCAGCACATGGGGACGGATTTGCGGATCGCGGGAGTTTTCCAGGCCGGTGCGCTGCAGCAGATCCATGGCCTTGCGCGGGCTGGCGGTGAAACACAGCGCCCAGACATGAATCGCCTGTAGCAGAGGATAGTCTTCCAGACGCTCCGCCGGGATGGTCTCGAACCAGCGCGCCAACAGACGCATGCGCCCCTGGGCCAGCAGCTCCTCACCGTGCACCGACAGTAACTCCAGAGCGCGGCGGTAATCCTTGCCCTCCAGGGCATGATCGATGGCCGGTACCGGGCGGTGCTGATCCTCGAACCAGTGCGAGGCGGCGCGGTGCAGATAGGGGACTTCCTGGGGCAGGTGCTGCTCCAACTGGGCGCGCAGGAAATCGGCGAACAGGCTGTGGTAGCGGTACAGCCGCTCCTGCCCTTCGATCGGCACCAGGAAAATATTGGCCTCGTTGAGCAGGTTGATCAGCGATTCGCTGTCGGTGTCCGGCAACAGGGCATTGCACAGCGGCACGCTCATGTAGCGCAGGATGCTGGTGCGCAGCAGGAAATTCCTCACCCGCGGCGGTTGCTGGGAGAGCACATCCTCGGCCAGATAATGGGCCACCGCGCGATTTTCGCCGGAGAAGCTGGCAATGAACTCCGCCGGCGCCGGGTGGTGCTCCAATGCCAGGGAAGCGAGCCAGAGCGCCGCCACCCAGCCTTCGGTTTTGTCGTGGATATGGCCGAGATCGTCCAGCGACAGCGACAGCTGGCGGCAGCCATTGAGAAACTGATGGGTTTCCTCCTTGGAGAAACGCATCAGTTCGGAGTCGATTTCCAGTAGCCTCCCACGCGCCCGCAGCCGCCCCAGGCCCAGCTCCGGCACGCTGCGCGAGCCGATCACCAGACGGCAGTTGTGCGGCAGGTGATCGATGATTTCACGCACCAGTCCCAGCACGGTGGGTTCGTGGATGCGTTCGAAATCATCCAGGAACAGGGCAAAGGCGGCGTGTTCGGCGGCCAGGCTGGTGACCAGTTCCAGCGCGGTGTCGCCGGGCGACTTGCTGGAATGCAGGCCGCGTTCCGGTTCCTGGGGCAGTTCCATCATCGAGGAGATGGCCGCCTCGACGCAGGAGAGGAAGCGTTGGATGTCGTTGTCGGCGTCGTCCAGGGTCAACCAGGCGGTGGCCACGCCCTCGGATTCAAAGCGTTCCAGGCATTGCGCCATCAGGGTGGATTTACCGAAGCCCGCCGGCGCCTGGAACAACACCAGCTTGGCGGCGCTGGCCCCCACCGCGGAGTCACGGATGCGGGTGCGGGTAACCTGTGAAGAATGCGACGTGGGCGGGCTCAGCTTGCTGTTGAGCAGCGTCCTCGTGGAAAGCAGATAGCTCGACGTCTTCATGGAAGCCTACCTCAGGGGTGAACCGAGCCGATGCAACCATCGGTTCTTGTTGTTATGGCCTTACGCCAGGGCAAAATGCAGGCGCCAATTCCCGAACCTACCAAACGGTATCCTGAAAACTACAGCCGTGGGGGCTTATGTTCAAGCCGGTGCGGTGACTTGTAGGGAGGTGGCGAGGTTTTGCCAACGGAACCGGCAGTTTTCGCCAGGGATCAGACGAGAAATCCAGGGCCTTGTTTCTGTTTATTCCATAAATATCAAAGGGCTTGCACTGTTTCGTCCATTTAGACGATATCCAGTATCCGCGCACTCTCCTAGCCTTTTTAGAGCCTAAGCAGGCAGGCAGCGGCGCGGTCTCACCGTGGCATTAAAAGAGAACGAACGTACACCGTCAGAACCTGGATACTTCCTGGAATTTCAGTGCTCATTGCGATGCAGTGTTCTCGGAGCCGCCCCAGCGCCGCTGTCATCCCTTTATGAGTTAATTGAAGGATTTCCTATGAAACTGGATTCTTCCGTGAGCGCAGTGATTACCGGTGGGGCTTCCGGCCTGGGAGCGGCCACCGCCCGGCGGCTGGCCGCCCACGGGGTGCGAGTGGCGCTGTTCGACGTCAATGAAGAGCAGGGTGAAGCCCTGGCGGCCGAGCTGGGTGGCGTGTTCTGCAAAGTGGACGTCACCGATGATGCCTCCGTGGATCAAGGCTTCGAAAAGGCCCGTGCCGCCATCGGCCAGGAGCGCATCCTGGTGAACTGTGCCGGCATCGGAGGCTCCGCCAAGACCGCTGGCCGGGACAAAAAGGACGGCACCACCAATCATTATCCGATCGATCAGTTCAATCGCATTGTGCAGATCAACCTGGTTGGCTCCTTCCGCTGCTCCGCCAAGGCGGCCAAGGGCATGCTGTCCCTGGATCCGCTGGAGCACGGCGAGCGTGGGGTGATGATCAACACCGCCTCGGTGGCCGCTCAGGATGGCCAGATCGGGCAGACCGCCTACTCCGCCTCGAAGGCCGCCCTGGTGGGCATGACGCTGCCCATGGCCCGTGACCTGATGAGCGAGGGCATCCGTGTCAACACCATCATGCCGGGTATCTTCGAAACCCCGCTGCTGGCCCGTTTGCCGGAAAACGTGAAACAGTCCCTGTCGGCCTCGGTGCCGTTCCCGAAGCGGCTGGGCAGTCCGGATGAATTCGCCCAACTGGCGGAAACCATGATCGTCAATGGCTACTTCAACGGCGAAAGCGTGCGCCTGGACGGCGCCATCCGCATGGCGCCGCGGTGATCCGGCAATGGCGGGAAAATCGTCGCTTCGGACGGTGCTCCCGCCCTGTCACGCTTTGAGAATTCAATCAATCGGTGCCGTCCGTGTCGGGCGGCACGCCGCAGGAAGGATCGAAACATGAGTGAAGCCTATATCGTTGCCGCGGCCCGCACCGCGGGTGGCCGCCGTGGCGGCCGTCTCTCCGGCTGGCACCCCGCCGATCTGGCCGGCCAGGTACTCAATGCCCTGCTGGATCGCGCCGATGCGGACCCGGCTTTGATCGAGGATGTGATCATGGGCTGCGTCGGCCAGGCCGGTGAACAGTCCAATAACGTGGCCCGCAACGCGGTACTGGCCTCGCGCCTGCCGGAATCGGTGCCGGCCACCTCGGTGGACCGCCAGTGCGGGTCTTCCCAGCAGGCGTTGCATTTCGCCGCCCAGGCGGTGATGTCCGGCACCCAGGACATCGTTATCGCCGCCGGCGTGGAATCCATGAGCCGGGTACCCATGGGGTCGCCGTCCTCTCTGGCGCGTCAGCAGGGATTGGGGCACTACTTCAGCCCGGCGATGAAGGAACGCTACCCGGATATACCGGATTTCAGCCAGTTCATGGGCGCTGAGATGATGGCGGAGAAATACGACCTGACCAAGGACGAGCTGGATCGCTTTGCCCTGCTCAGTCATGAACGCGCCAGGCGCGCTACCGAAGCGGGTGACTTCAAGGACGAAATCGTGCCGCTGCCGGTTCGCGGTGTCGATGGCGCTGGTGACGGTGAAACCCACGATGTGGATGAAGGCATTCGTTTCGACGCCACTCTGGAGGGCATTCAGAGCGTCAAATTGCTGAAGGAAGGGGGCCGTATCTCCGCCGCCACCGCCAGCCAGATCTGTGACGGCGCGTCCGGCGTCATGGTGGTCAACGAACGTGGTCTGAAGGCCCTGGGGCTGGAGCCGATGGCTCGTATTCATCATTTGACCGTGATCGGTCACGATCCGGTGATCATGCTGGAGGCGCCGATTCCGGCCACCGAGCGGGCACTGAAAAAAGCGGGCATGAGCATTGATGACATCGATCTTTTCGAAGTCAACGAAGCTTTTGCTCCGGTACCGCTGGCCTGGCTGAAAACACTGGGCGCCGACGCCGAGCGCCTGAACGTGAACGGCGGTGCTATTTCCCTGGGGCACCCGCTGGGCGGCTCCGGCACCAAGCTGATGACCACGCTGTTGCACGCTCTGAAAAAGCGCGACAAACGCTATGGTCTGCAGACCATGTGCGAAGGCGGCGGTCTGGCCAACGTGACCATTGTCGAACGCCTCTGATCCCGGGCGTCCTGATCACCTCGCGGGTCGTGGATATCGGCTTGCGGGGTCCGTTCGGTGAACGAACGGCATAACGAAGAACAAAAGGAGGTATCCATGCAGGGTCTGATGCAAGACAAGCCGCTGTTGATCTCTTCGCTCATTGAGCACGCGGCCACTTTCCACCCTGAACAGGAAATTGTCTCGCGCAGCATTGAAGGGCCTATTCATCGTACCAATTACCGGCGGATCGCCCATCGTGCCAAGCAGGTCGCTAACGTCCTGAACGAGCTGGGCGTCGAATTCGGTGATCGGGTTGGCACTCTGGCATGGAACACCTGGCGTCACATGGAGCTTTATTTCGGGGTTTCCGGATCCGGTGCGGTACTGCATACGGTGAATCCCCGTTTGTTCCCGGAACAAGTGGAATACATTCTCAATCACGCTGAGGACAAGGTGCTGTTTTTTGATATCAGCTTCGCGCCGCTGGTGGAGAAGCTGGTACCGAAACTGAAAAGTATCGAGCATTTCGTGGCGCTGACCGATCGCGCCCACATGCCCCAGGCCGATATTCCCGGTCTGCTTTGTTACGAAGACCTGGTGGAAGGCGCCAGCGCTGAATTCGCCTGGCCGGAATTCGACGAGCGCACCGCGTCCAGTCTGTGCTACACCTCCGGTACCACCGGCAACCCGAAAGGGGTGTTGTACTCCCATCGTTCCACCGTATTGCACTCGCTGATGGCGATGGCGCCGGACGCGTTCAATGTCAGTGTCCGTTCCACCTTATTACTGGTGGTACCGATGTTCCATGCCAATGCCTGGGGCATGCCCTACGTGGCGGCCATGGTCGGCGCGAAAATGGTTCTGCCCGGCGAACATCTGGACGGTGAGCATCTCTATCCGCTGATGCGTGACGAGCGGGTAACGTTTTCCCAGGCGGTGCCCACGGTGTGGCTGATGTTCTTCCAGTACCTGGATGCCCATCCGGAACTGGATCTGGATAAGGAACTGTGTATCGACACCATCGGTATCGGTGGCAGCGCGCCGCCGCGGGCCATGGTGCGACGGCTGGAGACTCAGCTGGGAGCTCAGGTGATTCAGGGCTGGGGTATGACGGAAACCAGTCCGTTGGGTGTGGTCAACCGGCCTCTGCCGAAACACGATGACCTGGATCGCGACGGCCTGGATGAGCTCAAGGTGAAGCAGGGACGTGGTATCTGGGGCGTGCACATCAAGATCGTCAACGATGAAGGGGGGCCACAGCCCTGGGATGGCGTGCATTCCGGTCATCTCTATATTCGTGGTCCCTGGATCGCCAACGGCTACTTCCGGGCTGAAGGCGGCAATGTGCTCGATGACGAGGGTTACTTCCCCACCGGCGACATCGCCACCATGGATCCGGACGGCTATCTGCAACTGGTGGACCGGGCCAAGGACGTGATCAAGTCCGGGGGGGAGTGGATTTCCTCCATGGATCTGGAAAACGCCGCCTTCTCCCATCCCGGCGTGGCGGAGGCCGCGGTGATTGCCATTCCCCATGAAAAATGGCAGGAACGCCCGCTGATGGTGGTGGTGAAACGCGCCGGCGCGCAAGTCGATGAGGACGAGATCATGGCGCACCTGGCGGAGCGGGTGGTGAAGTGGTGGCTGCCGGACGACATCGTGTTCGTGGACGAGCTGCCGCATACCGCCACCGGGAAGCTGCTGAAGACCAAACTGCGTGAGCAGTTCGCCGGTTATCGTCCCCGGCGTGAAGCGGTGCGGTCCTGATTTAACATTTACCTTGAATTCCGCGTCTGTATTGCAGGCCAGCCGTCCCATCGGCGTCTCTCAGGAGACCGGGCGCGGGGTTCCTTTTTAATCTCTTCCCTGGTGCTTGCTCCGGCTCTGTGTTCCGGGAAGCGAGACTTCGTCGGAACCGACGATGATACCCGGACAAACCGCCTCTTACACTCGAAGCGCCGATGGATGAAGCGTTGTCGTTTATCCCCTCCAAACCCGAAATGGCAATGAATCAATTGGCTTTACTTAAATAGGTCCCTGTTTCAGAGCCCTCTGGTTCGTCATGAAAAAGACTTAAAACAATAACGCCGTGTCCGTTGATAACGGCGCGGTAACGCACGGGAGTCGTAATATGGCCTGGATAACAACAACAGTAAAAATCGACCTGCTTTTCCGCTAAGGAGCGTTATTTATGTATGCATTGGGTCGTTGGCTATCCAAAATCACCAATCTCATGACCGTCATCGGTGGCCTCGCCATCGCGTTGATGATGCTCCATGTCACCTTCGACGTGATCGGTCGCTATGTTTTCGGTACCCCGATACCGGGAACCATCACCATTGTCTCGCACTATTACATGATCGTCGCGGCCTTCGTGCCCCTGGCCTATGCCGAGCAGAAGAACGGTCACATTACCGTGGAAGTGGTGACCGAGCGGCTGCCCAAAATCGTGCAGAAACACCTGGAAGGGTGGGCGTTGGCATTTTCCGGCGTGGTGTTCTCTTTCCTGGCGGTGCGCACCTGGGGCGAAGCCCTCTCCAAACACGCCATTAACGCCTCCGTGGTGCAAGGGGATGCCAGTATCGCTGTCTGGCAGACCTATTTTGTCCTGCCGGTGGGCATCGGTCTGATGACCCTGGTTCTTTTCTATAAATTCATTGTCTATTTGTTTGGCTTGAAATCCGGTTTGGATGAAGGGCGCGCGCAGCCGGATGAAATGCCATTGGCCGCGAGTCATCACGCCGACCTGGACCAGGAGGACGTGAAATGACGGACGTTCAAATCGGCCTGACTGGCCTGGCAATGCTGCTGGTGCTGATCGGCTTGCGGGTACCCATCGGCATGGCGCTGATCGGCGTATCCTTCGGTGGCCTCTGGTATTTGATGGGCTGGGGCGTGGCGTGGGGCTCTCTGGGGCTGATTCCCTATCAATTCGCCGCCAACTGGGTGCTCAGTTCCGTTCCCATGTTCCTGCTGCTGGGATTCATCTGCTTTCATGCTCAGTTGACCCAGGGCCTGTTCCGCGCGGCGCGGCTGTGGCTGGCATCGATTCCCGGTGGTCTGGCGGTGGCATCGATCTTTGGTTCCGCCGGCTTTGCCGCCGTATCCGGCTCTTCCGTGGCGTGCTCCGCGGCCATGGGGCGCATCGCGGTGCCGGAGATGATTCGCCATAAGTATCACCCGGAGCTGGCCACCGGCACGGTGGCGGTGGCCGGTACCATCGGTGCGCTGATTCCGCCGTCCATCATCATGATCCTGTACGGCATCATTGCCCAGGTACCGATCACCGGCTTGTTTCTGGGCGGCATCAGTGCCGGCATCCTGACCACGGTGGGTTACATCCTGGTAGTAATGATAAGAGTGAAGCTGAACCCGTCTCTCGCCCCGGACGTCAAGGAGGAGGTTTCCAGACGGGAAAAGATCGCGGCGCTCAAGGAAACCTGGCCGGTGATTCTGATCATGGTCGGTATTTTCGGCGGTCTGTTTGGCGGTATTTTCACGCCCACGGAAGCGGGCGCGGTCGGTGCGTTCCTGGCTTGCATCGTTGCCTTGATGCGCAAGGCTTTGACGTGGGAGCGATTCCGTAACGCGATTCTGGAAACCCTGCTGACTACTGGTGCCCTGATGGTGATCGCCGTCGGCGCCAGCCTGCTGACGCGCTTCCTTGCGTTGTCCGGCGCCGGTGATTATCTGTCGTCCCTGGTTATTGGCGGCGGCGCCAGCACCTTCATGGTGCTGTTAATGATCGTGGTGATTTATCTGCTGCTGGGTATGTTCCTGGAGCCGATTGGCGCCATGCTGCTGACCTTGCCCATCGTGCTGCCGATCATCGGCGCCGCCGATCTGAGCCTGCTGTGGTTTGGCGTGGTGCTTACCAAGCTGCTGGAGATCGGCATGATCACCCCGCCGATTGGCATGAACGTGTTCGTGATCAAAGGGGTGGTGGGTAATCTGGCTTCCACCACCTCGATTTTCAAAGGTATCTTCTGGTTCCTGGTCATGGACCTGTTCGTACTGATCTTCCTGATGACCGTGCCGGACTTCATTTTGTTTCTGCCTCGTATGATGGGGTAGGCCTGCGCGCGGCGTGCCTGCATGGGCGCGCCGCTGTTCATTGAAAACGGATAACAACAGGGAAGAACCCGATGACAAAACAAAACGACCTTGCCGACTCGGTTCAGGTGGCCATTCGCAATACCATTGGCGATGCCCTGCGCCGTTCCGCCGGCCGCCACCCCACGGCGCCGGCCCTGCAATTCGAGGATCGTCTCTGGTCCTATCAGGAACTGGATCTTGCCGCCAACCGGATCGCCAATGGCTTGCTGGCGTTGGGATTGCAAAGAGGGGATCGTGTCGCCGCCTACGGCAAGAACTCCGATGCCTATGTCCTGCTCTGGCTGGCTTGCGCCCGGGCCGGTTTGATTCATGTGCCGGTGAACTACGGGCTGGTTCAGCGTGAATTGACCTACATCTGTAATCAGTCCGGCGCCCGTGCCCTGTTTTGCGACCAGAGCCTGGCGGCCAATGTGGCGGCGGTGCGCGAAGAGCTTGGCGTTGAACTGCACGGTTCCTTGCGCCGTGGAGAAGCCGGTGAAGAAACGGATATTCTGGCCCTGGCCCAGGGCGACGGCAGCGCGGAGGCGCCGGACATAGCGCTCAGCGATGACGATGTGGTGCAGATTCTTTATACCTCCGGCACCACCTCCGATCCCAAGGGGGCCATGCATACCCATCGGTCTCTCATGGCGGAATACCAATCCTGCCTGTTACATCTGGATATCAGTGGAAAGGACCGCAGTCTGGCGGCATTGCCCCTGTATCACTCGGCGCAGATGCACGTGTTTTTGATGCCGGGCCTGTTGTGCGGATCGTTCAATTATCTCATCGACGCGCCGGTGGCGGACCAGGTTCTGGCGCTGATCGAAGAACAGAAGATTACCTCGTTCTTCTCCCCGCCAACGGTGTGGATTGGTCTGTTACGCCACGCGGATTTCGACCGCCGAGACCTGAGCACATTGGAAAACCTGTACTACGGCGCCTCCATTATGCCGGAGCCGATCGTCCATGAGTTGGCCGAGCGGTTGCCACAGGGGCGCCTGTTCAATTGTTACGGACAAAGCGAGATCGCCCCCATGGCGACGGTGCTGTTGCCCCATGAGCACGCCGATCGGCCCAGCTCCTGCGGCCGCCCGCTGACCTCGGTGGAGACCCGGGTGGTCAAGCCCGGCACCCTGGAGGACTGCAAGCCGGGAGAACAAGGCGAGATCGTGCATCGTTCGCCCCATTTGATGGTGGCCTACTGGGACAAGCCGGAGGAGACCGCGGAAGCCTTCAAGGGCGGCTGGTTTCACTCCGGTGATCTGGCTTACCAGGATGAGCAGGGTTACCTGTATATCGTCGATCGTATCAAGGACGTGGTGAATACCGGCGGCGTACTGGTGGCCAGCCGCGATGTCGAGGAGGCCTTGTACGGCCACGAATCGGTGGCGGAGGTGGCGGTGATCGGTGTGCCCCACGAGAAGTGGATCGAATCGATTGTCGCCGTGGTGGTGGTGAAGGAAGGCAAAACCGCTGATGCCGCCGCTCTGATTGACCATGCGCGTCAGCATCTGGCGCCGTTCAAGGTGCCCAAGGCGGTGCACTTTGTCGAGGCTTTGCCGAAGAACACCGCGGGGAAACTACTCAAACGCACGCTTCGTGAACAGTACGCAAGCTGAAGTGGAGATGTCATGTATCTGACGCAGCCGTTACACAAGGCTCTGCGCGAGTGCCCCGAGCGGGAGGCTCTAGTCTTCGCCGATCGCCGTTCAACGTACCGGGATCTGGCGCGCCAGGTAGCGACGCTGGCGTCGGTATTGAAAGGGCTGGGTCTGGAAGAAGGGGAACGGGCCGGCATCCTGGCCCTGAACTCGGACCGTTACGTGACATTCGTGTTCGGCGTGCTTTGGGCAGGCGGAGTATTCAACACCGTCAATATTCGCTGGAGCCCTGTCGAAATCGCCTATTCGCTGGATGATTGCGATACCCGGGTTCTGTTCGTCGATGATGAGTTCGTGCCATTGATCAAGGAAGTGCGTGCTCTGTCAAAATCGCTTGAGATTGTCGTGTACATCGGCGAGAAGGGCTGCCCCGATGGCATGTTGAATCTTGCCGAATTGATGGCCGGCGCGGATCCGGTGGACGATGTCGGACGTAGCGGTGACCAATTGGCCTGCATTCTTTATACCGGCGGCACCACCGGGGCACCGAAAGGGGTGATGCTCAGTCACGCCAATCTGTACACCTGCTCCATCGGCGCGGTGATGCCCGCTTGCCGTGGTGACGGTGTGGTGGGTCTACATTCGGCACCCTTTTTTCATGTGGCCGGAGTGGGGCTGATTCTGCAGCTGACACTGCGGCTGGGTACTCACGTGATCGTGCCCCGGTTCGAAGAGGTGGCGGTCATGAGTGCCATTCAACGGGAACGGGTGGTGGAAACCTTCCTGGTGCCGACCATGATGCGCGCCGTGCTTGCTCATCCGCGATTCCCGGAATTCGATCTCTCGTCCTTGCGCTGCATGATGTACGGCGCGTCGCCCATCGACAGTACTTTGTTGAAGAAGGCCATGACCGCCTGGCCGGAGGCCTCCTTTCTGCAGCTCTATGGCATGACTGAACTTTCACCCGTGGTCTGCATCCTCCCGGATTATTGCCATAGCGATGATGCCTACGCCGATAAGCTAATGGCGGCCGGGCTGCCGGCGCATATGGCGGAGGTTCGCGTGGTCGACAGCGAGGATAACGAGGTGCCGCGCGGCCAGGTGGGGGAGATCGTCGCCCGTGGCCCGATGGTGATGCAGGGTTACTGGAATAAACCGGAGCAAACCGAGGAAGCATTGCGTCAAGGGTGGATGCACACCGGCGACGCCGGTTACATGGATGACGCCGGCTACATCTTCCTGGTGGACCGAATCAAGGACATGGTGGTGACCGGCGGTGAGAACGTTTATTCGGTGGAGGTGGAAGACGCCCTGCTGCGCATGCCCGCCATTGCCCAATGCGCGGTGATCGGTGTGCCGGATGAGAAGTGGGGCGAGCGGGTTCACGCGGTCATCGTTCTGGCCGCGGGAGCGGAGGTCGCCGAAGCGGATATCGTGGCTCACTGCAAGACACTGATCGCCAACTATAAGTGCCCTCGCAGTTTCGAATTGGTGGATCAGATGCCGCTGTCCGGCGCCGGCAAGATCCTGAAGTACAAACTCAAGGAGGCTCACTGGGGTGGCCAGGGGCGTCGTATCGGCTGACGCCAAGGGTGTCCGCCATGGACAGCGCAATACAAACAACCGGGGGAGGGCGACTTCAGGCCCGCCGCCATACGGAGAACTACATCATGGCACCATGCGCTTTACTGCAACGTATTGTTATTGCCACGCTCTTCATGGTTGGTGTGCTTGCTGGCACGTCGGCGTTCGCCCGCACTATCAGTTACGCCACCGGCTATCCACCCAACTCCATCGGCTCCGACTCGGCGCTGGCCTATGCCGACGCACTTAAAGAGCTTTCTGGCGGTGATCTCAGCGTCAAGGTCTTTCCGATGTCCTTGCTGAGTTTCAGTGAGGCCTCACCTGGTATCCGCGACGGCATGGCGGATTCCGGATTCGTGCTGTTTTCCTATTTTCCCTCGGAGTTTCCCAACACCAATCTGATCGCGGAACTGACCATGTTGCTGGAGTTGGACGACGTGGCGCCGAGTCATGCCGGTCTGGCCTATGTCGGTGCCATGTCCGAGTATCTGTTCCACCACTGCCCGGAATGTGTCGAGGAATTCGCCGCGCAAAACCAGGTGTTCACCGGTGCTTCCGCCAGTGCGCCCTACATGATGTTGTGTAACGAGGAAGTGACCAGCCTTGCCGATATCAAAGGAAAGCGGTTACGCAGTGCCGGCCCTCAATGGGCGCGTTGGGCACAAGCGGTGGGTGGAACGCCGGTGACCATCTCCGTCAGCGATGCTTATGAAGCGCTCAATCAGGGCGTTCTGGATTGCTCCATCAGCTCCAGTGTGGATCTGGATATCTTTCGTCTTTCCGAAGTAGTGAGTGATGTCACCGCCGGTGTCCCCGGTGGCGTTTTTGGAGGCACTGGCGTCAACAACTTCAATCAGAAAGTCTGGCAGGATTTGAGTGAAGCGCAACGCGAGCAGGTACTTCGCGCTTCGGCCACTTTCGGAGCGATCATCAGCTGGGACTACCAGGTAGGAGCCACTCGGGAACTCGAGGCCGCGCCGAAGCAAGAGATCAAAGTGCATGAACCGGCCGAGGATCTGCAACAGGCATCACACCGCTTCATCGTCGAGGACATGAAAACCATCGCCCGCAATTATCAGTCCCGTTCAGGAGTAGATAACGCCGAACAGAGCATCAAGGCGTTCCAGCCGATCCTGTCGAAATGGGTCAAGCTGGTAAAAGACGTCAGCAGCCCGGAGGAACTGGCGGAGATCTACTGGCGGGAGACCTATTCCAAAGTGAACGTGAGCGAATACGGCTTGTGAGAGCCTGTTTAAACAGGCTCCAAGCCGCATCGGCCTGGTCTGTTGGCCGGGCCGCCATGACCGGAGCTGGCCTGCTTCGGATTTGAAAATGCTAGGAGAATAATAATGACGATACAGCCACGACGCGCGGTCATCGCCGCGCTGACCCTGTGCGCGGGAGCCATCACCTTCGGCGTCGCCGAAGCTCGAACCCTGACCTATGCCATGGGGTATCCCCCCAAATCGATTGGCGCCAACGCCGGTGAAGCCTACGCCAAGCGGCTCGAGGAACTGTCCGGCGGTGATCTCAAGGCGCGTGTGTTTCCCATGTCCCTGCTCAGTTTCAAGGAAACGTCCGCGGGGGTGCGCGATGGCATGGCGGATTCGGGGTTCCTGCTGATTTCCTATTTCCCCTCCGAATTTCCCTATACCAATCTGATTACCGAACTGACCATGGTGGATGAGCTGCAGGGCGTTCCCGACAGCCACGTGGGGCCTGCTTACGTGGGGGCTATGTCCGAGTATGTGTTCCATCATTGTGACGGCTGTCAGAAGGAAATGGCGGACCAGAATCAGGTTTTCAACGGCAGCATGTCGACACCGCCTTATGCCTTGCTGTGCACCAAGCCGATCGCCACCGAGGAACAGCTGAAGGGAGCACGCCTGCGCAGTGCCGGTGCCTTGTGGGCTCGTTGGGCGGAGACCATGAACGCCACTCCCGTGACGCTGTCCATCAGCGACGCTTACGAAGGGCTCAGTCAAGGGGTAATCGATTGCACCATGAGTTCCACCGTGGAACTGGATATCTTCAACCTGCGCGAGGTGGTGAAAGATGTCACCGTGGGTGTGCCCGGCGGGATGTACGCGGCCGTGGGCGTGAACAACGTCAACAAATCGGTTTGGAAATCGCTCAGTGAAGAGCAGCGTGCCCAGGTTCTGAAGGCGTCCACGGTTATTTCCGCCAAGGGCAGCTGGGACTACCAGCTCGGCGCGGAGCAGGAAGTGCGGGATGCGAGTGATAACGGTATTACCGTGCACCAACCGAGCGAGGCGCTGGTGGCCGCCAGCCGTGCCTTCGTGCGCAAGGATGTCGATACCATCGTCAAGAATTACGTGGAACGCCACAATATCGGCAACGCCCAGGACATGGTCGATGAGTTCCGTCCGCTGCTGGCCAAGTGGGTCAAGCTGGTGGACGGCGTGGACAACGCCGAGGCACTGGCCGATCTGTATTGGCGGGAAACGTTCTCCAAGGTGGACGTCAGCACCTACGGTCTTTGATCAAGCCGGGGCGCGCCCGCGGGTGGTGCCCCTTGCCGGAGCAAACCATGGAAACCAAGTCAGTGGATCTTCAGGCCTTTCGTCAGGAAATCCGCGCCTTCATAGAACAGGAGGCGGATGAATCGATTCGCGAAGCCGGACGCAAGATGACCAGTTTCTTTCCACCGTTCGAACAGTGCATGCGCTGGCATCGCAAACTGCACGCGCGCGGCTGGTCGGCGGCGTCCTGGCCGGAGCAGTACGGTGGGGCCGGATGGAGCCGCGAACAGAAGCGTATCTTCGAGGAGGAATGCCGGATTGCCGGTGTGCCGAGGCTGTTGCCCCAGGGACTGGGCATGGTCGGCCCGGCGATCATGAAGTTCGGCACCGACGAACAGAAAAGCCGTTTTCTGCCGGGTATCGCCGCCGGTGAGGACTTCTGGGCCCAGGGCTATTCCGAACCCAATGCCGGCTCCGATCTGGCCTCGCTCGCTTGTCGTGCCGAGCGCCGTGGCGACCACTACGTTATCAACGGCAGCAAGACCTGGACCACCTACGCTCACCATGCCAATCGCATGTTTCTGTTGGTGCGCACCAGCAATGAAGGGAAGTCACAACAGGGCATCAGTTTTTTCCTGATTGACCGTCTCGATCGTCCGGGCCTGGAGATCCGGCCGATCATTGGTCTGGACGGTTTTCCCGAACAGTGCGACGTATTCTTCGATAACGTCGAGGTGCCGCTGGATTGCTGTCTGGGAGAGGAGAACCAGGGCTGGACGGTGGCCAAGTATCTGCTTGAGCACGAACGGGGCGGCAGCGCCTCTTTTGCCGCCCAGTTCGATATGGAACTGAATCGGATCAGAGAGCGGGCCGCCGAACTCGGCGACGGTTTTGGCGGTGTGCTGGCTGACGACCCGGTGTTTCAGCAGCGCTTTACCCGCCTTTATCTGGAAGTCGCTGCTCTTGATGCCACCGAGAGTCGCTTCGCCGCGATGGAAAAGGGCTCGCCTGAGTCGGGGCCGATGAGTTCGATGATCAAGATCACTGCCATGGAAACACTGCAACGCATTACCGAACTGGCGGTGGAAGTGGAAGGAAGCCCAACACTGACTCTGCAACTGGCGGCGTTGACCGTCGGCGCCGGGGTGGCGCCTGAAGGGCCGGAACAGGCACTCACCGTGATGCCCAAATATCTCAACAACCGGGCCGCCACTATCTTTGGCGGCAGTAACGAAATTCAACGCAACATCATTGCCAAGATGTTGTTGGGCTGAGGGGCGCACCATGGCTTTTCTTAACGACGAAACCCGCGTCATGCTGGAAGACAGCGTCGACAAATTTCTCAATGCCCATTACGACTTTCACCAGCGCCGCACCTGGGTGGAACAGGAACCGGGATACAACCGGGAACACTGGCAACAGTTCGCCGAGCTGGGTTGGCTTGGCCTGCCCTTCGCCGAGCGTCATGGTGGTCTCGGCGGGGATATCACCGATACGCTCGGCCTGATGCGGCGCTTCGGCGACGCGCTGGTGGTGGAGCCTTATCTGAGCGTGGTGGGGTTGGGTGGTCAGGCCATCGCACTGGTGGATAATCAAGATGTCGCCGACAGCCTGCTGCCCGAGCTGGTCGCCGGCAAGGCCATGCCAGTGCTGGCCTGGGAGGAAAGTATCAGCCGTGGCAATCCTGAGCATCTGGCCACCAGCGCCCGCCGCATCGACGGTGGCTGGCGTCTGGAAGGTGAAAAGGTGGCGGTGATCGGCGGTGATCTGGCATCCCATTTCGTGGTGTCGGCGCAAGCCTTCGAGGACGATGCCGGGCCGACGGTGGAGCTGTTTCTGGTCCACGCCGATGAACTCCAGGTGACCGGCTTCCCCACCATGGATGGTCACCGTGGCGCCCGTCTGACTCTGGCGGCCGTTGACGTTGATGAAGCGCGGCGTTTGACCCGGGACGGGCGTGGCGCCGAGGTGCTGCGCCAGGTGCTGGAGCAGGGGACCATGATGATGGCGGCGGAAGCGGTGGGAGCGATGCAGGCGCTGTTGCGCCGCACCCTGGACTATACCCGGACTCGCCGACAGTTCGGGGTGCCGATCGCCTCTTTCCAGGTGCTGCAGCACCGTATGGTCGATATGTACATCGCCATGAAGAATCTGGAGCATCTTCTGGATGCCGTCGCGGGCCGCTGGGAGCAGGCCCCGTCGCACGCCCGGGACAGTGCGCTACTGAAGGCGCAGCTATGTCAGTCCGGTCGTTATGTGGGGCAGCAGGCGGTGCAACTGCACGGTGGGATCGGCATGACCGACGAGCTGGATGTGGGCCACTATTTCAAGCGGTTGACCGCGCTTGGGTTGCTGTTTGGGGATGAAAACTATCATCTCAAGCGGGCCTGGGCGGCGCTGTAAATCGCGGCTATGAGCCCTCGCCGCGGGTTGCCTGGCGGATCAGATTCCAGATCTGTTCGCTCAGGGCCTGTTCCGTGGGGCGCTGGCCGGGCGGCAAGGCCAGTGCCCGGGCAATCAGCGCCCGCGAGCCCGCCAGAGTAAAGGTGGCGGCGGCGGCGGGATCCAGCTCCGCCGAGACGCTCCCCTGTTTTTGTCCCTGAAGCATGTTGCCGACACCGGCTTCGATTTGCCGTTCGAGCCGCTGTTGCTCGATCGCCATCACCGACGGCTCGCGGCGCAGACGCTGCAGGATAATGGCGGCCAGAGGATGACGATAATGGAACGCCACACTGTACTGGATGCGTAACCGTTCCCGGTCGAGCCAGTCGGAAACCGGCAAGCGGGCCATCATGACCTCGTTGTCGAGGGCTTCGTAGAAGTGTTCGACGACGGCGGCGATCAATCCGGCCTTGGAGCCGAAGTAATGATAGGCCAGCCCCACCGAGACGCCGGCGGTGCGGGCAATGGTGCTCATTTCGAAATCCCCGTCCCCTTTTTGCAAGGCCCGGGTTGCCGCGGCGATCAGCCGATCCGGTGAGGTCTTTTTCTCTGCCACCTGTGCCTTCTCCCAATTTTGCTGCCGGCGGCGGTTACTGGCGCCTGACCAGGGCATTCAATGGGATTCAGGGGTAAAGATCAATCAGGGTTGTAGGGATGAGGTGGTGTTGAATCCAGTTCAATTTCCGGTTGACGGCTGCCTTGGATCGGCATTGAATTGAATTCAAATCAATGCCGAAAGGCCATCACAATGACAAAAGGGAGATGCTCATGCCACGCAAAATCGCCAATCTGAGCGTGCTGGACAGCGATCTGGCCGCTCGCCACAAGGCCTTGCGGCCATCCGTCGAGCGCAGCTCGCCGGAGATCGACCGGGACTTCGACACCCTGATGCGTGAGGGCTACGTCATCATCGAGGGCGTGCTGGACCGGGACACATTAAGCGATATCCGTTCGCGGATAACCCCGTTATTGGACAAGACCGGCAGGAATACCTTCGAAGGGGCCCTTACACAACGGGTCTATGACGTTTTCTCCAAGACCCGGGTTCTGGATCATCTGGCGGATCACCCGCGTATCTTGGGTTTGATGGACAAGCTGTTCCTGCCCAACTACCTCATCAGTCAGGCCCAGATCATCAACATTCTGCCCGGGGAGGCACCGCAGCTTCTGCATGCGGATGACAGTTTCTACAAAGTGCCGCGGCCACGGCCGCCGTTGGGCGCGGCGACGATCTGGGCTATGGACGATTTCACCGAAGAGAACGGGGCCACGGTGGTGATCCCGCGCAGTCACACCTGGGGACAGGACCGCAGGGGGAGGTGGGAAGAAGCGATACCCGCGGTCATGCCGGCTGGCTCGGTGCTGTTTTTCCTGGGGACCACCTGGCACGGCGGTGGAGAGAATCGCTCCGACAAGCCCCGTCTTGCGGTGACCTGCCAGTATTGCGAGGCCTATTTGCGGCAACAGGAGAACTTCCTGCTGGAGCTGTCCAGGGAGGTGGTGCGTGAATTGTCGCCGGAGCTTCGGTCGCTGATCGGCTATTCCATCATGCCGCCGTTCATGGGCATGGTGGATGGCAAGCATCCGCTGCGGTTGCTGGGGGAGGAGTGATGAGCCTCGTTTTCCTGGAGGTATGAACTTGGAGGTCGCTACAAGGTCGCTGTAGGAGCCAGCCCTGCTGGCGAATCTGTTTGGCCTTGTGCTCTTTCGCCAGCAAGGCTAGCTCCTACAGCGGCTTCGTAGTTCGGTCTGTGGGAAGCTGTCTTGGCAGCGAATGGCCCTCGAGCAGACCCGATAAACCGAAGGGATCACGCGTACTGGATAGGCTGGCCCGAGAGGATTGATACGCTCCGTTGGAGCGTCCCCTTCGGGCGCCCGTTGGGCGTCCACTCGACGGTGAGGCTGTCGAGTGTCGAACGGAGGTTCGAATCAAGGCCCTCGAGCAGACCCGATAAAACACAAAAGCCCGCGCAGGGCGGGCTTTTGTGTTTTATATGGCCCGCCCGAGAGGATTCGAACCTCTGACCTCTGCCTCCGGAGGGCAGCGCTCTATCCAGCTGAGCTACGGGCGGAAAACGATTTTCATGGCACTTTCGATGGCACCCTGGGGGCGCGGACGCGCATGATAGCGGTTCAGCGTCGGTGAGTCCACGATTGGGAATGAACGACAAGGCGCGTATAATCATCCGGCTTGTGGACGGGGCCGCGATCCCGTCCCTTCAGGGTTCCGCGTCAGGGGGTGATGCGGACATCGGCTATGCCCGGGGGGAGAGGCGTGAAAAGCACGTTTTTCCTGGGTTTCAGCGAGGCTCGGCGGGTCGGCATTTTACAATCTTTTCCCGCGATACCGGAGTGGATTCGGTAACCTCTTGCGACATTAGGATGGAGAAAAAACGGTGCGTATCGCCTACCTAGAAGACGACCAGGCCCAGGCCGAGCTGGTGACACACTGGCTGCGCGAAGCAGGCCACACGTGTATGCACCTGTCCAGCGGTCGCGAGTTCATGAGCTTGCTGCGACGGGACACCTTCGACCTCCTGGTACTCGATTGGGAAGTGCCTGATATGAGTGGTTACGCCGTTCTCGAGGAAGTGCGTGCCAGTGGCAATCGCACGCCTGTCCTGTTCGCCACTCAACGCGATGACGAGTCTTCCATCGTGGGCGCGCTGACCCAGGGAGCCGACGACTATATGGTTAAGCCAGTTAAACAAGCGGAGCTGCTGGCCCGACTCACTGCCCTGGGGCGGCGAGCGGGTGTTGCCGACATGGACGATCAAGGAACCCTCAACGTTGGACCCTGGACCATTGACCGGGCCCGGCGACAGATCTTTCTCGACGACGAAGCCGTCAAACTCACCGACAAGGACTACGAGCTGGCGTGTTACCTGTTCCAGAACGTGGGTAAATTGATGTCCCGGGCGCACCTGCTGGAAAAGGTGTGGGGCATCATGACGCCGATTGAGTCCCGTACGGTGGACGTCCATATCAGCCGCATCCGCCGCAGCCTGCAAATCCGTCCCGAACGCGGTTATCGCATCAAGACGGTGTACCAGCACGGTTACCGGCTGGAACCAATGGAAGAATAAACGCCTATGTTTTCCCGCTGGTTGGCCGCCGTGGTGCTGTGCGTGATCGCCGCCACGGCGCAAGCCGATGCCACTGCCGATCACTGGCAATACACCGTTCGTCCTGGCGATACTCTGTGGAATCTGTGTGAGCGCTTCGCTCAGGACCCGGTGTTTTGCTGGCGCCAACTGGCGGCGAACAGTGCGGTGGATGACCCCTATCGCATGTCTCCGGGCAAGGTCATTCTGATCCCGCTCGCCTGGCTCAAGGAACAGCCGATGCCCGCCCGTGCCGAACGGGTCAATGGCGAGGTCTGGCTGTTGGTTGGCGATAACGCCCCGGAGC
Organism: Alloalcanivorax dieselolei B5; assembly: GCF_000300005.1. Classification (NCBI taxonomy): domain Bacteria; kingdom Pseudomonadati; phylum Pseudomonadota; class Gammaproteobacteria; order Oceanospirillales; family Alcanivoracaceae; genus Alloalcanivorax; species Alloalcanivorax dieselolei. The sequence continues at coordinate 4,652,958 of NC_018691.1, read as the reverse complement.
CGGTGGAAAATGGCGCGGAGATCGCCTTCGGTGACACCATCGAGACCGGCGAGGCCGGCAGCGTGGTGGTGCGTTTCGCCGACAATTCCGAGGTGGCGGTGAAACCCGATACGGTGCTCAAGGTGAATCATTACCGGCGTTTCGTCGATGTCGGCAACGAGCCCACGGAGCTGCAACTGGAGCGGGGCGCCATCCGTAACACCGTCACGCCCCGCGATACCGATGCCCGGGTGTTTCGTGTCTACACGCCCGGCGTGATGACCGCGGTTCGCGGTACCGAGTATCACGTTCGCGTCACCGATGACGCCGCCACCCTCAGCGAGGTGGTGAAAGGCGAAGTGGAAGTCGCGGCCGCCCGCGGCACCACGCCGGTACCCGCCGGTTACGGCACGGTGGCGCGGGATGGCCAGGCGCCGGCCAAACCGGTCAAGTTGCTGCCGGCCCCGGATGTGACGTTGAAGGCCGGCGCTCGCGGCCTGCGCGCGGAATGGTCGCCGGTGGAAGGCGCCGAAGCCTATTCAGTGGAATTGTTCGATGCCGATGGCGTTCTGCGACAGAGTGAGCAGATCAGCGAGTCGCGATGGCGCGCCAAACCCCAGGCCGGCGAGTATCAGCTACTGGTAAGGGCGATTGATGCGCGGGGACTGCGTGGACAGGAACGTTTGCTGGATGCCACGGTATCCAAAGGCGCCTGGCCCTGGGATGCCCTTCTGTTCATCGGCGGTGCCGGCTTGCTGCTCGCGCTTTGACCCTCCATGCCTCGGTGGCCACCGTCCATGGCGGCCACCTTCGTTCGTCATGCGCTGCTTCTTTTTGCCACCTTCGTGGCGTAAAAAACATTGGAAATGAAAGGCATAGATCGGGATAGTGAGAACTCCGGTTTGATGCCATAACAAAGGCGCCCGGCGGTATCCAAGGGAAGAGGTTCGGGGTTCATGAGTAGAGGGTTCGATAGCCACCAGCGCCGTTATCTGGTTGAGCACATGTCCGTGCTGTTGGTGGTGGCGAGCCTGTGCACCCTGCTGTCCATCAGCGGCGGTTTGTCTTTCCTCAATCGTTACGTCTACGACACCCTGCTGCCGCGGCTGCCGATGGAGCCCTCCGGCGACATTCTTGTTGTCGGCATCGATGAGTACAGCCTGCGGGAAGTGGGGCGCTGGCCCTGGGATCGCAGTATCCATGCCCGTCTGATTGACCAGCTCTCCAAACAGGGTGCCCGTGGGGTGCTGATGGATCTGATCCTGTCGGAACCGGATCGGTCTCGTCCGGCGGCGGACCAGGCGCTGGTTAGGGCGTTGTCCGAAAATGGCAATGTCTATCTGCCGGTGCACGTGGAGCAGCTGCGCGCCGGCGGGCAACTGATCGAGGTGCTGCCGGCGGGGCCCTTCGCCCGCGCCGCCCGGGGGCTCGGCCATGTGGATCTGGAACTGGATGGCGACGGGGTGGCCCGTTCGGTCTATTTGCGCTCCGGGATCGGGCAACCCTGGTGGCCGCACATTACCCAGGCGATGCTGGAAGGCGAAGGGCTGATCCCCGAGGACCGCTTCCCCGCCGGCGAAAACGACGATTTCGTCGGCCTGGCCAACGTTCGCAAATACCCCCGTTTCATTCCGTTCGCTGGCGGCGCGGGAACCTATCCGCACGTCTCCGCGGTGGATGTGCTGGAGGGCCGGGTTCCGGACCAATTGATCAAGGACCAGTTCGTGTTCATCGGCGCAACGGCCGCGGGTCTGGGCGATATGCTGCCGACACCCATGGCCGGGCAGGGGGACCTGATGGCGGGGGTCGAAATCAACGCCAATATCTTCGATGGTCTGCGCCATGAGCGCATGATTTCAGGCATGAGTCGGCCCTGGGCCATAGCCCTTGGTGTGGTGCTGGCCTTGCTGGCACCGCTGCTGCTGCCGTTCTTCCTGCCGCGCTGGAGTATTCCGCTGATTCTGGGCTCTCTGCTGTTCACGCTGGGAATCTGTTACGCGCTTTTGGCGGTCTGGCAGATCTGGTTCCCGCCGGCGGCGGCGGCCATCGCCGCGGTGGTGGCTTACCCGCTGTGGACCTGGCGGCGCCTGGAATACTCCATGGCGTATATGCGCAACGCTCTGGAGCGCCTGGCGGAATACAGTGATCTGAACCGCCGCCTCACCGAGCCGGCGCCGCTGTCGCGGATGCTGCGCATGCTGGATCAGGTGCTGCCGGTGCGGTCCTGGCGGTTGCAGGCTCAGGCCGGTGCTCCGGTGTCCGGCGGCGAGCAACTGGAAGCCACCGCCTGGCGGGGGCAGCTGTCCCGTCGTTATCCGTTCCGTCATGACGGCAAGCGTTATGAACTGACCGTGGTCTGGCGCCAGGCCGTGGATGCGGACACCTATGATTACTGGATTCGCGCCATGCTGGCGCGTACCGAAACCCATCAGGCTGGTATCGGGCCCCGCTACGAGGTGCTGGAGAAGCATATTGAGCGATTGCGCCGGGAGGAGCACCGCCAGCAGGCGTTGACCCGCTTCTTCCAGGTCGGTCTGGCGCAGATGAGTGAAGGGGTTCTGATCACCGACGCCTGTGGTGGTGCGGTGTTCATGAATCCGCAGGCGTCCTATCTGCTCAGTATCGAGGGCGTGGCCCAGGACACCCTGGGGTTGGCGGATATTGGCCGTGAACTGGAGTTCAGCGGCGATCGCGGTTGGCGCACGCTGCTTCAGGAAGCGTTGGCGGACGGCCGGGTGCAGAAAGAATGCCGCAACCGCCGTGGCATGGATCTTTATCTGGACATGATTCTGGTACACGCCGGCGACCAGCCGGGGCGCATGCTGATCATCAGCCTCAAGGACATTTCCGACGTCAAGCAGGCCATGCGCACCCGTACCGAGATGCTGGATTTCCTGTCCCATGATCTGCGTTCGCCGATGGTGTCGGTGTTGGCGCTGGTGGGCAAGATGCGGCATGGCCCGGATGGCGAGCGGTTGTCGGACTTCCTGGATAACGTGGAGCACTACGCCGAACGTAACCTGAACATCGCCGAGCAGTTCCTGCAACTGGCCAGGGTCGAGGGGGTGGATTCGGTGGAAATGATGGAACTGGACATGCTCGATGTGGTGGAATCCGCCATCGATCAGGTGCAGATCCAGGCGCAGACCCGGGATATCACCCTGCGGTTCGCCTACGACGAGACCGAGGAGGTCTGGGTAAAGGGCAATAACGAGTTACTGGAACGGCTGATAGTGAATCTGCTCACCAACGCGGTCAAATACAGCTACGAAGGCAATTCGGTGGATGTGCGCCTGTTTACCCAGGGTGGGCAGGTGACCTGTGAGGTGCGGGATCGCGGCGTGGGCATTCCGGAGGCGTTCCAGGATAAGCTGTTCGACCGTTTCAGCCGTGCCAGCACCAGCGGCGGGGCCCGTACTCGCGGGGCCGGCCTGGGGCTGCGCTTCGTCAAGGTAGTGACGGAACGTCATGGTGGCGATATCAAGGTGGTCAGCGCGCCTGGAGAAGGTAGCCGTTTTACCCTGTTGTTGCCGCGAGTCCAGTTATCCTGAGCTACTCCCAAGGTACTGATTTTATCCCCGCGATTTCTGAGGGTATAATCGCGCCCGCAATAACAAACAGAGCCGGCACGTCTCTGAATGAGTCCCGGTCCCGAGGGGGAGCCGGGCGTTATTCAAAGCTGTGTTTCGGGACATACCAATAACCGAGGTGGAACCGTGAAAAAAATGCTGACTGCTGGCCTGATTGTACTGGCCACCCTGTTCGCCGGCGCCGTAATGGCCGCCAGCACCAAGGACATTTCCCCGTATCCTCTGGGCGAGCGCTCGGTTCTGGGTGACCGCGCCACCGCCGAGCGGATCAAACCGGTGGGGTCCGTGTGCGTGGAAGGCGAAGAGTGCGGCAGCGCGGTGGCCGCCGCGGAAGGGGGCGGTGAACCGCGTTCCGGCCAGGCCGTGTACGATACCGGCTGTGCCGCCTGCCATGCCACCGGTGCCGCCGGCGCACCCAAGTTCGGTGATGCCGGTCAGTGGGCCAGCCATATCGAAAAGGGCATGGACACCCTGGTCAAGCACGCTTTCGAAGGCTTCAACGCCATGCCGCCCAAGGGCATGTGCATGGATTGTTCCGAAGAAGAAATCCGCAACGCGGTGGAATACATCGTCGAGAACAGCCAGTAGTTTCGGCGGATACGGAGTCCGCTTACGCCATTCGCTGCCAAGGCAGCTCCCACAGCGGCTCCGTAGCAGAGCCTGTGGGAAGCTGGCTTGCCAGCGAATGGGCCTTGGCGGCAAAGGATTCGCTTGCAGCGGTCCGCCGCCCGGGCAAAGCTCCTGCGGTTTCATAGCCCGGTCCGTGGGCTTTCCAGAACCCGCTTACTCCAGCAACGCCTTGAGATTGGCCAGGCTGGCTTCGGCCACCTCGCTGTCCCGTTCCTCGTTGCGGGGGGCGCCTTCACCGATATATTCCAGATCATCCTGCGGCAGTTCGTCGATGAAACGGCTCGGTGTGGTATCCACCTTCTCACCGTATTGTTTGCGGGTGCGTGCCTGGGTCAGGGTGAGCGTTTCCCGTGCCCGGGTGATGCCCACGTACATCAGGCGGCGCTCCTCGACGATATTGTCCTCCTCGATGCTGGTACGGTGAGGCAGTAGCTCTTCCTCCACGCCCATCATGTAGACGTGGGGAAATTCCAGCCCTTTTGAGGCGTGCAGGGTCATCAGCTGGACCCGGTCGGAGTCGTCTTCCTCGTCCTGCTGCTCCAGCATGTCCATCAGCACCAGTTTGCCGATCACTGCTTCCAGGTCGCTGGAGCCGTCGTCTTCTTCTTCCTGCTTTTCCAGCATGCGCTGAATGTTGCGCACCAATTGCCAGACGTTTTCGATGCGCTTTTCGCCGATGCGCGGGCTGGAGGCGTTTTGCATCACCCAGCCTTCGTAGTCCATTTCGGTGATCAGTTCCTTCACCGCCTGCAGGCTGTTGTGGCGGAAGCAGTGTTCACGTTTGCCATCCAGCCACTGCTTGAACTCCCGCAGTTTCTCCGCCGCCTTCGGCGGCATGGCCTCGCTCAGGCCGAGGTCGCCGCAGACATGATACAGGCCCTGATCGCGCCGGCCCGCCCAGGCCGCCAGCTTTTCCAGGGTGGCGGGGCCCACTTCCCGGCGCGGCGTATTGATGATGCGCAAAAAGGCGTTGTCGTCGTCCGGATTCACCAGCAAACGCAAATAGCACATCAGGTCCTTGATCTCGCTGCGCGAGAAGAAACTGGTGCCGCCGGAGACCTTGTAGGGAATCGACAGCGATTGCAGCTTCATTTCCAGGATGCGGGACTGGAAGTTGCCGCGGTAGAGAATGGCGAAGTCCTTCCAGTGCAGCCCCCGTTGCAGACGGCGGTGAAACAGGTCGCCGGCGATCCAGTCGGTTTCCCCGTCCTCGTCGCGCAGTGCCGCCACCCGCACCGGTTCGCCATAACCGTAGTCCGACCACAGGCGCTTCTCGAACACATGGGGATTGTTGGCGATCACCGTGTTGGCGGCCTTGAGGATGCGGCCGGTGGAGCGGTAATTCTGTTCCAGTTTCACCACTTTCAGGGCCGGCCAGTCCTGCTGCAGCTGATCCAGGTTTTCCGGGCGGGCGCCGCGCCAGGCGTAGATCGACTGGTCGTCATCGCCAACCACGGTGAAGCGGCCTTCCGGCAGGGTCAGCATGCGCACCAGTTCGTACTGGGCGCCGTTGGTGTCCTGGTATTCGTCCACCAGCAGGTATTGCAGCCGATGGCGCCACTTCTCCAGGATTCGTGGTTGTTCGCGGAACAACAGCACCGGCATCATGATCAGGTCATCGAAGTCCACCGCGTTGCAGGCGCGCAGCATGCGGTTGTAGCCGCTGTAGGCCATGGCCGCGCGCACTTCTTCCTCGGTCTGGGCCTGGCTCACCGCTTCCTCGGGGGATACCAGCTCGTTTTTCCAGTCCGAAAGGCACTTATGTACCGCCTCCACCGCGTTCAGGTCCCGCTCGGATTCCCCTTGAAGCAGGATTTCCTTGAGGATTTCACGGCTATCGATCTGGTCGAGAATGGAGAAGCCGGAACGCAGGCCGCAGGCCTTGAGTTCGCTCTTGAGAATGCGCAGACCCAGGTTGTGGAAAGTGGAGACGATCAGGCCCCGGCTCTGGCCGCCGTGGACCAGGCTTTGCACCCGCTCCTTCATTTCCCGTGCCGCCTTGTTGGTGAAGGTCACCGCGGCGATGCGCCGGGCCGGCACGCCCCGCTCCTGGATCAGCCAGGCGATCTTGCGGGTGATCACACTGGTCTTGCCAGACCCCGCCCCGGCCAGCACCAGCAGTGGGCCGTCGGCGTAATGGACCGCTTCCCGTTGGCGAGGGTTCAACGAGGTCATGATGGCTCCAGGGGTAAACGAAGGCGCGTATCATAGCAGCCACGGCGGTATGAAACAGTGTCCGCCGACGCCTGATGACGAAGGCGCTATACTGCCCGCCATGCGTCTCGACTACTTCGTTGCCCACGCCACCGGGCTCACCCGCAAACAAGTCAAAATCCTGATCCGCTCCGGCGCTATCCAGGTGTTCGACGGTGCCGGCGGCGAGGTGCCCGCCAAGCCGGAGCGGCGTCTGGAAACGGACATGCGGGTGGTCTGGGAGGGGCGGCCGCTGAGACTGGAAGGGCACCGTTATTTGATGCTGCACAAGCCGGTGGGCGTGGTCTGTTCCACCGACGATCCGGGGCACCGCACCGTTCTGGATCTGCTGCCCGGTGACCAGCGCGCCGGGTTGCATGCCGCCGGCCGGCTGGATCTGGACACCACCGGGCTGGTGTTGCTCACCAGTGATGGCCACTGGTCCCACCGCATCACCTCGCCGCAACATCATTGCGCCAAGCGTTATCGGGTCACCACCGCCGAGCCGGTGACCCGGACCCAGGTTGATGCCCTGTCGGCGGGCGTGGTGTTACGCGATGACCCCCGCCCCACCCGCGAGGCGCAAGTGGAAGTGGTGGACGCCCTGTGTCTGCGCCTGACCATCAGTGAAGGGCGTTATCATCAGGTCAAACGGATGCTGGCGGCGGTGGGTAACAGGGTGGTGGCATTGCACCGGGAGGCGGTGGGGGACGTGGTATTGGACCCGGCGCTGGCGCCGGGAGAATGGCGCCCGCTCACCGACGCGGAACAGAGATCGGGGGCGGGTTTGGGTTTCCCGCGGTAACGGCGCATAGTGCAGGGGGAGTCCGGGTTACGGTTGCCGTCGAGGGGGTGGCCTGGGCTGCGACTTGTCATTTTCGGACACGGTTGAACACAGGTGTATGCTTGAGGTTATGAACAGGACGCCACACAACGACCCTGCACTGGCCAGTGATCGTTCGCCGATCCCGGTCAACTATGTACGCAATCTGGTGGAGCTGGCCCGTGAAGCCGGGCTCGACCCGTCCCGTTTATTGGCGGATGCCGGCTTGTCGGAGCCCCAGGTGTACAGTGCCGAGCCGGCGTTGAGATTCGATCAGTTCCGCCGCGTCATGGCCAGCGCCCGGGAGCTGTCCGGCGATCCCGCCATCGCTCTTAGCCTGGGGCAGCAACTTACCGTTACCGCTCATGGCTTGCTGGGCTACGCCGCCATCAGCAGCCGTGATCTGGGGGATGCGCTGCAGTTGCTGGAGCGCTATTTCCGCACCCGTACCCGCCTGTGTCTGCCGCGCCTCGATGTGGACGAGCCGTGGGTGCGTTTCGCCCTGATGGAAAGCTACGACCTGGGTGAGATCCGCCGCCCTTATCTGGAGGTGGTCACCGCCGCGCTGGTGGCCGGGTTGCGTTATTTGCTTGGCGACCGTTTTCAGGGCGCGGTTCTGACCCTGCCGTATGCTTCGCCGGACTACGCCGGGCGGTATCAGGAATTGCTGGGCATGACCGTCCGCTTCGGCGCCGATACCGCCGTGCTCAGTTTCCCGGCGACCCTGTTGAGGGAAGCTCTGCCGATGGCGGACGCGTCCTCCCGGCAGATGGCCGCCCAGCGCTGCGAGGAGGAACTGCAACGGTTGGAAGCGGATCAGGACTGGGCTTCCCGGGTGCGCGCCCGTCTGATGCAGGCGGAAGGCGCCTTGCCGAGCCTCGAGCAACTGGCCACCGGTTTCCACCTGACCTCACGCACCCTGCGTCGCTATCTCGCCGCGCTGGGCGTCAGCTACCGCTATCTGCTGGAAGAAGTGCGCATGGCCCGCGCGGTACGTTATCTCCAGGCCAATCTCACCGTGCAGCAAGTAGCACAGAAGCTGGGCTACGCCGAACCCAGCAACTTCACCCGGGCTTTCCGCCGCTGGACCGGCCGTCCGCCCAGCGACTATCTGGGCAATCTGTAACGCATCCGCCATCGCCTCATCACCGGTCAAGATGTAACAGGCCGCGACAGACTTCACTCCAGACGCTGGAAAGCGGCACAATCAATGCCCTCTTTCGTCGGGCCCTTACTCCATCCTCCGCGATCGGGTTCCCGCGGTCCGTTTTTGCTTGGTTTTTTATAGACAGGTTTGGGAGACAGCCATGTTCGATATCACTAACAAACGCGTTCTTATCACCGGCGCTTCCAGTGGTTTTGGCGCCCGTTTCGCCGAAGTGCTGGCCGAGCACGGTGCCGATCTGGTGCTGGCGGCGCGCCGGGTGGACAAACTCGAAGCCACCGCGGAAAAAGTCCGCGCCCTGGGGCGTGACGCCCGGGTGGTGGAAATGGACGTGTCCGATCACGCCAACGTGGAGCGGGCTTTCGAGAGCATGCCGGCCCTGGATGTGGTGGTGAACAACGCCGGGATCACCCGGGAAGGCGCCACCGACACCCTGTCCGAGGAAGATTGGAACGCGGTGGTGGACACCAACCTCAACGGTGTCTGGGCGGTGAGCAAGTTCGCCATTCAGCAATGGCGCCGGGACGAGCGCCCCGGCAATATCATCAATATCGCTTCCATCCTCGGCTTGCGGGTGGGCGCCTTGCTGTCACCGTACACCGTGTCCAAGGCCGGCGTGGTGCAACTGACCAAGTCCATTGCTCTGGATTACGCCCGCTACAACATTCGCTGCAACGCCATCTGCCCGGGCTACATTGAAACCGACATCAACCGGGAGTTTTTCCAGGGGCCCCATGGCGGCAAGCTGATCAAGCGCATCCCCTACCATCGCCTGGGCCAGATCGACGAGTTGGCCGGCCCGTTGCTGCTGCTGGCCTCCGACGCGTCCTCCTATATGAGCGGCGCGGCGATTCCGGTGGACGGCGGCCATCTCTGCAACACGCTTTGAGATCAGGCACCGCTCGCGATCCCGGCTTGCCGCCGGTATTGCTCCGGGGTGGTGCCGGCCAGACGCCGGAACATGGCGATGAACGCGGAGGGGTTGCTGTAGCCCAGATCATAGGCGATGGCATGGACGCTGTGTTCCTCCTCCAGGGCCTCCAGCGCCAGCAGGTAACGCAACCGCTGGCGCCATTCCCCCAGCGGCATGCCCAATTCCCGGTGGCACAGGCGGGCCAGGGTGCGTTCGGTCATGTTGGCCTGCCGCGCCCATTGCACCTGAGTGCGATTGTCCGCGGGGTTTTCCCGCAGGGCTTCCAGGACACCGCTGAGCACCGGGTGATCGGTGTAGGGCAGGAAGTAAGGGACGCCTTGGGTACTGCGGCTTAGCTGGTCCAGCATCACCTGGGCCAGTCTGCGGTCAGCCTCCTGTTCCGGTTCATGCACGCCGCGCCGGGCGAAATCCACCAGAATGGCTTTGAGAATGTCGCTGATCGCCACGGTGCAGGCCTGGCGTGGCAGGGATTCGCACAAGGCGGTGTCGATGTACACGGAACGATAAGTCACCGCGCTGGGGTTGTAACAGCCATGGGTAGCGCCGGGCGGAATCCACACGGCGTATTGGGGTGGCGACAGAAACCGCTTTCCTTCCACCCACAAACGCATGATGCCCTGGGTGGTGTAGTTGAGCTGGCCCCAATCATGGCGGTGTTCCAGCGATTCGCTGCCGGCCGGAAACTCGTCGTAACGGAAGTACACCGGCGACGGCAGCGTGGTGAAATCCGGCAGTGGCAGATAATAGGGCGCTGTCATGTCCGAAATCCCCTGTGGGTTGTCTGAATGGGAGTATAAGGCTTGTTTCAGACAGCGCCATAATGGCGCCTCGAGAAATGGAGGCCCGTGGTATGGCGTATTTGCTCCCGTTGGCGGCGGTACTGATCTGGTCCGGCAACAACGTGGTCAACAAGTTGGCGGTGGGCGTGCTGTTCCCGGCGGAAATCGGCTTTTACCGCTGGGTACTGGCGGGGGCGTTGCTGACGCCGCTGATGGCGCCGCGACTGTGGCGTTTCCGTCACCAGGTGAAGCCGCTGATTCCCCGTATCATCGTGCTCGGTTTGCTGGGCATGGCGGTGTACCAGACCCTGGCCTACTACGCCGCCACCATGACCAGCGCCACCAACATGGGCATTATCCTGTCGCTGATGCCGTTGATGGCATTGGCTTTATCCTCGACCTTGCTGGGCATGCCTCTGACCCTGGGGGCATTGGTGGGCGCGGTGATCTCCCTGTGCGGCGTGGTGTTGGTGGTCTCATCCGGCGACCTCGCCGCTCTGGTCGCCCGGGGCATTAATCAGGGCGACGCTCTGATGGTGCTGGCGACCTTCGCCTACGCGGTCTATGGCGTGTTGCTGAAACGCTGGCAGCCGCCCTTGCCGGCCATGCTGCTGTTGTATCTGCAGGTGCTGGTGGCGCTGGTGGCCCTGTTTCCGCTGCTGTTGCTGTCACCCCAACAGGGCGCCAGTGTCGAGGCGGTGCCGCTGGTGATCTATGCCGGAGTGCTGGCCTCCATGGTGGCGCCCTTGTTGTGGATGCAGGGGATTGCCCGGCTCGATCCCAGCCGCATGAGCCTGTTCTTCAACCTGATGCCCCTGCTCACCGCGGTGATCGCTTCAGTGTTGTTGCGCGAACAACTGACCTGGGCGCATCTGATCGGCGGCGGGCTGACACTGGCCGGCGTGATCCTGGCGGAAACCTGGCGGCGGCCGTTGCGCCGCGCCGCCGGCGTCAGCCTTCCTGGTTCCGCCGATAGCTGAGCGCCTCACTCAGATGGGCGCGGTCCACCCGGTCCGTGCCCGCCAGATCGGCGATGGTGCGGGCCACCCGCAGGCTACGGTGCAGCGCGCGGGCGGACAGGCCAAGCCGCTCCATGGTCTCGATCAACCAGGCGCGGTGCGGCGCCAGTATCGCTTCCAGCGTATCGGTGGGCAGATCCCGGTTGAGCCGGTTCTGGCGTTGCTGTTGCCGCTGGCGGGCGGCGATCACGCGCTGGCGTACCCGTTCACTGCTTTCCCCGGGCTGGCCTGCCAGCAGCTCCGCCGCCGGCAGTGGGGGCAGATCCAGATGCAGATCAATACGATCCAGCAGCGGCCCGGACAGGCGTGCCTGATAGCGGCGGGCTTTTTCACAGCGGTAGCCGCAGCCGCGCTCGGGGTCGCCAAGATAGCCACAGGGGCAGGGGTTCATCGCCGCCACTAGCTGGAAGCGGGCGGGGAACGTCAATTGCTGGGCGGTGCGGGCGATGTGCACCTCGCCGGTCTCCAGCGGTTCACGCAGTACCTCCAGCACGCGCCGTTCGAATTCCGGCAACTCATCAAGGAACAGCACGCCATGATGGGCCAGGGAAATTTCTCCCGGCCGTGGGCGGCCGCCGCCGCCCACCAGGGCGGTGGCGGAGGTGGTGTGATGGGGGCTGCGGTAGGGGCGTTGCAGAAAGTGCGCCGCCGGCCGGCTGGCGCGCAGCGAGTAGACGGCCGCCACTTCCAGGGCCTGAGCCTGGTCCAGTGGTGGCAGCAGGCCCGGCAGTCGTGACGCCAGCAGGCTTTTGCCGGCCCCCGGAGGGCCGCACAGCAGCAGGGAGTGGCCGCCGGCGGCGGCGATTTCCAGCACGCGCTTGCCACTGATCTGACCCCGCACATCGGCCAGGCAGGGATGGTGCGGGGCCGCTTGCCGGTCGATGTCCGGGGCGGGGTGGCAGGGCAAGGGCGTGGCGCCGCGCAGATGGGCGCAGAGATCATTGAGGCAGGTCACCGCCAGGGTGTGGGCGCCGGCCAGGGCCGCCTCGTCGGCATTCTCCGCCGGCACCACCAGGGTATGGCCAGCGTCGGCGCAGGCCAGCGCGGCGGGCAACAGCGCCGGCACCGGATTGAGACGGCCGGACAGCGCCAGCTCGCCAATGAATTCGTGGCCGTCGATGTCCACCCGCCCCAACTGGCCGCTGGCCAACAGGATGCCCAGGGCGATGGGCAAATCGAAACGGCCGCCGTCCTTGGGCAGGTCCGCCGGTGCCAGATTGACGGTGATGCGCCGTTGCGGAAACTCGAAGCCGCTGGTGACCAGCGCCGAGCGGACCCGGTCGCGGCTCTCGCGTACCGCGGTGTCCGGCAGGCCGACGATGGTGAAACCGGGCAATCCCGGTGCCAGATGGGTTTCCACCGTTACCGGAACGGCATCGATACCCTGACTGGCGCGGCTGAGCAGGCTGGTAATGTTCATGCGGTTCAGGGTAGGGCAATGGGGCCGGGATGGCTGTCAGCCAGGGCGGTGACGGTGGGTGCGATATTGTCGTCGGCGCGCGTAGGAAAAAGACCCGGAGCGGGTCAGTGCTGGTCCGCCCAGGCCTGGATCAGTGACAGCGCCTTGTGCGCCGCCGGCGACAGGGTGCGGTTGGCCAGGCGCGCCACCGCCAGTTCCACTTCCTGATGACTGTCCTGAATGTTCAGTCTTACCAGCCGCCCCGCTGCCACCTGAGCGCGGCAGACCGAGGGTGTGGCGCTGAGCACGGCATCGGTACGGGTCACCACCTCGCGCAGGGTCACCAGGTCGTTGCATTCGAGGCTGAGTGCCAGTGCTTCTCCGGGGGACTGGCCCAGCCGCCGTTTCAGACGGTTGCGGGCGGTTTCCGGCAACGGCACGGACACCAGCGGATAGTCGCCGAGATCGCGTGTGGCTACCGCTCTCCCATCCGCCAGGGGATGCCCCCGGCGTACATACCAGCCGGCGGCCTCCTTCGACAGGGGCTGGCTTTCCAGGGCGGAGTCGTGGGGCACGGTGCGCCGTTCCACCACGGCGAAATCCAGTTCCTCCATTTCCACTTTACGCAGCAGGGTGGCCCAGTCGTTCACTTCCACTTTGATCTGCAGGTGCGGGAATTCGCTCATCAGGGTGCCGAGCACGTCCGGCAGCAGGATGGCGGAAGGGTAGGAGCCGGCGCCGAAGCGGACCTCGCCCATCTCGTGATTGCGGATCAGGTCGGCGTCCCGGCGCAGCCCGCGGGCTTCGAACAGCACCCGCCGGGCACGGTTGATCAACTGCTGGCCGGCGGCGGTGGGGACCACGCCTTGGGAGGTGCGGTCGAACAGGCGGATGCCCAGCTCGTGTTCCAGGTTCTGGATGCCACGGGTCAGGGCAGGTTGGCTCAGGTGAGTGCGTTCCGCGGCTTTGACGAAGGAGCGTTCCTCGGCCAGGGCCACCAGTTGTTCCAGCCGGCGCAGATTCATGAATGCGATAAATGCATTGATTTAATAAATGTTATGCATTTGTAACATTGCGGACGCCGGCGTACAACAGGGCGCACCCTGCCCAGCCCGGAGAATCCCCATGTGTGATCAATCCAAGCCCGCCCAGCCCGCTACTATTGCCTGCAATCATGGTTGGCGGGATCGCCTGCCGTTCGAGAACAGAACCGATTTCGAGAATGCCCGGCGCGGTTTTATCGCCACTTTCGATGGCGACGAGGTGCGTCGCGAGGATGGCCGGGTGGTGTGGGATTTCCGCGCCTATGATTTCCAGGAAAGCGAGGAAGCGCCGGATACGGTAAACCCCAGCCTGTGGCGGCTGGCGCGTCTGAATAACCACACCGGCCTGTTCCAGGTGTGCGAGCGCATCTATCAGGTGCGTGGTTTCGATCTTTCCAACATGAACATCATCGAAGGTGATAGCGGCCTGATCATCATGGATCCGCTGGTCAGCGCCGAGGTCGCCAAGGCGGGGCTGGAACTGTATTACCAGCACCGTCCGCATCGTCCGGTGGTGGCGGTGATTTACACCCACAGCCATGTGGATCACTTCGGTGGCGTGAAAGGGGTGATCAGCGAAGAGGAGGTGCACTCCGGCAAGGTACGGGTATACGCCCCGGAAGGGTTCATGGAAGAGACCGTCAGCGAAAACGTCTACGCCGGCCCGGCCATGCGCCGCCGTGCACAATACATGTATGGCGGGTTGCTGCCGAAGGGGCCGCGCGGTCAGGTGGACGCGGGTCTGGGCAAGGGCACATCCCGGGGTACCGTGACCCTGATCGCGCCCACCGATGAAATCAGCGAGGCGTTTGAAACCCACACCATCGACGGTGTGGAAATCGAATTCCAACTGACCCCGGGCACCGAAGCCCCGGCCGAAATGAACCTGTATTTTCCGCAATGGCGGGCACTGTGCGTGGCCGAGAACGCCTGCCAGTGCATGCACAACATCCTCACTATCCGTGGCGCGCTGGTCCGTGATCCGCGCATCTGGTCCTACTATCTCGGCCAGACCCTGGCCCGCTATGGGGATCGCAGTGATGTGCTGTTTGCCCAGCACCATTGGCCCACCTGGGGCGCGGACAATATCCGTGAGTACCTGGCTGATCAGCGTGATATGTACGCTTTCCTCAACGACGAAACCCTGCGCCTGCTCAACCACGGCCTGACGCCGATGGACATCGCCGAGCACATCAAAAGTCTGCCGCAACCGTTGGCGCAACGCTGGCATGCCCGCGATTATTACGGCTCGGTAAGCCACAACGTGCGCGCCGTTTACCAACGCTACATGGGTTTCTACGACGCCAATCCGGCCCACCTGAATCCGCTGCCGCCGGTGGCAAGCGCCCGCCGTACCATCGAGTGGATGGGCGGTGCCGAAGCGGTACTGGAAAAAGCCAGAGCGGAATTCGAACGCGGTGAATATCGCTGGGTGGCGGAGATCGTCAACCAGGTGGTGTTCGCTGATCCGGACAACGCCGCCGCCAGGGAATTGCAGGCGGATACCCTGGAACAACTGGGGTATCAGTGCGAGAACACTACCTGGCGCAACGCCTACCTCACCGGTGCCCAGGAACTGCGCAAGGGCGTCAAGCGGGTGCCGGGCGGGCAAGCACCGGATCTGGTGCGGGCGCTGACCCCGGCGTTTTTCTTTTCCTTGCTGGCGATCCGGCTGGACAGCGAAAAGGCCGCGTCACAACCGATGACCCTGAACTGGCACTTCCCGGATCTGGATCAGGACTTCGCCCTGACCGTGCGCAATGGCGTGCTCACCTATCTGGAAGGGCACCGCCATGATAACGCCGACGCCAGCGTCACCATGGGCAAGGCCGACCTGGATCAAGTCGGTCTGGGTAAACTGACGTTGCCGCAGTGCATGCAGGACGGTCGGCTGGCGGTGGCCGGGGACCAGGCCAAGGTGGCGGCTCTGTTCAGCATGCTCGATCAGTTCCAGTCTTCCTTCAATATCGTTACCCCGGCGACGCTGGGGTAACCGCTATTGTTCGTCTGATTGCGCGGCGCGCTCCAGCGCCGCCACCTGCTTTTCCAGCGTTTCCAGCTTCTCGCGGGTGCGTTCCAGCACCCGCTGTTGCACATCGAATTCCTCCCGGCTGATCAAATCCAGCCGCGCCAGCGCTTCGCCCAGCACTGCCCTTATACTGTGTTCCACATCGTCGCGCAGCTGCCCCGGATCCCCGGGCAGGCGCCGCTGAATGTCGGCCATTAGTCGATCGATAAAGGGTTGGCTTTGCATGGCCGTAGGCTCCACTATGCGTTCAGTCGGCGTGATGGTATCACTCCAGGTCGGGGTTGTGCGGCACTGACTGCCGTGCCCCAAAATGGAACGCGCTCCAAGTCGGTGCACTATTATACCGCAGCGGAGTCGGAGCGTGGCCCGCGTCGGCGATGTAACCCTTTGAGAAAGCGTGACTTTTTAAAACTGGCATGGGTCGTGCACAAGATGGGTCAGAGCGTTCGCGCAAGTGGATGGATCGGGAACCAAAGAGGGGCCTGAAACGAAACGGACGTTACCGGACGCGTTAAGAGCGTTGAGGAGATAGCAATGAAACTGGTTACAGCCATTATCAAGCCGTTCAAATTGGATGATGTGCGTGAAGCACTGTCCGAGATCGGCGTTCAGGGCATCACCGTTACCGAGGTCAAGGGTTTCGGCCGCCAAAAGGGGCACACCGAGCTCTATCGTGGTGCGGAATACGTCGTCGACTTCCTCCCCAAGGTGAAGATCGAAGTGGCCATTGCCGATGGCAGCCTGGACCAGGTGATCGAAGCAGTCACCAAGGCCGCCAACACCGGCAAGATCGGTGACGGCAAGATCTTCGTCACCAATCTCGAGCAGGCCATTCGCATTCGTACCGGCGAAACCGGTGAGGATGCCATTTAAGAAGTTTTAGAACGTGTGCTGAATCGACCCATGCCAAGGCTTTTGGACACGTTTTTATTTCTCGGAGGGTTGCAACGTGGAAAACCAAATCTTTGAATTGCAGTACGCCATCGACACTTTTTATTTCGTGATCTGTGGCGCACTGGTGATGTGGATGGCCGCGGGCTTCGCCATGCTGGAGGCGGGCCTGGTACGCGCCAAGAACACCACTGAAATTCTGACCAAGAACGTGGCGCTGTTCGCCATCGCTTGCACCATGTACATGGTGTGCGGCTACGCCATCATGTACGACGGTGGCATCTTTCTGAAAGGCATTACCGACTTCGATCTGGGTGGCGTGTTGTCCGCTTCCGCGGAGAACGGCTTCGATGGTGATTCCGTTTACTCTGGTGCGTCCGACTTCTTCTTCCAGGTGGTGTTCGTGGCCACCGCCATGTCCATCGTTTCCGGTGCCGTGGCTGAGCGGATGAAGTTGTGGGCGTTCCTGCTGTTCGCCGTGGTCATGACCGGCCTGATCTATCCGCTGGAAGGCGCCTGGACCTGGGGTGGTGCCGACGTCTTCGGTATGTATAACCTGGGCGACCTGGGCTTCTCCGACTTCGCCGGTTCCGGCATCGTGCACATGGCCGGCGCCGCCGCCGCTCTGGCTGGGGTGCTGCTGCTCGGTCCGCGTAAAGGCAAGTACGGCGCCAACGGGCAGATCAACGCCATTCCCGGCGCCAACCTGCCGCTGGCGACCCTGGGTACCTTCATCCTGTGGATGGGCTGGTTCGGCTTTAACGGCGGTTCCGTGCTGAAACTGGGTGACGCCGCCAACGCGCACTCCGTGGCCGTGGTGTTCATGAACACCAACGCCGCCGCCGCCGGTGGCGCCATCGCCGCCCTGATCGTGGCCCGTATCCTGTTCGGCAAGTCCGACCTGACCATGCTGCTCAACGGCGCTCTGGCCGGGCTGGTGGCGATCACCGCCGAGCCGTCCACGCCGACACCGCTGCTGGCGACCCTGTTTGGTGCGCTCGGTGGTGTGCTAGTGGTGTTCAGCATCGTCACCCTGGACAAGCTGAAAGTCGACGACCCGGTGGGCGCCATCTCGGTGCACGGCGTGGTGGGTCTGCTGGGCCTGCTGCTGGTGCCGATCACCAACAGTGACTCGTCCTTCTCCGGTCAGATCATCGGCGCCCTGACCATCTTCATCTGGGTGTTCGTGGCCAGCCTGATCGTCTGGGGCATCCTCAAGGCGGTGATGGGGGTTCGTGTCACCGAGGAAGAAGAGTACGAAGGCATGGATCTGGTGGACTGCGGTATGGAAGCCTACCCGGAGTTCGTGAAGAGCTGATCGACAACCTTCCCGACGAAAAAAGGGCGCCTGCGAGGCGCCCTTTTTTGTGGCCACCCGTCCTGAATAGAGTTGACACGCTCAATTCGATTTTCCAGGGAGTCTTCATCCAATTGGCGGCGCTTACCTGGGCGCATCGCGATGTGCCCCTGAATAAGGTTTTCAGCACAAATATAGGCGGAAATTCGGGGAGGCTATCATTAACAAAATTTAATGTGTCAGCAACCCCGAGAAAAGCCGGAAGCCTTTATCCTTTGATTTTCTGTTCAAATCAAACAAAAGGAAAATCGATGTGATACCCAATCGCTCAGGTTGTAGAACAGTTGCATACAATGTATACGCAGCATGACTTCCAACGGATAGGGTTGGCGGCCATTCCCTGACTTGGGATAATAGCGTCGAATATGGTTTTCCAGGCGCTTCCAGGGGATCAGCTTGTCCATCTGCTCGAGAAACTTCTCGCGCCGGATTTTCTTCTTTTTGTAGTTGTACTCGGCTTCGGCAAAGCTGATTTGATTCATGGTCGGGTGCTCTCGGGAAATTTTGGATATTATGACAAAATCGGGAAATTATTCAGAGGTTTCCTGGATTAAAATGAAAGAACGCGAGGTTCTGTTGCGCATTTTAGTTGTAGAAGATGATGAAACGGTTCGGTCTTATATCCTGAAAGGATTAAGCGAACATGGCCATACGACAGAGCAGACGGACTCTGGCCGTGATGGTCTATTTATGGCTACAACGGAAGAATTTGACGCCATTGTTCTGGATCGCATGCTTCCTGCACCGGATGGCATGACGATTCTAAAAACACTACGCGCCAGTGGAATCCAAACCCCTGTGTTGATTTTAAGCGCATTGGGGGATGTTGATGATCGGGTAGACGGGTTAAAGGCCGGCGGAGATGATTACCTGGTTAAACCGTTTCAATTTTCCGAATTGATGGCACGACTTGAGGTTATTGCCAAACGCCATAACCCTAGACAGTCAGCAGATACCATACTTAAGGTCGCGGATCTGGAATTGGACTTGCTGAAACATAAAGTCACAAAGAACGGCCAGGCCATAGAAGTTCAACCACGTGAATTTCGTTTGCTGGAATATATCATGCGGAATAGAGGTAAATTGGTGACACGCACAATGCTGCTGGAACAGGTTTGGGATTATCATTTCGATCCGGAAACCAACGTGATAGATGTACATATCAGCCGCATCCGCAGCAAGATTGATGATAAGGGAAAAGCATCCTTTATAAAAACGGTGCGCGGCTCTGGCTATATTTTTAGAGAAAATTAGGATTTTTTATGCAGCTCGGCGCATGGATTAGCAATGTTCGCAATCTGGCCATTCTTTATACAGGCGTATTGATCATTGCGGCTTGTGTGGCGGGCAGCTTTTTGTATATCGCTTATCACGGCAATACTTATACGGAAACACAAGCCGCGTTAGAGGTCGATATTCACGGTTTTAGTGATGTTTATGACTTCTCCGAAAATCCAGAGGCGACACTTCGTAAGGCCGTTGAGCAGCGCCTGGAAAGCCCAGATATCGGCAGTTTTTATTTGCTGAGTGATAAAAATGGAAACCGCATAACAGGCAACCTGTATACAGTGCCTAGCGTTATGGAGGATCAAGACGGTGATTTTGTTCTTTATGATATCCCTTATGGTGAGGTGATTGGCAATGCACCGGAACAAAAAGATGCATTTTTTCCGCATTATGATGTTTTAGCCAAAACGCTCACAGTGGGTGACGGTATGAGTCTGCTTGTCGGGCGCGATGTTGATGCGTTTCAAACTCTTGAAGCGGCTATTATGGGGGTGGCCTGGATTACAACTGCCTTGGTTTTCATGATGGCGCTTATCGGGTTTTTGATGGGAGCCATGATTTTGAAGCGCATGCGCTTGATTCATCAAACAGCAGATACGGTTATTAAAACAGGAAAGCTTTCTGCGCGTATTCCTACTGAGCACGCAACGGGTGATTTTAAGCCGCTTGCCGATACTTTTAATAACATGTTGGGGCGCATTGAAGATTTGGTCGCGGGAATACGACAAGTTTCAGACAATATCGCTCATGATCTACGTACCCCCTTAACACGGTTAAGTCATCATATCGAGGCTCTCAAAAAAGGAGAAAGCGATGTTAGCATTGATGATATCGCTGATGAAACAAACCGCATGATTGCAACTTTTAATGCTCTTTTGCGGATTGCCAATATCGAACATGGAAAGCGACGTTCAGCATTTTGCAGCGTTGATCTGAAGGCACTTTTAAATGATTTGTATGAATATTATACGCTGCTGGCACAGGAAAAAAATATTACGCTGAATATGGATTTGCCTATGGTTATCCCCCATATAACGGGAGATAAAGATCTTCTGTTTCAGGCGTTTTCCAATATGATTGAAAATGCGATGAAATTTACTCCTGAAGGCGGTCATATTACGATTCGGGCTCTCAATAAGGATGAAAAAATACACATCGTATTAACAGATACAGGATCTGGCATCCCTGATGAAGACAAGACACGAGTGTTTCGGCGATTCTACCGCGTGGAAGCCAGCCGCCATGCGCCTGGAAACGGCCTTGGATTGGCGCTTGTAAAGGCCGTCATGGATTTACACAAAGCGCAAATTTCTTTGGAAGACCATACTCCCTGTGGCTTATCTGTCACAGTGATCTTTTCGTAACTGTCCGAGCAACACCACATGGCCATTCATTCAGGCCTAAGATCGATCACTTTATGTAGCAGCGCATAGCTTACTCGCCAGGATATGCGGTCAGCATGATTCACGACGGCCGCTGTTATCTGATTCAAACGGATCACCTCGCCGGAGCGTTCTATACCTTCGCCATCAACGGGTTCGGGTTTTTTGTGCTTTCTCCAGTCTTCTCTTCAACAAGTTTTTTCATGATGATCTCCGGCTTTTTGGGGAGCTCAGAATGTAACGACTTGGAAGACCAATTATTAGGTGGGGTTGGGCGGACAGTTACGCCTTTTCTAACATTAACAATCCTTAATTTGCTCTCAACCTGTCAGTTAGACGCAACCATCTAAGCTGTAATTGTTCAATCGCCCTTTAAAGTATTTTGGGCGGGTGGAAGGCTAACTAAACAATGATAGGGAGGTGCTATGAAAAAGCTTATGGTGGCTTCGTTCGCGGCTTTTACAATGTCGGGAAGTGCCGCAGCATATGCCGAGGAACTCGGCTGGAGAAATTCCTCATACGAACACGGTGAGGAAGAAATGGGAACACGCAATTGGAAAGATTGGGATGTGACAATCGGAATCGGCGGTGAGTATGGCCCTGTTTCTCCAGGTGTTGATAAAACAGAGTTTGATGCTTTTCCCTATGTCGACATTGAATACAAAGATCGTTACTTTCTGAATTTTGAAAGAGGCTTGGGCGCGTACCTTCTGCGCTCGGAAGATGAGCCTGAATATGCTTTGGGTGTTGCTGTAGGATATGCTGAAGGTCGGAAAGAATCAGATGCCAGAGCAGAACTAGATGGGCTGGGTGATATCGATGGGGCAGCAGAAGTCGTTCTTTTCGCCGAAGGTGAAATCGGATTTTTTGAAGTCGAGTTTGAGGTCGCAAAAGCTTTTGGCGATCATGATGGCTTCACTGCCGAACTTTCTGCTGGCGTTGATGCGCCTGTGACAGACCGCTTGTTTGTCGGTGTAGCACCGTTTATCGCCTATGCCGATGATAAGTACACCCAGAATTTTTACGGTGTATCTGCATCACAAGCTGCAAATTCTGCGACTTACAGCCAATATGATGCCGGTGGTGGCCTTGAAAGCTACGGCATTGAATTGGAAGCGAATTACAGAATTACACAGAATTGGTCTGCCATGACCTTTGTCAGCTATACAAGATTGCTAGGCGATGCCAAAGATTCCCCGATTGTTGATAATGAAGGGTTCTTTAGTGCCGGTGTGGGATTTGCCTACACATTCTAATCTAACACTTCTTTATTTTTTCTCCTCCGCACTGGAAACCGGCGTCATTCACGAGTCGGTTATTAGGCGTTGGTTGCCGTTTGATAAATATAGAGTGGGCAAAATTATAAATGCACTTCACTCAAAACATGGAACCTTTCCAAGAATTAATATTTTGCTCACCCAATGGTGAGGAAGCGTTCGTTAGAATTAAGTCATGATGCTAAAATATGCGACCTTATCTATATGTCTCTTACTATTACCGGCATGTTCCGTGATTTCAGCCACGGATCGGCCTGATTTTTCTGCGCGTATGCCAGAACATTTCTTTAGTGCCGATAAAACGGTGAATGCCGGTTCGATATATTGGTCAGAAATTTTCAGTGATTCGGTTTTACGAAGGGATATTGAGGCCCTTAATACGGAAAATTTCGAACTCGAAGCTGCCCGTGCGCGAGTAGAACAAGCCGCAGCCAGTTATGGTATGGAACGGGCTGATCTGTTCCCTAGCCTCAATGCCACAACTGATTTTGAACGCAAAAGAGAAAAAGAGGATGGCGGATCATCGGAGACAAGCAGTGCCATTGGCTTTGGGGGGGCGCTGAATTGGGAATTGGATATCTGGGGGCGTTTACGTGCAAAAAAAGAAGCAGCAAGCCTCAGTCTTGAAGAACAAAAAGCACTGGTTGATCAAACAGCACTTAATTTAAGCACTGTTTTGGTGGAAAGCTGGATCGCTCATCACACAGCCTCCAAGCTGGAAATGATTTTACAGCGACAAAAAACAACAAATACACAATTTTTAGAGCTTACCGAACTGCGTCTTGAACAAGGGCAAGGAAGCGCACTTGATGTTCTCCAACAGCGTGGGCGTTTAGCGGCAACCAAACGCGAGATCCCTTCTGTTCAGGCCGATAAGATCAATGCTGCCAACGCCTATGATGTTTTGCTGGGGCAAATTCCTGATGGACAGGCTTTGCCGCTTGAAATATGGCCAGATATAAACCCGTTTTCCTCTCTGCCTACCTCCAAAGAACTGATGGAAAGTCGTCCCGATATTCGGGCAGCATTCCTTGCTCTTTTGGTGGCAGATCAGGATGTTGCCGCAGAGATTGCCAACCGTCTGCCGAAGCTTTCTATCGGACTGAATTACAGTATTACAGGCAATACACTTTCCAATATCGGTGATGGAAAAATTGTGAGTTTTACCACCGGTTTGCTTGCACCGATTTTTGATGCTGGGCGGCGCAAAGCCGAAGTATCACGCCGTGAGGCAATGGCTAAAGAAGCCCTGGCGGATCTTGAACAATCCATGTTGGTTGCTGTGAAGGATATTGAGAACGGATTAAGCAGCGAACAGGCATTGTTTAAAGAGAGAACTTTACTGAGCGAAGAAATCTCTATCGCCCAGCAAACCGTGAGCAAAGCCAAGTTGCGCTACGTCAACGGGCAAGAGAATTATTTAAGCGTTTTGAGTGCGCTGGAAAATCTACAGAACCTGCATAGACATGAAATTAATCTGCAACGTGACTTGTTGATCAACAGGGCAAGAATCTTGAAAGCCTTTGGTGCTACGTGGCATTTAAAAGAAGGGAATGTGAATGAAATACCCGAAACATAAACGCTGGCTAGCACCTGCGATTCTGATTACAGGCTTGATAATAGCTTTTTTGCTGATGGCTAACGAAGAGGATGAGCTGCCTACCGGTTTGCTTTCAAAACCGTTGACGGTTGAGGTCATAAAAGCGCAACGCAGTACAACACAGCTTGATGTTCCGGCCTGGGGATTGGTAGAGCCGCGCGAACAAGTTGATATTCGTCCGCAAGTTGAAGGCTCTATCGTTTCGGTTTCTGATCATATTGTCGCAGGTGCAGCCATCAAACAGGGGGATGTTTTATTTACCATTGATCCCCGTGATTTTGAAAATCGCTTAGCCGAAGCCAAAGCCACTTATGAACAAGCCATGCAAGCCCTTGAAATTGAAAAAGGACAGCAAAAGATTGCCCGTGCAGAATATAAGTTGCTGCAGCAAAATGACAGCACCATAAAAAGCAACGCTTTAGCTCTTCGTCAGCCACAATTAAAAGAGCGAGAGGCGGCACTGAGTATGGTAAAGGCGCAATTAAAACAGGCAGAGCTTGATTTGGAACGCACAACGCTTAACGCGCCTTGTGACGGTCAAATCATAAAAGAAAATATCGCTGCCGGACAATATGCGGAAAACGGCACAATTGCGCTGAGTATAGCCTGTACAGACAGCTATCATATCACCGCATCTTTTCCCTCTGACTATGGCGTTGATGCTACAAAGCAAAAAGCCACAGTTACAATCAACGACAAGGCATATCCGGCAACCCTTAAAGCCGTCTTGCCGCAAATTGATCCGGACACGCGACAAAAACAGGCTTTGGTATCCGTGTCCGATGTGGTCTTGCCGTTAGGATACTATGCTGCCGTAACCCTTCCCGGTCTTGAGTTTCAAAATGTTATCGCTTTACCAAAAGCCGCGTTAAGAGAAAATAACACAGTCTGGATTTTTACAGCCGACAGTATGCTTGATATTCGTTCAGTGACACTTGCTGCGCAAAATGACGAACGGATCTTTGTTGCTAACGGGCTGGAAAACGGTGCGCAGGTTATCCTCTCTCATATCGCATCGCCCCTAAAAGGTATGGAGCTTCGCTTACCTGAAACCAAACGGAATCAGGGTGATGCGTTATGAATAAATTATTAGAAAACATTCTACAGCGCCATGTGATTGCCAATATCTTGATGGCTGTTTTCATTGTTGGCGGCTTGTTAAGCGCACAATCAATCCGTCAGGAAGTTTTACCCACGACCCAATCTAAAACCGTGCAAATATCTGTCGCATTTAACGGAGCACAACCTGCGGAAATTGAAACCGCCATTCTGCTACCGATTGAAAATGCTGTACGAGGCATGGACGGTCTCAAAAAGGTTCAGGGGGTTGCACGTGAAGGATTGGGCACTGTCACACTGACATTGCTTCGGAGTGCCAATCCCAATCAAATGCTGGGTGATATCAAAAATGCCATAGACCGTATCGAAACCTTCCCAGTAGATGCAGAAAAACCGGTTGTAAGCATCCCCGCGGAAATTGAGAAAGTTATGTCGCTGGTCGTATCTGGTGACCAGCCATTGCTCTGGTTGCGGCAAACGGCAGAAAATATCCGCGATGATCTTCTTACCGAGAAAGGATTAACCAAAGTTCAACTGGCAGCACCGGGTGAGCAAGAAATCACAGCCGAAATCAGTGAAAAAACGCTACGCGCACATGGTTTGTCATTGGAAGATGTTGCCCTCCGCATTCGAGATACAGCGCAGGATTTAGCCGGTGGCACGATTTATACGCCGCAGGTTGATATTGGACTGCGTACGAATGAGCGCCGCGAATGGGCGCACCAATTTTCAAATATTATAATCAAGGAAACAGCGACAGGCTTACCTCTAAGGCTTTCGGATATCGCCACGTTACAAGACGGCTTTGGAAACTCTCCGATTGAATCCTGGTATAACGGCAAACCGGCGATTCAGATTGACATTTTTACAGCCGGAGTGGAAACGCCAACCTCAGTTGAAGAAGTTGTCAGAGATTACCTGCCTGGCGCCATACGGAAATACAAGGGCGTTTCTTTAGATATTTTTGAAAATGACGCGCAAACCTATCGTGATCGTCTCAGCTTGCTCATTGATAACGCTTTTTTAGGGCTGGTGCTGGTGATGATCGTGCTTGCTCTTTTCCTCACACCGCGCCTGGCATTTTGGGTGATGATGGGGATTCCCACCTCGCTTTTAGGCGGGTTGATGCTTTTGCCGCTGTTTGGCGCAACGATTAACGAGATTTCATTGTTTGCCTTTATCGTCACCATTGGCGTGGTGGTAGATGATGCCATTATGCTGGGTGAAGCCATCCACACCAATCGCAGTAAGGGCATGGATAATTTAAGCGCTGCGGTCGAAGGGCTTAAAGAAATGGGCGTGACGATTTTGCTGGCGGTCAGCACAACCATGCTTGTCTTTATGCCTATGTTTTTTATTCCAAAGCCAATGGGAACGATGATGGAGCAAATACCGGCTGTGGTAGTGTCGGTCTTGCTGGTTTCCCTGATTGAATGCCTTTTTGTTCTCTCAACACATCTGGCACAGGGTAACCCCCAACGTCCCTGGCTTAAAACTTTGTCCCGTCCGCAGGAAAGGGTCAATGCATGGCTGGAGAATTTTACCCGTGAAACGTTCCGCCGCTTTGTCCGTACGATATTGTTACGCCCGACGGCAATACTTTGTCTGGCCTTATCCCTATTGTTTATTACGTTTTCTGCAACTGTCGGCGGCATGATTGGCTTCATTTTTACCCCGCCTGTGCAATCTGACACGGTTATTGCCCATGCAACACTGCCCTATGGTTCACCAAAGGCACAGTCCATTGCCATTCAGGACAAAATGGTCAAGGACGCGCAGGCCGTATTCGCAGAATCAGGCATGAGAACACCCGGTATTTTCTCTTTAATCGGTGTGCGTCTTGATGAAGGAGAAATTGAATCGGAATCTCTGGCTGGATCACATTATATATCAGCACTGGCGGCTCTGCCGCCCGAAGATGAACGGGTGATAAACGGAATAGAATTTGCGCGGCAATGGCAAGAACGATTTGGTGATCCCGGTGGGCTTGAAGCATTGACCTTTACCGGTGAAACGAACGTAACCGGTGGAGAACCGATTCAAATAGAGCTTTTCCATCCGGATGAAGCTGTAGCGCGTGAAGCTGCATTGAAACTAGGTGAACGTATGCGATCTGTTGCCGGTCTAACGGCAATTGATGATGGTTTGCGTGCTGGCAAACCTGAATTAAAGATCAAACTTAAAGATAATGCCTTACAAATGGGATTAACGGCAGGTGATATTGCAAGGCAAGTCCGGCATCGTTTTTATGGCGCAGAAGCCCTGCGTATTTCTCGAAACGGTAACGATGTTAAGATGATGGTACGCCTTCCTGAAAAAGAACGCCAGCAACGCAGCGCCCTTGATCATGCGCTGATTAAAACACCTGGCGGATCTTTAGTGCCACTAACCGAGCTTGTCACAATCACATCCGAACGAAGCACCACTACGCTTACTCGCCGTGATGGAAAGCGCATTTACCCTGTGACAGCCGATATTATGATCGGGGCCAGCGATGATGCTGTGGAGGATGTATTGGACGATAGGTTGGTTCCGCAAATACTGGCGGAGTATCCTGGACTCACAGTTAAATTTGCCGGAGATGAAGAAGAAACCGATGGATCAATGGAGATATTGGGTAATGGGTTTTTTATTACGCTTTGCATTATATATATTTTGTTAGCGCTGCGATTCAATTCTTATGTGCAGCCGCTTTTGGTTCTCTCTGTCATTCCGTTTGCGTGTATTGGGGCTGTATGGGGGCATATCCTGATGGGATATGACATTTCCATTATCTCCATCATCGGTATTCTTGCAATGTCCGGGGTGGTGGTGAATGACTCTTTGGTATTGGTTACGGCTTATAACCGTTTTCGTATGCAAGGAGTGCCGCATGTCAGAGCAATCACCGAAGCAACATGTAGCCGTTTGCGCCCCATTCTTCTAACAACCCTGACAACGTGCCTTGGCCTAACGCCAATGATGCTTGAAACATCTGAACAAGCGCAATTCCTAATTCCTATGGCTGTTTCGATTATCTTCGGCCTTGCGTTTGGAACGTTTATTGTTCTGTGTTTGATGCCAGTTTTATTGCGATTGTTCGGTCTTAAAAAAATGCCGAGCATGAAGCAATACCCTTCCGTAGAACAACGCTACCCAGCGAATAAATATGACTGAGGTGTCAACCTATTCCAGGACTAGACATGATTGATGACCATCCTGTCGCCTTATGTCATCCGTTTGACCACCGACAACGGCAGCACCGTCATGGCAAAACCCAGCGGCGCCCAGGGCCAGCGTGGTACGTAGGCTTTGGCCGGTTCCTTCTCGATGGCTTCCACCAACTGCCGGCAGCCGGTTTCCAGATCGACGATAAACGGCGCGTTTTTCACCTGGGCGTTGATGTCGGTGCGGATGTAACCGGGATAGATCGTGCTCACCTTGATCGGCTTGCCGAGCATCTCCATGCGCAGGCCCTCGGCCAACGCGGCCACGCCGGCCTTGGTGGCGGAGTAGGTGTTGATGTTTTTACGCAGGCCGCGCAAGGCACTCATGGAAGACACCACCACCAGATGGCCGCTGTTCTGTTCGCGGAAGATTTCCATGGCCGCCTCGCACTGAGCCAGGGCGGCGACGAAGTTGGTCTCGGCGGTCTGGCGATTGGCGTGGAAATGGCCGGTGCCCAGCGGTTGTCCCTTGCCGATGCCGGCGTTGACGATGATCCGGTCCAACTGACCCAACTCCGCCTTGAAGGCGCGGAATACGTCGAAGACCTGCTCGTAGTCGTTCACGTCCAGTGGCCGGATCGCCACGGTGATGTTCGGGTGTGCCTGTTCCAGCTCGTTTTTCAAGGTTTCCAGTTTATCCAGGCGCCGGGCGCAGAGGGCCAGGTCGCGGCCCATGGCGGCGAACCGCCGGGCCATGCCCATGCCCAGTCCGGAACTGGCGCCGGTAATCAGGATGGTTTTGCGGTGCGGCATTGGGAGTCCTTATACGCCTTGAAGTGCCGGTGGCCTGCGAAGCCGCTGTAGGAGCCAGCCCTGCTGGCGAATTCACCCCTCCTGTGTTGGGTATTCGCCAGCAGGGCTGGCTCCTACAGCTACAGTGGTCTCGTCGTGCGGGCCAGTAAGCGTGCCAGTGGATTATGGAGCGGTAGAGGGATAGTGCCGCTAACCGTGGCGGCCCGCCAGTCCCTGCGGGCCTTTCCATGCCTTTTCATAGCAATCAACGATAGGTAAGCAGCTCGCCGCGCAGGTGCAGGTGCTCGTTGAGTGTGGCCAGACGCAGGCGGCCGGCATTGACCAGCAGACGGGTGACGCTGGTGTTGACCAGGCCGCGATTGAAGGTGATCAAGGCATCATCGGCCAGTTCAAGCAGATGCTGTATGGCCACGCTGATGGCGCCGCCGGAGGTGAACACCAGGACGGAATCACCACGTTCCAGGCCATTGGCCAGGCTGTAAAGCGAGGCCAGAACCCGCTCACGGAATGCCGGCCAGGTTTCCTTATAGTCATCTTCGTTGCGCTGCCAGCGTTGCAGGGCCTCCTCGAAACGGGCCTGGAAGGCGCGTCGGGGATTGGGCTGCTCGGCCAGCCAGGCGGACAGCGCCTGATGATCGGCGGACTCCGGCCAGTGCACGTGCAGCAGGCTCTTATGGTCGTATTCGTCGAAACCATGATCGGTCTGCCATTCCTTCGGCAGGGCCATTTGTTCCAGTGTGGCTTCGGCGGTCTCCCGGTGCCGGCGCAACGAGCCGCACACCGCCTGAGGGGCGCCCAGGTCCTGCTCGCTCAGATGGCGGCCAAGGATCCGGCTTTGTTCCCAGCCGTTGTCGGACAGGGCGTCATAGTTCTCCGCGCCAAAGCTGGCCTGGCCGTGGCGGATCAGATAAATCACAGGCATTGCGTACTCTCCCGGAGTCCGCTGGCGCCGGTGCCAGCGAACGCAGCAACCATTGACCTCATGCTAGGTATCGGTTTTCAATAAATCGAATGAATATTTGAAATAATTCCGGATAAAACTCATGCATGTTTCGCGCTTCGATCTGAACCTGTTCGTGGTGTTCGACGCCATCTACACGGAAGGGTCCCTGACCCGGGCGGCGCGGGTACTCAACCTCACCCAGCCGGCGGTGAGCCACGCTCTGGCGCGATTGCGGGAGCGTCTGGAGGACCCGCTGTTCGTGCGGCAGGGGGCGCGCATGGTGCCCACCAGCCGGGCCCGGGCCATGGTGACGCCGGTGCGTCACGCGCTGGGAGGCTTGCAGCGCTGCCTCAGTCATGAAGGGGGCTTCGATCTTGGCGAGGCGGAGCGCACCTTCGTGCTCGGGCTGCGCGATGGTCTGGAAGGGTGTCTGTTACCGCCGCTGATTTCCGCGTTGGTGGACGAGGCCCCGGGCATACGCCTGCAGTCAATGACGGTGCCGCGCCGGCAATTGGCCACGGAGCTGGCCAGCGGCCGCCTTGATCTGGCCACCGATATTCTGCTGCCGTTGCCGGAGTCGGTGCAGCATCGGCGTGTCATGCAGGGGCCCTTGGTGGTGCTGATGCGCGAAGGCCATCCGTTGGCCGGGAATCTTGACCTGCCCGCCTATCTGGCCGCCCAGCACGTGCTGGTGTCGTCCCGCCGCGAGGGCCCGGGAATGGAGGATTTCGGGTTGTCGCGGCTGGGCTATCGGCGTCACATCCGGTTGCGCTGTCAGCATCATCAGGCCGCGTTGTCCACGGTGATGGGATCCGACCTGCTGCTGACCCTGCCGGAGCTGCTGGCTCGTCAGCTGGCGCCGAAAGGGGCGCACACCGAGTTCTTGCCGGTGGACATTCCCGGGCTGGAGTTACATCTGTACTGGCACCGGGATCAAAGCGCCGACCCCGGCCATAGCTGGTTACGACAGAAGGTCATGGCGGTTATGGAACAATTGTCCACTCATCCTTAATGCGGTGGTTTCTGTTCCCTCTTTGTTCGTATTGTGTGACTTATGTCTCACTTGTACCGTTTTAGCTCCCCGCTGTCGCGGGGAGACCAAAAATGAAGGGGGAACCGACCATGTGGCACGTCAATTGGCCCCTGGTGCGACGTCGGGTGCTGCTGATCGTCATTCTGGGAGTCGTGGCTTGGGCCGTAGCGGTACAGGTGGGTGGCTGATTTTGGGTTGTGGCCACTCAGAAAAGGGAGCCTTTGGCTCCCTTTTTTTATGACCGCCGTCCATGGCGGTCACCCGGTCATCCACCCTGCCGCCAGGCGGTGTCCGGTGACCGGCCTTCGTCGGGCAGTTCCAGTTGTTGCGCCAGGGCCGGGTTGGCCGCCACGGTGACATCCCGCGGTCCCACCACGTCGCCGCAATCGGCGCAGGTGAGCTGAGCCTGGAAACGGTGTCCATGACCGCGGTGAATATGCTGCAGCGGGGCGCCATGGTCATCGGACAGCCAGCGGTCGCCCCATTGCACCAGGTGAATGATCGCCGGGTGCAGTTCCAGCCCCATGGTGGTGAGGCGATACTCTTCCCGCGGGGGCCGTTCCTGGTAAGCCCGCTTCTCCAGTACACCGGCCGCCACCAGCTTGCGCAGCCGGTCGCTGAGCACATGCCGGGTGATCCCCAGCCGTTCCTGGAAACGCTCGAACCGGCGCACGCCGAGAAAACAATCCCGCAATATCAACAGCGTCCAGCGGTCGCCGATCACCGCCAGGGTGCGGGCCATGGAGCAGGGCTCCTGATCCAGATCTTGCCAGCGCATAAGTATCTCCTTAACCACGCCGCAGTATAGAGGTTTGACAGGTTCTAAAAAAGAATGGACTATTTGGTTCCTTTTTGGAACTTTCAATGTCGATGGTCGGTACCGTTATGTTGACCGTGGTGCATATGTTGATCGCGGTGCAGTGGGCCGACCGTGGTGCAATCAGGAGAGAGTCATGAGCAAACCCGCGATCTTGGTGGTGGGGGCCGGCGATGCCACCGGCGGCGCCATTGCCCGACGCTTCGCCCGCGAGGGTTATGTGGCCTGTGTCAGCCGACGCCAGAAGGAATCCCTGGCGGACCTGGTGGCTGAGATCGAAGCGGAGGGCGGAGAGGCCCGCGCCTTTGGCTCCGACGCCCGTGATGAAGAGCAGGCGGTGGCCCTGGTGGATACCATCGAACAGGAGGTGGGGCCTCTGGAGGTATTGGTGTTCAACATTGGCGCCAACGTCAACTTTCCGATCCGTGACACCACTGCCCGGGTCTATCGCAAGGTCTGGGAGATGGCGGCGTTCGCCGGTTTCCTGGCCGGACGTGAGGCGGCGCGGGTGATGGTGCCCCGAGGGCGCGGCACCATCATTTTCACCGGCGCCACCGCGTCGCTGCGCGGTGGTCGTGGCTTCTCCGCTTTTGCCGGCGCCAAGTTCGCGCTGCGCGCACTGGCCCAAAGCATGGCGCGGGAGCTGGGACCGGAGGGCATCCATGTGGCGCACAGCATCATCGATGGCGCCATTGATACCGCCTTTATCCGTGACAACTTTCCCCAGCGTTACGCGCTCAAGGAGCAGGACGGTATCCTCAACCCCGAGCACATTGCCGATACTTACTGGACGCTGCATCAACAGCCCCGTGATACCTGGACCCATGAGCTGGATCTGAGACCCTGGATGGAGACCTTTTGAGATGAGCAAAACCGTGGAATTCTTCTTCGACGTGGGCAGCCCCACCACCTATCTGGCCTGGACCCAATTACCCGGAATCGCCGAACGTCATGGCGCTGAACTGGTGTACCGGCCGATGTTGCTTGGTGGGGTATTCAAGGCCACCGGTAACGCCTCCCCGGCGACGGTTCCGCTCAAGGGCTTGTACACTCGAAAGGACATGCAGCGCTATGCCCGGCGATATGGTGTGCCCCTCAAGCAGAACCCGCATTTTCCGGTGAATACGCTGAACTGCATGCGTCTGCTCACCGCCGCCTTGAACACGCCGCAATGGGACACCATGCTGCGCGCGCTGTTCGAAGGGATGTGGCTGCGGGAACGCAAACTGGATGAGCTGGAAGTGCTTGGCGCGACCCTCCAGGAAGCCGGTCTTGATCCGGCGGAATGGGCGGCCCGGGCCCAGCAGCCGGAGGTTAAGGACGCGCTGAAAAAGACCACGGAAGAAGCCGTGTCCCGCGGCATCTTCGGCGCCCCGACAATGTTTGTCGGCGACGAAATGTTTTTCGGCCAGGACCGTCTGGATTGGGTGGAAGAAGAGCTTGGGAAGAGTTGACAGTTGATAGTGGACAGTTGACAGTGAAAAACGAAATAAATGCGTTTACGCAAAAACCCTTTGCGCATCAGCAAGATCCGTTTTTCCTGGTGTTGTTTTTGTTCCAAGAGCAAAGAGGCCGCGCCAAGCTTCAGGCGCGGCCTCTTTGCTTTCAAATCAATTGATCCTGTCTCGCGTCGCTGTCAACTGTCCACTATCAACTGTCAACCCCTCAGGTGCCGATGGCGGCGCTCATGAACGGCGGCAGGGTCAGGGCGCCATGGTGGATGGCGTTGCTGTAATAGCGGGTGTCGAAGTCCTTGCCGGCGGCGTCCGCCTCGCGGAAGGCACCGACATCACAGCCTTTGCCGGCCAGGGTGCAGCTCCACCAGCCGCTGGGATAGACCGGCTGCGGGAACGGCAGGGTCTGGGTGTGATCAAAACCGGCCTCGCGCATGTTCACATGCAGGTCGCGGATGATGGTGTCGCTGTGCAGCAGCGGTGACTCCGATTGCTGTACCAAGACCCCGCCATCGGCGAGCACGCGGTGGCAGTGACGGAAGAACTCCGCCTTGAACAGCCCTTCCGCGGGCCCCACCGGATCGGTGGAATCGACGATGATGACGTCGAACTGGCCGGGCTCGCACTCCTGCATGAACTTGACGCCGTCCTCGAAGCGCAGCTCGGCGCGGGGATCGTCGTTGGACTCGCACAATTCCGGGAAGTACTTCTCGGAGAAGCGGGTGACCTGTTCGTCGATGTCGATCTGCACCGCTTTTTCCACACCGCCGTGGCGCAGTACCTCGCGCAGGGTGCCGCAATCGCCGCCGCCGATGATCAATACCCGGCGCGGTGCCGCGTGCGCGAACAGGGCCGGGTGCGCCATCATTTCGTGATAGAGGAAGTTATCGCGGCTGCTCAGCATGGTGGCGCCGTCGATGGTCATCAGATAGCCAAAGGTGTCGGTTTCCCACATTTCGATGTGCTGGTAGGGGGTTTGCACCGCTTCCAGCTTTTGCTTGAGGCGCAGGCCGAAGGCCACGCCGGCGGAGTCGAAATGCTCGATGAACCAGTTGCCGTCTTGGGCACTCATAGGACTCTTCCCGCTGATGGGTGGTGGAGAAAAACAGTAAATGGAACGGCGCCGATTGTACTGCGCCGTGGTACTGGCGCCTATAGAAAAGCGCCGGACGCCGGGCGCTTTAAATAAGAGGTCGGACGTCTGACGTCAGACGTCCGGCGAATTATACCGAAGCAAGGATTTGCCACCCCTCCATGATGGCCCATAATTGGGGCTGCCCTCATCCTCATCAGCAAGGATCACCAGCCTATGAGCACCACCCCGGAACGCCCCTTTGACGCCATCTACAATGTGGATCGCTGGGGGGATGGCTATTTCCGTATCGATGACCGGGGGCGCCTGTGCGTGCGGCCGCGGGGTGGCGATGGCACCGAGGCGCCGTTGGAAACGGTGCTGGAAGCCTGCCGGCAGGCCGGGTTGCGGCCTCCGGTGCTGGCCCGCTTCTCCGGCATTCTCAGGGACCGGGTGCGGCGTTTGTCCGGCGCCTTCGGGGCCGCCATTGACGATCTGCAATACCGGGGGGAGTACACACCGGTTTATCCGATCAAGGTGAATCAGCAGCGCCGGGTGGTGCATGAGATCATCCGCGCCCGTGAAGACGGTGACCGGGTCGGCCTGGAAGCCGGCTCCAAGCCCGAGCTGCTGGCGGTGCTGGCGCTGTCCAATCCCGGCGACACGGTGGTCTGCAACGGCTATAAGGATCGTGAATACCTGCGTCTGGCGCTGATGGGCCAGACGCTGGGGTTCAAGGTGCATATCGTGGTGGAAAAGCTCTCGGAGCTGCCACTGCTGCTGGAAGAGGCGGACCGGATCGGGGTACAGCCGATCATTGGCCTGCGCGTGCGCCTGATGAACATCGGCAAGGGCAACTGGCAGAACACCGGGGGCGAGAAATCCAAATTCGGCCTGAGCGCGCCGCAACTGATCGAGGCGGTGGCGCACTGCCGGGACGCCGGCAAGTTGTCCTGTGTGCGCATGTTGCATTTTCACCTGGGCTCCCAGGTGGCCAACATCCAGGACATCAAGGCCGGCATGCGCGAGGCGGCCCGCTACTATGTGGAACTGCGCGGCCTGGGCGCGCCGGTGGATACCGTGGACGTGGGCGGTGGCCTCGGCGTGGATTACGAAGGCACCCACTCGCGTTCCTACTGCTCGATGAACTATGGCGTGGCCGACTACGCCTGGCATATTGTTCATACTCTGGCTGAACAGTGCGCCGCCCACGACTTGCCGCACCCTGACGTGATTTCCGAGTCCGGCCGCGCGCTCACCGCCCATCACGCGGTGCTGTTGCTCAATATCACCGACGAAGAACGCCAGACCGTGGCGGAGGTGGCCCCGCCCGGTGCCGACGACAGTGTGGAACTGCACGAGCTGTGGCGGTTGAACGGGCAACTGGAACGCGGCGAGGGCAACCTGCTGGAGCTGTATCCGGAACTGATGGGCGCCTGGCAGGATCTGCAACTGCGTTACCTTAACGGGGACCTCGGCATCGTCGAACGTGCCCGCGCCGAGCAGTTGTACGTGAATGCACTGCTGCGCTTGCGCCAGCGCCTGGATCCGCGCCGCCGGCAGCAGCGGGAGCTGCTGGACCAGCTCAATGAACGTCTGGCGGACAAGTTGTTCGTCAACTTCTCCGTGTTCCAGTCGGTACCGGATGTCTGGGGTATCGATCAGGTGTTTCCGGTGCTGCCTTTGTCCGGGCTCGATCAGCCGGCCACCCGCCGGGGGGTCTTGCAGGACATCACCTGCGACTCGGATGGCCGTATCGATCAGTACGTGGACGGTGAGGGCGTGGAAAGCAGCCTGCCGCTGCCGGAGACCCTGAATGGCCATCTTGGTATCTTCATGGTTGGCGCTTACCAGGAGATTCTTGGTGACATGCACAACCTGTTCGGTGACACCGACTCGGTGGATGTTACGGTCACGGAGAATGGCGACATTGAACTGGCCCACGCGATTCAAGGCGACACCGTCAGTAGCGTGCTGCGTTACGTTAATTTCGATCCCCAGCGGTTGCTGGAAACCTTGGAAAACCGATGCCGTGATGCGCATCTGGACGAATCACGCCGGCAGGTGTTTCTGAACGACATTCGCGACGGTCTGGCCGGTTACACCTATCTGGAATAACCGATTCCGCAGACTGGAAAGGAGATCAGTGCATGGATGAACAGGAACGTCAGCGTTATCAGGCGGTGCTGGAACGGCTTGACCGGTTCAGCACCTGGACCGACTCCAGTATCGGTATTCCTTTCACCCGCTTTCGTATCGGCCTGGAAGCCATTATCGGGCTGATTCCGGGTATCGGCGACGTGGTGGGGTTGGTGCTGTCCAGTTATGTGTTGTTGCAGGCGCAGAAAGTCGGCGCCAGCGGCAAGGTCAAACGGCGCATGGTGCGCAACATCCTGGTGGACTTTCTCGGCGGCCTGCTGCCAGTGGTCGGTGATGCCTTCGACGCGGTGTTCAAAGCGAATACGCGCAATACCCGATTGCTGCGTGAGTACCTTTATGAGCAGTTGGAAGAAGAACCGAAGCAACGGTTTCCGTGGTGGCCTTTCCTTGGGCTGTGCGTGTTGTTCGCGGTCATCACCGCTGTGGTGATGTGGATTTGGTAAAGGGACGGTGATGGCGTTCAAAACGCTGCAAATACCTCAATAGCAACTGCCGAGGGCCCGGAGCAAGGTGTTGTGCCCGCTGTCGCAGATCGGCAAGGGAGCCGCCCAGCCGCCAGTGGCGATGGCAGTGGACTTGCAGCAGGAAATCAGTGAGCACGCCATCCTCATCCAGATCGCTGTCGTTGCACAGTGGCAAGAACGGCAGACGGGCATGGAGCCGGGCGGCGAAAGCGCCGCTGGTGAAGCCGAGTTCCCGGCCGCTCTCGTCATGCAGCGGTGTGGTGCCAAAGCCGCAACTGGGTGAACGCGACTTCAGCACCACGCCGTCCAGTGCCAGCGCCAGGCCGTCGGCGTAATCCGCCAGGGCATCACTGAAATCTTCGTTCGGCGCGGCCAGGCCGCGCACGCGCTGCGCCTCGCCCACAAGCACCACCTGGATCGGGGGGCGAGGCACTGGCAGGCCGATGGCGGTTTCCGGGCATAGCGGCACCAGGGTAACCCGGGCCGCCAGGGTGTTGGCCACGGTGGAATGGTACTTGTGGCCGCCGTCGTAGCGCACCGGCTGGCCCAGCAGGCAGGCGCTGGCCGCCACCCGGGGCGGCTCCGGGCGTTCCGGGGAAGGCTCGAAGCCCATTTCCCTGAGCAATTCCGTTAGCATAGTGGGCCCGTCCGGTTTCACAACGAAGGATCTCCCATGCAAGGCGTATTTCTCGACATCGAAACCATCAAGCCCTCCGAACTGGATTTGTCGGCGCTGCGGGCCGCGCTGTCCGGCTGGACCTTCCATGACCGCACCGCCCCGGAACAGGTGGCCGAACGTCTGGCCGGCGCCGCCGTGGCGGTGACCAACAAGGTGGTCATCGACCGGGCCACCATGGACGCTTGTCCGGACCTCAAGTTTATCGGTATCTCCGCCACCGGCACCAATAACGTGGATCTGGACGCGGCGCGGGAAAAAGGCATCGTGGTCAGCAACGTGGTGGGCTACTCCACCGCCACCGTGGCGCAGCACGCGATGGCGCTGATGCTGGGCCTCGCCACGCAATGGCATCGATACGACCGGGATGCCCAACGGGGCCGCTGGAGCGAGTCCACCATGTTCTGTCGCATGGATTACCCGGTGGTGGATCTGGCCGGCCGTACCCTCGGTATTATCGGCTACGGCGCTCTGGGACAGAGGGTGGCGGCCATCGCCCGGGCACTGGGCATGGATGTGCTGGTGGCCGCGTCACTGCGTCCTGACGCGAGCCCGGCGCCGGACCGGGTGCCGCTGCCGGAGTTTCTCCGTCGCGCCGACGTTATCAGCTTGCATTGTCCGCTCACCGAAGACACCCAGGGGCTGGTCAATGATGATTTCCTGGCTGCCATGCGTCCCGGCGCTTTCCTGATCAATACCGCCCGCGGGCCGCTGGTGGATGAGGCGGCGTTGGAGCGGTCATTGCGGGCCGGGCATTTGGGCGGTGCCGCCCTCGACGTGCTCAGCCAGGAGCCGCCGGCGGCGGATCACCCTCTGCTCAGCGGCGATGTGCCGAACCTGATCGTCACTCCGCACAGCGCCTGGGTCAGTACCGAGTGTCGTCAGCGAATGGTCGACCAGGTAGTGGAGAACATCCACGCCTGGCGCAACGGACGGCCGGTCAACGTCGTCAACGGTCTACAAGGAGCCTGAGCCATGTGGCACCAGCAGACCATCACCCTGAAGCCCCGGGCACGGGGTTTTCACCTGATCACCCGTGAAGTGGTCGAGGCGCTGCCGGAATTGGGGCGTTACCGGGTGGGGTTGCTGCATTTGTTCATCCAGCACACTTCCGCGTCCCTGGCCGTCAACGAAAACGCGGACCCGGATGTGCGCGGCGATCTGGAGCGCCATTTTAATGTGATGGTGCCGCAGAATGCGCCCCACTACGAACACACCCTGGAAGGACCAGACGACATGCCCGCGCACATCAAGAGCGTGCTGATCGGCCCGTCCCTGTCATTACCGCTCCATGACGGGGCCCTGGCCCTGGGCACCTGGCAGGGGATCTATCTGTGCGAGCACCGGGATCATGGCGGCGCGCGCAAGGTCGTGGCGACCTTGCAGGGCGAGGCGGGATAGCGGACGACATCGTTGACGTAGCCCGCTAACGCTTGATTCGTGGCCAGGCGGAGCGCCGCCCGGCCGCGAATCAGCGCCAGCGCCGCGTGAGTGCGGGCTGCTGGCGGTCAGAGCTTACTTGGAAATCCACTGCAGGAACTCGCGACGCTCTTCCGGCGTGGCCTGGTTCCACTGGGCTTTCAGGGTATCCACATAGCTGCCGGCCGGTGCCGCCGGTGCCACGGAAGAAGACGGAGCGGGAGCCGGTGCGGAGGCCGCTTCCTTGGGCGCGATCACGGCGGCGGGCTTCGGCGCTACCGCTTCGCTGGTGGAGGATTCCACCTCGGTGCCGGTGAGGGGCGCCAGAATGCTGCGCTTGAGCACCAAACCGCTGGGTTGAGTCGGGGTCT
The DNA here is from genome assembly GCF_000300005.1 of Alloalcanivorax dieselolei B5. Lineage (NCBI taxonomy): Bacteria > Pseudomonadati > Pseudomonadota > Gammaproteobacteria > Oceanospirillales > Alcanivoracaceae > Alloalcanivorax > Alloalcanivorax dieselolei. The sequence goes on along the minus strand of NC_018691.1, from coordinate 4,614,154 downwards.
TTTCGCCGGTGGCGGTGTTCTCCACCCAGCCGGAGAAGTTGTCCGCCAGCTCCCGGGCCTCGCGGGCGTTTTCCGGCTGCTTGTAGTTCATGGCGTAGTACTGGCCGGCCTTGCCGTTGACCGGGAACACCACCGGATCGGATTTCATCACTTCGTGGCTTTCCGAGTTCAGGTCCCACAGTTCCTTGTAGTAGGCCACGATTTCATAGGTGCCGGGGGTCAGCTTCAGATCCTTGTGGGAGGTATTGAAGAAGGTGTTGGCGCCTTTCACCTCTTGGCCATTGATGGTGACGACTTCCATCTGGGTCGGAATCCGCACCGTCAGTACCTGGGTGTCCGGCTTTTTCGGACCATCATAAAGTTGAACCACCGGATTGCGCGCACAGGCGGTGAGCGCCAGGGTGGCGAAGATCAGGATCAGAAGAGAACGCGGTGAAGGCATGGTGAACTCCCGGTAAAACAGGCCCGACAGTGTGCCGATGGCCGGTGAAGGTTTTATGACAATGTTCCATGGCAGTGTGTGCCACGGCGGCAACAACGGGGGCGGGTTAAAAGCCCCAGGTTTCCAGATTGGCCGGTGGCTGGCCGCGATTCAGTTTATCCAGGCCGCGCAGACCCCGTATTACCCACCACACCACCGTGATGGTCAACAATACCCAGCCGATCAGCGCCAGCGTGGTCAGCCCGGAGATGAAGTAATACAACAGGCCGATCCAGAATGTCCGGTACTGGAAGCGGAAATGGGCGCGAACCGGGTCGTCGGTCTGCGGCGCATACAGGTGCGCGATCACCACCGCCACCAGCGCGGTAAGGCCGCCGGTAAGAATGCCGAGAAGAAGCAAAACATAGGCCAGTTTACACAGCTGGGTATGATTATCCGGCATTGAGGGTCTCCTGATCGGCCGGGCGGGAACCGAACAGCACCTTACCCCGGCCCCTGATGCAAATGAAGCCTTAGCCGCGATGATCGGCGACGAAAGGGTTGTGCTGACGTTCATGGCCGATGGTGGACATCGGTCCGTGCCCGGGGATGAACGCCACCTCGTCGCCGAGGGTGAACAGCCTGGTCTGGATGGCGTCGATCAGGGTCTGGTAATCGCCCCGGGGAAAGTCGGTGCGGCCGATGGAGCCGTTGAACAGCACGTCGCCGACCACCGCCAGTCCGGCCTCCGGCTGGAAGAACACCACGTGCCCGGGGGTATGGCCGGGGCAATGCAATACCCTGAGTTGCGTCGCGCCGACAGTGACGGTATCGCCGTGTTCCAGCCAGCGGGCGGGAGTGAAGGGGCGAGCGGGCGGAAAACCCATCATCTGCGACTGTTGCGGCAGCATGTCGATCCAGAACTGGTCGTCACGATGCGGTCCTTCGATCGGTACGCCCAGTTCCTCCGCCAGGTCCGCGACACCGCCCACATGATCCAGGTGAGCGTGGGTCACCAGGATCTTTTCCACCTCGCCGCCGAGCTGCTCCAGAGCCTGGTGGATGCGGGGCAAATCGCCGCCGGGGTCGACGATGGCGACCTTGCCGGTGGCCTCGCAAATCAGGAAAGAACAGTTCTGTTCATAGGGGGTAACGGGCAGAATGGCGTATTTCATGGCGGATCGGCTTTGAAAAACGGGGCCGACAGTATAACCCGAACAGAAAGGAGAGCAGTGATGAGTTCATCTCCCGTGGCCATTGTGACCGGAGCCGGTACCGGCATCGGACGCGCGGTGATGCTGGCGCTGGTGAGCGCCGGTTATCGCGTGGGTGCCGCCGGCCGTAATGGCGAGCGTCTGCAGCAGGTGCTGGCGGACGCCGGGCTGGGGCCGGATCAGGCGCTGGCCATCGCCACCGATATCACCGACCCGGATTCGGTGAAGGCCCTGTTCGCCGAGGTGAAGGAACGCTACGGACGGCTCGATCTGTTGTTCAACAACGCCGGCATCGGCGCTCCGCCAGTGCCGCTGGAAGAGCTGTCGGTGAAGCACTGGCGGGCGGTGGTGGACACCAATCTGACCGGGGCTTTCCTGTGCACTCAGGAGGCGTTTCGCATCATGAAGACGCAACATCCGCAGGGTGGCCGGATCATCAATAATGGTTCGATCTCCGCCACCTCGCCGCGACCGCGCTCGGCACCCTACACCGCCACCAAACACGCCATGACCGGGCTGACCAAATCCACCTCGCTGGATGGCCGCGCTTACAACATCGCCTGCGGTCAGATCGACATCGGCAACGCCGCCACCGAAATGACCGAGCCGATGCGGCGCGGCATCCCCCAGGCCAACGGCGATATCCTGGTGGAGCCGATGATGGACGTGGCCCATGTGGCCGATGCGGTGGTGCACATGGCGCAACTGCCGCTGGACGCCAATGTGCAGGTCATGACCATCATGGCCACCAAAATGCCGTTTGTCGGGCGGGGCTGAGAGCGAGAAGACCTGAAATCGGAGGTCGCCACGAAGCCGCTGTAGGAGCTTGCCCTGCAAGCGAATGGCTCTCGGGCCAAAAGATTCGCTTGCAGGGCAAGCTCCTACAGCTCCGGTCTGTGGGAAGCGGCCGATCAATGCCGAGCTGGCCTTAGCCAGCCTGTTCCGCTCGTTCCAGCTCGGCGAGGATTTCCTCGTTATGTTCGCCGAGCCGCGGTGGCGGCCGGCGCAGGCTGCCCGGGGTGCGGGACAGACTCACCGGAGCCGTGGCCAGTAACGCTTCCTTGTCCAGTCCGGGAATGGTCATCGGCTGCAGCATGCCGCTGGCCTGAACCTGAGGGTGAGCCAGGGACTGCGCCGGGGACAGCACCGGCGCCGAGGGAATACGCGCTTCCGCCAGTGCGTCCAGCGCTTCGTCGAGGGTGCGTTCCGCGCACCAGGCCGCGATGCGCTCACACAGCTCCTCACCGTGGGCGCCGCGCCCCTCATCGTCCTGGAAGCGGGGATCTTCCAGCCATTGCGGCTCATCAATCAATGTCGCCAGCCGGCGGAACAGGGGATTGCCCACCGCCTGCAACACCAGCCAGCCGTCACGGGCCTCGAACAGATCGCCGGGGTTGGTGAAGATGCCCCGGTTACCCGCCGGCTGGCGGTTGCTGGCGACCAGATGCTGTTCCACCAGGGGCTGGGCGTGGGCGGACAGCGCGGTATTCAGCAGGGCCCCGGTAACCTCCTGGCCGCGTCCGCTGAGATTACGTTCCATCAGCGCCAGCAGGGTGCCGAAAGCCGCGTGGGTGGCGGTGGCGTGGTCCACCCAGTTCACCTGGGTGCGGCGGGGTTTGCCATCCTCACCACTCAGATACACTCCACCGCACATTACCTGGCCGATACTGTCGAAGCCGGGGCGGGTGCTCCACGGACCTTGCTGGCCGTAGGCACTGAGGTTGACCAGAATAATATCCGGCTTGATGGCGCTGAGCGTGGCGTAGTCCAGGCCCATCTTGCGCAGGGTGGTGGGGGGCAGATTGGCCACCACCACGTCGGTGTTGGCCAGCAGCCGGCGCACGATGGCGCGGCCCTCATCGCTGGTCACGTCCAGGGCCAGCGAGCGTTTATTGCGGTTCATCTGCAGATACAAGGCACCGGTGCCGTCGTCGGTCACCGGCATCAGGAAACGGTCTTCCGCGCCTTCCGGGCGTTCCACCCGGATCACATCGGCGCCGAACTCCGCCAACAGCGCCGCGCAAAAAGGGCCGGCGATGAAACGGCCGAAATCCAGAACACGGACACCGGTCAGCGGTCCCGCGTTGCCGCCAGCGGGCGGTGTTGTTGTACTCATGATCTCTCCCGATGTCTGTCTTTGTTATGATTTACACTGTATCAATAAACCAATATAAGCCCATAACCGAGGTCCGCGCCAATGGCGTAGTTGGGGAGAACCGGGTGCCGAAGAAACCGAAGACCAATCAGGAAGTGGCGGTGTTCCGTAAACGGGTGTGCGATGTCGCCACCCGTTTGTTCATCGAGCATGGACCGGAGAACGTGACCATGCGGCAGATCGCCGCCGAACTGGGCGTCAGCGCGATGACGCCGTATCGCTACTTCCGGGACAAGGATGAAATCCTTGCCGCCGTGCGTGCCGCTGCCTACAACAAGTTCGCCTCGTCGTTGTCACGGGCGGTGAACCGGGCTCCGGATGTGCGTGCCAAGGCCCGCGCCGTGGGCGATGCCTATGTCCGTTTCGCCAAACGTTACCCCGCCGCGTACCAGATGATGTTCGACTTCTCCATGCAGGATGAAGAGCGCTATCCGGAACTGGTCAAAGCCAATGCCCGTGCCCATGACACCATGATCGGCTATGTGCAATTAATGATTGATGCCGGCCTGCTGCAAGGGGACGCGGATCTGATCGGGTATATGTTCTGGGCCACCATGCACGGCATCGTGGTGCTGGAGATGGCCGGCCGTCTGGACCGGGAAATTGACGCTGATACCCTGCGCGAAAAGTGCATGCGCACGCTGTACGCGGGCATGCTGGCATCGCCGCCCTCATTGGAGCCGGGGCCCCCGGCGCATGAAGATCAGACTTGATCTTTAAAGATATACGGTGTAAATCTTATCGCCATCCCGGACCGAAGAGAGTTTCCCATGGCACTTCCTGATTCCATCGCCAGCCGGCTGCGTTTGCCGGTGCTGTGTTCGCCGCTGTTCATCATCTCCAATCCAGATCTGGTCATCGCCCAGTGCAAATCCGGTGTGATCGGTTCCTTCCCCTCCCTGAACGCCCGTCCGCTGTCACAGCTGGACGAGTGGCTGCACCAGATCACCGAGGAACTGGCGGCCTGGGATCGCGATCATCCCGATCAACCCGCCGCGCCTTTCGCGGTCAACCAGATCGTGCACAAGACCAATGACCGTCTGGAGCAGGATCTGGAGCTGTGCGAGAAGTACAAGGTGCCGCTGGTGATCACCTCCCTGGGCGCCCGCGAGGACCTCAACCAGCACGTGCACAGCTGGGGCGGCATCACCCTGCATGACGTCATCAATGACCGCTTCGGTCGCAAGGCCATCGAGAAGGGCGCGGACGGCCTCATCGCGGTGGCCGCCGGTGCCGGTGGTCACGCTGGCAAGTTGTCGCCGTTCGCCCTGGTTCAGGAATTACGCCAGTGGTTTGATGGTCCGATCGGGCTGTCCGGTTCCATCGCCAATGGCCGCTCGGTTCTCGCCGCCCAGGCCATGGGCGCGGACCTGGCCTACATCGGCTCCATGTTCATCGCCAGCGAGGAAGCCAACGCGGCGGAAGGCTACAAGCAGATGATCGTCGACAGCTCCGCCAACGATATCGTCTACAGCAACCTGTTCACCGGCGTGCACGGCAACTACCTGGCGCCGTCCATCCGCAATGCCGGCCTCGACCCGGAGGACCTGCCGGAAAGCGATCCGTCGAAGATGAACTTCGGTTCCGGCGGCAACAGCAAGGCCAAGGCCTGGAAAGACATCTGGGGCTGCGGCCAGGGTATTGGCGCGGTGGACAAGGTGGTCTCCGCGGCCGACCACGTGGACCGCCTGGCGCGGGAATACGAAGCCGCCAAGGCCGAGCTCAACGGCAAGGTTGCCTCTCCGGCGCTGCGCGCCGCGAGCTGATCCTGATGACGCATACCCTGATCCTCGGCGGTATCCGTTCCGGCAAAAGCGCGGAAGCGGAGCGGGCGGCGGCGAACAGCGGCCGCCCGGTGACCTACGTGGCCACCGCCACCGCCGGGGACGGGGAGATGCTCGATCGTATTGAGCGGCATCGCCACCGCCGCCCGGACCATTGGGGGCTGGTGGAAGAACCGCTGGCGCTGGGCCGGGTACTGCGCGAGCAGGCGCCGTCGGCGCCGTGTCTGCTGATCGATTGCATGAGCCTTTGGCTGAGCAACCTGCTGCACGCCGGCGAGCAACGCTGCCAGAAGGAACGCGACGATTTCCTTGAGGCCCTGGTCGAGTATCCCGGCCCGCTGGTGATCGTCAGCAATGAAGTGGGGCTCGGCATTATCGGCATGGACCCGCTCACCCGTCGCTTCGGCGATGAACTCGGCTGGCTCAACCAGGCGCTGGCGCAACGTTGCCATAATGTACGGCTGGTGGTGGCCGGGCTGTCCCTGGACTTGAAATCCGCTACCCGATCCGGCTGATCCGGAACGCATCTCCCCTTGACCCAAGCGTCGCCCGGCGCCCATCCGGTTGTCATGTTTGTGCCGGACGGCAACGCTATACTTTTCGCTACGCGATCCACGCGTTACTTAAAAAAGCCATACCCCTTTCCCTCGTTTGGGGTGAGTCCGGGAACGTACCGCCAAGAGTTGATCATGTTGATGCGATCTTTTTTTATCATGACATTGCCGTTGGTGCTGGCGGCGTGCACGGATGCCGACAGTGCTTCTTCTTCCGGAGAAAAGGCGGTTCGCGACGGTGCGTCCCTCTATCAACAATACTGTGTGGTTTGTCATTCCAGTGGGGCCGGCGGCGCGCCGATAGTGGCCAAGGAAAACCGCTTGCACTGGTCCCACGAAGTGGAAGAGGAAGGCTTTGACGCTATCGTGCGCGAGGCCATCAATGGTGTGAACGCGATGCCGCCCCGGGGCGGGTGCGTGGATTGCAGCGACGAGGAAATTCGCGCCACCGTGATTCATATGTTGCAGTTGAGCGGCGCCAAATAGGGTTTGTCGCGGCTCACGAGTCGCTGATATTTCACCATGCGGAGCAACCCGGACCTCTTCCCGCAGGCCAGGCTACGAAGCCTCTGTAGGAGCCAGCCCTGCTGGCGAATCTTTTCGTCCCCAGAACTTATTCTCCAGCAGGGCTGGCTCCTACAGAGGCCTTGTAGTGACCTCTGGGTTGGTGTCCGCGTGGAGCAATAATGTTTCCGCTAACCAAACAAACCGGACAGCAGGTCCCGCAATAATCCGGTGATCGGCGACAGCAGGTTGCGGAGAAAATCCAAAGGCCCTTCCAGCACCGTATCCAGTATCGTGGTGATCTCCCGCACCAGGGTGGACAGCACCGAGGAGAGAAAATCCCCGGGCAGGGCGGGGTAATCTTCGGCTCCGGGAATCTTGTTAAGCCAGAGCACATCGTTGACCAGATGCTCCAGGGTTTGCTGAACCGTTCCCACCAGCTCGTCACCGCCGGCGCTGACGTCCAGGGCCACCAGTTGTTCCAGAGTGTTGGCCAGGCCGAGGGTGACCGTGGACAGTACCGAAGTGAGACCGGCGAACACTGGTACCTCTTCGGGCATGACTTCTTCAATGCCATCGAGGATGTTATGCAGATTGCGGGACAGCTCCACCAGGGGGCCGGCAATGAAGGCGATGTCGTCCACCGTGCTGCCTTCTCCCGGCTCGGTTTCGCCGCTGCCGATCCCCGCGGCCAGGGCCTGGAAGGCACCGCCCAGTTGATCGAACGGCGCCGGCAGGCTGCTGGTATCGATGGCCTGCAGTTGCTCGGCCGCGGCCAGCACCGCTTCCACCGACTGAGTGATTTCACTGCTGTCACCGTTGACGATGGCGGCGGTGGCCGCATCCAGGGCGTTCAACAGAATGTCCATGCCGGCGATCAGTTGATCCAGCGTTTGCCGCATTTCCGGCGGCAAGTCCGCGCCGGCTTCGGTGAAGCCTGATACCAGGGCCTCGCGCAACTCCTTCAGCGGGCCGGTGAAGGTAGCGTCGAAGTCCTCCGGCAGAGGCAATGGCAAGGCGCCGTCGCCGATCGGCTGGCCGGTAAAGTCATTGCCGGGAGTAAGGCCGGTTTTCGCTTGTTTGTCATAGCAGTGCGTGAACGCCGGGGTCAGTTCGTCGTCGCCGTTGATGACGCCGAGCCCTTCCGCGTCTTTATCCACCACATAGACTTCCAGGCAGAGAGACGCCGGTGTTTGCTTGTCCTCATCCGCTTCGCTGGCTTGCAGCCACATGAAACCGTACTCGTCGCCTTGCTGGAACAGTGCGTCGTTGCGTTGCGGATCGTCGATGGAGCGATGCTTGCCGGCGGCGCCGCTGACCATGAATTCAGTGCGGCCGCAGGAGGACGGTACGCCTGACAGCACCTGCAGATCATGATCGTGACCGGCCAGGAAGAAGTCGGCCTGATCGCACACCGCCTCTTCCATGAACGCCTTCCAGCGGGTGCCGGCCAGCACCGGCAAAATCTGATGCGGCACGCCGTCGTAGTTGCCGGCATTGCCGTGGGAACCATTGGAAAGATAAGGGTGATGCGCCATGGCGATCTTGAACACCGCATTGGAACCGGCCAGCGCGTTCACGGCCCAGTTGCGCTGGTCCACGCCATAAGTGTGGTAAGCGTAGGCGATGTTCGGGTCAGCGAAGCCGCCGGCGATGGGATTGGAGTCCAGGGCGAAAAAGTCCACCAGCGGGCGGCCGTCGCGGGCGGTCGGTGCCGGGGTATGCCGATAGTACCGGTCCGGCATTTTCCAACGGTTTGAGAGTCTGCCATCAAAATAATGGTAGTCGACCTGGAACTCGCCGCGGGCGTTGCCGGCACCATCACCGCCGACGTAACCGGTATTGTCGTGGTTGCCAAGCACCATGTAGAACGGCAATTGGATCGGCTCGAACGGCTTTTCGAATTTCTCCTCGAACTGGGGATCGTCGACGCTGGTGACCCCGGATTCGTAGATGTTGTCGCCCAGCCCCAGGGCGAGGTGGCAACCGGCGGCGGGGGAGGCTTCGTTCATGCCGCCTTTGCGGTCGCAGACGGCGGCAATGGCTTCCCCCACCGCGTACTGGCCCGACGAGCCGCTGCCGGAATCGCCGATTACGATGAAGCGTAATGCCGCCAGGGGTTCCGGCTCAGGTTCAGGTTCGGGATCCGGATCCCCGTTGCCGCCATCTCCATCGCCGCCGTCACCGCCGTCACCACCATTGCCGCCATCGCCGCCATCACCAGGCACGTTAGGATCGGGATTGGTCCCGCCGCCGGAGTCACTGCCGGAAGAGCCTCCCCCTCCGCAGGCGGCCAGAGTCAGAGCTGCCAGCAGGGGCAGCAGCGTCCATAGGGGCTTCATGATTTTACCTCTTCCTGGTTGTGCTCGACGGGAGGATGGAACAGGGCGGTGCGCAACGTTCGGGGGCGGGATAGCGGCAGGTCTTCCTTGATGCGGCTGCTGCCGCTTTCCACCGCCACGACCTTGGTCAGCCGATCGTTGAGCTGACCGCGCAGGTCATAGGAATCGATGCTGTTGACGTAATGGAACTCGGCCTGGGCGCGGCCGCGGGTCACATCCACCAGAATAAAACCGTGGGTTTTCAGTTCGGTGTAACGAATGTGCGGATTGACCACCGGAAGCGCGACCGAGGCCAGCTCCGCCAGGCCGTCGGGGAAGCCGGGGCTGGTCACCGAAGGCGCGACGAACTCCGCCGCCAGCGGGCGAGCAAACAGATCGCCCACCAGCACGGCGGGATTGCGGTACAACTCGTTGGCCCAGGAGGTGTGAATGTCCCCGGTGAGCACGACCACGTTATCGATCCGGTTGTCTTCGAGGTGCTTGAGAATGGTGTCACGGTCGGCGGTATAGCCGTCCCACTGATCCATGTTGACGGCCAGCAGCTGGCCCTTCATGTCCGGGGTCAGGCCGGGGATTTCGAGAATATTGAGTTGAGCGAACATGACCTGCTGGCCGATGAAGCGCCAGTGCCCGCGCGCGTTGTCGAGCCCGGCGAGCAGGAAGTCCATTTGCGCCTTGCTGATCAGGCGGCGATCCGGGTCATTGCGGTTCGGGTCCAGTGAGCCGGCCACCGCCGGCAACGGTTCGTCACGACTGTCCAGCCGGGTATCCAGCAGGGTCAGATCGAGCAAATCGCCGAAGTGGAAGCGGCGGTAGATGATGTCCGTGTTGCCCGGCTCGCGGGGACGGATCGGCATCCACTCAAAATACACGTCGCGGGCGGCGCTTTTACGCTGTTCCCAGACGCCTTCGGTGAGAGGGTCGTGGTTCTCGGCGCCGCCGTGCCAGCTGTCGTTGGCGGACTCATGATCGTCCCAGATCGCGATCATGGGGAACTGCTGGTGCAGCGCCTGCAGATCCTCATCGGTCTTGTACTGGGCGTGGCGCCGCCGGTAATCCTCCCGGGTGACGATTTCGTGAGGCGGATCGGGGACGCGTTCAGGAAAGTCGCCGTACTCGCCGGCGCCGTATTCGTAGATGTAATCTCCCAGATGCAGCACGAAATCCAGGTCGCCCAGTTCCGCCACCGCTTTGTAGACCGAGAAATAGCCGTTGGGGAAATTGGAGCAGGACACCACCGCGAAGCGGGCCCGATCAATAGCCTTCCAGGACGCCGGGAAAGTGCGGGTGCGGCCCACCGGCGAGTACCGCTGCCCCACCTCGAACCGGTAGTAATACCAGCGGCCGGGCAGCAGCCCGGTGGCATCCACCTTGACGCAATAGTCGCCATCGGCGCTGGCCACGGCCTGGTACTGAGCCACCACCGCGGTCATGGCGGGATCCGTGGCGACGGTGGCGGTGACCGTTACCTCGACGTCTTCCTCGGGAGTGATCCGCGTCCACAGGATCACTTGGGTGGAGAGCGGGTCGCCGGATGCCACGCCATGCAGAAAACGGACGTTGGGCGGTACCGGGGTTTCCGGCTCCGGTGAGGGTGGCGGCGTGTCGGGGTCCGTGGGCTGGTTGGGTGTTTCGGGATTGCCGGTGGGCGCGCCGCCGTCACCACCGCTGCCTCCGCCACAGCCGGCCAATGCCAAAGTGCTGCCTGCCCCGAGTGCTCGCACCAGAGCGCGACGTTTGTGATCCATGCTGATCCCCGCTGAAAGACGGTCAATAAATGCCCCCAAGAGTAGGCAGGGAATTGCACCGGCACCGTGGCTCTTGCGTTTAGTACCGTAGTGCCATGTTTCGGTTTGTAAGGGCCCAGTTAAAGGTGACAAGGGGATGAAAAATGGATGAAGAATGGCGAATGCAGACCGGGTCTGGTGGAACGTAATCGGGGACCGGAAGGTCTTCTCTCTGAGTGTTTGTCACTCAGGCCGCCGTTCGCGCGGCGTCAGACTGACCTGAAGTGTCGGAGAACGATGTGCGTATTCTGGTCATTGAGGATAACCCGGACATTCTGGCCAACGTCATGGATTACCTTCAACTGAAGGGGTTCACGGTGGATTGCGCCCGGGACGGGGTCAGCGGATTGCACCTGGCGGTAACCCAGCCGTTCGATCTGATTCTGTTGGATATCATGCTGCCCGGTATGGACGGCTATCAGCTGTGCGAACGGCTGCGCCAGGACGCCTGCGTGACCACGCCGATCATTATGCTGACCGCCCGTGATGCGTTGGACGACCGGGTCAAAGGATTGCGTACCGGGGCCGATGACTATCTGATCAAGCCGTTTGCGCTGTCGGAGCTGGTGGCGCGTATCGAAGCCGTGCTGCGCCGGTGCCAGGGCGACCTCAAGCGCCAGTTGCAAGTGGCGGATCTGTGCTACGACCTGGATACACTGGAAGTGACCCGGGCCGGACAGTCGTTGAAGCTGAATCCGCTGGCCTTGAAGCTGCTGGAAGTGTTGATGCAAAAGAGCCCGGCGGTAGTGCGCCGGGAGGCCCTGGAAGCGTCGTTATGGGGTGAAGATCCTCCGGACAGTGACAGTTTGCGCAGCCATATCCATCAGTTACGCCAGACCGTGGACAAACCCTTCGAGCGAGCGCTTCTTCAGACCGTTCACGGCATTGGTTATCGACTCTCGGATCGGGCCGATGTCTAGCCGGCAGCCGTTCGTTCGGCGCTTGGTGATTGCCTTTACGTTGATGACACTGGTGGTCAGCGGGCTGTTTTCGTCTGGCATTTTCTTCTCCGTTCATTTTGTCGAGAAGCATCTGATGTCGGAGGAAATGGATCGTAAGATGGATGCGATTCTTTCCGATGATTCGTTGGCGCACTCTTCATCGCGGCTGGACGTCAAGACCCGTTTCTACAGTGATGCCGGCGCGGGTTTGCCGTCGGCGCCCTGGATGATGACGCTGACCGCCGGCTTTCACGAGTTGGAGCGTGGCGGCGAAGCGTATTACGCCTATGTGCGTGATGAGGGAGGGCATCGTTATCTGCTGTTGCAGGAGCAGCAGGAATTCGAAGCCCGTGAGCAGGCATTGTTCCAGGTGGTCGCGGTGGGCTTTCTGCTCAGTGTGGTGGCCGCTTGTCTGCTCGGTTGGTTACTGGCAAGAAAAGTGATGGCGCCTTTGGTGAAGCTGGCCTGGCAGGTGCGCCAGGAAGACCGCTTGCTTTCCCATTCGCCGCCCCTGGCCCTGCATTATGCCGACGATGAAATCGGACATCTGGCGGCGGCCTTCGATGCCACGCTGCGGCGCCTGCATGAATCCCTTGAGCGCGAGCGCCTGTTCACCGGGGATGTCAGTCACGAACTGCGCACGCCGCTGATGGTGATCGCCGGCAGCTGTGAATTGCTGGCGGCCCGGCCACTGGCGGAGCGGGAGCGGGAACAGGTGGAGCGCATCGCCCGCTCGGTCAAGGAAATGCACGGTCTGGTGGACACTTTCCTGATGCTGGCGCGCAACGATCCGAAGGATTCGGCCTTCGCCGCCGACGCCACTCTTGGGCAGGTGGTGGAAGAACAGTGTGCACGCTGGGCGCCTCAGATTCGTGCCAAGGGGCTGGATTTTCAGGTGCGATACCCGCATGGCGGGGACGGTAACGCCAGTGCCTACAACCAGACGTTGCTGGGAGCGGTTCTGGGCAACCTGCTGCGCAATGCCTGCCACTACACCGAGAACGGCGGCGTCATACTGACGGTGTTGACGCATGGCTTCAAAGTGGAGGATAGCGGCTCCGGCATCCCCGAAGCGGAGCAGGTGACGGTTTTCCAGCCGTTCGTGCGGGGAAGCGGCGCCCGGGGCGAGGGCATGGGGCTCGGCCTTTCGTTGGTGAAACGGATCTGTGCCAGCCAGGGCTGGCGTATCTCGGTCACCTCCCTGCCAGCGGGGGGCTGTTGTTTTCAGGTGTCGTTGTCATCGTCCTGATTTTTTCCGAAAAATGCCCACTTAACGAAATTTTGACATCTCTTTGACGAGTGTTTCAGGCCGGTTTTTCTACTGTTATGGCTGATATTCCCAATGGAGTAGAGCCATGTCGGATTCCCGGCCGGTGGAACTGGAATTTTCCAGCAAGTACGACCTGCAACACGCCGAACACTATCTGAACAAGCACCAGGATGGCTGGTCCCGCCGGCTGTCCAACTGGCGCGATCAACAGCTCGCGCGGCGTGCCCTGAAATGGGCCGGTGAGCCCCGGGTGGTGTTGGACCTGCCCTGCGGCGCGGGCCGTTTCTGGGCCACTCTGGCCGAGCATCCGAGCCGGGAGATCCTGGCCGCTGACTACTCCGCCGACATGCTCGATGTGGCGCGCCGCTATTAGGGGCGTGAAAGCCAGGGACGGGTGCGGACCTTGCAAACGTCGGCGTTCTCCATCGATCTCGATGACACCAGTGTGGATTGCGTGTTCTGCATGCGTCTGCTTCATCACGTCGCCGACGCGGAAAACCGAACGACGATGTTGCGCGAGTTTCACCGGGTCAGCCGCGATACGGTGATCCTGTCCCTGTGGGTGGATGGCAATTACAAAGCGTGGCGCCGCCGCCGTCTGGAACAACGTCGCGAGCAGGGTCGCAACTATGGTCACAACTACAGCCGCAACCGTTTCATCATCGCCCGGGAGCAAGTGGAGCAGGAATTCCATGATGCCGGCTTCGACATTGTCGGCCATCAGGATTTCCTGCCGGGCTACGCCATGTGGCGGGTCTACACCCTGCGCAAGAGCGATACCGCCACCGGGAGCAGAGATGACTGAGTCAACCTTCCGCTACTGGTGGCAACGCCATGGGCCCTGGGTGGAGCCCGCCAACCAACGGCGGGGTGGTGAAAGCGGCGTCCAGTATCTGCAAGTCGAGGGGGATGGCGCGCCGGGGCTGTATTGCAAACGGCAAACCGGTCATTTGTATCGCTCGCTGCGGTATCCGCTGGGACGCCCCACCGTGATCCGTGAGGCGGAGGCTTACCGGGCCTGGCGGGCTTTGGGCATCCCCTTGCCGGCGCTACGCTATGCCGGTGCCCGGCGCGAGGCAGGGGAATGGCGCGCGCTGCTGGTGACGGAGGAACTGACCGGCTTCATCAGTCTGGATCAATGGTATGCGCAGGCGTCGCGCGCGGAACAGGAGCGGCATGCCATGCTCCATGATCTGGCCACCATTTTGGCGCGGCTGCACACCGCCGGTTGGCAACACGGCTGCCTTTACGCCAAGCATGTGTTCGTCAATGTGGGGCGCGGCCGGCCGCGGGTGGCGTTGATCGATCTGGAAAAGAGCCGCCGCCGGTTCCGGCGGGCCACCGCGTCATGGCGCGATCTGGATCAGTTCGGCCGTCACCGTGGCGTCATGCCGGAACGGGACTGGGCCTGGTTCCTCGAGCAGTACCGGCGGGCCTGGGATCACAACAGCAAAGCGGCGGCCAGCAGAACAAGGGTTTCCACCACCTCGATCAAGGCGCCGGCGGTGTCCCCGGTGAAACCGCCCAGCCGCTGACGGAGCACGCGTACGGCGGCCCAGGTGACGAACACGCTGATTAGCACCCAGGCGGCACCGGCCAGTCCGCCGAGCAGTACGGCAAGCAGCGCGGTCAGCGCCAGGGCCACGGTGACCTTGTCCCGGGGCAGGTGGTCCGCGCCGGCCCGGCCCAGTCCCTCCGGGCGGGCGTAGGGCAACAGCAGGAACAGTGAGGCGCCGGCCGCGCGGGCCAGCACCGGGGACAACAGCAGCGGCAGCGACCAGCCCAGATCCAGCAGTGTCCACAACGCCAGGGATTTGCCCAGCAGTACCAGCACCACGGCGCATACCCCGGCGGGGCCGCTGGCCGGATCCTTCATGATGCGCAGGGTGCGCTCGCGATCGCCGTAGCCGCCGAGCCAGGCGTCGGCGCTGTCCGCCAGGCCGTCCAGATGCAAGGCGCCGGTGATCAGCACCCAGGCCGCCACCAACAGAATGGCCAGTGGTGTGCTTTGCCAATGCAGCCAGCCGCCGGCGGCGCCGCCGAGCCACAGCAGCAGCCCGACGATCAGCCCCACCAGGGGATAACACGCCACCGCCAGACCCTGATCGCGATCGTCGGGCGCCCGGTTCAGCCCGCTGGGCAGGCGGGTCATCAACGCCAGGGCGGTGCTTAGCGGTGTGGGTATCATGGCGTCAGCCCGTGGCTGAGCAGGCAGCCGAGACGGCCGTGTTCGGTGTCGTCCAGCCGTACCCGGCTGCGGCCGGCGTAGGGGATATAGAGACGCGCCATGGCCCGCGACGGGGCCAGATCCAGTACCGAAGCCAGTATCATGCGGATCATGCC
Source organism: Alloalcanivorax dieselolei B5 (assembly GCF_000300005.1). Taxonomy (NCBI): domain Bacteria; kingdom Pseudomonadati; phylum Pseudomonadota; class Gammaproteobacteria; order Oceanospirillales; family Alcanivoracaceae; genus Alloalcanivorax; species Alloalcanivorax dieselolei. The sequence continues at coordinate 4,598,839 of NC_018691.1, read as the reverse complement.
GCTATGACCCACCAGCAGCACGCGCTGTCCCGATAAGCGGTCGGTCCAGTGTTGCCAGGCGCTGGCTACGCGGGCGTGAAATTCGGTCAGGGACTCGCCGTTGGGGGGCGGGTGGCGTTCGCCGTCGGCCCAGAATGCCGCCAGCCGCTCGCCGTCCCGTTGCGCCAGTTCGGTGGGGGTGAAGCCTTCCCAGTCACCGAAGTGGATTTCCTTCAGTTGCGGTTCCACGTGCAAAGGCAGGCCCTGTTGTCGCGCCACTTCCTCGGCGAAGGCGCGGCAACGCAGCAACGGCGAGCAGAGCACCGCGTCCCAACGCTCTTCGGCGCCGATGGCGGCGCGCATCTGCGCCCAGCCAGTGGTGCTGAGCGGGTCGTCCCGGTGTCCACGGTAGCGGCGCCCGCCTTCCGGTTCGCCATGGCGGATCAGGTCCACCCAGGTGGTCGTTTCAGTGCCCATCGCTACTGTCCTTTGCTGATGCCCGCGTCCTGGAACGACGCCATCTGGTTATGCAGGGCGCAGGCCTGGCGCAACAGAGGGACCGCCGTGGCCGCGCCGCTGCCTTCGCCAAGCCGCATGTCCAGCCGCAGCAGCGGATCGGCGTCCAGCGCGGCCAGGACCCGGGCGTGACCGGGCTCGGCGGACTGATGGGCAAAGTGCAGCCAGTCCGCCAGGCCCGGCTGCAACCGCGTTGCCGCCAGCGCCGCCACCGACGCGATGAAACCGTCCACCAGCACCGGGATCCGGGCCTGGGCGGCGGCCAGGAAGGCGCCAGCCAGGGCCGCCACCTCAAAGCCGCCGAGGGAGGCGAGTACCGTCAGTGGCTGGTCGGCCTCGGCAACGGTATCGCGATGACGTTGCAGCGCCCGATGCAGCACCGCCACCTTGCGGCGGATACCGTCCGCATCAAGCCCGGTGCCGGGACCGGCCAGGCTCTCCGGCGCCAGGTCCAGCAGGGCACAGGCCACCGCCGCCGAGGCGGTGGTGTTGCCGATACCCATCTCACCGCCAATGAACAGCTCGGCGCCGGCCTCTGCCGCCCGTTGCACGGCGGCCTGTCCGGCATGTAAGGCGGCCTGCAGTTGTTCGGTGCTCATCGCCGGTGCCGTCGCCAGATTGGCGGTGCCGGGCGCGATTTCCGCCATCACGACTCCGTCACGGGCGGGTAACGGGTGAGCGGTACCGAGATTGACCACTTCCAGCTCCGCGCCCAGATGGCGGGCCAGCACGCTGATGGCGGCACCGCCGTTGACGAAGTTGGCGATCATCTGACCGGTCACTTCCTGAGGGAAAGCGGACACGCCCTCGGCGCAAACGCCATGATCGGCGGCGAATACCACGATGCGTACGCGGTCCACCGCCGGCCGGGGGCGTTGCTGTTGCGCGCTCAGCGTAATGGCAAGCTGTTCCAGCCGCCCCAGGGAACCGGCGGGTTTGGTGAGGCAGGCCTGACGCTGCCGGCCTTGCTTCAGAAGATCCGGGCTCAGGGACGGCGGTGATTGCCGCCAGAAAGGGGGAGAAAGGGACACGGGGTCATCCATTGGCAAAGAGCAAAATGGTCGGCACGGTCGGGAGGGCTGTCAAGGGAAGAAAGTCTGACGTCTGACTAGCCGGCTAGGCCCACCCCGCCGCCCACGCTAGACTTGGCGCCTCTTTTTACTGGGATGGTCTGCAAAATCCATGGGCGCCTGGCTTTGCGTACTGGCAGTTTTACTGGACACCGCGTTTGGGGAGCCCCGGCGCGGGCATCCGTTGGTGGTGTTCGGCGGCTGGGCCTCGGCCCTGGAGCGACGCTGGAACCGGCGGCCCGACCGGAGCGTGGGAGCCGGTTTCCAGGCGACGCTGTTGCTGGTGGGCGGTCCGGTGCTGGTGGCCGCGTTCTGCCAGTGGTGGTTGCCACCGTTGCTGTTATGGCCGCTGCAGGTACTGGTGCTGTGGTTGGCGATAGCGCCGCGCAGCCTGCATGAGCACGCGCTGGCGGTGGCGCGGCCGCTGGCCGCCGGTGATCTGCCCGCCGCCCGTGCCGCCGTGGGACACCTGGTGAGCCGCGACACCGCCGCTCTGGATGAAACCGGCGTCGCCACCGCCGCCACCGAGTCGGTGCTGGAGAACGGCGCCGACGCCGTGTTCGCCAGCCTGTTCTGGTTTCTGCTGGCGGGTCTGCCTGGCGTGGTGGCCCATCGCGCCGCCAACACCCTGGACGCCATGTGGGGGTATCGCACCGAACGTTACGAGTATTTCGGCAAGGCCGCGGCCCGTCTGGACGACGTGCTCAACTGGGTGCCGGCGCGACTCACCGCGTTGAGCTACGCGCTGTGTGGACGCACGCGGTTGGCGCTGTCCTGTTGGCGCCGGCAAGCCGGGCAGTGGTCGAGTCCCAATGCCGGCCCGGTGATGGCCGCTGGCGCTGGGGCGCTGGGCGTATCGCTTGGCGGCGGCGCGCCCTATCACGGCCAATGGCGGCAACGGCCCGTGCTGGGTGCCGGCCCGGCGGCGGAGGCGGCGACCATCAAGGCGTCGCTGCGGCTGCTGCGCAGAGCCCTGGGATTGTGGTTGCTGCTGGCGGTGACCGGAAGTGTGTTGCTGTCGGTGGGGAGCCTATGAGCCGGGACTGGGAACGCGATCACGGTGGCGGCCGCCGGGCGGCGTCCCGGCTTTGGCGGCGCCCGGAGGCGGACTGGCTGGACCTGTCCACCGGCATCAATCCGAACGGCTGGCCGGTGCCGCCGCTGCCGCCGGAGGTGTGGCAACGGTTGCCGGAGCCGGCCCCGGAACTGGCGGACCTGGCCCGCCAATGGGTGGGCGCGCCGTCGACGGCGGCCTGCCTGGCGGTGCCGGGCAGCCAGGCGGCGATTCAGCAGCTGCCGCTGCTGCGCGCGCCTGGCCGGGTCGGCGTGCCGGTGCCCGGCTATGGTGAACACGCGCTGTGCTGGCGGCGGGCCGGTCATCAGGTGCGCGGTCTCGACAGCGAGCAGGTAGAGGCGGCGCTGGACCAAATGGATGTGCTGGTCTGGATCAATCCCAACAACCCCAGCGGCGAGCGGTTGTCGCCGGAACGGCTGCTGGCCTGGTGCCGGCGGCTGGCCGATCGCGGTGGCTGGCTGGTGGTGGATGAAGCCTTTCTCGACGACCCGGCGCTGAGCGTCGCCGCCGATACCGGCATGCCGGGGCTGGTGGTGCTGCGCTCCCTGGGCAAGGTGTTCGGGCTGGCCGGCGTGCGTGCCGGCTGGGTTTTCGCCGAAGCGGCGTTGTTGGAACGGCTGGCGCGGGCGCTGGGCCCTTGGAGCCTGAGCGGCCCTGCCCAGGCAGTGATGGCGGGCGCCCTGGCGGACCACACCTGGCAACGCGAAAACCGGACAGGGCGGCGGCGCGCGGCGCGGCGTCTGGCCATGCTGCTGGAAACAGCGGGGCTCACCGTGGCCGGCGGCACGGATCTGTTCCTCTATTGCCCCCATCCCCGTGCCGCCGCGCTGGCCGAGGCGCTGGCCCGGCAGGGTATTCTGGTGCGGGACTTCGTCCACCCGCCCGCTCTGCGCATTGGCCTGCCACCGGAGCAGGCTGACGCCTGGAAACGGCTGGAGCAGGCCCTGGCCGCGCCGGCGGTGCGGGAAATCATTGACCCGGCGCGACCGGATTGATAGTTTCGCGCCACTTTCGGGTGCCCGGGAGCCTGCCAGGCTACGGGTTAAACGGGAAGTCGGTGAACCTTGGGTTGCGAACAGCCCCCCAAGGTGAATCCGGCACTGCCCCCGCAACGGTGATTGAGTACACCGCGATCCGCGACCGGTCCGGCGCCGGCCGCCACCACTGTGCCTCAGGCATGGGAAGGTGATCGCGGCGGAAGAATGTTCCACCTTCCACCTCATCAGTCCGGATACCGGCCCGAAGGGGAGAGGCTTGCCTCTCCGCCAGGCGTCGCGGTGGGCGGCCGCCGGGTGATGCGAGGGCGCTTCCCGCGCCCGCTTTCGTGGCTTGCCTCCGCCGCCTCTCCCGGATGTCCCGCCGTGACACGACACCATTCGCCGTGCGGGTGAGCACGGCCAGGGGAAATTCGTGCCATGTCCAGATTCAAATTGACTCCGGTGGCCGCCGCCGTTATCGGCCTGTGCGCCACCGCCTCCCATGCCGGGGAAAACCCAACCGATCCTATCTTGCTGGCGCAATTGTCGCTGCCGGAGGTCGAGCCCCACGAGAATCGGCTCGATCCGGTGGTGGTGACACCCAGCATGACCACGCAAACCGCCCGCGCCAGTCTCACGCCGGTAGCGGTGATCGACGAACAAACGCTGCGTGAGCAGCAACCGCTGGAAATGGCGGACATTCTGCGCGCTCAGCCCGGTGTGGATATCGTCGGCAACGGCGCTTTCGGCAAGAGCACCAGCGTCTACATGCGGGGTACTGGCGGCAGCTCCACCTTGCTGCTGCTTGACGGTGTGCGCATCCGCCCCGCCACGGGGGGCACCCCGTCCTGGCAGTTCCTGCCACCGTCCATGATCGACCGGGTGGAAGTGGTGCGCGGCCCGCGCGGCAGTCTCTACGGCTCCGATGCGGTGGGTGGCGTGGTTCAGGTGTTCACCCCGGACGGGCACGGTGATCCCGGTGCCTGGCTGGAGCTGGGTGGCGGCAGCTTCAATACCCGTTCCATCGGTGGTGGTGCCGCCGGTGAGAAAGACGGCACCCGCTACAGCATGGCGGTGAACCGCTTCGATACCGACGGCACCCGCCTGCGCCGGCACGGTGATGATCGCGGTTACGACAACACCTCCGGCATCGTCAAACTGAGCCACCGGTTCGGCGAGCGGGCGGAAATCGGCGTGATGGGATTCCGAGCCGAGGGCAACACCGAGTTTGAACCCGGCACGACCGCCAACCGGGAAGACACGGATTATCTGATCCAGGTGGGCGCCCTGCGCGGTGAATTGCTGGTATCCGACGACTGGCTGATGCAGTTGCAGGTCAGTGAAGCGCGGGATGAAAACGAGAATTTCACCGACGGTGATTTGACCAGTACCTTCAACACCAAGACCCGCGCCGTCAATCTGAAGAACCACTTCGCGGTGAACGATTACGTGGAACTGATCGTCGGTGGCGAGTATCTGCGCGACGATATCGAAAGCACCACGCAATACAGTCTGGACAACCGCGAGAACAAGGCCGCTTTCGCCCAACTGATGACCACCTTCGGTGATCTCGATGCGCAGGCCAGCGTGCGCTATGACGACAACGAAGCCTTTGGCCACAAGAGCACGGGCGGTGTGGCCCTCGGCTACGCCTTGAACCCGCATCATCGCCTTCGTGTCAGTTATGGCACCGCCTTCCGGGCGCCGACCTTCAATGAACTGTACTACCCCGGCTTCGGCAATCCGGACCTGTCGCCGGAGAAATCCGAAAACAAGGAAATTGGCATTCGCGGGCAGTACGGCCGTGGCTTCTGGGACCTGTCGGTATTCCAGAATGATGTCGAGGATTTGATCGCCTCGGAACTGCGGGACGGCAAGTATCTGCCCTACAACGTTAACGAAGCGCGCATTCGCGGCGCCGAACTGCAAACCGGTCTGGATTTGGACCAATGGCGCCTGGCCATGGCGATAACGGTACTGGATCCCAAGGATGAGGAAACCGATGAGCTGTTGCAGCGTCGAAACCGCAAGAGCGTACGTTTCGATGTGGACCGGGATTTCGGCTCCGTGTCGCTGGGCGGCAGCGCGGTGTTCCAGGATCACCGTTATAACGATGCCGCCGCCACCCAGCGTCTGCCGGGCTACGGTTTGCTGGACCTGCGCGCCAGCTGGCGCTTTGCTCCGGACTGGACCACCCGGGTCTCGGTGAAGAACGTGTTCGATAAGGAACACGCCACGGCGCGGAATTACTCCGGTTGGAATTATCTCAACGCCGGCCGCACCGTGTTCGTCAGCGTGCGCTACGATATCCGCTGATCACAACGGGAGAACGTTATGGTGGCCAGGATGGGGCGATGCGGAATGGGACCATGGATGGTGTCGACGGTACTGATCGCGCTGTTGCCCCTGGCCGCCATAGCGGCGCCCCGTTGTGTCGAGGATGATGTCGGCCGTGAGGTCTGCCTGGAACAGCCCGCGCAACGCATCGTGGCGCTGTCGCCGGGCGCGGTGGAGCTGCTGTTTTCCGCCGGTGCCGGTGAGCAGGTGGTGGGCGCGGTGAGCTTCAGCGACGAGCCGCCGGCGGCGCGCAAGGTGCCCCGGGTGGGCAGCTATAAACGGCTGGACCTGGAAGCGATCCTGGCGCTCAAGCCGGATCTGGTGATCGCCTGGCGCAGCGGTAATCCGGCCGCTCAGATCGAACAGCTGGAACGGCTCGGCCTCACCGTCTATTACAGCGAACCGGTCCGCTTCGCAATGATCGGCGGCACTCTGGAACGGTTCGCCAGACTGGCCGGTACCGGGCCGGTGGGCAAGCCGGTGGCGGAGCAGTTCCGCGCCGGTATCAAGGCGCTGCGCGAGCGTCACGACGACGCCAAGCCGGTCACCGTGTTCTACCAGGTATGGGAAGAGCCGTTGATGACGGTGAACGACCAGCACCTGATCAGCGAAGCCATTCGTCTGTGCGGTGGCGTCAATGTGTTCGGCGGGTTGCCGGCGTTGACGCCGCGAATCGGCCGTGAAGCGGTGCTGGGGGCGGACCCGGAGGTGATCATCGCCGGCGGCATGGGCGAGGACAACCCGGCCTGGCTCGATCCCTGGCGCGAGTTCGGTTCGCTCACCGCGGTACGCCGCGACAACCTGTTCTTCGTTCCGCCTTCCACTTTGCAAAGGCCCACGCCGCGCATGCTGGAAGGGACCCGCCGGCTGTGCAAACACCTGGAGCAGGCCCGTGCCCGGCGTTGACGCGCCGGCGCGCGCTTACCCCTGGACCGCTCTGTGGGTTCTGATGCTGGCGGGTGTGCTGGCCATGGCCCTGGCGGTGGCGGTGGGCAGCGTGCCGTTGGGCGCCGCCGATCTGTGGGCGGTATTCACCGGCGGCGGCAACGAACTGCAGCGGGATCTGATCTGGTCGCTGCGTGCGCCCCGGGCGCTGGCGGCGTTCGCCACCGGCGGTTTGCTGGCCCTGGCCGGCGCTCTGATGCAGGTGCTGTTACGCAATCCGCTGGCCGACCCTTACGTACTTGGATTATCCGGCGGCGCTGCCGTCGGCGCGCTTGGCGCCATGTTGTTGGGCGCCGGGGCGGTGCTGGTATCCGGCTCCGCCTTCGCCGGAGCCCTGGTGTCCACATTGCTGGTGTTCGGCCTGGCCCGGGGTGTTGGCAGTTGGACCCCGACCCGATTGTTGCTCACCGGCGTGGTGGTGGCGGCGGGGTGGAGCGCGGTGATCAGCTTTTTGCTAACCATGAGTCCGGCGGAGCGTTTGCCCGGCATGCTGTATTGGCTGATGGGGGATCTCTCTCACGCCGGTGCTCCGGGGTGGGCCTGGTTGGTACTGGTGGTCGCGGTGGCGGCCATGTTGCCGTTGGGGCGCTCACTCAATGTGCTGGCGCGCGGGCCGCTGCAAGCGGCGGCTCTGGGCGTCGCGGTGCGGCCGCTGGAGACCTCGGTGTACGTGCTGGCCAGCCTGGTCACCGCGGTGGCGGTGACCACCGCCGGCAGCGTCGGCTTCGTTGGCCTGATCGTGCCCCATCTGTTGCGTTTGGTGTTGGGTAATGACCAGCGTCTGATTCTGCCCGCCAGCGCCCTGGCCGGCGGCATCTTGCTGACACTGGCGGATACGCTGGCCCGCATCCTGTTGGCGCCGCAGCAATTGCCGGTGGGCGTGATCACCGCGCTGCTGGGGGTGCCGGTGTTCCTGTTCCTGCTGTACCGGAGCCGATGATGAGCGTGCTGGAGACCCGCGAGCTGATCATCGACGTGCCCGGGCGGGTAGCCGGACGGGCGCTGAGTCTGCGCATCGAACCGGGGCAGCGCTGGGGCATTCTCGGCCCCAATGGCGCCGGCAAGACTACCCTGCTGCATACCCTGGCGGGCTTGCGCGCGCCGCGTTCCGGACAGGTGCTGCTGGATGGCGAACCGCTGTCTCAATGGCGCCGCCGCCAAGTGGCGCAACGGCTGGCGGTGGTGTTTCAGGAACGCCAGGACGGTTTCCCCGCCACCGTCCTGGAGACCGCGCTGATCGGCCGGCATCCGTTCCTGCCACCGTGGCGCATGGAAACCGCGGCGGATCTGGAACGGGCCCGGGACGCTTTGCGCCAACTGGATTTGAGCCATTTGGAGCCGAGGCTGGTCAGTACCCTGTCCGGCGGAGAGCGTCAGCGTCTTGCGCTGGCCACGGCCCTGGCCCAACAACCGGCCCTGTGGTTGGCGGACGAGCCCACCAATCATCTCGACCTGCATCATCAGGTGGCGGTGATGCGGTTGTTGGAGCGGCAATCGCAACAGGGCGTGGGCCTGTGTCTGTGCCTGCACGATCTGAACCTGGCCGCGCGCTGGTGTGACCGGGTCCTGCTGCTCTATCCCGACGGTGAGCTGTGCCATGGGCCCGCCGACGCCATGCTGATACCGGAGGCTTTGGAGAAGCTCTACCGGCAACGGCTTATGGTTACCGAAATAAACGGCACCCGGTTATTCCTGCCGGAGTGATTCTCTGACATAGGACCACCGCTGTTCCACAATTCACATGCACGCAACACGCCGGCCATTTTTCACAGGCCGGACTACGCAGCCGCTGTAGGAGCTTGCCTGCAAGCGAACCTCTTGGACCGCAAGCACAATTCGCTTGCAGGCAAGCTCCTACAGCGGCTTCGTAGCGGCCTTTAAAGAAGGTGTTGCGTGTAAGTGGCGTGGGGCAGCAATGACATAAGGACCGCCCTTCATGACACAAGCGGTTTCCCGAGTGGAGGGCTGCGCGCCCGCCGCTCTGATCAGCGCGCCCGGATCGGGGCAGGGCAAGTCCCTGATCACCGCCGGTCTGGCGCGCCTGCACCGCAACGCCGGCCGCCGTGTGCGGGTATTCAAGTTTGGCCCGGATTATCTCGATCCGATGATCCTGGCCCGCGCCAGCGGCGCGCCGGTGTATCAAATACAGCCGTGGATGACCGGCGAAGCGGAATGCCGCTGGCGTCTCGCCGAGGCCGCCCGTGACGCCGACCTAGTGCTGGTGGAAGGGGCCATGGGCCTGTTCGATGGCTCGCCCTCCAGTGCCGATCTGGCACTACTGTGTGGCTTGCCAGTGATTCCGGTGATCGATGCTTCGGGCATGGCGCAGACGTTCGCCGCTCTCGCCCAGGGCCTGGCGGATTACCGGCCGGAACTGCGAGTCCGGCAACTGATCGCCAACCGCGTGGGCAGTCCGCGTCATGGTGAGATGCTGGCCGAAGCATTGCCGCCATCGTTGTCGCTGCTGGGCGCGGTGCCCCGTCATCCGGACCTGGCGTTGCCGGAGCGGCATCTGGGGTTGGTGCAGGCGGAGGAACTGATTGATCTGGACCGGCGCCTGGATGCGGTGGCGGCGGTGCTGGCGGAGGCGGGGCTGGACCGATTGCCGGAGGCGGTGACGTTGAGTGGGGATTGTCCGGCGCCGCCGCCGGCACTGTTGGCCGGCCGCCGCATCGCGGTAGCCAGGGACGCCGCCTTCGGTTTTCTCTATCAGGCCAACCTGGATCTGCTCACCGCCATGGGCGCCGAGCTGTGTTTCTTCTCACCGTTGAATGATCGGGCGCTGCCGGAGGCCGAGGCGCTCTGGTTGCCCGGCGGCTACCCGGAACAGCATGGCGGCGCGTTGTCCTCGAATCTGGCCATTCGGGCCGCGATCCGCGACCACCATCGGCAAGGCAAACCGATCCTGGCGGAGTGCGGCGGGCTGATGTACTGCATGGAGACGCTGGTGGACAGCAAGGGCCGGCGCCACGCCATGCTTGGCCTGCTGCCCGGTGAAGCGCTGATGATGGCGCGCTTGCAGGGTCTTGGATTGCACGCCTTGTCGTTGCCACGGGGGCAACTGCGTGGGCATACGTTCCATTACTCCAGGTTGGAAACGCCACGCGTGCCGGATCAGCATAGTGAAAAACAAAGTGGCACCGGCGGTGAGCTGGTGTTCCGTGAAGGCAATCTGACCGCCAGTTACTTCCACGGCTACTTCCCGTCGGCGCCGGAAGCGGTGGCGGCGTTGTTTGTTGGAGATAAAGACCATGCGTGAAGACGCCAAGACCCCGCAACGCCATGCCGAACGCATGGCGAAAAAACAGAAAATCATGCAGGAACGGATCGCCCGTGCGCGGAACAGCCAGGGCGTGCTGTTGGTGCTGACCGGTCCAGGCAAAGGCAAAAGCAGTTCCGCTTTTGGTATGGCGGCGCGTGCTCTGGGCCATGACATGAAAGTCGGCGTGGTGCAGTTCATCAAGGGCGCGTTCAAAACCGGCGAGGAGCGATTTCTCCGGGCGCAGGCATTGGTGGATTATCACGTCATGGGCGAAGGCTACACCTGGGATACCCAGGACCGCGAACGTGATGTGGCCGCCGCCAAAGCCGCCTGGGCCGAGGCTCGCCGTATGTTGCGGGACCCGGACTACAAACTGGTGGTGCTGGACGAATTGAACATCGCGCTGCGCTACGAGTATCTGGATCTGGACACGGTGCTGGATGATTTGCAGGACCGCCCGGAAATGCAGCACGTGGTGGTCACCGGCCGTTACGCGCCGAAACCACTGATCGAACTGGCTGACACCGTCACCGAGATGAAAGTGGTGAAGCACGCGTTCAAGGATCTTGGGGTGAAGGCGCAGAAAGGAATAGAACTGTGAAGAAAGTTGACAGTGGACAGTTGAAAGTTGACAGCGAAAACCCTGACAGTAGCTGTCAACTATCCACTGTCAACTGTCAACTGACTTTGATGGTGCAGGGCACTACTTCGGATGCCGGAAAAAGCACGGTGGTGGCGGCGTTGTGCCGGTGGCTGGCGCGGCAGGGGGTGGCGGTGGCGCCGTTCAAGCCGCAGAACATGGCGTTGAACAGCGCGGTGACCGAGGACGGTGGCGAGATCGGGCGCTCCACGGCGTTGCAGGCGCTGGCCTGTGGCCTCGCGCCGCACAGTGACATGAACCCGGTGCTGCTCAAGCCGCAGAGCGATCGCGGCGCCCAGGTGATTGTGCGCGGGCAGGTGCTCGGCAACATGGACGCCATTGCCTATCACGATTACAAAAACACCGCCCGCGAGGCAGTGCTGGCGGCGTGGCGTGATCTGTCCGCACGCTATCCGGTGATTATCGCCGAAGGCGCCGGCAGTCCTGCGGAAATCAACTTGCGTGAGAACGACATCGCCAACATGGGCTTTGCCGAAGCGGTGGACTGCCCGGTGATTCTGGTGGCCGACATTGACCGGGGCGGTGTCTTCGCGCAACTGGTGGGCACGCTGGAGCTGCTCTGCGAAAGTGAACGCAACCGGGTAGTGGGTTTCGTCATTAATCGCTTTCGTGGCGATCCGGCACTGCTGCAAAGTGGCCTGGACTGGCTGGAGCAGCGCACTGGCAAACCGGTGCTCGGTGTGCTGCCTTATCTGCATGGCTTGTTGCTGGACGCGGAAGACGCGGTGGCCGATGCCGGTGAGCATGCCGGTGAGGCACTGAATGTGGTGGTACCGGTCTTTCCCCGCATCAGCAACCACAATGATCTGGATCCGCTGCGCTTGCATCCCGGTATCGCCTTGCACCTGGTCGGACCGGGGCAGACGCCGCCACCGGCGGACTGGGTGATCCTGCCGGGCAGCAAACACACCCGTGCCGATCTGCAATGGTTGCGGGAGCAAGGCTGGGAGCCTTATTTACAGCGCCATTTGCGTTATGGCGGGCGGTTGCTGGGCATCTGCGGTGGCTTCCAGATGCTGGGCAGGGCGATACATGATCCGGACGGTATTGAGGGACGTCCCGGCAGCAGCGACGGACTGGGACTGCTGGATATGGAAACCACGCTGGTGGCCGGCAAGCAGCTGCGACAAGTGGAGGCGCGCTTGCTGCCGGGCGGCGAAGCGGTGTCCGGCTACGAAATTCATAACGGCGTCACTGCCGGGCCGGCGCTGCAACGGCCTCTGTTCGATGTGGGCGGACGCCTGGACGGTGCGGTCAGTGACGATGGCCAGGTGATGGGGGGCTATCTGCACGGCCTGTTCGACCGGGCCGGCGTGTGCGATGGGTTATTACAGCCACCGCAAGAGAGCACAACGGATTATGAGCAACACCGGCAGGCGGCTCTGGAGCGTCTGGCGGATGCCATCGAAACGCATCTGGATGCGTCTTTCCTGCGAGGCTATAGCCGCCATCCAGGAAATGCCTGACCGTCTCCGTCGGGGACAGAAGGAGCTACGAAGCCGCTGTGGGAGCCAGCCTGCTGGCGAATTCCGGTCCTCCGGTGTTGGCACATTCGCGTACAGACCCGTGCCTCAATGCAGACAGTCATTCCCAAACAGCGATGAAGCAAAGTTCCTGCTCGACCAGGCGCGTACGTTCATACGGTTCCACACCGACGCAGAAATCGATAACCGGCCTGAAGTGAGGGGCAGGGTTTGCATGCCACGCCTTAATGTAATATTGTTTGTTACATGAAACGAGACAGCAGATTATCAGGTGTGCTCCACGTGCTTCTGCACATGGCGGAAATGGACGGACCGGTTACCTCGGAAGCCCTGGCCGGGATCATGCAGACCAACCCGGTTGTGGTTCGTCGCACCCTTGCCGGATTGCGCGAGCAGGGGCTGGTGACCTCGGTCAAGGGGCACGGCGGCGGCTGGCGTCTGTGCTGCGATCTCGATGCCGTCACCTTGCATGACATCTATGTGGCGCTGGGGGAACCGGTGGTGTTCGCCATGGGTAATCGTTCCGAATCGCCCGGGTGTCTGGTGGAAAAAGCGGTCAACGCTCACATGAACGACGCGTTCCAACAGGCCGAAGCGGTACTGATGGCACGACTGCGTGATGTGACCCTGGCGGATCTTAGCCGGGATTTTCATCGTGGTCTGCAACGACGGGACCCCACTCATTGTTCCTCATGATCATGGCTACCTTTGCCGGAGGCTATTATGTTTGACGTCATTATTATCGGCGGCAGCTATGCCGGCATGTCCGCGGCGCTGCCGCTGGTGCGTGCCCGCCGCAAGGTGCTGGTGATCGACAGCGGACTGCGACGTAACCGCTTCGCCGAGGCCGCCCACGGCATTCTGGGCCAGGACGGGCGCCCGCCCGGAGAGATCGCCGCTGAAGGGAAACGGCAGTTAATGCTCTACCCGGATCTCACCTGGCGCGATGGCGAAGTTGTATCGGCGAGCCCGCTTGATGGCGGATTCGAAGTGGGGACCGCTGACGGCGATCGGTTTTCCGGCCGTTTTCTGATCCTCGCCACTGGCGTTTCCGATACCTTGCCCGATGTGCCGGGATTGAAGGAACGATGGGGACGTTCGGTGTTTCATTGCCCGTACTGCCACGGCTACGAATTGAACCGGGGCGCGCTCGGGGTGCTTGCCAGCGGGCCTATGTCGCTGCATCAGGCGCAATTGATTCCACAGTGGGGGCCCACCACGTTTTTCACCAATGGCGCGTTGACCCTGGACGAGGAGCAGCAGCGCGACTTGGCCCGGCGTGGCGTCACGGTGGAAGCGGAAGCCGTGGTGGCGGTGTCCGGCGATCGGGCCACGGTGGCGCTGAAGGACGGGAGGGCGATGGAACTGGCGGGCCTGTTCGTGGCCACCGAGGTGGCGCCGGCCGGGCCGCTGGCGGAACAGTTGGGCTGCAAGCTGGAGCAAACGCCCATGGGCACCGTCGTCGTCACCGACGACTTCAAGGCGACGTCGATTCCCGGTGTGTTCGCCTGTGGCGATATGGCCCAGGCGGCCAACGTCACTCTGGCGATGGCGGACGGCACCATGGCGGCCATGGGCGCGCACCGGGCTTTGTTGTTCGGTTTGCCGGAAGGCGGCTGACGCCGCCGTCGTCTGGTTTGTGGGCGGCTCATTGCTCCACGAAGGCGCGCTCAATGACGTAATCGCCGGGTTGTCCCTGATGCGCGGACGCCTGAAAGCCACGGGCGTCCAGCATCCTGGTCAGTTCCTCCAGCATTGCCGGGCTGCCGCACAGCATGATCCGGTCGGTTTCCGGGTTCAGTGCCGGCAGACCGAGGTCGTCAGTGAGTTTGCCACTTTCGATCAGGGTGGTGATTCGCCCCCGGTTGCGGAACGGTTCCCGGGTCACGGTGGGGTAGTAGACCAGTTTTTCGCGAATGCATTCGCCGAGAAATTCGTGCGTGGGCAGCGCCTGGTGAATGTAATCGTGATAGGCCAGTTCGCTCACATAACGGACGCCGTGGACCAGGATGATGTTGTCGAAACGGTCGTAAATTTCAGGATCCTTGATGATGCTCATGAAGGGCGCCAGACCGGTTCCGGTGCCGAGTAGGAACAGGTTCCTGCCCGGATTCAGATCGTGTACCACCAGGGTGCCGACGGGTTTGCGGCTGACGATCAGCGCGTCCCCTTCTTGCAAATGCTGAAGCCTTGAGGTCAACGGACCGTCTGGTACCTTGATGCTGAGAAATTCCAGATGTTCTTCATGGTTGGCGCTGGCGATGCTATAGGCGCGCATCAGCGGCTTGCCGTCCAGCTCCAGACCGATCATGACGAAGTGGCCGTTCTCGAAGCGCAGGGCCTGATCGCGAGTGGTGCGAAAGCTGAACAGCGTGTCGTTCCAATGGTGCACACTCAGCACGTTCTCTTTACCAATGGCAGCCATGTCTATCCTCCAATAACAGGCAAAGTTGAACTCGATCCCCTTTGGGGGAGGTTGAATACATGAACGCCGTGATGCAGGCGCCAGCATCCGCTGGTCGGCGTCACGGTGGCGCCTCCGCGCTGTCGCCGAGGCGATAAAGATAGTTCCAGGGAAAACGGCCGCGATCGTGGCCGTCGGAGAAGGTCAATTGCAGGGCGCCGAGATCGGCCATGGCCACGTCCTGGATGGTGATGTCGCCGTCGGCTGGATCAGTGCGGCGCCGCCGGGCCGCTTCGCAGTGCGCGCAGCGGCAGGCACGGCGCAGGGTGGTGCTGGTGAGGCGGGAGATCTCGCCATTTTCCCAGATCAGCTGCAGAGTACGCCCGCCTTTGCGCAGATGGATTTCCTCCGGGGCATTGAGCTCGGTGTGGTATGTCATCATGGTTTCCGGATCCGGGTTGGTTGTCGCCTGGGATAACCTGTCATGACAAGTTGTCGCGCACTCAGCGTTGCAGGTACTGAAGCTTGTCGCCCTTGCCTTCCCAGACTTCGGCGTCGGGCAGGGGCTCCGACGTTTCGGCCAGTACCGGCCAGACCCTGGCCAGCTCCGCGTTCAGTGCCACGAACATCTCCTGCCCCTCGGGCAGTTCGTTGTCCGCATAGATGGCGCTGGCGGGACACTCCGGCACACACAGTGCGCAATCGATACAGACCTGCGGATCGATTACCAGGAAGTTTTCTCCTTCGTGGAAGCAGTCCACCGGGCACACTTCCACGCAGTCGGTGTATTTGCAGCGAATGCAGTTCTCGGTCACCACGAATGTCATCGTCGTCTCCTTGCAGGCAGTGGCCGTTGGTCAGGCGGCACTCAACTTCGATTGTGCCCAACGGGCCAGTTTGCGAACGTCCGGGTCCGGGTCATCCAGAGCGGTTTGAATGTAGGGCCGGCATTGTTCGTGAGCGATGGCGCCGAGCGCGCCGATGGCGGCCTTGCGCAGATTGCTCATGGCATCGCGGCTGCACTCACCCAGTGCCGGAATGCCTTCCACCCGGCCGAGCTTGCCGATGGCGTCGGCGGCTTTTTCACGCACCTGCCAGGTGTTATCCCGGGTGGCTTCGATGAGCAGCGGCAGACTGTCCTGATGATGAAGCTTGCCAATGCTGTTCATCGCTTCGGCACGCACCTGCCAGTGCGGATCGCCAACCACGCACCGGAGCGCTTCGGCCACCGAGACCGGCTCGGCGTAAACCAGCGCGCCGACGGCGGCACGGCGTACCTCGGCATCGTCGTCGTCGCGGGCACGATCGATCAGCGCCGGCAGATTGCTTTCCTCCTTGAGCCAGCCGAGTAATCCCACCGCTTCACGGCGCACGCCGGGATCGGCGGCGTTCAGACGAGCCAGTGCCGGCTCGCGGGCGGCAGGTTCGCGCAAGGGTTTCAGCGCTCGCAGAATACCCGCCACCACGAACGGGTCGCGGCTGTCCTCCAAGGCGGCCAATAGCGGTTTGGCCGCGGCCGGGTCCTTGAGGTCCGAGAGCGCATGGGCGGCGGCGTTGCGCACCACCTCGTCGCTGTCGTTGAGCGCGGCGATCAGAGCGTCGGCCATATCCTCGGATTCAAACTCATCGACCACCTTGGCGGCCTCCTGCCGTACTTGCGGGTCCGGGTCCCGGAGTGCCTGGATCAGCAGCGTCACCGCCTCCGGCTCCGGGCAGTCAACCAGGTCCAGTACCGCCACGCGGCGCAGACCGGGATCCGGTGAGGCCAGGCGGTCGGCCAGTTCCTGCAGTTCGGGATCGTCAAACGCGTTCATGGGCACCTCAGCGCAGCAAGTAGGGAATGTTCACGGTGACCGCGTCGGTCGGGCAGTCCGCTTCGCAAGGCATGCAGTACCAGCACTCGTCGTACTTCATGTGGGCCTTGCCGGTACTCTCGTCGATCCAGAGCACGTCCAGAGGGCAGACGTCGATGCACACGGTGCAGCCTTTATCGGCGATGCATTTATCCGCATCGACGGTAACGGGCACGGCGCTGTGATGATGGGCGATAGGCATGGGAATCTCCTCGTCGGAATCAGGCGTTGGCGGCTTTTTTCACGCGCAACTGGTTGTAGGCGTCCTTGTCTTCGCCGAGTGAAACGATGTACGGCGCGATCGGACGGGTTCCGCTGGCCATCGCGCCGGACGTGTCCTTGTACAGACGGCTGTGACAGAACCACTGTTGTTCGTCGGTTTCGGGGAAGTCCACGCGATAGTGGTACAAGCCCCAGCGCGACTCGGTGCGGTAGAGTGAGGCGCGGGCAGCCATCTCGGCGCAATCGACGATGGAGTGCACTTCCATGGCGCGCATCAACTCGTGGGCGTCGCCGGCCTTGAGCAACGGCAGGTCGGCACGGACCGAGAGAATCCGTTCCAGGCCGATCTCCATGCGGCGGCTGACTTTTGGCGGTTGCAGGTAGTCGTTGACCAGGCGCCGGACTTTGTACTCCATCTGTTCCGGAGGGATACCGTCGGCCCGCTCCAGCGGCGCGCGAAGGCGGATCAGCTCCTCCTCGATCAGCGTTTTGTCCAGTTCAAATTCGCTACGCTGTTGTGCGAAGTCCGCGGCGCTTTCGCCGCAGATCTGGCCATACACAAAAGCACCCAGCATGTAGTTGTGCGGCACCGAGGCCATGTCGCCGGCGGCGTACAGCCCTGGCACGGTGGTGGCGCCGGTCTCATCCACCCAGACGCCGGAGGCGGAGTGGCCGCTGCAGAAACCGATCTCGGAAATGTGCATCTCCACCATGCGTTTGCGGTAGTTGACCTGACGGCCGTCATGGAAGCGGCCGCGGCTGGGACGCTCATTGGTGTGCAGAACCGTTTCGATTTCCTGAATGGTTTCCTCGGCGAGGTGATCCAGTTTCAGAAACACCGGACCCTTGCCGGATTCCAGTTCCTTGAAGAACTCCAGCATCATCTGGCCGGACCAGTAGTCGCATTCGATGAAACGTTCGCCGAAGGCATTGGAAGTGAAACCGCCGAGCGGTCCGGTGACATAGGCGCAGGCCGGCCCGTTATAGTCCTTCAGCAACGGGTTGACCTGATAGCACTCGAGATTGGCCAGGTCGGCGCCGGCGTGATAGGCCATGGCGTGGCCGTCGCCGGAGTTGGCCGGGTTTTCATAGGTGCCGAACAGGTAACCGGAATGCGGTAATCCGATGCGACCGGCCGCGCCGGTGGCCATCACCACCGCCTTGGCACGAATGACGATCGGCTCGGCGGTGCGGGTGTTGATGCCGATCATGCCGGAAACATTGCCCGCGGTGTCCTTGAGCAGCCGGGTGGCCTGGTAGCGGTTTTCCACTTTGACCCGGTGCCGGCGCAGGCGCCGGTAGAGAATTTTCTTGACGTTGTGGCCTTCCGGCATCGGCAGGACATAGGTGCCGAGGTGATGCACCTTTTTCATGTCGTAGTCACCGGTTTCGTCCTTCTGGAAATGAACGCCCCAGGAATCCAGCTTTTCGATCATCGGGTAGGACCGCTGGGCATACGCCATCAGCGCCGGCTGGTGGACGATGCCGTCGTTGGCGATGGTGATCTCCCGGACATACTGTTCCGGAGTGGCGTGACCGGGGACTATGGCGTTGTTCAAACCGTCCATGCCCATGGAAATGGCGCCGGAGCGTTTGACGTTGGCTTTCTCCAGCAAGGTCACGTCGAGATCCGGGTAACGTTCCTTGACCGTCACCGCGGCCATTGGACCGGCGGTGCCGCCGCCGATCACCAGCACATCGGTATCGATGATGGCTACGTCGTCGAAGTTCATGTTTCCTCCTATTTCCGATCCACACGGAAGTGATATTTGAAAGAGTCGCCACGGAAGCTCAGATATTCGAAGTCGATAGGGCGTCCCCGGCGGTCATGGGTAAGGCGTTCCACCCGCAGTACCGGTTCGCCGGGTTGCAGGTTCAGATGAGTGCGGGTGTCCTGATCGGAGAGCGCCGCTTCGATGCGGATGCTTGCTTCACCCAGGGGGATGGCAAAGAGGTTTTCCAACATTGGAAAAATGTCGCCGCTCAGGTCCATGCCGAACAGGCGTCGGCCAATATCCAGCGGGAAGTAGCTGCGCTCCAGGGATAACGCCTCACGGTTGAGGAAACGCACCCGTGTCACTTCCACGACATCGTCGCCGCCGCCGAGCCGCAACGCGGCAACCACCGCCTTTGGTGCCTTCAACTGCTGGATGCTGATCAAACGGGCGGAGGCTTCGTATCCTTGCGCGGCCATGGCTTCACCAAAGCCCTGCAGGTGCTCCACGCTCTGCACCGCCTTGGGTTTGCTGACGAAGGTGCCTTTGCCCTGGGCGCTGAATACCAGGCCCTCGTTATGCAGATCGCGCAACGCCTGTCGAATAGTGATGCGACTGACGCCGAAGGCGCCCATCAACTCGCTTTCCGATGGCAGTTTCTCGTGGGGGCGATAGTCGCCTTCGAGAATGCGGCGCCGAAGCTGATCTTTGATCTGTAAGTACAGCGGCTGCGGCGACCGGTTCGATAGCGGCCGGGTCAGGGTTTTGCTCACGGTACTGTCCTCTTGTTATGACAGGTCATGGCATTCACGGGCGTAAACGCGGGCGGCATGAAAACCATCTCAGCCAGCCTGTCCGTTCTGTTGTTCGAACGCGCGCAGGGTTTCACGGCGGATCAGATCCAGGCACTCACGCTTCAGTGCCATGAATTCGGGCCGGGTCAACAGGTCCTGAATGCGCGGACGTGGCAGATCCACGGCAATGTCAGCGATGACACGACCAGGGCTGGCACTCATGATCAGAATACGGTCGGACAGAAACACGGCTTCGTCGATGTCATGGGTGACGAACAAAACGGTGTTGCCGAACTCACTCCAGATATCCAGCAGGCTCTCCTGCATCATGGTGCGGGTCTGAGCGTCGAGAGCGCCGAACGGCTCATCCATCAGCAACACGCTGGGGTAGTTGGCGAGCGCGCGGGCTATCCCCACACGTTGCTGCATGCCGCCGGACAAGGTGGCAGGAAAGGCATTGGCGTGGGCGGACAAGCCGACCAGGCCTAAAAAGGTACGCGCCAGACTCATGGCCTCGTTGCGGCCAAGCCCTGACATCAAAGGGCCGAACGCCACGTTGTCGCGCACGGTTTTCCAGGGGAACAGGGAATGCTGTTGGAACACCATGCCGCGATCCGGTCCGGGGGCCGTGACCGGAGAGCCGTCCACCAGCAGTTCGCCGTGGGTGGGGGTGACGAATCCGGCTACCGTATTCAGTAACGTGGACTTACCGCAGCCTGACGGGCCGAGCAGGCAGACAAACTCACCGGGTCGGATATCCACCTGAGCGCGGTGTACCGCGGTAGCCCAATCGCCACTGCGTTCGAACTCCACCGAGACGTCGCGAATCTCGATATGGCCGCGTTCTCCGCCGGGAGTTCTGGCGCCGCGTTTCGGCGGTTGCGGCAGTCTCTGGATCATGTCGACGGCGGACGTCATGGTGTTCTCCTGGGAACCGGTCTGCGCTCGTAAGGCGCTTTCCGGGGTCGATTTGGTGGCGGGTCTCATCGATCGTTCTCCTCTACCTGCCAGCGCAGCAGCGGCCGGCAAAGCAACTTGATCAAGAGTGTGCAGAGCGTGCCGAGACCGCCGATCATCAGCATGCCGATGATGATTTGTGGGTACTGGATCAGGGTGTAAGCGGACCAGGTGAAGTAACCGATGCCGTACTGGCCGCTGATGATTTCGCCGGCCAGCAGGGAGAACCAGGCGACGCCCATGCCAATGGCGAGGCCGGCGACAATGCTCGGCAGCGCGCCGGGCAGCACCACATGGCGGAGGATGGCGGCGTTGCTGGCGCCGAGACTGCGTGCCGCCCGTACCAGCACTTTCGGCGTTTGCTCGACGCCGTGCACGGTGTTGATGACGATCGGAAACAGAGCGCCCAGAAAGGTAATGAAAATGATGCTGGATTCTTCGCTGGGCATCATCAGGATGGCCAATGGAATCCAGGCGACCGCCGGTATCGGTCTGAGCAATTCGATATAGGGGGTGATGATGTCCTCGGCGAGACGCGAGCGTCCCATCAGAATACCGAGCCCCACACCCAGCACCACGGCCACCACATAGGCGACGGCGATGCGTCGCAAACTGTGCAGAATGTGCAGGTAGAAATCGGCGCTGGCCAGCGCTTCAGCCAGCGCCTGGCCCACCACCAGCGGACCGGGCACGTTCTCGAAGTTGATGAACAGATTGAAGCCACTGCTGGACGCCCAGTGCCATACCAGAAGTGCGGCCAGAAGGGCCAGGCCTCGAACCAGATAACGGCGCACGGTCTCCGGCAGGCGCACCGGTGCCTGACGTGCCATGGTGGTGACGGTGTCCGCGGCTGGGGTATCGACCTGGTCGATCACCGGGCTGCCGGCCCCGCCATCAATCTCGCTATTGTTCAAACTCATAATGCGCTCCTCCCTGACCCGCGATCACCGTTCGGCGAGCGCGTTGTCGTTGGGGCTTTGGAGAATTTGCCGGTAGCTGAAAGCCCTGCCGTCGGAGGCGAAGGCTTCCGCCTCCGGGCGGCGCATGAACGCGGCCAGTTGCTCGCCGTTGCGGGCGTAGAAGGCGCTTTTGCCAAACAGCTTGAGGCCACTGTTCTTGTCGTAGACGTAGGTGGCGTTGATATCGGTGCCGGTCTCATCCGCCTCCCGTTCGGCGACCAGCATGGCATCGATGGAGGCGTAGCCTTTGATGCCGCCGTCGGCGTACCAGATTTCCGCCGGTTTTAACGCCGGATTGTCCGGAATCGGGGTGACCATGGTGGCGACCGCCTCGTCGTAGTCGAGGTCGCTGGCGGCGTAGGCGCTACGCAGATAACTGTCGTCCACCCAGGCGTCGAAGTTGAGATCCGGAACCTGTTTCTCTTTTTGCAGCAGCTCATGGTCGTACTTCATGGCCGCTACCCAGTCCGGTTTGACGCTGGCGTCCATGGTGGTGATGCCACCGTCACTGAAGTACAGATAAAGCACTTCTTTTTCCACACCGGTCCACTTGGAAACCTGTTCGGCGGCATGTATCGGATCGTCCCGAATCCATCGCTGCGCTTCGAGTGTGGCTTGCAGAACCGCCTGCACTACCTCGGGATAGTCCCGGGCGTAGGATTCGCGCACCACGATGCCGTGGAAGGTGGGGATGCCGGCCTGGCGACCGTCGTAAATTTTCCGGCCGGTACCGCGGAATTCCATGATCTCGGACCAGGGGCAGAAATCGGCATGGGCGTCGATTTTGCCGGCGGCAATGTTGGCGGCCCCCACCGGCGGTGACTGATTGACGATGGTGACCTTGTCGATCAGCCCTGCGTCCCGCAGCGCCTTCAGGGTCATGCCCCAGGCCGCGCTGCCCACCGGGGTGGAAATGGCCTTGCCGGCAAGGTCGGAGAGGGATTGGGCGGGGGAGTCCACCGGTACCACGATGCCATTGCCGGTGCCTTCCTTGTTATAGCCGGTGATGGCGATGAAGCGGGTTTCGGCGCGGCCGCCTTCCTGGAACTTGGCGCCATTGACGATCAACGGGTAATCGCCCATGACACCGAAGTCCAGTTTCCCGGCCAGCATCTGGTTGGTGATCGGTGGCCCGGAGTCGTAATCCTTGAAGACAATATCGTAGTCCGCGCCCTGGTACTTACCGGTCTTGGGTAAGTGTTTTTCAATCAGATTCAGTTTTTCCAGAACAACACCGCCCGACACGGTGTTGGTCACCATGCTCTGGTGGCCAATGCCAATGCGAATGGTTTCCGAAAGTGCCGGTGTCGAAGCGAGCCCGATAAAAATGCTCAAGCAGGCCGCGACGCCGTATCGTTTGTGATTCATGTCCGGTTTCCTCATTGAGAGTTCACTTGTACTAACAAGACATCACCACTGCTTATAAAACGCATTAGACGTGCCAGCTTTCGCAGGCCTGTTCGTATCCGTATGTTTTATAAGGGCAATTTTCTTGTTTGGTGTTTGCGACGGAATCCGGGCGCAAGGTGCACTTGCCCCTTGCTGGGGCAGGTGCACAGTGATGACGCCAGTTTTCGGGACAAGGCGAGGCGTAACGGTACGACAACTAGGACAAGTTGCTGGCCGCGGCGAGATTCCCGTCGGCGATGTCGGGCCGCCCGCGGACGGGTAGGCGGTATCGTCCAGGTGGACGATGCGGAACAGGGTGTGAAAGGGCGGAGGAACAGATCAAAGAATCTTTTTAAATACGGATATCCGTCTTTTCTGTCTACGGCGCACCTCGCGGCATGGAAATTGCTGCATTAAAAGGTATGACCGGTCAGGAGAGCCTCCCATGACAACCCTGGATACCACGCACTTACGCCATCTTCTGCGCCATTGGAAAGAGCCAATGCAGGGCCAGGATCTGGTCAGCAGCAAGGCGCTTAGAACCATGTCGGTGGACGATGGCGTCGCGACGTTGAAAGTGTCCCTGGGATTCCCGGCGGACAACTATAAAGAAGAAAGCGCGGCGGACCTGATGGACTATCTGCGTGCTCATGCCAATGCAATGCGGATCGTCGTGGATATGGAATGGCAGGTGCGCCCGCATCGTGTCCAGGGTGGTATGGAGCCGTTGCCGGAAGTGCGCAACATTATCGCGGTGGCGTCGGGCAAGGGCGGCGTCGGAAAATCCACCACCACCGCCAATCTGGCGCTGGCCTTGCAGGCGGAAGGCGCGCGGGTTGGTATTCTCGATGCGGATATCTACGGTCCCAGCCAGCCGCGCATGATGGGCGTCGACGAGCGGCCGCAAAGCGACGATGGCAAACAGATGACACCGCTGATCGGCCACGGCGTGCAGATCATGTCGGCGGGCTTCATGGTGGAAGAGGATTCGCCGGTGATCTGGCGCGGCGCCATGGTGACCCGGGCACTGACGCAGTTGCTCAAGAATACTCGCTGGCGGGATCTCGATTATCTGCTGGTGGATCTGCCGCCGGGCACCGGTGACGTGCAACTGACACTGGCCCAGCAGATTCCGGTGGCTGGCGCGGTGGTGGTGACGACGCCCCAGGACATTGCCCTGCTGGACGCGCGTAAAGCATTGCGTATGTTCGAGAAGGTGGACATTCCGGTGCTTGGCGTGATCGAGAACATGAGCACTCATGTGTGCAGCCACTGCGGACATCAGGAAGCGATTTTCGGCAGTGGCGGTGGTGGTCGCATGGCGGAGGATTACCAGGTGCCGTTGCTCGGCCAACTGCCGCTGGATGTGGGTATTCGTACCCAGGCCGATGCCGGGCTGCCATCGGTGCTGGCGCAACCGGACGGCGCGGTGGCACGGCAATATCGAAACGTGGCCCTGGCCATGGCCGGCCGGTTGGCCTGCCGGCAGCTGGACCACAAAGCCCGCTTCCCGCGCATCGTGGTGGAGAATCGCTGACACGCGACACGTCGTTCAGGACACCTCCGTCACCGGTTTGTGCTTGGCGAACAACGGTGTCGCCAGAGTGAGGGTGGCGGCGCACAGCAGGGCGCTGCCGCCGATGATGAAAATCAGCGAGCTGTGCTCGGCGCTGGCGTAAATCGGTGCCATCAGATAGGCCGCCGCGGCTTGCCCGACAGCGAACAGGGCGGTGGCCCGGCCCCAGGCGGTGGCGTGCGCATGGGCGGGCACCAGCTCGCCGATGCGGCCCATGGTGGTGGCGACCATGCCGGGGATCAGCGCGCCCACGGTAAAGGACGAGAGCGATACCACCAGCGTTCCCGGTACCAGCATCGGCAGCAGGACCGCGGTTCCCTTCAACGCCAAGGCGGTGAACAGGGTGCGGTGCCAGCCGGCATGGCGGGCAATGGCGCCAACCAGGAACGGGCCGCTGATGGCGCCCAGGGCCACCAGTCCCCACTGGATCGCCGCCGCCCAGGTACTGAAATCTCTTTGTCGTTCCAGATAATCCACCCAGAACACCGTGTGCGGTACGAAGCCCACCGCGTCCAGCAGATAGGCCAGATAGATGGCGGCCAGCAGCAGGCCGACGCGGGCCTGCTGTTGTCCTTGCTGGGGCGCCCGCGGCAGGCCCGGCCAGGGGCGCCACACCAGCGCCACCGGTAACAGCGCGATCAGGCCGAGGCCCAGCCAGGTCAGTTCCGGCCCCTGCTGCATCAGCAGTGGCACCAGGGTGGCGGAGATCAACACGCCGGTGCCGACGCCAGTGAAGATCCAGGCGGTGCCCCGTTTGCGTTTGGATTCCGGAAGCTGGCTGGCGATCAGGGAAGGTGCCACCACCATCAGCAGGGCCCCGGTGACGCCGGCGACGAAGCGCCAAAGACTGAACCACCACACCGGCCCTTGCCACATGCTGGCCAGGAAGCTGACGGCAATCAGCAACGTGGACAGCTTGATCACCGCGCCGGGGCCGAGCCGGCGGGCGAGACGGCTGGCAAGTACCGCGCCGACCAGATAGCCCAGCAGGTTGGTGGCGCCGACGAAACCGGCGTCACGGGCGCTCAGCCAACCGGCCTCGATCAGCCCCGGCAGTTGCGCGGCGTAGGCGAAACGGCCCAGCCCGATCCCGGCCAGGGTGGTGGCCGCTCCCATTAATATCAGGCGGGTGGGCGAGACGGAGGTGGTCATGGGCGGCTCCAAAGCGAGAGGCGGTCATTGGCAGGCGCCCAGTTAAGCAGAGTCCGCCTATCACTAAAAATGATTTATACAGATGCTCGGCATCACTGAACTGAATGGGATGGTTCAGGCGTGGAGAATGGCGTCCTGCTGGCGCAGGCTGATGGCGATCTGCACCAGTTCGGCCAGGGAATCCGCCGCCATCTTGCTCATCATGTTGGCGCGATGGCCTTCCACCGTTTTGCGGTTGATGCCGAGCTTATCGGCCACTTCCTGATTGGACAGGCCGTTGACCACTTCCTCGAACACCTGCCGTTCCCGTTTGGTCAGACCTTCGTAGCGTTGCCGGTGTACCGCCAGCGCCTGCAGTTTGCGGCGGTGCTGACGGTCCCGCTCAAGGGCGTTCTGGACATGGTCGATCAGCACCTGGTCGTCGAACGGTTTCTCGATGAACGTCAGCGCGCCGTCGGTGAGAGCGGTCACCGCCATGTCGATACTGCCGTGGGCGGAGATCATGATCACCGGCAGGTCGATGCCGTACTCGGGAAATTTTTTCTGCGCGTTGATGCCGCTGAGTTCCGGCATGCGCACGTCCATCACCACGCAACCGCCAGCGCCGGGCTGGAAACGCTCAAGAAACGCCAGGGCGGTCTCGTAGCAGCGCACCCGCAGCCCCACGGACTCCAGCAGCCATTGCAGGGAGTCGCGCACATCGGCGTCGTCGTCGATGATATAGATGGTTTGCGTTGATTCGCTGTTTGCCATTGGGATCCGGGTCAATTCGTTGTGGTCGGCGTTTCGTCGTCCGCCAGTGCCAGGGTGAAACAAAAACAGGCGCCTCTCTTTTCCATGCCACTTTCTTCCATGCCATCCTCTTCCACGGCGCGGGGCCACAGTTCGCCGCCGAGGGATTCCACCAGGGAACGGCTGATCGCCAGGCCCATGCCCAGCCCGTTCTTCTTGGTGGTGAAAAAGCGCTCGAACAGTTTATCCGAGCTGTGTGGCGGCAGGCCAGGGCCCTGGTCGCGCACGCGGATCTCCAGTTGTTTGCCGCGCCGCTCGGCTTCCAGCCAGACTTTCAGCGGTGGTTGCCCGGCGGGAGTCTGGCAGGCCTCGATGGCATTGACGATCAGGTTGAGCAGGATCTGCTCCAACTGAATGCGGTCCGCCACCACCCGGGCGTCGGCCAGTGTCATGCGGTTTTCCAGTACCACATTATGGCGTTCGGCGTTGGGTTCGCAGAACTGCAGCAGATCGTCGACCACCGGCAGCAGCTCCATGGCCTCGTGCACCGGGGCTCTTTTGCGGGTGAAGTCCATCATCCGATGGATAATGCCGCCAGCGCGCAGAGCGGTGTCCACGGTTTTTTCCAGCGGCACGCGCAGGTCCTGCCAGCGCACCTCGGCCTGATCGCCGAAGCGGCGCTGGATGCCGCGCAGATAATTGACGATGCCGGTGAGCGGCTGATTCAGCTCGTGGGCCAAGCTCGAAGCCAGCTCGCCCATGGTCACCAGCCGGCTGGCGTGTTCGATCTCCGCCTGATAGGCCTTCAATTGCGCTTCCGCCGCCTTGGCCGCGCTCAGATCCCGGGCCACCAGGGAAAAGTATTCCATGTCGCCGTGATAGGAGCGGTGCGCCAGCAATTCCAGGGAAACCGGAATGGTCTGGCCGCGGCGATCACACATGTCCAGCTCACCGCTCCAGTTGCCGCGCCGCAGGGCGGCGGGAAAGGCGGCTTCGCCAAGCAATCGATAGCTGGTATCGGTGAACAGCTCCGACAAAGCGGCGGATGGGGTGGCGCTGTCCAGGGCCAGCACCTGGCGGGCGGACTCGTTGAGATGGGTAATACGGTGATCCAGGGAAGTGAAGATCACCAGATCGCTAGTGCTTTCCAGCACTCGCGCCAGCCGCCGGTTGGTCTGCTCCGCCTCGATACGGCCGCTGGCGTCCCGGGACACCACCAGGATTTCACGGATGTCGCCGGTGTCCGGGTCGCGCAAGGTGCGGCTGGTGCTTTCCAGCCAGGTGTAATGGCCGTCCTTGCAACGGAACCGGTAGGTGTGAGTGTACAGACCGCGCTCGTAGCGAACGCTGGGCGCGCGCCGCTGGAAGTTTTCCACATCGTCCGGGTGATAAAGGTCATAGGCGGAGACGCCGACGATTTCCTCGACGCTGTAGCCGAGCAGATGAGTCACCGCCGGTGAGGCATAAATGAAACGCCAGTCCCCGGGCGTGTGCCGGGAGATCATGTCGGTGGACTGCTCGGCCATCTCCGCCAGCAGGCGGTTGCGCTCGGCGTCGTCGGTGAGCGCGGTGAAGCCCTCTTCCGGTGTCGGTGTGTCCATGGGCGGGGGGTTGGGTTGCTGGCTAAGGAACATAGTGTACCTCGTGCGGTGCCCAACCACCGCCGGCATTGGCGCCGACGGTGTTTTCGGGTATCAGCGCAGGAACTTCTGGCTGAAGGTTTTGAATTGCGGGGCGAGGGAATCGCGAACCCACTCGAAACCCACCATTTCCCGGGTGACCACGCGCACGCCTTCGTCGCGCAGGCGTTGCAGGGCGATCTCGGTGTCCAGCGGATTGCGCGCGGAGATCGCATCGGCCACCACGAACACTTTGTTGCCGGCCTGGTGCAGCCCCAAGGCGGTCTGCATCACACAGACGTGGGCTTCCATGCCGCACAGCACGAACGTCTTGCCGCGGGCTTCCGAGAGCAGCGATGCGCATTCCGGCGCGTCGGCGCAGGAAAACACGGTTTTGGCGATGGCGGGGTTGGCGTCACCGGCCAGCTCCAGCAGTTGGTCGGTGGTGGGGCCGACGCCCTTCGGGTATTGCTCGGTGAAGCGCACCGGCACGTCCATCAACTGCGCCACTTCAATCAGCCAGCGGCAGTTCTTCACCAGGGTTTCGTGTTCATGGACGCCGGGCAGCAGACGTTCCTGAACGTCGATGACCAGCAGGGTGGAATCTTGGGCTTCGATCAGCATGGTCGGATCCTTACTCTCTACGTCTTACTGGGAGGGGCGGCGGTCCACCATGTTGGTGGCCACGCCCTGGGCTACGATCTTGTCTTTGACGCGGCAGACGGTTTCCAGCTTCACCCGGCGCCGTCTTTCGTCGATCTCCAGCACGGTGGCGGTGGCCACCACGGTATCGCCGATGTGGACCGGCGCCTTGAACGACAGCTGCTGGTCCACATAGATGGCGCCGGGGCCGGGCAGGCGGGTGCCGAGCACGGCGGAGATCAGGCCGGCGCTGAACATGCCGTGCACGATGCGCTGGCCGAACTGGGTGCCGGCGGCATAGTCCGCGTTCAGGTGCACCGGATTGTCGTCACCGGTGATGCCGGCGAACAGTACCACGTCGGCCTCGGTAATGGTCTTGGCGTAGCTGGCGCTGAGGCCGACTTTCAGGTCTTCCAGGTAGTAGCCGTGCAGTTCGTCCATCGGGATTCCTTGTTTTACGTAGTGACTCTTTATGCCGTGTTATGTCGTGGCTTTGCTTCATTCACAAGTCGCGAAGCCATTTAGTTAAAGCCAGTGACTCAAAAGTGTAGTGGTTTACACTTTTAAATCCAAGTAGAAATACTTGGTTTTGGAATCGGGCTTTGCTAGTCTCTTGGCCGTCGGTGCCGCACCAGCGTGGAGCGGTCTGGTGGGAGAGAGCAATGATGCAGGATCAGAATGACGGCCTTTGGGAAAAGGCCATCCGCAGATTAGTGCCGCTGGGGCTGGAGGCCTGGAACGAGCGGCGGCTGCTGGACGGCAAGCTGACACTGACCCCGGACCTGAACGGCGGTGACGTGGAGCGCCTGATCAAATGGATAGACGCCTGCCTGGCGGACGATGGCGGGCAGGTGGCGGCCCGTGATCGGGCGGTGACCCTGGCGCGGGAATTCAAGGCTCTGAATCGCGACGGCCGTGCCCGTTTCCTGATGTTGCTGGCGGAACAGTACGCCGTGGACGAGGCGCGGGTGGAGCGGGCCATGGAGCAATGGCGCGCGGCCGGCAGCGAAGGGCGCATGCAGGCCGCCCTGGCGCTGCGTGATGCTCTGGAGCCACCGCGCATGACCCTGCTGACCCGTTTCAATGGCGTGCCGGAAGGGGTCAAGTTCCTGGTGGATCTGCGTGCGGAACTGTTGTCGTTGCGCAAGGAATATCCCCAGCTGGCACCGCTGGAAGCGGATCTCAAGCGGCTGCTCGGCGCCTGGTTTGATGTGGGGCTGCTGCAATTGGAACAGATCAGCTGGCAAAGCAGCGCCGAGTTACTGGAAAAGCTCATCGCCTATGAGGCGGTGCACGCGATCCGTGGCTGGAACGATCTGAAAAACCGTTTGCGTGCAGACCGCCGCTGCTTCGCGTTCTTCCATCCGAACATGCCCAATGAGCCGCTGATTTTCGTCGAGGTGGCGCTAGTGGAAGGCATGGCCGGCAGTATCCAGGCGCTACTCGACGAGGAGGCGCCGGTGCTGGATGCCCGGCAAGCGGACACCGCCATTTTCTACTCCATTTCCAATGCCCAGGCCGGTCTGGCCGGCATCAGTTTCGGCAACTTCCTGATCAAACGCGTGGTGAAGCTGCTGCGTCAGGAATTACCGCAACTGAAGCAGTTCGCCACCCTGTCGCCGATCCCCGGATTCCGCCGTTGGCTGGAGGGGTTGTCCGACGATGTTCTGGCCGGTTTGCCCGGCGGCGCGGTATGGCGGGACACCGGCAGTGCCGGGGCTCTGCTGGATCCGGAGCGGCTGGATCCATTGCGTGCCGAGGCGCTGCGGCGGCTGATGGCCTGGTACCTGTGCCGGGAGCAACGTCGGGGCCGCTACGCCCTGGACCCGGTGGCCCACTTCCATCTCAGTAACGGCGCTCAGGTGGCCCGATTGAATTGGGTCGCGGACCTGTCCGAAAAAGGCCGGCGCCAGTCCGCCGGCATGATGGTCAATTATCGCTATGAGCTGCCGCGTATCGAAGCGCGCAGCCAGAGTTACACCGTCGATGGGGCCGTGGCCACGTCGGCATCCATGAAAAAACTGTTGAAGGCGTAAAGTTATGAGCGAGAAACGATTGGCGGTGGTGACCGGTGCCACCGGCGGGTTGGGCGTGGCCATGTGTCAGGCTCTGTGTGATCAGGGCCGCACCGTGGTGGGGACCTACTACCCGGACCCGCAGCAGGAACAACAGGCGCGGCAATGGCAGGAAAGCCTGGAACAGCAGGGCTATTCCGTGCACGTCCGTCCCCTGGATGTCACCGACTATGACGCCTGCGCCGCCTTCGCCGCCGATGTGGAAGCGGAGCTCGGTCCCATCGATGTGCTGGTGAATAACGCCGGTATCACCCGGGACGCGCCGATCAAGCGCATGGAGCCGCACTTCTGGCAGGATGTGATCAACACCAACCTGACCTCCATGTACAACCTGTGCCGGGCGGTGTTCGATGGCATGTGCCAGCGCGGCTTCGGCCGTATCGTCAACATCTCTTCCCTGAATGGGGAAAAGGGCCAGTTCGGCCAGTGCAACTACGCCGCCGCCAAGGCCGGTGTTTATGGATTCACCCGCTCCATCGCCCAGGAAGGTGCGCGCAAGGGCGTCACCGTCAACGCCGTCTCGCCGGGTTATATCGACACCCCGATGGTGCGGCAGGTGCCGGAGAACATTCTTGAAGGTATCATCGCCGGTATTCCCGTGGGCCGGCTGGGCCAGCCCGATGATATCGCCCGGGCAGTGGCGTTCCTGGCCGCCGACGAGGCGGGTTTCATCACCGGCACCAATCTGTCGGTGAATGGCGGTCAGTACATGAGCTGACGGCACCGCGAACCCCTTCCGCGAACAACAAAGACAGAGGATGCCCCATGCCGGAATATAAAGCGCCGTTGCAGGACATGGCTTTCGTGCTCGGCGAGCTGACCGATATCGATGGTCTGGCGGCATTGCCGCCGTTTACCGAAGTGTCCCGTGAGCTGGCCGAAGCGGTGCTGGATGAGGCCGGCAAACTGGCCTCGTCGGTGATCGCGCCGCTCAATGCCGACGGCGATCGCCATGGCGTGAGTCTGCAAGCGGATGGCGTGGTTGCCGCGCCCGGTTTCCGTGACGCTTACCAGCGCTACGTGGAAGGCGGCTGGGGCAGTCTGCAGTTCGATCCCGAGTACGGCGGTCAGGGGCTGCCGTTCTCGTTGGCGGTGGCGGTGCAGGAGATGTGGCACGCCGCCAACATGTCCTGGGGGCTTTGCCCGCTGTTGTCCCAGGGCGCGGTGGAAGCCATCGCCGCCAACGCCGACGAGTCCCTCAAGGCCCTTTATCTGCCGTCCATGGTCAGCGGTACCTGGAGTGGCACGATGAATCTGACCGAGCCGCAGGCCGGTTCCGATCTGGCCGCGGTGAAGGCGCGGGCGGTCCCGGAAGGCGACCACTACCGCATCACCGGGCAGAAAATTTTCATCACCTGGGGCGATCACGACATGGCCGACAACATCGTCCATCTGGTGCTGGCCCGTTTGCCCGATGCGCCGGAGGGCGTGAAGGGCATTTCCTTGTTCCTGGTGCCCAAGTATTTGCTCAACAAGGATGGCTCCCCGGGCGAACGCAATGATTGCCGGGCCATCTCGCTGGAACACAAGATCGGCATTCACGCCAGCCCCACCTGTGTGATGAGCTACGGCGACAATGGCGGTGCCATTGGTTACCTGGTGGGCAAGCCCAATCAGGGCCTGGCCTGTATGTTCACGATGATGAACAACGCCCGTCTCACGGTGGGATTGCAGGGCGTGGCCGTCGCTGAACGGGCCTGTCAGCAGGCACGCGAATACTGCCGCGAAAGGGTACAGGGCGTGGCTCCCGGACAACGTGAGGCGGGGCCAATCGTCGCTCATCCGGACGTGCGCCGTATGCTGATGACGATGAATGCGCTCACCGAGGCGGGCCGCGCGCTGGCCTACGTGGGCTGTGCCGAAGTGGATCGGGTGCACGGTGAAAGCGATCCGCAACGGCGGGCCCGTCATCAGCGACGCCTGGATTTGCTCACGCCGCTGGTGAAAGGCTGGTGCACGGAGATGGCCCAGGAAGTCACTTCCCTGAATGTGCAGTGTCACGGCGGTATGGGGTTCATCGAGGAAACCGGTGCCGGGCAGTTGTTCCGGGATGCGCGTATCCTGCCGATCTACGAAGGCACCAACGGCATTCAGGCGATGGACCTGGTGGGGCGCAAGACCTTGCGTGATCGCGGGGCCGCCATGTTTGAGATACTGGAGGAGATGGACGCGTTTCTGGCCGAGCCGCATCTGGAGAGTGTGCTGGGCTGCGAACGCAAAGCGCTGTTGGCGGATGCGGTGGTGGCGGTATCCGACGCCACGGAATTTTTGCTGGGGGCCAGCGACAGTGCCACGCTGCCCGGCGCGATCGCTTTCCACTATCTGATGTTGAGCGCCACCGTGGTGGCTGCCTGGCAAATGGCCCGCGCGGCGCTGAGCGTGGCGGAAGACGATTCCCCGTTCGCTCGCCGCAAACGGCATCACGTCCACTTTTACCTTGAGCAGATATTGCCCCGTTATCTGCATCACGCGCGGGCTTTGCGTTTCGGTGACGATACACTGATGGCGCTGCCCGAAGAGCTGCTGTAACCCGCAGGAGAAAACCATGTACATCAACGGTGAATGGATCAACAAGGACAACACCTTCGCGGTGTTCAACCCCGCCACCAATGAGCAGATCGGTACCGTCGCCGACGCTGATGACGCCGACATCACGGCGGCCATCGAGGCGGCCAACATCGCCTTCGCGTCCTGGTCCGCCACCACCGCCTATGAACGAGCGGCGCTGCTGTACAAGGCCCACGGGCTGATGCTGGCGCGCAAACGAGAGCTGGCGGAATTGATGACCCGCGAGCAGGGCAAACCCCTCAAGGCGGCGCTCAACGAAGTGGGTTACGGCGCTGACTTTCTGCTGTGGTTCGCCGAGGAAGCCAAGCGTATGTACGGCGAAACCATTCCGTCCGCCCGCGCCAATCAGCGCTTCTGGGTACAACAGCACCCGGTGGGTGTGGTCGGTGCGATCACGCCGTGGAATTACCCGATCTCGATGATCACCCGCAAGCTGGCGCCGGCGGTGGCGGCGGGCTGCACCATCGTGTTGAAACCGGCGGAAGCGACGCCGTTGTGCGCCCAGGCCATGTTCGAGATTTTCCACGACGCCGGCTTCCCGCCAGGTGTGGTGAACCTGATCACCAAACAGGATCCCAAGCCGGTGGGCGAGGCGTTCTGCACCCATCCGCTGGTGAAGAAAATTACTTTCACCGGCTCCACGCCGGTGGGCAAGTACCTGTCCGGGCTGGCCGGTGGCCATCTCAAACGGGTCTCCATGGAACTGGGTGGCCACGCGCCGGCGATCGTTTTCAATGACATGGATCCGGTGCACGCCGCCAAGGGCTTGTCGCTGGTGAAATTCCTTAACACCGGTCAGGCCTGCATCAGCCCCAATCGCATTTTTGTTCAGCGCGACATCATCGAGCCGTTCCTGGCGGAGATGAGCAATCGCATCGCCAAACTGAAAGCCGGCAATGGCATGGAAGAGGGCATCAGCATCGGCCCGCTGATCAACCAGGCGGCCATCGACAAGGTGGCCGGGCAGGTGGACGACGCGGTGGCCAAGGGCGCCCGCCTGATGCAGGGCGGCGAGCGTCTGTTCGCCGGTGAAGCCGATCGCGGGCATTTCTATGCGCCGACCCTGCTGGCGGACGTGACTCCGGACATGCGTATTTACCGCGAGGAGACGTTCGGACCGGTGGCGCCGGTGATCCCCTTCGATAACGAAGAGGAGGTGCTGGCCATGGCCAACGATACCCATTACGGGCTGGCGGCCTACGTCTATACCGAGAAGCTGTCCCGGGCGATCCGCATGTTCGAAGGGCTGCGGTTCGGCATCATCGGCATCAACGACATCAACCCCACCAGCGCGGCGGCGCCGTTCGGCGGCATGAACGAGAGCGGTTTGGGACGCGAGGGGGCTCGCGAAGGTTTGCTGGAATATCTGGAAACCAAGCTCGGTGGCGTGGCGGTCTGACCGCCCGGCCCGTTCGGCTCCGTTGAAAGGCCCGCTTCGGCGGGCTTTTTATTTGAGTATTTATACTTGATTAAAAAAGTATAAATACCTAATATTCAGGGGAAAACCCCTGATTCAAAAAAACGGCATCTCTGCCGCATCGATAACGCTAATAAAGCCCGATAACGGAGAACAACATGAGTCTGCGAAAGAGAGCGGACGGGGGAGAACAGCCCTCGACGCTGGGTTTCCTCAAGCTGCGCATTCCTTTTGTCCACTACAAGCTGGAATTGCCCGACATCCTGCAGGGGGCGATTCTGTGTGTGGTGCCGCTGAGTATCACGGCGCTGATGACCTCGGTGCTGGGCATTCCTTTCGAGATCGCCGTTGCTTTCGTGGTGATCAACAACTTCCTGTTCATGCTGCATGGTCACTTCGGTGATCCGGCGGTGTCCGGCTGGATCACCGCTGGGATTCCGTTGTATGTGGCGTTTCTGTCCGGCTATCCGGAGGGGGATGCGCGCATTCTGGCGTTGATTGCCTTGCAGTTGACGGTGGCGGGACTGTTTTTCGCCATGGGCTTGTTCAAGGGCGCGGATGTACTGGTTCGCAAGATGCCCATGTCGCTGAAGGCAGGGATTCTGGTGGGCGCCGGCTTCTCCGCTATAATGACGGAGTTTTCCGCCACCGGGCGGGTGTGGACCATGCCGATCACCATTTTGCTCGGTACGATCCTCGGCTTTTTCATGTTGTTTTCCCGCACCGCCGCGCCTTTGCGGGAGCGTTATTCCCTGTTCCGTTTCATTGCACAGTACGGTATCGCCGTACCGTTCGTGATCGCCTATGTGTTCGGTATTCTGATCGGTGAGGTCCAGGCGCCAACCCTGGAATGGGGCTGGGTATCCCTGCCGTTTGGCGACATGCTTAATGATTACACCGTGTTCGGTCTGGGCTGGCCGCCGTTCCAGTATTTCCTCGATGCGTTGCCGCTGGCGCTGGCCGCCTATGTCATCGCCTTTGGCGATGTGCTGGTGATCGATTCCCTGTTCAAGAACGCGGATAAGGTGCGCAAGGACGAAAAGCTGGTTTTCAGCCCGCGCCGTAACAGCATCATCGCCGGGCTCCGCAATCTGTTTCATGGTCTGTGCGCGCCCTTTATCAGCTTGTCCGGCCCGTCCTGGACTGGCGGTCAGGCGCTGGTGGTGAATCGTTATATGAACAACGATCGCAAGGCCATGGACAGTTATTGGGGCGGGGCCAACAGCATCTACTGGGGCATGAGTATTGCCCTTCTGTTGTTACCGGTGGTGTCCCTGTTCAAGCCAGGATTGAACATTGGTCTGGCGCTGACGCTGCTGATCCAGGGCTACCTGTGCGGTTATCTGGCGTTGGAAATGCTCAGCAAGGGAACCAATTTGCAGCGCGGCGTGGCGGTGATCGTCGGCGCCATTCTGGCCACCAAAGGCGCGGCCTGGGGGCTGGGCGCCGGTCTGATTCTGTGGCTGGTACTGGAGCGCGATTGGCTCGCCGGCGACAGCCGCGCCGCTTCCGGAGCCGCTGAAGGCGCTGAACCCGCCGGCTCCGAATAGACGGAACCGTGCCGCGAAAACAACAAAGTGACCCAACAACCCGGCGCCCCGTGATCG
The DNA here is from genome assembly GCF_000300005.1 of Alloalcanivorax dieselolei B5. Lineage (NCBI taxonomy): Bacteria > Pseudomonadati > Pseudomonadota > Gammaproteobacteria > Oceanospirillales > Alcanivoracaceae > Alloalcanivorax > Alloalcanivorax dieselolei. Next base: position 4,562,852 of record NC_018691.1, on the reverse strand, counting down.
GTATGGGGCGCCCTCAATTCAGGAGACTCCGATCATGTCCAGCACGCTTGCTTTCGATGCGGACCTGACGCCCAACGCCGCCAATTTCTCGGCTCTGACGCCGCTCACCTTTCTGGCCCGTACCGCGCTGGCGCATCCTTATCGCACCGCGGTAATCCATGGTCCGCTGCGGCGTACCTGGGGCGAGACGCATCAGCGCTGTTTGCGGTTGGCCTCGGCGCTGCGGGCCATGGGAGTGGGGCCCGGTGATACGGTGGCGGCGTTGCTGCCCAATGTGCCGGAAATGCTGGAGCTGCATTTCGCCGTCCCGATGCTGGGGGCGGTGCTCAACACGCAGAACACCCGCCTGGATGCGGCATCCATGGCGTTCATGCTGGATCACGGCCAGGCCAAGGTGTTCTTCACCGATGCGGAATTCCATGAACGCAGCCGGGAAGCGTTGTCCCGCTGCTCGGTCTCCCCTCTGGTGGTGGATGTGGAAGATCCGACTTTCGAGGGCGGTGAACGGGTCGGGGAACTGACCTTCGATGAACTGATGGCGCGCGGGCGCGACGATTTCACCTGGCAGGCGCCGGCGGATGAGTGGCAGGCGATCACGCTGAACTACACCTCCGGCACCACCGGCGATCCCAAGGGCGTGGTCTACCATCACCGTGGCGCCTACCTGAATGCCTTGAGCAACATCATCGGCCTGGGATTGCCCCAGGGTGCGGCCTACCTTTGGACGCTGCCCATGTTCCACTGCAACGGCTGGTGTTTTCCCTGGGCGGTGACCGCCGTGGCCGGCACCCACGTGTGTCTGCGCCAGCCGCACCCGGAACCGATTTTTCGTGCCATCAGCGAGCACAAGGTGACCCATTTCTGTGCCGCCCCGGTGGTATTGAACATGATGATCAACGCGCCGGAAGAGCAACGGCGGCCCTTCGATCACACCGTGACCGTGGCCACCGGCGGCGCCGCGCCACCGGCTGCCACCATCGCCGCCATGGAAAAGCTGGGGATCAATATCGTCCACCTGTACGGGCTCACCGAGACCTATGGGCCCAGTCTGGTGTGTGAATTCCAGGACCCGTGGGCGGATCTGTCCCTGGAGGAAAAAGCGGACAAGGTGGCGCGTCAGGGGATTCTGTCGCTGTCGATGACCGACATGATGGTGGCGAACCCGGACACACTGACGCCGGTGCCCCGTGACGGTTCTACCCTGGGCGAACTGTTCGTGCGTGGTCACAGTGTCATGAAAGGTTATCTCAACAATCCGCAGGGCACTGAAAAAGCCTTTGCCGGTGGCTGGTTCCACACCGGAGACCTGGGGGTGTGGTATGAGGACGGCTACGTGGAGATCAAGGACCGTTCCAAGGACATCATCATTTCCGGCGGCGAGAACATCTCCACCCTGGAAGTGGAGAGCGTGTTGTATGCCCATCCGGCGGTATTGGAAGCGGCGGTGGTGGCCGGCCCCGATCCGCATTGGGGAGAAATTCCCTGTGCCTTCATCGCGTTGAAGGCAGGACAGGCGGCGAGCGAGGAAGATATCGTCAGTCACTGCCGGGAAGGGTTGGCGGGCTTCAAGTGCCCGAAAAAAGTGTTCTTCGTCGACGAGTTGCCGAAAACCTCCACCGGAAAATTCCAGAAGCATGTGTTGCGGGAGCAACTCAACGTCTGATCTCTCCAAAGTACTCGGTCAATCTGACTGAAACCTATATGTGAGCACTTACTTATCCCCAATTTGGGGGATGCGGATCGGTGGGTGCTAGTGGTTTCCTTATGTCATCGAACGATTTCAACAGTACTGGAGGGGTCATGAAAACATTCAAACTTGGAACATTGGCACTGGCGGTGATGCTCACCGCTTGTGGTGGAGGGGGTTCGTCATCCGGTGGCAGCGGCGATGGCGGCGGCGGAGAGCCCGAGCCTCCCGTGGAGACGGAAACCGGGGTATTCACCGATAGCGTGGTGGCGGGCATCAACTATCAGACCAACCCAGGTAACCAGAGTGGCAAGACCAATGCGCTGGGGGAATATAATTACGTAGAGGGTGACACCGTTGTCTTCAGTATTGGCGACACCGAGCTACCACCGGTAACGGCAACCGGACGTGTGACACCGGCGGATATGGCCGATGGCAACCATGCGGATGTGGTGATCAATGTATTGCGGCTACTGCAGACCCTGGATGACGACGACAACCCGGACAATGGTATTGCCATTAGTCAGCAAACCCTTGATGATTTTATTGGCAAAGAGGTGGCGGTTAATCAGTCTGCCGAAGCTTTTGAAGCCGTGGCGACTGAAGAGGTTATCGGCAAAACCCTGGTAACGAAAGAAGAGGCCGAGGCGCATTTCGCCGCCTCCCAGCAGGCGGATCTGCGCGGCAGTTGGCTGATCCTGGAAGGGCCTTCCGAGCGTAATGTGCTGACCTTCCTGGACTATGGTCGCTACATCCTTTCCCACTCCTATGGAAACGAAGACCAGGGGGCTGCCACAGCAGAATGGGGAACCTACGATTGGAATCCCGGCACGGGTGAAATCACTTTTACTCTGAGAGAGGAGTCCGACGGACAGGGCGGCCTCACCTGGGAGGGCGATGGGGGCGAAGTCACCGCTGATCTGGTATTGGCGGGTGATGAACTGCACTTTGATCTTGGTGAAGGCGACACGTTCAGCGCTACCCCCATCAAGGATGCGGACAACCCCCTTGTCGGGGCCTGGTACCTGGAAGAAGAGTACGGCTTCAATGTGCTGACCATTCTGGACGATTCCCACTACACCATCGTTCACGACAATAACCAGACGGATTATAGCGGTGAGGAATTGGTTGAAGTGTCCTCTGAATGGGGTACTTACCAGCTCAATGGCGAGAGCTTTGATCCGGTTGCAACTGTGGAGACGGATGGTGAAGGTGGGCTGTATAACAAGAACCTGATAGATGAAATCTCAGGGCCTTATTACTCTCTGTCAATGGAGCGATGGGGTGATCTGAGTTTTACTGAGCACCATCCGGATGGTGACAACGATTTCTCCTTCAGCCGTGTCGGTCGCTTTGGGATGGAGCTGGAGGACCTCGCCGGGAATGCCAGTACTGTTGTTGTCGAGCGTGAGGAAGACGGCTTCTTCGAAGGATTGGAGACTGGCTTCAGCATTGATCTGGTTGGCGAAAATGACAAGGTCAATATTTATCTCAGCGCGGATGGCACAGGTACGCTCACCTTCTCGCCTGGTACCGAGGACGAAGAATCAAGCACCATTGATGCGCCTTGGAGAGCCACGACAAGCGGTACCCTGATGTTCACGGAAACCATGCCAGACCAGTCCACTGGCAGTTGGACGCTTACGCCCGTAAAGGGCCGTGACTCGACTTCCGTGATTGTTGATTTCCGTCATATTGATGGCGGTACCGAGAGCTTACTCGGGTTTTTCATCAGTGATGTGGCGAGTCCCGTTGGCGAAAACGAGGCTCTTCCCCAGTAACGCCTTGTCAGTACCCAGTAAAAAGGGGAGCGATGTCTCCCCTTTTTGCGTTTGCCGGGATCTCCCTCCGCTGGCAGAGCATTTGGAGAGAATGGGATGGGTTGATGGAGGCTCCGGGGCGAGCCCGGAGTGACGGGTTTTTGGGGCTTGTTCGCGTTGTGTTCACCCCAGGGCCCGCACCAGCATGGAGACCAGCTCGGTCTGTTTGCGGTAGCCGTTCTTGGCCAGCAAGTTTTTGATGTGCTGACGGGCGGTATGGATGGAAATTTCTTTTGCCACGGCAATTTCGTTGGCACTGAGGCCGTGGATCAGATCGACGGCTACTCCGGCTTCCGCCGGGGTACACTGGAACAGCGATTGCAGCTTGCCAAAATCGGGAACCAGATTGATGTCGAAACTGAACAATTCCGCCAACACGCCATTGTGTTCGATGCTATTCGCCACCAGAGGCGTCAGGCAAATGGCGAGACGTTCGTGACCGTTTTGGATGAAGAGGGTTTGTGTGTCCAGGTGACCTTTATGAGAAAGCACAATGGCAGTGGAGATGGCGTCATGCAGTTTCCGGGTCAGGCGTCTGTCACTGCTGTGCAGGCGCTGGTCGTCACCGATGAAGAGGTTGCCGGTGTTGTCGAGCAGGTCCCTCGCGGCATTGTTGGCCTGTGCAATGTTGCCCAGGGCGTTGAATACCATCAGGGGCTTGTTCACATGGTTGAGCGCCATGGCCAGGTTTTCGTTGTCGCTGTTTGACTGGTACAGCTTCAGGTGCAGGGCAACGGCATTTTCGATATGCGGGGCCAGCAGGTTCATCTGCAGGAGTTCGTCATCGGTATAAGGCCCGAAATCCTGGTGGCGGTTGGCCATGAAAACCACATTGGTGCCGTTTTCCCGGGTCACCAGCATGCCGGCGCTGTCGCCCATGCCCACCGCTTCCGCCCAGGCCCTGCTTTCCGGGCCGAGGATGTCGAGGATGGTGCGGCTGCTATCGCCGCCCAGAAAAGAATCGAACTGCCGCGGGGGCAGCTGCGCATAGCGGGTCAGGGCTTCGTCTTTTTCCGGCAAGTCGCTGTTGATATACCACTCCTCGAACCCTTCCGGGTAGCCGAAGGTCCAGCCGTACACCATGCGCTGGGGATTGGAGGTAACCCCGAGAATCCCTCCCTGTAAAGCCTTGAAGTGTTGTTGAAAGGCATCGAAGAAAGACTGAAAGCCGGTATTGTCGTGCAGGCATCGGTACAGGGTGCTTACCAATTTGTTGTACGCCTGAAGTGTGTTCCCATCCAGTGATGGAAAAGGCAGGCTGGCGTCCTGGTCCGACCGGGGAACCATCGTCAGGTCTTGCGTTTTCACTGTTTTAACTCCTGGCTAGCTGATCTGCACGACGCCGGATAACAGAGTGCGGATCACATCCTGCTGCTTGTTAACACCCATTTTCAGGTAAATACTTTTCAGCTGGCTGCGAATGGTCTCCACACTGACCCCATGCTGCTCACTGATCTGCATGGTGGACAGGCCGTTGACAAGGCCCATGGCGACACTGGCTTCGGTGGGCGTCATGTCATACAGGGAGCGCAATGCCTCGGCCGGCAGATTGAAGGTGGAATCCGGGTCGCACAGGTATAACGCCACGCTGCCGGCGGGCTGGGGCTCATTGGTCGGGGCGTTTTCCAGTGGCGCGAGCATCAGGTTGAGGGCGTGTTCCCGGTCAGGATGATGGAGACCAATGGCCTGATTACGGGTGGTGACGTCCTGTCGGTCGGCCGTGACCAGTTGGGTCAGCAAGGCCTGAAAGTGCTGGTTTTCCCGAGGATAGTGGGCATGTGCCTGGCCGTTGCTGTTGATGGTCAATGCCTTGTGCCGAGAGAGCAGGGCTTCAGCGACCGGATTGCAGTAGTTCACAAGACCATCCGGTCCCAGGATGATCAGTCCGGTCATGAAACGCCCCAAGGCGGACTCGAGTGTCTGTTGCCGGCAGCGCAGGCGGTGGAATTCCTTGTGAATGCGCAGCGCTCTTTTGAAATGGGGATAGAGCCGCTGCAAGGTCAGGCAGTCATCGTCGGAGAACGGCGCGGCCTGAAAAGAGCGGTGCAGGCCGATGCCCACATGCCATTCATCGTCGTTATAGACATTCATGGTAGCCAGAAAGCCAATGTCATTGGGTTTGAGAACCAGCCGGTAATAGAAGGGATGCTCGGTGCGTACGTCTTCCGCCCGGAGAAGCTGGCGGGCCTTGCCCAGCGGCTCGCGGTATTGCAGTTGAAACGTATAGTCGTATCGGGATATGCCAAAGCGATAGGCCGCCCTTACCGGTTTGGGCAAGCCGTGGGCACCGATCATGCCACGGGTTCCGCCCTCATGATCTTCCAGAAAGAGGGCTCCGGAACGGGCATTGAGCAGTTGACACAGGCCGGTAGTCACTGCGTCCCAGTGCCCCGGGTTGTAGGAAGCCTCGTAGATTTCCCCAACAAAACCAAGTAGCTCGTTGGTCAATGAACGGTTCTCCGTGGTGCCGGCTTCAGTCGAGCTGGATGCGCGGAAGTTGTCGATATGTTGGCCCTGATCGGAGATTTTTTCTCGTTATGAAAAGGGTGTGCTTTAAACAATATAGGCGACCAGGAAAAAATGTGAAACATGTCACATGTATACGTTGAGGCGGCGGTCCCGGTGAACCGGCTGCGAAAGGGTCTGGGGCCTTGGTATTATCATCCATTGAGATGCTACTCTATTTCATTATCGCGAAGAGGGATGAAGGCCATGCTGATCCGATCCCTGGAAATCTTTCAGGCCGTGGTGGAGAGCGGTAGTTTCAGTGCCGCCGCCGAGAGCCTGCATACGGTGCAGTCCAACGTCACTGCCCATATCAAGAAGCTGGAAAGCGAGCTGGGCGTGCGTGTGTTGGAGCGCCGCAATCCGGTGGCGCTCACGTCCGCGGGGCATCAATTGCTGGGATACGCCCGCCGCATCGGTGATTTGCATAATGAGGCGCTCAACCACTTCAAGGGCGGTGGCGAACCCACCGGAGAATTGCGCCTGGGCAGCATGGAAACCACCGCCGCCGTGCATTTGCCGAAAGTGCTGCCCGCTTTCAGTCGACGCTGGCCGGCGGTCTCCCTGAATTTGCGCACCAGTCCTTCCGCCTGCTTGCTGGACGAACTTCGCGAGGGGCGCCTGGACGCGGCGTTCGTGATTGCCGGTAACGTCGGCGATGGTCTGATCATGAGGCCGGTGTTCCGTGAACGGTTGGTATTGGTGAGTGGCCGGCCGCTCGATGGCGTGCCGTGCGCGGCGGAATTGTCACGCACCTCCTTTTTGTCTTTCCGTCAGGGCTGTGGTTACCGGCAGACGGTGTCGGTGCTGCTGGCGGAGCAGGGCGCGCCCCCGGCGCCGATCCATGAGCTGGGCAGCCTGGACGCCATTCTGGGCTGTGTCAGCGCGGGTATGGGGCTGGCGGTATTGCCGGAATCCACGGTGCTTCAGTACCGCCATCGCTATCCGCTGCACTCGGTGGCCTTGCCGGAAGCGTTGTCGGCGGTGACCACCGCCATCGCCACCGCCGAGGAGGAGACCTGGAGCCGGCCGTTGCGGGCCTTCATGGAAGGGTCCTGGTTACCGGATCTGGACGAGCCGTCGCGGCCGGCGCTGGCCTCGGTGTAGTCCGGTGCTGATCGGTTTGGCCATGACAAAATAGTCGGTTCTGACGAATACCCGCCGCTTTCTCCCAGGCAACATCAAGGGTTGACGCCTGCCGGGCGACATCCAAAAACAACAACGCTAGGAGAGGTTCATGAACACGGAAGCCAGTCTGCGCCATCCGGGTCTGCACGCACGGGTAAAGCCCGATCATCCCGCCGTGATTCTCGCGGATACCGGCCGCAGTATGAGTTATGCGGAGCTGGACGCCTTCGCCAACCGCTTGGCCCGGGTGCTGCAGAACGAAGGACTGGATTACGGTGATCATATCGCCTGTTTGCTGGAAAATCGCCTGGAGTGCCCGGCGGTCCAGTGGGGTGGCCATTACGCCGGTCTTTACTACACCTTCGTCAGTACCCGGCTGAAGCCGGAAGAAGTGCTCTACATTCTCGAGGATTGCGAGGCCCGGGTGGTGATCCTCAGTGCGCAAACCGCCACCCCGGAACTGGTTGAGGCCATTGGTGAGCTGCCGTTGGCGCCGAAGATCTTCATGCTGGATGAGCCGCTACCGGGCTGTGAATCCCTGGAACAGGCCATGGCAGGACAGTCTCCGGAGGCGCTGCCCGGCGCCCGGGAAGGCAGCGACATGCTCTACTCTTCCGGCACCACCGGCCGCCCCAAGGGGGTGAAACCGGAAATCAGCGGCCTGCCGGTGGGCAGCACCGAAACCCTGGCGGGGTTGATCGAACTGGCGTTCGGCGGCAACGGCGACATGGTCTACCTGTCTCCGGCGCCGTATTACCATGCCGCGCCGCTCAAATGGACCCGCGGCGTGCTGGTGCTCGGCGGCACCGCGGTGATCATGGAGAAGTTCGATCCGCAGCGGGCACTGGAAAACATCCAGAAATACAAGGTCACCCATAGCCAGTGGGTGCCGACCATGTTCCACCGCATGCTGCACCTGCCCGAGGAAGTGCGTAGCCGCTATGACGTCTCCAGCCTGAAAATGGCGGTGCACGCGGCGGCGCCCTGTCCGGTGACCACCAAGCAGGCCATGATCGACTGGTGGGGCCCGGTGATTTATGAGTACTACGGCAGCACCGAGGGCGCCGGTCTGACCATGACCAACAGCGAGGACTGGAAGAAGCACACCGGTACCGTGGGCAAGGCGATCTACGGCACCCTGCATATCGTCGACGAGGAAACCGGTGAGGAGCTGCCCATTGGCCAGGAAGGCGCCATCTACTTCTCCGGTGGCCACCCGTTTGAATACCACAAGGATCCGTCCAAGACCGCCGAGGCGCACAATGACCAGGGCTGGGCCTGTGTCGGGGATATCGGCTGGCTGGATGAGGACGGTTACCTGTATCTCACCGACCGCAAGAGCAACATGATCATCTCCGGCGGCGTTAACATCTACCCGCAGGAGGTGGAAAATACCCTGATGGGACATCGCGCCGTATTCGACGTGGCGGTGATCGGCATCCCCAATGAGGAGATGGGGGAATCCGTGCACGCCATCGTGCAGTCCCGTGAGGACAGGCCGGGCACCGCGGAACTGGCCACGGAGTTGCTGAGTTTCTGCCGTGACAAGCTGTCGTCGATCAAGTGTCCGCGCACGCTGGAATTCCGCGACACGCTGCCCCGTGAGCCCAACGGCAAGCTGCTGAAGCGGTTGCTCAGAGACGAGTACAGGGAAGGAAAACGGAAAGCGGAGGGCTTCTTCAGCCTCTAGGTGAAGAGAGGTATCGCGGCTGGTGAGCCGCTCCCGCACATTCCCTGCAGGAGTGATTCACCAGCCTCGATTGGCGTGCCAGCGTTTAGTGGTCTTCGCCGTCCGGTCCGTGCACGTGGCCGTGCTGTTGCTCTTCTTCGCTGGATTCGCGGATATCGGTGATTTCCACGGCGAAGTTCAGGGTTTCCCCGGCCAGCGGATGGTTGCCGTCGATGGTGACCTGATCGCCATCCACCTCGGTGATGGTGAAGATGCGCGGGCCGGCTTCCGTTTGTGCCTGGAATTGCATGCCCGGTTGCAGCTCATCGCCGGCGCCTTCGAAGGCGGAGGCCGGAACCTGCTGAATCAGGCCGTCGTGACGCTCGCCGTAGCCTTCTTCCGGGGCCACGGTAACGTCCAGCTTGTCGCCCACTGCCTTGCCCACCAACGCCTTTTCCAGACCGGGGATGATGTTGCCGTGACCGTGCAGATAGGTCAGCGGCTCCTGCCGTTGATGGGAGGAGTCGATGGTCTGACCGGCGTTGTTGGTCAGGGTGTAGTGGAACGCCACCACCTTGTTGTCTGCAATTTGCATGGATGCCCTTTTCGGGTTGATGAATTTTGGGCGGGAACCGTCCCCGCGCCCGCATACCGGCATGGTAACAGGGCAGCGACGGCCGTGACCAATCGCCGCCCGGCTGCGCGCCAGCGCCCCGGACGTTATAATCGGTCCCGCTTGCCGCGTCACCGGCCTGTGCCATTGGTGCCTTTCCCCCGGGGACCGGACGGATCCGATACACTTTGAAAGGGTTTTCGCCGTTTCTTTACGGAGCCGTTCCGGCATCATGGGGGTCGGATATGGAGAATGCCCGACCATGAAAACCCTGCCGCAGCTTTTCACCAACAACGAACAGTGGCGTCATCAGATCGAGGAAGAGCATCCCGGTTTCTTCCGTACTCTGGTAGGCCAGCAGAACCCGGAATTCCTGTGGATCGGCTGTGCCGATTCCCGTGTCCCGGCCAATGAAATCGTCGGCCTGATGCCCGGTGAGCTGTTCGTGCACCGCAATGTGGCCAATCTGGTGCATCACACTGATTTCAATCTGCTCTCGGTGCTGCAGTTCGCCGTGGAAGTGCTCAAGATCAAGCATGTCATGGTGGTGGGGCATTACGGCTGTGGTGGCGTGCGTGCCGCCATGGAAGACCAGCCTCACGGGCTGATCGACAACTGGATCCGCCAGGTGCGGGAGCTGTATCTGCGCCACCGCAAGCAACTGGCGGACCTGGAACCCACTGCCCGCCTTGATCGCATGTGCGAATTGAACGTGGCCCGCCAGGTGATCAACGTTTCCAATACCACGGTGGTGCAGGAAGCCTGGCGCCGCGAACAGCCCTTGACCATCCACGGCTGGATTTACGGCATCGGCGACGGCCGTCTCGGCGATCTGGGCATCGAGGTGGACAACAATGCCCACCTGCGTGAATTGGAAAGCCAGGAATTCGAGGTTTGATACCTCACAATTCACGGGCACACCAATAGAGCTTGTTGGGAGCCGGCGGGCAGCGCTCCAGGACCGTGCTTCTCCCGTGTCCTGGAGCGCTGTCCGCCGGCTCTCTTCCCCCTCTAGTACCAGACCCGGATACCGGCCACCAGCATGGTGTCACTGGTGTCCTCGCCGTGGTCACGGGCGAAGTCGGCGGTGTCGCCGAATTTCTTCTCCCAATGTACGCCAATGTAAGGGGCGAACTCGCGGCGGATTTCATAGCGCAACCGCAATCCCGCTTCCACCGTGGCGAGCCCCTGGCCGATACCGAGGTCCCGATCCTCCTTGCCGTACAGGCTGGCTTCCACTTCCGGAGTCAGGATCAGCCGCTGCGTGAACAGCAACTCGTATTCCGCTTCCAGACGCAGTTCGCTGTGGCCGGATTCGCCCAGGAACAGGTTGGCCTCGGTCTCGAAGAAGTAGGGAGCAACACCCATCACCCCGACACTGACCCAATCCCGGTTGGGATCGTCCGGTTGCCAGTCCCGGCGTACACCCAGTTGCCAGTCCCAGTAAGGCGCGAAGGCACGGCTCCAGGCCAGCCGGGTTTCCAGACTCTCGGTTTCGCCGCCCCGGTCCATGAGTCGCTCGCCTTCGGTGGCGAAATACAGCTTGTTGATATCACCGCCGTACCAGGCGTTGGCGGACCAGGCCGCCACGGTGCCGTCGTCGGCGTCGCGGGCTTCCAACTGGTCCACCAGGATTTGACCGAAGCGGGCGGGCATGCCCTCCATGGCCAGAGCCGGTGTTCCGACGAACACGGCGATCAGTGCGACCAGCAGGCCGCTTAACGTCATTGATGCTTTCATGAGCGGCTCTCCTCGTCGGTGTGGTGTTGATGGCGTGGCACCACGCGCACTTCCCGGAACATGCCCGCTTCCATGTGATAGAGCAGGTGGCAATGGTAGGCCCACCGTCCCAGGGCATCGGCACGAACCAGATAGCTGAGTTTTTCTCCGGGTTTCACCAACAGGGTGTGTTTGCGCAGCAGACGCCCATCGCCCAGTTCCAGATCACTCCACAGACCGTGCAGGTGGATCGGGTGGTGCATCATGGTGTCGTTCACCAGGGTCAGCCGCACTCGTTCGTTGTGATACAGCTCGAGCGGCTCGGCGTCGGCGAACGGGATGCCGTTGAAACTCCACATGTAGCGTTCCATGTTGCCGGTGAGGTGCAACACGATTTCCCGCTCCGGCTGCGTGCTGTCGGGCAGACCATGGGCGTATTCCAGGTCGGCGTAGGTGAGCACTTTCCAGTCCCGGTCGCGTAGCCCGATGCCGGGATCGTCGAGCATCGGCACCGGAGACATGGCACGCATGTCCACGCCAGGACCGTATTCGCTGTCGGCGTGTTCCGTGGCGCTTTGTCGGGCCGGCAGATCCGGGTTGTCCGCCGAGACCGCGAAGGGCACGGCGGCGTTGGTGTCGTGGTTGGTGTGCCCCATGGCCGAGTGGTCCATCCCGTCCTGCGTGCCGTGGCTCATCCCCTGATGGTTCATGCTTCCATGATTCATGCCGCCGGACATATCGCCATGGTTCATATCCCCATGGTCCATGCCGCCATGATTCATGCGAGAGTGGTCCATGGTCTTCATGGCGCCACTGTCGTGTCCCATGGCTCCGTGATCCATGGCGCCCATGCCCATTTCCCGGTGCCCGAGCAGCGGCACCGGGTCCAGCTCCGGCACTTCGGCACTGAGCGAGGGATCCGGCGTCAGGGTGCCACGGGCGTAGCCGGACCGGTCGATGGTTTGCGCGAACAGGGTATAGGCGCGGTGATCCTTCGGCTCGACGATCACGTCCAGGGTTTCCGCCACACCCAGGCGGCACTCGTGGAAGCGCACCGGTTTCACTGGCTGGCCGTCCATGGCTACCACGGTCATATCCAGGCCGGGAATACGCAGGTCGAAGATGGTCATGGCGCTGGCGTTGATGAAGCGCAGCTTGATGCGCTCGCCGGGCTCGAAGCGGGCTTGCCAGTTGGCGGCCGGGGTATGGCCGTTGACCAGGAAGCTGTAGGTGTAACCGGTCACATCCGCCAGATCGGTCTCGCTCATGCGCATCCGGTTCCACATGTGGCGATCCTTGAGCGTCCGCACCACGCCTTTCTCACGGAAATCCCTCAGCGTGTCGAACAGCGTCCGTTCGCTGAAATTGTAGTAGTGGCTGAGTTTTTTCAGCGTGGCGTAGATGCGCTTGGGATCCTGGTCGCTCCAGTCGGAAAGCACCACCGCGTAATCGCGATCCACCGTATGCGGGTCCGCTTCCGCCGGATCAATAATCAGGCCGCCGTACAGGCCGCTCTGCTCCTGAAAACCGGAGTGACTGTGATACCAGTAAGTGCCGCTTTGCCGCAGCGGAAACTGGTAGGTAAAGGTTTCGCCGGGGGCGATACCGTCGAAGGACAACCCCGGTACGCCGTCCATCTGGAACGGCAGCAGCAGGCCGTGCCAATGGATCGAGGTGGTCTCTGGCAGGTGATTGGTCACTCTCAACGTCACCGTCTCGCCTTCGCGCCAGCGCAAGGTCGGCGCCGGCAGGCTGCCGTTGACCAGGGTGGCGGGCCGGTTGCGGCCGGTCAGATTGACATCGGCGGCGCCAATGTTCAGTTGGAATTGGTTGCCACGCAGCTCCGGCGCGCCGGTCTGGCCCTGGCGGGCGAACAATTGCGTCGGGGTGAGCCCCAGACCCAGAGCGGTGCCGCCCAGGGCCAGGCCCTGCACGAAGCGCCGGCGAGGCAGGGAAAAAGACGTCGTCATGGGACGTTCTCCTCAATAGAAAGCAAAAGGCGCCACCCGTATGCGGGGGCGCGTGTTTCGATGGGAAAACAGTCTAGATGGACGGCGGACGCCACGGTGGCGTGGGGAAACCGGCGAAGCGCTGGCCGGGAGAGGCAAGGCGGTCCGATGCGGGTCGTTGAGGTGCACGGACCGAACTGGCCGCGGTGGTCAAGGCGCCGCCCTGACAGGCCTGCAGGCAAGTGCAACCTTCCGCGTCGCCGGCGTGGTGGGGACAGGGATGATGCTCCCGCATTTCGCCGCTGGCGCAGGGGTGATCGCCGCCATGGTGGGACGCCATGGCGGGGGCCGGGCTCAGCAGAGCCCAGGCCATCAATAATCCGGCGAGCAGCGTTGCCACGGGCCGGAGGGCAGCGGAAACGGGAATCATGGTGTGCTTATACAACCCCGGGGTCACCCCCGGGTCAAGCCTTCTTCAAGCCGGCGCAGGAACCGCTTTTTCGCTCTGGAGCAGGTCGTGATCGTCCGCTGTCCCGGTCCGTGGCGGGGGCTTGACCTGAAAGCGGGCCACATACAGGCGCAATTGCTGGCTCTGGTCCACCAGGCGTTGGGCGGCGGAGAAGCTTTCCTGCACCAGCCGGGCGTTTTGCTGGGTCATCATGTCCATTTGCGTGATCGCCTCATTGGCCTGGCCGATGCCCTGGCTCTGCTCATTGGACGCGGTGGCGATTTCGCTGACCAGGGTGCTGAGCCGGCCGATGTCCGCCACCATGCCGGTGATGATTTCGCCGGTGCCGCGTACCTGCTGGCTGCCGGTGGCCACCAGGGTGCCGGCGCTTTCGATCAGGGTCTTGATCTCGCCGGCGGCCTCGGCGCTGCGGCTGGCCAGATTGCGCACTTCTTCCGCCACTACCGCGAACCCGCGGCCTTGCTCGCCGGCGCGGGCCGCTTCCACGGAAGCGTTGAGAGCCAGAATATTGGTCTGGAACGCGATCTCGTCGATGGCGTCGACGATGGCGCTCATCTGCTCGGCGCTGTCATGGATGCTGCCCATGGTGTGGATCACGGTATCCATGGCGTCGCTGCCGCGGCGGGCATCGCCGGCGGTACTGTTGGCCAGGTGCCGCGCCTGCTCGGCGTGGTCCGCGTTCTGCTGCACGGTGGTGGTGAGCTGTTCCATGCTGGCGGCGGTTTCGGTGAGCGAGGCGGCCTGCTGCTCGGTGCGGGTGGCTAACTCGTCGTTGCCGGCCTTGATGTCTTCCACCGCGGTGTTGACGACATCGGCACTGCGGTGAATGTCGCCCACGGTGGCGCCGAGGGACTGACGCATCCGTTCGATGTCGAACAGCAGGCTGCCGGTGTCGCCGTCTTTCAACCGCGTGGGTTGGCTCAGGTCCCCTTCGCTGATATAGCGCACCGCTTCGGCGGCGTAACCCGGTTCGCCACCAAGTCGGCGTAGCACGCCGCGAATGATCACGCCCATCAGCAGTGTCAGTGGAATGCCCAGGGCCAGCAGGAACAGCAGTGACTGAGTGAGGCTGGCGTAGAAGGCGTCGTTGATGTCATTGATGTAGACGCCGGAGCCCAGGTACCAGTCCCAGAGCGGGTAATGCACATGCAGGGACGACTTTTTCGCCAGGCCTTCCTGGCCGGGATGCACCCAGAGGTAATCGACGAACCCGTCTCCGTTTTGTACCGCCTCCATGAACTCACGGAACAGATAGCGCCCTTCCTCGTTTTGGTAGTCCCACATGTTGGTGCCCTTGGCGAGGCTGGGGTGGGTCAACATGCGGTGGTTCTCATCGAAGGCATACAGGTAACCACGCCCTTCGTCGTAGGTCATATCGCGAATCAGTTCCTCGGCGCGCTGCCGGGCCTCGGTTTCGCTGATGACGCCGGAAGCGGCCAGCCGGGCCTGTCCATCGACGGCGTTGAGGGCGGAATCCACGTACTGGGACAGTCCGGTCTTGCGCTCGGTCAGAATGGTCTGACGGTTGTCCCAGGCGGTCCAGCCCGCCAGGAGCAGCATCGCCAGCCACAGTAACCCGAGCATGCCCCACAGTTGTCGGGTCATGGTCCACTGCTTCATATCTGAGCCTCTTTATTGTTGTCTTCAAGAGAGCTATCGGCAGAAGCGGCTTCAGGTTGATGGGGTTCTATCCGGTCAGGGCGGTACCGCGCGAAGCGCGCTGGCTGAGCAGCCAGCGCAGATCATCGAAGCCTTGCCGCCACTCGCCGATGCCGGAGGCGCTGTTGATATGACCCAGATCGCCGCCATTGCGAAACGCGCAGCCCCAATCCCGGGCCAGGCGGCGGGCCTCGTCCAGGCTCATCCAGGGATCGCTGGTGCTGGCCACCAGGCGGGCCGGGACGGTCAGGGGGGCGGGCAGGCGTCGTGGTGAAGTCTCCGGCAGCGCCGGAGCCACCAACAGCAATCCGGCCACTCGCCGTGGCCGGGTCGTGGCCCAGTGGGCGGCGGCGACGCAGCCAAAGCCGTGGGCAATAAGCACGAAAGGGGACGATAAAGCGTTGGCGGCCAGATCGAGCCCATCCAGCCAGAAGGCCAGCTCAGTGCTCTGCCAGTCCGGCAGCGTCAGACTGTGCAGCCAGGGTAAGTGGGATTGCCAGCGTTGCTGCCAATGGTCCGGATCGCTGCCATGCAGTCCGGGCACCAACAGTCCATGGAAGGGGGCGTTTTCGCGGGCGGGCATTATCAATGCTCCCATTGATAAGGAGAGGGAGCGTCAGCATAGGCAGGGGAGTTGTCGCTTTCTTTACCGGCGCGGGAAGAGGTGATGACAACGCGCGCCGCCCTTGATTCAGGGCACCGTCTTGCCAGTGTCACCGAGGGTAATGAAGATGGGGCCCGGACGGGCGACTCACGGATAGCGCCCGTTTCAGGGAAAAGTCGAGCGCCCGGCGGCACGAAACACTGATAGGAAAAACCAATCGCGACCATTCTGCCTATCCATTATGAATATCGTTTCGCCGGCGTTATGCTTCTCTCCGTCAAGTTGACAACCTTTCGAAAGGAGCAAGACATGTCTGTAATCAATACCGAAATCAAGCCGTTCAAAGCCCAGGCGTTCAAGGACGGTAAATTCGTCGAAGTGACCGAAGCCGACCTGAAAGGCAAGTGGGGAGTGTTCTTCTTCTACCCGGCCGATTTTACCTTCGTTTGTCCCACTGAGCTGGGCGACGTGGCCGATCATTACGAAGAGTTCCAGAAGATGGGCGTGGAAATCTACTCTGTCTCCACCGACACCCACTTCACCCATAAAGCATGGCACGACAGCTCCGAAACCATCGCCAAGATCAAGTACACCATGATCGGCGATCCGACCATGCAAATCAGCCGTAACTTCGAGGTACTGCGTGAAGACGAAGGCCTGGCCAACCGCGGCACCTTCATCGTTGATCCGGACGGCATCATCCAAGCCATGGAGATCACCGCCGAAGGCATCGGCCGTGACGCCGAAGACCTGCTGCGCAAGGTGAAAGCCGCTCAATATGTGCGTGCCCATCCTGGCGAAGTATGCCCGGCCAAATGGAAAGAAGGCGAAGCCACCCTGGCTCCGTCCCTGGATCTGGTCGGCAAAATCTGATCCCGCCACGGGCATGGATCAATCCCGGGCCCACGGGCCCGGGTTTTAATCGAAATCCTGCTAATCGTTCATGGAGACCGCCAGCATGCTGGACGCCAACTTGAAAACCCAATTGCAATCCTACATGGAGCGCATCACGCAACCGTTCGAGATGGTCGCGTCCCTGGATGATGGCGACAAATCCCGGGAGCTGTCGGAGCTGCTGCGCGACATCGAGGCGATGTCCGACAAGATCACGTTGCGTGAGGATGGCGATGACGAGCGCCGGCCCTCATTCAGCCTGAACCGTGTGGACGGTGACATCAGCCTGCGCTTCGCCGGTATTCCCATGGGCCATGAATTCACCTCTTTGGTGCTGGCACTGTTGCAAGTGGGTGGCCATCCGCCCAAGGTCAGCGACGAGGTGATCGAGCAAGTGCAAGCGCTGCAAGGCGACTTCCGCTTCGAAACCTATTTCTCTCTGTCCTGCCAGAACTGCCCGGACGTGGTCCAGGCGTTGAATCTGATGGCAGTACTGAATCCGAACATCAAACACGTGGCCATCGACGGCGCCCTGTTCCAGGACGAAGTCGATCAGCGCCAGGTGATGGCGGTGCCCAGCGTGTTCCTGAACGGCGAGGAATTCGGCCAGGGCCGCATGGGGTTGGAGGAAATCCTCGCCAAACTGGACACCGGCGCCGCCGAGCGTGACGCCGAGAAACTGAACGCCAAGGAGGCCTTCGATGTGCTGGTGGTGGGCGGTGGGCCCGCCGGTGCCGCCAGTGCCATCTACGCCGCCCGTAAAGGCATCCGCACCGGTGTCGCCGCCGAGCGTTTCGGTGGTCAGGTGCTGGATACCATGGCGATCGAGAACTTCATCTCGGTGAAGGAAACCGAGGGCCCGAAACTGGCCACCGCGCTGGAGCAGCACGTCCGTGATTACGATGTGGACATCATGAATCTGCAGCGCGCGCAGCAACTGATTCCGGCGGCCAGCGAAGGCGGCTTGCATGAAGTCCGGTTCGCCTCCGGTGCCAGCCTCAAAACGAAAACGCTGATTCTGGCCACCGGCGCCCGCTGGCGTGAAGTGAACGTGCCCGGTGAGAAAGAGTACCGGGGACGCGGCGTGGCGTACTGCCCGCACTGCGACGGTCCGCTGTTCAAAGGCAAGAGCGTGGCGGTGATCGGCGGCGGTAACTCCGGCGTGGAAGCGGCCATCGATCTGGCCGGCATCGTCGAGCACGTCACTCTGCTGGAGTTCGACACCAAGCTGCGCGCCGATGCCGTGCTGCAGAAGAAACTGCACAGCCTGGCCAACGTCACCGTGCACGTGAACGCCCAGACCACCGAGATCACCGGTGATGGCACCAAAGTGAACGGGCTGCTGTACAAGGATCGTGACAGTGGCGAAGAGCACCGCGTGGAACTGGCCGGGGTGTTCGTGCAGATCGGCCTGGTGCCCAACACCGACTGGCTGAAGGGCACGGTGGAGCTGTCCCGCCACGGTGAGATCATCACCGACGCCCGCGGCGAGACGTCTATCCCGGGCATCTACGCCGCCGGCGACGTCACCACGGTGCCGTACAAGCAGATCGTCATTGCCATGGGCGAAGGGGCCAAGGCCGCGCTGAGCGCCTTCGACCACCTGATCCGCACCTCGGTGAGTGACGCCGCCTGATCATGGGCGGGATAAAGCTGCCCCACAATTGTGGGGCAGCTTCCCACAGACCGAACTACGATGCCGCTGTAGGAGCTAGCCTCGCTGGCGAATGAATTGTTCCCGAATGGTGGAAGAATTCGCCAGCAGGGCTAGCTCCTACAGCAGCTTCGTAGAGATCTCCAAAATTCATGTCTACAAGGCCGCGAAAGCGGGCCTCGGGTTTGGCGTGTCAACGAATTATGGGACTCCAGCGGTCCACGGACCGCGATCCATCAATACGCCTGGGAGACAGCGGAAGGAGTGATGCGCGGCGCCGTCGGCATCGCAGGAAACTCCGCGGTCAGGCGCCGCAGATAACGGCGGCCGTCGTCCCGGCGATGGTGGCCGGAAGCCACGTTGATATGCCCCACGCCTTCCAGCAACTCGAAGTGAAGTCACTGCCCCATTCATCGGCAAAGTGCCCCGCCCGGGCGGGGCTGGCGGCACGGTCGTTGCTGGAACCAATCAGGATCGATCGGAACGGCAGCGGCTCCATGGGCACCGGGGCAAAACCTCGCAACGCCGCTGGTGCGGTGCCCCGTTCCACGTCCGCTGGCGCCACCAGCAACGCTCCGGCCACTCGATGAGCCCATTGTTGCCCATGCCGGCGCCGTCATTTGGGGCGAATTTCATTAGTGTTTGCGATCGAGTATCATTTGCGGCATTCCGCCAACCCGCGAACAGGACGCCCGGCGTCCCGGACAGGAAGACCATGAGCATCGCAACCGTGTCCCGCACACAACTTCTCTCCCGCATCGCCGCCGCCTTGCTGGGCGGTTATGTGTTCGCCTGGGGCTTCATCGCGCTGGGCGTGGCCGCCGCCTTCGCCGCCGGCATGCCTTTCCACGACGCCGAGCATTTGTTCAGCCTGCTGGCTTTTCTGCTCTACCTGGTGACCTTTTTATGGAGCTTCGCCGCCCGCGATCCGCGCCGGGTATGGCTGGTTCTGGCTGGTGGCGGCGCGATGATGGCGGCGCTGGCATCCCTCATTCAACACGCTCTGGTGTGACCGGAAGGAGCTCTCTCATGTTTCAGAATTTCCGTCTCGCCATGGCCTGGGTTCACACCTGGTTCGGGCTGTTCCTGGGTTTCGTGCTGATGGTGGTGTTCTTCTTCGGTTCGCTGTCGGTGTTCGATCGGGAAATCGACCGCTGGGCGATTCCCGAGAGCCGCTTCGAGCCGCAGCCGATGCCGTCCTTCGACGAAATCCTCAAGCCGGTATTCGAGGACATGCAGCCGGCCAAGGAAAGCGTCGATCAGATGCGCCCCCGGGTGGACGGGCCGATGCCGGAGCATTTCGACACGCCGGTGCGTTGGGGCGCCTACACCACGCACCGGGACCCGGTGCTGGGGCTGTTCGCCGGCTACCAGGTGCCCAACGCCAACAACCCGGACGAGTTGGTGTGGGGCACTCGCACCATTGACCCGCGCACCGGCGAGTCCCTGCCGGACGATCAACTGAAGATCGGCAGCCGCTTCTTCTATCCGCTGCACTACAGCCTCAATCTGCACTGGAAGGATCTGGGCTACTGGATCGTCGGGCTGGCGGCGCTGATTATGCTGGTGGCGCTGGTCACCGGCGTGATCATGCACCGCAAGCTGTTCCGCGAGCTGTTCACTTTCCGGCCGAACAAAAGCAAGCAGCGCAGTATTCTCGATCTGCACAACCTGACTGGCGTGGTGGCGCTGCCGTTTCACTTCATGTTCGCGTTCACCGGACTGGTGATTTTCGCGGGCATCTATTTCCCCGTCACTCACACGCAGTTGGAACCCCTGCACGATCTGCACGAAGTGATCGAATCCCAGGAAACCGGCTTGCCCCACGAACGGGCCGGCGTCGCCGCGCCGATTGCCTCGGTGGACGCGATGGTGGCGGAAGCCCGGCGCCGCTGGGCGGCAAAGGACATGGCCGGCGACGTGGGCTTTCTGGCGTTGCAGCACGTTGGCGACGCCAATGGCTACGTGAGCATTTACCGCGCCGGTACCGACCGTATCGCCCTCACCGGGGAAGGGATTCACTTCAAGGCCTCCACCGGTGAAGTGCTGCGCGAGGACCCGCCGCCGTCGGCGGTGGAACGGATCGATGAGTTCCTCACCGGTCTGCATTTGCAGCATTTCCGCCACTGGCTGTTGCGCTGGCTCTACGTGCTCGGCGGTCTTGCCGGCTGCGCCTGTATCGCCACCGGCTTCCTGTTCTTCGTGGAAAAACGCAAGCGTCAGCATGCCAAACGCGGCCAGATCGGCTCGCGGGTGGTGGACGCCCTGGCGGTGACCACGGTCACCGGCATGCTGATCGCCACGCTGGGGATTCTTATCGCCAACCGCTTGCTGCCGACCAATCTGCCGGCCCGGGGCGATTGGGAGCAATATTGCTTCTGGGGCGTGTGGGCGCTGGCCATGGCGCACGCGTTCTGGCGCACCGCGCCGGTGGCCCGGGCCAGGCTGGCGCCGGCCTGGGGCGAGCAGTGCTGGGCCATCGCCGTGCTGGCGGTGAGCGCGGTGGTGCTCAACTGGGTCACCACCGGCGACCATCTGTTGAAAACCCTGAGTGCCGGTTATTGGCCGGTGGCGGGGGTGGATCTGTTCATGCTGGTGAGTGCACTGGTGGCGGTGCTCACCGCGCGGCGTCTGAAACGCCGTGCCCGTCCGCAGCCGGCGGACAGCGGCGAGCTGTCCGGGGAGGCCGCCCATGCCTGAGAACGTCCTGTTACTGGCGGCCTTGCTGCTCAGCGTGATCGGCCTGGGCTGGTTTGCCCTGGCGTTGGACGTGCATTGGAAACAGGCCTGCGGCAAGCAGGCCCGTGGAGTGGCTTCCGCCCGCGGGTTGAGGCTGTTTGGCGGTGTCGCGCTGGCGCTGTCGCTGATCCTGTGCCTGCAAGTGGATCATCCGACCATGGCGGCCCTGGTGTGGATCATGTCCCTGGCCGGCGCGGCCCTGATCGTGGCGTTCACACTGTCCTGGCGCCCCCACTGGCTGGCGCTGCTGGCGGCACGGCCGCCACGGCGGCAGGCCGGTTGATCGGCACCGGAAAGGCCGCGTAGGCCAGCAGTCCCAGACCGGGTTCCCTAGCGTTTTACGCCGCTGGCGTTGAGATGGCTGCCGCCGTCCACCAGCAATGCTTCGCCGGTGCTCAGGTCGCCGCCGATCACCAGGCCCAGTACCGCCTGAGCCACGGTTTCCGGTGACGCGGCGTCATTCAGCGCGGCGCCTCTTTTGGTTTGCTCCAACAGCGCGTCATAGCGCTCCTGGCCCAGGCCCTGGGCCAGCCATTCCCCTTGCACGAAGCCCGGACAGATGGCATTGACGCGCACCTGCGGGCCCATCACCCGCGCCAGGGATTTGGTCATGGTCAGCAGCGCGCCCTTGGAGGCGGCGTAGGCGATGGAGCTGCCGACCCCGGCCAGCCCGGCGATCGAGGCCATGTTGACGACGTGGGCAACGCCACTGTCGCGCAGGGCTTTTTCCGCCGCCCGCACCATCTGGTAGGGGCCGACGGTGTTGACCCGGTAAATGTTGAGGAAGTCGTCGGCGCTGAGACCGTCCAGGTTTTCATGAGCGCAGAACAGGGTGGTGCCGGCGTTGTTGACGAGAATGTTGAGACGGCCGAACTGATCCAGCGTGGCCTGCACCAGTGCCCGGCAATCCTCGTCGCGGCTGACGTCCGCCTGCACCACCAGGGCTTCCACGCCGAGGGCGCGGCAATCGTCGGCCACTTTCTGTGCCCCCGCTTCGTTACGGCTGTAGTTGATGACCACGTTGCAGCCGTATTCGGCGAACAAGCGGGCGGTGGCGGCGCCGATGCCGGAGGATGAACCGGTGATCAGAGCGACGGCGTTTTTTATTTGCATGTGGAGCTCCCGAGTCAGGGCCGCCGGTGGCCCCGAAACGGGCTCACTCAGGCGGCGTCATGAAAGATCAGCCCGAGAGTATAGCGTTGACCCCGGCGAAGTTCGCTGACGCCGTGGCGCAGAGTGACCCGGTAGTCCCCACGCTGACCGGCCACCGGCCTTTGATTGACCGCGAACACCAGGGCGTCGCCCTGTCGAAGCGGAGGCACCATGGCCCGGGATTGGCGGCGCGGACGCTGTTCGGTAAGCACGAACTCGCCGCCTTCGAACTGTTCGCCCGGTGCCGACAGCAACACCGCCACTTGCAGTGGAAACCAGTTCTCGCCGTAGAGATCCTGATGCAGGCAATTGTAATCACCGGGCTGGTAACGCAGCAGCAAGGGCGTGGGGCGGCATTGGCCGTCGTCATGGCATTGAGCCAGGTAAGCGTTGTGCTGCGCTGGAAACCGCCGGGCCTTGCCCAGGCGGGCCTGCCAGCGATTGGCTATCGGTACCAGCCGTGGATAGAGGTCCTGACGCAAGGTGTCGACCAATGGCGGCAGCGGATAGGCGAAGTACTGGTATTCGCCCCTGCCAAAGCCGTGCCGTGCCATCACCACCCGCGAACGAAAACGGTCCGTTTCGGCGTACAGCGCGGCCAGCCCGGCGCACTCGTCGGCGCCGAGCAGGGCGGGAATGACCGCATGGCCGTTATCATCGAGATGTTGCTCCACGGCCGGCCAATCCACCTGCTCCAGGCGTTGCCAGGGTGTCATGAACGGCCCTCCTGTGAACAGGACTCTCGCTCCAGCAGTGCGCGTTTGCGCTCCACGCCCCAGCGGTAACCGGACACGTCGCCGTCGCTGCGCACCACACGGTGACAGGGGATCACCACCGCCAGCGGGTTGTTGGCGCAAGCACCGGCCACCGCCCGCACCGCCTTCGGTGAACCGATGCGTTTGGCCAGTTCCGCGTAGCTCAGGGTTTCGCCGGCGGGTATCTGGCGCAGCGCCTGCCAGACTTTCTGTTGGAACGCGGTGCCACGGATATCCAATGGCAAATCCAGCGACTGTTCCGGGTGGTCCATCAATGCCGCCACCCGGGCCACCAGCGCTTCGAACTCGCCGTTGCCGGGCTGCAACTCGGCCTTGGGAAAGTGATCCTGGCACTCGCGCAGCAAGGCGTCGGCGTCGTCGCCGAGGGCGATGGCGCAAATGCCCTGACCACTGCGCGCCACCAGCAGGGCCCCGAGCGAGCACTGGCCCACGGCCACCTCGATACGTTCACCGTTGCCGCCATCGCGGAAGCGGGCCGGTTCCATGCCCAGCAGAGCCCGGGCCTGCGTGTAAAAACGGCCACTGCTGTTGTAGCCGGCGTCGAAGATGGCATCGGTGATACGGCCATCCCGTTGCAGCCCCTCGCGCAACTGGCGTGCCCGTATCGCGCTGGCGTAGGCCTTGGGAGTGACGCCCAGGATCCGCTTGAACACCCGGTGAAAGTGATGGGGGCTGAGACCGGCCTGTTCCGCCAACTGATTCAGGGTCGGCGGTATTTCCGCCCGCTCCATATGGCGGCAGGCAGCGATGATCGCCGGCAGGTGCGCCGGGGCCTCCCGGTCCGGGCGGCAGCGGGCGCAGGGGCGAAAGCCGGCGGACTCGGCCTGTTCGCGGGTGTCGAAGAAACGCACATTCTCCGGCCGCGCCCGCCGTGCCGCGCAGGACGGCAGGCAATAAACCCCGGTGGTGATGACGGCGTAGTAGAAGTGGCCGTCGGCACTGGCATCGCGCGCTACCAGGGCCCGCCAGCGCGGATCGGCAAGGATGGCCTCGGCCTGTTGCTGTTTGCTTGCTGCTCTGTTCATGGCTGCCTCCTGGGAAACCGGATCGCCGGGTGTACCGGCATGGACAGAGCCAGAGTAGGGCGGCGGGAACGGTGTGACGCTCCGTTCCTTGCTTTCGAATTCGCCGCCCGGGAGAGGGTCAGAGGATCGGCAAACCGAAAGCCCGTTTCAAGTCTTCCAGCACTACTCCGGTTTCTTCCCGCGCCGCCTGCGTGCCGGCCGTGAGGATACGCATCAATTCACCCTTGTCGGCGATGAAACGTTCCCGGCGTTCGCGGATCGGCGCCAGCAGCTCCTGCAGACATTCTTCCAGAACTTTCTTCACCTGTCCGTCGCCCAGGCCACCGCGCTGATAGTGTTCCTTGAGGCCCGCCACCAGGGCGTCGTCCGGATGGAAGGCGTCCAGATAGGTGAACACCACATTGCCTTCCACCTTGCCCGGGTCCTCGATGCGCAGATGGCCGGGGTCGGTGTACATCTTCTTCACCGCCTTGGAGATGTCCTTTTCGCTGGCGCCCAGCACCAGCGCGTTGCCCAGGGATTTGGACATCTTCGCCTTGCCATCGACGCCGGGCAAACGGGAAGCCTTGCCGATCAGCGCGCGGCACTCCACCAGCAACTCCTGGCCGGCCACGTTATTGACCTTGCGTACCACCTCGTTGGTCTGCTCGATCATCGGCAACTGGTCATCGCCCACCGGTACCAGGGTGGCGCGGAAGGCGGTGATGTCGGCGGCCTGGCTGATCGGGTAGGTCAGGAAGCCGGCGGGAATGGAGGCACCGAACTCCTTGCTGGCGATCTCCGCCTTCACCGTCGGGTTGCGTTCCAGCCGCGCGACCGTCACCAGGTTGGCGTAGAACTGGGTCAGTTCGGCCAGCGCCGGCAGGCCGGATTGCAGGCACAGGGTGGTGCGTTGCGGGTCGATACCCACCGCCAGATAGTCGGCCAACACATTGAGAATGTTCTCGGCGACCTTGGCCGGGTTGTGGCCGTTGTCGGTGAGGCCCTGCATGTCGGCGATCAGAATGGTCTGCGGGTACTGGTCCTGCAGCTCCACCCGGGCGCGCAGGGAGCCCACGTAGTGGCCGAGATGCAAGTGGCCGGTGGGACGGTCGCCGGTGAGAATCTTGTCGGTCATCGGGTTTCCTCAGTATGGGTATCAGCCTTTGGCCACCACTGCCTTGGTCACCGAGCCGGTGGCAATCAGCTTTTCGGTGCCGTCCGCGGCCTGGAAGAAGGCTTCGCCACGCATCGACGCCAGAGTACGGCCGAGCCGGTCCACACGCGTGCGGATCACGATCCGCCCTTCGCCGCTGGCACCGCGCAACAGGCTGGTATGGGTCTCGATGGACACCGCGTAGCGGTCCTCCGGCAACACCGAAAGCAGGGCGAGAAAGCTGGCTACGTCGAAAAAGGCGTAGAGTATGCCGCCGTGCAGATCCCCGGTGGGGCCCAGAGTGAACTCGTTCAGTTCCAGGGTGACCTCGCTCTCGCCATCGGCGCTGCGCACCAGGTTCAGGCCGCAGGCGCGGTGCAGAGGGCGGGCCAGGATGGTATCAATCAGGGTGTTTTTGTCCATGGTGCTCTCACAGTCAACATGGCGGCTCACTATGCCGTGCCGGAAGGAAACTGCAAGAGGGCCGGGGAACTTGTCATGGCACGCCGGTTCCAAGCATACTCAGGCGCGGCCGCGCTTCGTGCGTGAGTCGTGTTTCTTTACCGATATGGATCCGCCATGGTACTTCGACGTTGTATGGCTTTGCTGCTGCTGTGCGTGACCAGCTTTCATGTGCTGGTGACGGACGTGGCCAGCCATGAGCGGGTGCCAGTGACGGACGGCCATGAACTGAGCGTGGCCCTGGATCAGCCGGACCAGCATGCCGGCATCGAGCACCATGGCGGCGGCCAGCACTGCTGTCAGTGCCACGGCTTCATGGCATCCCCCGCCGTCGAGCAGAGCGCCCGGGCGCCCTTGCCGGTACTGGCGGACAGCCGGGTACCTGCTCTGCCGGTACCGCCCCCTTCCTCACCGTATCGACCTCCCATCGCCTGACTCCCGACATCGCTTTTGTCCACGGGAACCGTTGCCGGCGTTAGGCCGGAGTCTTCCCGTGTCCATTGGTCCGGACCCGTAAACCGATTTCGCCGGGTCCGAATCCGGAGTCATGATGATGCCTATCCTCCCTGTAAGGGCGCGGCCCCTGCTCGCCATGGGTGTTGCCTGCCTGACGGTGTTGCTGGTGGCGCCCGCTGCCGCGGACACCAGCACCTGGGCGCGCTGGGTCAACCGCGAAATGGCGGACCTGCCCGCCAACCGCGCCATTGAGGCGCGCCTGCAACGTGATCGGGTCGAGGCCCGCGCCCAGTCGCAGCCTCTGTACAACCCGGAACTGAACATCGGCTACGAAAACAGCACCGAAACCACACGCACCGTCGGTCTCGGGCAGACCCTGGACTGGTCCGGTAAAGGCCGTAGTGGTGCTCGCCTCGGTGACGTGCAGGCGCAACTGGCGGAAGTCCGCGCCGAGAAGGCGCGGGCACGATTGGCGGTGGATGTGCTTTCCGCTTTGGCCGCCTATGACGCCGCCCAGGCCCGCCTGCAGGGCGTCCGCGAGCAGGAGCAGCGCCTGTCGGATCTGCTGGCGCTGGTACGCAAGCGTGAGCGCGCCGGTGATCTGGGGCGCATGAGCGCGCAGTTGTCGTATCTGGCCCTGGGCCGGACCCAGCAAGCTCTGGCCGACGCGGAAAGTGAAGCCACCGCCGCCGAGACCCGCTTGCGCGCCGTATTCAATCAGGCGGCGCCGGATTACCCGTTGCCGGATGCCGGGCTATGGGAGGCGGATGGTTCCGTGGTGATGGATGCCGTCCGCGCGAAGGACAGTTATGACCTGCGTCTGGCCCGTCTGCAGGTGATGGCGGCGGAGCGTCAGGTGGAGCTCGCCGGCAAGCAACGCCGCACCGACCCCACCCTTGGCGTCACCGTTGGCCGGGAAGGCGAGGACAACCTGTGGGGGCTGGATTTCAGCCTGCCACTGCCGCTGTTCAATACCGGCAAAGCCGAGTACCAGGCGGCGTTGGCCGACGGTGATGCGCAACAGGCCCTGCTGGATCAGCAACAACGGGCGTTGAGCGCCGAAGTCGAAGGCGCGCTGATTGATTACCGGCAACGCCGCGCCCGCTGGTTGTCCTGGCGGGAACTGTCCGGAGCCCGCCTGGCGGATGCCGCCGACCTGCTGCAGCGCACCTGGCAACTGGGAGAAATCACCACCCAGGACTATCTGCAAGGCCTCAACCAGCGTCAGGACGCGCTATTGGCCGGCATCGCTCTGCGCGAGTCGATGCAAAAGGCGTGGCTGGAATGGCTCTATCAAAGTGCGCAATTGGATAGCTGGATCGAGATGTTGGCCGCCGGAAATCGGGGGCAGGGAGGACAATCATGAAGAACGTGATCACGAGAAAAAGAGTGGGACTTTGCCTGTTGCTGCTGGCCTTTTCGTCGGTTTGGGCGGATCAAGGCGAAGGGCATGACGATGGTGCTGGTGCCGCCGAGCATGAGCATGGCCAGGAAGAGTCCGCCGGCGAAGCAAATGGGCATGGTGATGATCTGACGCTGACCGAGGCGCAGCGACGTATGCTCGGGCTGCGCGTGATCACCTTGCAATCCGGTGCCGGCGCCACCCGTTCGCTGCGTTTGCCGGCGGAAATCACCAGTAATCTGTATCGCACCTGGGAAGTACCGGTGCGGGTGGATTCCCAGGTGCTGTCGCGCTCCGCCACCCTGGGCCAGCACCTGGAGAAAGGCGACCCTGTCGCCACCCTGTTTAGCGCCGAGATGGCTACCCTGCAGGCCGAGTTGCGAGCCGTGTCCGACGAATGGCGCCGGGTTCGTAGTCTTGGCCGTGCCACGGTGGGCAATCAGCGTTACCTGGATGTGCAGGGCCGTTACCAGGATCTGAAGGCACGAGGACGTGGTTACGGGCTTGCCGATGCGGATCTGGCGGACATCGAGAAGGGCAAAGGCGAAGCCGGCGTTTACACGTTGCGCGCGCCGGATACCGGCCTGGTTCTCAGCGACGCCTTCCAGCAAGGCCAGTGGCTCGCCGCCGGCAGTCCACTGATCACTCTGGTGGACGAAAGCGAACTGTGGGCGGAAGCGGCGTTGCCGCCACAACCGGGACTCAGAGTCGACACCGGTACGCCGGCCCGGGTGCGAGTTGGTGAGACCCAGGTGGACGGTGAGGTGATTCTCTCCGGTCACCGGCTCGATCCGGTCACCCGGACCATGGAAGTCCGTATTCGCGTTCCCAATGAAAACCATCTGCTCCATCCGGGGATGTTCGCCGACGTGGAGCTGGTGTTGCCGTTACCGGACAACGCCCTGGTGGTGCCGGAGGAAGCCCTGACCCGTGGTGGCGATGGCGACTGGCAAGTTTTCGTGGAGGAAGAGCCGGGAGTTTACGAAGCCCGTGAAGTCACTCCGGGACAAGCGCTGGATGGTGCCCGTGTGGTCGAGGGGCTGCCGGCGGGCACCCGTATCGTTACCCGAGGCGCCTTCTTCCTCGCCAGTGAACAGGCCAAGTCGGGCTTCGATGTCCACGCTCATTAAGGCCCACGCGGATCCGGCAAGGAGAACATTATGTTGAATCGCTGTATTGACTGGGCGGTGAACAACCGCTTGGTGGTGCTGCTTTTGCTGGTGATCACCGTGGGGGTGATCGCCTGGCAAATGCCACGCTTGAAACTGGATGCCTTTCCCGACGTCACCAACGTTCAGGTGCAGGTGAACACCGAAGCCCCCGGGCTGGCGGCGGAGGAAGTGGAGCAACTGATCAGCTATCCGATCGAAGCGGTGATGTATGCATTGCCGCAGGTGGCGGAAGTCCGTTCGATTTCCAAAACCGGCCTGTCCATTGTCACCGTGGTGTTCGAGGACGGCACCGACATCTACTTCGCCCGGCAACTGGTTTTCGAGCGTTTACAGGCCGCGCGGGAAGATATTCCCGAAGGGGTCGGTACGCCGGAAATGGGCCCGAACACCTCCGGCCTCGGGCAGGTGTATCAATACCTGCTCACCGCTGAACCCGGTTCCGGTATTGATGCCATGCAGCTGCGCAGCCTTAACGACTGGGTGGTGAAACTGCTGCTGATGCCGGTGGGCGGCGTTACCGACGTGCTCAGCTACGGTGGTGAAGTGCGGCAGTATCAGGTCAACGTCAATCCGACCCGCCTGCTGGCCTACGACCTGACGTTGCAGCAGGTGATGGAGGCCATCGCCGCGAATAATCGCAATGCCGGTGGCTGGTACCTGGATCGCGGCGCCGAGCAACTGGTGATTCGCGGCATGGGGTGGGTCGGCAGCGGCGAGCAGGGGCTCAGGGACATCGCCGCCATTCCTCTCAAGGAAGTCGACGGCACTCAGGTTCGGGTGCGTGACGTGGCGCGGGTGGAGTTCGGCGGTGAAATCCGTCAGGGAGCGCTGACCATGACCCGCCGCGATGCAGAAGGAAATCCGGAATTCCTCGGTGAAGTGGTGGCGGGCATTGTCCTCAAACGCATGGGCGCCAACACCAAGGCCACCATTGATGGTATCGAAGAAAGGGTGGAACGCATTCAGCAGGCGTTGCCGGACGGGGTGCGCTTCGAAGTGTTCTACGATCAGGCGGATCTGGTGGAAAAGGCGGTGAGTACGGTGGTCAGCGCGCTGCTGTTGGCGTTCCTGTTTATCGTTATCGTGCTGGCTCTGTTTTTGATGAACCTGCGTGCCACCGTGCTGGTGCTGTTGTCGATTCCCCTGTCCATTGGCCTCGCGCTGCTGGTGATGGCGAGCCTGGGCATGTCCGCCAATCTGATGTCCCTGGGCGGTCTGGCCGTGGCCATCGGCATGCTGGTGGACGGCTCGGTGGTGATGGTGGAGAACATCTTCAAACATCTGAGCCGCCGGGAGGGTGCTGATGATGCGCCCGGCGGCATCGCGTTGCGGGTCAAGGACGCCGCCCAGGAAGTGGCTCGGCCGGTGTTTTTCGCCGCCAGCATTATTCTGGTGGTGTTCATGCCGTTGTTCGCCTTCGAGGGGGTGGAAGCGAAGATGTTCGTGCCGATGGCGATCAGCATCATGCTGGCCATGGCCGCCGCCGTACTGGTGGCGTTGATCGTGGTGCCTTCGCTGGCGTCTTTCCTGTTCCGGCATGGTGTGGAAGAAAAACCCAATAAACTGGTCGGCTGGCTGGAAGCACGCTATCGCGCCCTGCTGGCAAGGGCTCTGGCCGCTCGCAAGGTGGTGATTGGTGGCGCGGTCGGCTTGTTGGTATTGGCGCTGGCCACGGTGCCGTTCATCGGTACTGAGTTCGTACCGGTATTGGAGGAAGGCACGTTGGCGTTACGGGTTACGCTGGCGCCGTCATCCAGCCTGGATACGGCGCTGGAAGTAGGGGAGAAACTGGAACGGGAAATCATGACCTTTCCGGAAGTGACCTACGCGCTGAGCCGGGTTGGCCGCGCGGAGATCGGCGGCGACCCCGAACCGGTCAGCAATGTGGAGATTTATATCGGCCTGAAACCGGTGGACCAATGGACTAGCGCCAGAAATCGATTGGAGTTGCAGGAGAAAATTGAGGAAAAACTGCAAGCCCATCCCGGACTGCTGCTCAATTTCTCGCAACCTATCGCCATGCGCGTGGATGAGCTGCTTTCCGGCGTCAAAGCGCAATTGGCGATAAAACTGTTCGGGCCGGATCTGCAGGTTCTACAGGAAAAAGGCGAGGCCATCACGCAGGCCGTGCGTGAAGTGAACGGTGCCACGGATGTGCAGCTTGAACAGATTGCCGGTGAGGCGCAGCTGGTGGTTGAACCGGACCGGAATGCACTGAGCCGCTATGGGCTCAGCGTTGATCAGGTAATGAGTCTGGTCAGCAATGGGCTCGGCGGCGGCAGTGCCGGACAGGTGATCAACGGCAACGAACGCTATGATATCTATGTGCGCTTCGAGCAGGCCGCCCGCCGCGACGCGGAAACCATCCGCAACCTGCGACTGCAGGCCGCCAATGGCGCCTGGGTGCGCCTGGCCGACGTGGCGCGGGTGGAACTGGTCACCGGGCCGCCGCAGATCAGCCGCGACGATGTGCAGCGGCGAGTGGTGATCCAGGCCAATGTGGCCGGCCGTGACATGGGCTCGGTGGTCGCGGATATCCAGCGTGCTATCGATGCCGAGGTGGATCTGCCGTCCGGTTACAACATCGATATCGGCGGCCAGTACGAAAACCAGCAACGGGCACAACAACGTTTGTCCATGGTGGTCCCGGTGGCCGTGGGGCTGATCGCCCTGCTGCTCTACTTTGCTTTCGGCTCGGTGGCCCAGGCATTGCTGATCCTGGTCAATGTGCCCCTGGCGTTGATCGGCGGCATTCTCTCCCTGGCGATCAGCGGCCAGTACCTGTCGGTGCCCAGTTCGGTGGGCTTCATCACCCTGTTCGGGGTGGCGGTGCTCAATGGCGTGGTGATGGTGGAAGCGATCAACATGCGATTGCGTGACGGCGAAAGCGTCGATCAGGCCGTCTTCGAAGGCGCGGTATCGCGGCTGCGTCCGGTGCTGATGACCGCGTTGACCTCCATGCTCGGGTTGATGCCGATGCTGTTGGCCACCGGCGTCGGCAGTGAAGTCCAGCGACCGCTGGCGGCGGTGATCGTCGGTGGTCTGGTCTCGGCCACGGCATTGACACTGCTGGTGCTGCCGAGCCTCTATGGCCTGTTTTCCAGGAAGAAGATAGAAGAGTTGCGGCGTTAGACAGGCCGCCCCGTCTTCCTTTCAAGGAAGGCGGGGCTGGGGATTAACTGCGTCCTTGCGGTTTCTCATCGAATGCCACGCCACTGAGCAGGGCTTTCAGCCTTGCAAAACCTTCCTCGCGGCTGAACGGGGCTTCCCGGGGAGGATCGTACACCTCCGGATTGGTGCCCTGGAGGACCAGATCGATGGCGTAGCAGGTGCCATGGTGAACGGCCCGGTAGGCGCGCAGACTCTGAAAATGGCTCATGGCGGCGTCGCCTCCGCGATAGGTGGTGAAGAGCGCGCCGTCCAGTTCGGTGGTGCCGGTCTCGCGTGATGTCGCCAGGGCACCGGGACGGGTGCAGTGTTTCACCTGGTCAGGATCACGACTGACCCCCAGACGCAGTTCGCCGGTGAGGATCTCGTCGGAGTCGTTAAGGCGCAACACCAGCAGCCGCTCGCCAGGGGTATCCGCATCGGCATCCAGCCGCCAGGCGGGGTCGCCGAAGTAGCCGCCGGTGTCCGTTACGGCGTGGGCCTGATGGTTGTCATAGGCCAGGCCGATGCCGTATTCGTCGCTGTGAAAGGCGTTGGGAGAGGCTTTCGTGCCGGTTTCTGCGGTGCTGTCGCAGCCGGCCAGCATAAGTAGCGCGACCAGCAAGGGAGCGGCTATCCGCCGGGTATTCTCCATGTGTTTTCCTTCCTTCTCGTATCGGCTCGCGTTTATATCCCGAGCGGGTGGTCAGGTGCCGCAGAAGGTTTGCAGTACCCGCTCCGTCGGCTTCGGCGGTTGCCGATAGTCATTGATGTCATCGCGATCCTGATAAGGGTGGGACAGCGCATCGAGCAGCCGGTGCGTGGGGCCGAGGTCATCGTCGCGCACCGCCGCGTTCAGGGCTTCTTCCACTTTGTGGTTGCGGGGGATCACCGCCGGATTGTGGTTGCGCATCAGACAGAACGAAGACTTGAGCGGTTTGGCGTTGCGGCTCAAGCGGGCTTGCCAGCGCTGGTGCCAGTTCTCGAAGGCGTCGTCCTGATAGATCTCATCCACCGGCGCGGTCTCGTCGATCAGGTCGCGGAACGTGTTGGTGTAATCCGCCTGGCGCCGCTGCATCCAGTCCAGCAGATCCTGGACCAGCGTGGCGTCCACCGGATCTTCTCCGAACAGGCCCAGCTTGGCACGCATCATCGCCAGCCATTTGTCGTCGTAGCGTCCGCTGAAGGACTTGATCACGTTGGTGGCTTTTTGCACGGCGGTGTCGGTGTCCGTGTCGATCAGCGGCAGCAGGGTTTCGGCGAAGCGGGTCAGGTTCCACTGGGTGATCGCCGGCTGGTTGCCATAGGCGTAGCGGCCCTGGTGGTCGATGGAGCTGAATACCGTGTCCGGGTGGTACTGGTCCATGAAGGCGCAGGGACCGTAGTCGATGGTCTCGCCGGAGAGCGCCACGTTGTCGGTGTTCAGCACGCCATGAATAAAGCCCACCCGCATCCAGTGGACGATCAGGTCCAGTTGCCGTTCCATTACCGAGTCCAGCAGTGCCAGGGCTTTGTTGTCGCTGTCACTCAGTTCCGGGTAATGGCGTTCCAGGGTGTAATCCACCAGTGTTTCCAGCAGCGCCGGGTCGCGCTGGCCGGCGGCGAACTGGAAGGTGCCCACGCGCAGATGCGAAGCCGCCACGCGGGTCAGGATGGCGCCGGGCAAAGCGGTTTCGCGGTATACCGGCTCTCCGGTGGCCACTACTGCCAGGCTACGGGTAGTGGCAATGCCGAGAGCGTGCATCGCTTCGCTGATCAGGTATTCCCGCAGCATCGGACCGAGAGCGGCACGGCCATCGCCGCCACGGGAAAAGGGTGTCCGGCCGGCGCCCTTGAGCTGGATGTCGCGGCGCCAGCCGTCGGGAGTGAGCTGTTCACCAAGCAGGATGGCGCGGCCATCGCCGAGCATGTTCGGATAGCCGAACTGGTGGCCGGCATAGGCCTGGGCGATCGGCTCGCTGCCTTCGGCCAGAGTATTGCCCGCCAGCAGAGCGGCGCCGTCCGGGCTGTCCAGAGCGCAGGCGTCCAGGCCCAGTTGCCCGGCCAGCGGGCCGTTGAACAGGACCCTAACAGGGGCGGCCACCGGTGTCGGTTCGCAGCGGGCGAACAGGCGCTCCGGCAGGCGGGCGTAGCCGTTGTCAAAATGGAAGCCGTAGGGACTGTTCATCCAATACTCCAGTCGGGAACTCCGGTGCGGGTCTGACAGAGTAACAGACCGGGGCGGCGGAAAAGAGGCATGACCGGGTGGTCAAAAAGAGCGAATACCGGACTATCGCATTGCGCTGGTTTCCATGAAAAGATTAATGAATCCGGCCGGGGAGGTCCGCTTGACGTCCCTGCATGGGCTGATAATAACAAAATGGGGCTTTCCTTCTCATGGAGAGCCTTCCATGGGATTCCCCGGGAGTAGCGGAGCATGAACAAAAAGCCTCTTTATCTGTTCCTCGTCATTTTCGCGCTGATGTTCTTCGCCAGTATGGCGCTGATGTTGTTCGCCGACCGTACTCTCTATCTGGCGCCAATCATCGGACTGGCGGGTATGATCTGGGCGTTGCTGCGCTTGCGTGGTGTGACCCGGATCGCTGGCATCACCATCGGCCGCAATGATTGACGTCGCCTTGGCGACGGGCTTTGCCGCCATGAATTCGGAGATTGCCGCAGCGGCTTCAAGAAAACTGATGTAATCGCACCAATTGCTGAATCCCTTGCCTGACGCCGATGCCGTACTCTGAACACAATCCGTGTTGGGAGTGATCCATGTCATTCGTTGCTTATGTTACTCATGGTGGTGGTCCCCTGCCGTTGCTCGACGATCCGGGGCATCGGGAGCTGGTCGCGTCGCTGCGTGAACTGACCGGGGTGGTGCCGCGTCCCAAGGCGATCCTGTTGATCAGTGCCCATTGGGAGGCGCCGGTGGCGTCGTTCACCGGCGGCGCTCGTCCGCCACTGATCTACGACTATTACGGCTTTCCCGAGCCCGCCTACCACCTGCAATACCCTGCTCCCGGCGATCCGGTCCTGGCGGCCCGCGCCGCCAGTCTGCTGCACGAGGCGGGTATCGAGGCACGAGTGGATAGGGAGCGTGGCTTCGATCATGGCCTGTTCGTGCCGTTGTCGCTGATGTACCCGGAGGCGGATGTGCCGGTGGTGGAGATGTCGCTGCTGGATTCCCTGGACGCCGGGGCGCACTGGCGCCTGGGCCGTGCGCTGGTGCCGCTGGTGGCGCAGGGCGTGGCGGTGATCGGTTCCGGCTCCTCGTTTCATAACATGGAGGTGCTGCGGGGGCGTGGCGATCTGGCGGAGGCGCTGGATGCCAATCGGGATTTCGAGCAGTGGCTGTGGCGGACCTGCCAGAACGGAGACTGGGACGAGGACGAGCGGGGAAAACGGTTGTGTGCCTGGCGTCAGGCTCCCGGTGGAACGTTCAGTCACCCGCGCGAGGAGCATCTGCTCCCCGCACTGGTGTGCGCCGGCGCCGCCGGCAAGCCGGCGGACCGGGTGTTCACGGGACGCATGGGCGAGGTGAGCGTCAGTTCCCTGCTGTGGCGGCCAGGGAACTGAGCGGACTCAAAGCATGACGCCGATGGCCAGTACGCCGAAGAAACCGACGGTGTAGGCGACGAACAGATAGCCGGCGTAGCGCAGGTAGCTGGCGAAGGTCAGCTCCTCGACCTTGCTCATGGCGACTACGCCGGCGGCGGAACCGATAATCAGCAGAGAGCCGCCCACGCCCACGGAGTAGGTCAGGGTCAGCCATTGCGGCAGCGTCATCTCGATACCGGATTTCAACAAGGCGGCGGTCAATGGCACGTTGTCGAACAGCGCGGAGACCATGCCCACCACGTAGTTGGCGGCGAGGGTCGGCATGATGTCGTACAGCTTCGGGAAATAGGCAAGGATGCCCAGTTCCTTGAGCATGCCCACCAGCAGCAGCACACCGAGGAAGAACAGCAGAGTGTCGAACTCGATCTTGCGGATGTAATCGAGTACCGGCTCGTCCTTGTTCATGAACTGCACCACCATGAACATCAATGACAGCCCGAACAGGAAGGTCAGCACCGGCGGAATACCAAAGGCCACGTTGGCGCCGATGGTGGTGAGGATGGTCATGAAGAACAACGCCGCCACCGCTTTGTCGCCGTGTCCGAAGGTGATGTCCCGCTTTTCCAGCTCCAGATCGCCCTTGAGTCCCAGGGAGAGCATGAACGCCAGACTCATCACCGCGACGAAGGCCGGCAGGCTCAGTACCAGCAGATCGACGATCTCCACCTTGTCGGCGAGGAAGATCATCAGCGTGGTAACGTCACCGGTGATCAACGCGGTACCGCCGGCGTTCACCGAGAACACCACCAGCACCACGTAGCGCAGCAGCTTCTTCGCCGGCAGTCGCAGGTTCATCAGCACCGCGATACACACCAGGGTGGCGGTGATGTTGTCGGCCATGGAGGAGAACAGGAAGGCGAACAGCCCGGTCATGATCATCAGCTTGCGCTCGGACATGCGCGAGGGCATCAGCCTGTTGACGATACCGTCGATAATGCCTTTCCCGGACAGGTAAGCGACAAACGTCATCGCCGCCATCAGGAACAGCCACAGGGTGGCAATATCGAGGAGCTGGTCGTTCAACTGCTCCATCAGGGCTTCATGGGTGAGATGAGAGGGCGGGGCAATAAAGAACAGAACCCAAACCAGGGATCCGAAGAACAGAGTGGTCTTGGCCTTGTCGATGTGAACCACGTCTTCGACGACGATGGACAGGAAGCCGAGAGCCACCAGGATAAGTAGCAATACGGTCATAGGGGACTTCCAAGGCAGGAATCAGCGGGGCGGATTCTAGCGCTTTTGGGTCAAGCTTGCGACCTTTTGGGCAAGGCCGTGGCGAGGGCCTGGACGGTCCTCATTCGCCGGCGGGAAATCGGCGTGTTCAGGCCAAGGGATGCCCGCTCTCACACAACCGGTGGTCGCGCAGAACCTCGATGATCCGGCACTGCCCCACCTCGCCGCCGCCGCATTCGCCGATCATCCGGTCCAGCTCCCGGCGTAACGTCATCAGTGACTCGATGCGGGCGGTGACCGCGTCCCGGTGGCGCCGGGCCAGGGCATCCACCGCCGAACAATCCCGATGCTCATCGTCGGACAGTGACAGCAACTCGCGGATATCATCAATGGTGAAACCGAGCGACCGGGCGTGGCGGATGAAGTGCAGCCGGTCCCTGTGCCGCTGCGTGTAGCGCCGTTGGTTCCCGGCGCTGCGGGCCGGTTCGGGCATCAGCCCGATCTGTTCGTAGTAACGGATGGTTTCCGCCTTGCAGCCGGTGTCCCGGGCCAAATCGCCGATGGAAAACATGCTGTCTCCTCTTGAAGCTGTAGCCGCTACAGGTATTCAAATAGGGGGACATCGCGGCCGTCAAGGACGGAACCGCAAGAATCGCGGTCCTGTAGCCCTGCCGGGGGATAACACGACCGCCACAAGCCAGAGGAGACGCGGATGCACGCGCACCATGGTCACGAACACGGCCACTCACACCAGGCGCCGGCCAGTTTCGGCAAGGCATTCGTCATTGCCATTTCACTGAACGTGGGCTTCACCGTGGTGGAGTTCATCTACGGGTTTCTGGCGCAATCCTCCGCGCTGATGGCGGACGCCGGCCACAATTTGTCCGATGTGCTGGGGCTGGTGGTGGCCTGGGCCGGTGTGTTGCTGGCCCGCAAGATACCGGATCAGCGGTTTACCTACGGCCTGCGCGGCAGCTCGATCCTGGCCGCCCTGGCCAACGCCATGTTCCTGATGATTGCCTGCGGTGCCATCAGTTGGGACGCCATTCGTCGTCTTGCTGATCCGCCGGAAGTGTCGTCGATGACGGTGATCGTGGTCGCGTCCATCGGCATTCTGGTCAACACCGCTTCGGCCTGGCTGTTCGTCAAGGGCAGCAAGGACGATCTCAATATTCGCGGCGCGTTTCTCCATTTGGCGGCGGATGCGGCGGTGTCCCTGGGCGTCGTGATCGC
Organism: Alloalcanivorax dieselolei B5; assembly: GCF_000300005.1. NCBI lineage: Bacteria > Pseudomonadati > Pseudomonadota > Gammaproteobacteria > Oceanospirillales > Alcanivoracaceae > Alloalcanivorax > Alloalcanivorax dieselolei. The sequence goes on along the minus strand of NC_018691.1, from coordinate 4,525,007 downwards.
CGGTGTGGCGATCCTGCTGACCGGCTGGAACTGGCTGGATCCGGTGGTCAGCCTGCTGATCGTGGTGGTGATCGTGATCGGCACCTGGGGGCTGCTCAGGGAATCGCTGAAACTGGCGCTGAACGCGGTGCCGGCGCACATCGATTTGGACGAAGTGGAGGCCTGGCTGCGCGATCAGCCCGGGGTGCTGGATATTCATGATCTGCACGTGTGGGGCATGAGCACCACGGAAAGCGCCCTCACCGCCCATCTGGTGATGCCCAACGGCGCCGATGATGCCTTTGTCGATGGCGTGGCCGACGAGCTGCACCATCGTTTCCGTATTGAGCACGCTACTTTGCAGGTGGAGCGCGGCGACAGTGAACACGTCTGCGTGCTGCATCGCTGACAGGAGGTGGTTTCATGGCATGTTGCGAACCGGAATTGAAACCGGAGGCACCACCGGCTTACCGCCGCGTACTGATCGCGGTGCTGCTGATCAATATCACCCTGTTTCTGGTGGAAGCTCTGGTGGGGTGGTTCTCCGGCTCCAGGGCATTACGCGCCGACGCGCTGGATTTCCTCGGCGACAGCGCCACTTATGCCTTGACGCTGTGGGCACTGGGGCAGTCTCTGGCCTGGCGATTGCGGGCGGCGCGGATCAAGGGGGTGTCGTTACTATTGCTGGGACTACTGGTGCTGGCGGACAGTCTGCTGGCGATGACCAACGGCGCGCCGCCGCCGGGATACACCATGACTGGCATCGGCCTGCTGGCGCTGGCGGCCAATCTGACCAGCCTGGCGTTGCTGATGCGTTATCGTCAGGGCGACGCCAATATCCGTTCGGTATGGTTGTGTTCCCGTAATGACGCCGTCGCCAATGTGGCGGTGATCGGCGCCGGCCTGGCGGTAATGGTCAGCGGCAGCCACTGGCCGGATCTGATCGTGGCGGTGGCGATCGCCGCCCTGTTCAGTCACAGCGCCATGGCGATCCTGCGTCAGGCCAACGCCGAGGCTCGGGGAGAAGGCAGCGGTTGTTCCTCGTGCTAGCCGGGGCCGGTATGTATGCTACCGGCACGGTTGAAACAGAGGGCGTCATGGAATTCAAACCCGAGGATCTCAAAGCGGTGTGCCAGCGCACCATGCCGTTCGGCAAATACCAGAACTGTCCGGTCATCGATCTGCCGGAACCCTACTTGCTGTGGTTCGCCGACAAGGGCTTTCCCAAGGGCGAGCTGGGGCGGCTGATGGCCCTGGCGATGATCATCAAGGTGGAGGGCCTGGCCGAACTGGTGGCGCCGTTCCGGGGTACCGGGCCGGGAGTGGTATCATAATCGTCCCGAATCCGGAGAGCGCTATGAGCAAGGCACTGGTCGTCATGGCCCATGGCAGCCGCGCCGCGGCGGCCAACGATGAATTCCGCTCACAGGTGGAACAACTGGCACGGCGTTGCTCCGAGTTTGTCGCCGTGGTGCCCTGCTTCCTGGAGCTGGCGAGCCCGTCATTGAATGAAGCGATTCAGCAGCTCACTCACCAGCCGGTGCAGCGGGTTTTTGTTTATCCCATGTTCTTCAACGGTGGCAAACACGTTGCCCGGGATATCCCCGCCCAGGTGCGCGAGGCGCGGGAGCGTTACCCTGAATTGAACATCGAGCTGTTGGAATACCTCGGTAGCACCCCGGATCTGGCGGACCTCATGGCCCGCCATGTGGGAGAGCAAACCGCTTCTTGAATCCCTGGCCGTCGATTGGCGGTATGGCTCGCATTGGTGTCGCGGTCCTTCTCTGTATGAAAAGGACCGCTGTCGTCTCGTAATTTCTGGGCGACCGGCCCACGTGCACGCAGCCTTCCGACTTGCCGCCAAGCAGAACGCCGTCTGGTCGCATGTGGGTACGTTTCCGCGGTTGCGCTTATTCTGATTTCGTTATGACCAGTTTGGCCAGCTTGCCCAGAAACAGCTCAATGTTCTTTTTCGCTGACTTCTCATTTGCCATGCGTTGCCGCGTAACGGCGATGAGAGCTTCCTTGAACTTGACCGTCTGGGGAGCACTGATCTGGTCGCGCATCACCAGAGTGCCGGAATTCGAGTCCGTGAGGATGTAGTCCACATAGGTGGTGCTGGTCATGTGCAACCCGGCGATGGGCCGGTCCACATGCAGCAATTCCACGTTCAGATGGAAAGGACCGTTTTCCGCGTACAGCCCTTCGTTTTTCAGGGTTTGTGACAAGGCGTCCTGAAACGCATCGCTGCTGATCTCGGAGGCCCAGAGGGGGTTGGTCTTTTTGCCTCCGGTTACTTTCTCGAGTGTCACCGCGTTCATCAGGGCTGGATCGTAGCTCCTGTGCGTGTCATCGTCCTGGTAGACCATGTTTCCCATTTTTGCGGCTGACGCGCAGCCCCCCAAAAAGACGGCGATGACCGTCACGAGCACTATCTTCCTCACTATTCGCTTCCCTTTTCTTTTTGATGGTGATGCCGGGGCTAACGGCGGCTCCATCGTACTATTGATGGCGGGGGGAGGAAATGTGGGGAAAGTTGAAAAGGCAAGCGCGACGTGCCGGTGGCGCCGCGCTTTGGAGCGGGGAATCACAAACCGTGCTGACTCACATTCACCTTGGAATAGGCTTCCTTTCAGTGCGGATTCGGCAAAGCTTCGGCGCTGTCGATGTCCTCACCGGATCCACCCAGCGTTCCAGAACCGGCCGGAAATCCGACGCTAGCAACGGGAGAAGAGGCGGGTCTTGCGTGAACTGGCTGCCGGTCGGGATCAGAAGGTATGGGCGATGACCATGCCGCCCCACAGCAGGTGGCGATCGCCGGGGCCGTCCTTCAACTCGGAGCTCTGCGCGCGCAGCACATAACTGAGGCGCCAGCCGTTGTGCCAGGCCAGGGTATAGCCGAGCCAGGCTTCGCCCACCAGATGACGCACTTCATCATGGTCATAGCTAAGATCGCTGTCACGGAACTGACCTTGCAGGAAGGCGTTGTAAGCCCGCGCGGCGGTACCGATGCCTCCCCACACGTAGTGCTCCTGAACGCCACCGGGCGGATTGGCGTAGCTGGCGCCTTCGCCGTAGCGGGCCAGTTCCGGGTTGAACCGCCACCAGGGACTGCGTAGCCGCCCGGCGCGGAAGCTGAGGCTCCAGCGCGCCTCGGTCAGATAGCCGACGGATCCTTGCAGCGTGCTTTTCACTTCCAGATTGGGGTGGCCGGGTGTCAGGTACTTTTGCCGGGCCACGGTGTAGCGGGCGGTGGGTTCGCCGCCGTCGCTGATCTGATGGTTCCAGCCCCGGGCCCGGTTGCTGCCGGTGATCCGGTGCACGGTGTTCTGCGCCTCGCCCACCAGCGGCAGGCCGAGGGCGCCGACGGTGAAACTGGTGTGCCAGGCCAGGTCGCGGGTACGGTCGATCTGCTCCCGGTGGGAAGACAAATACACCAGGCTGGCGTAGGGGCGATCACCGGGCAGCAAATCCTTTATCTCGACCTCTTCCGGAGTGAACGCCTGCATGCCGAACTCAATACTGTGGCCGTCGATGCCTTCCGGTGATTGGTCGTCCACGCCCACCAGCCGGTCCAGCCACCCCAGTGGCCGGTCCAGGGAGAACCAGGCATCGGCGGCCCGGGCACCGGTGTAGGAAAAGCTGAGCCCATAGGTGTAGTCCTGATCCCGGGAGCCGGGCACCAGAATGTCGTTGTCCAGTGCCACCGACCAGGAAGCGGCCGGGCGCTCCTGTTCGGGTTGCGGGCGCGGGCGGCGTGGACGTTGTTCTTCGCCAGGCAGCATGGCCAGGCGAAGTTCGCTATCAAGACCGGGCACGGACACGGCGGGTTGGGCGTGGGCGGCGGCGGTCAGCAGGGCAAGACTGGACGCGGCGATAAGCAATAGAGGACCTCGCCGCGTTGAGGGCAACACGGTCATGGCGTCGTTTCTCCAGGGTTCATGGCCGGACGATGCCGGCGCTGCGCACTATAGGCGCTGGCCTGATGCGGGCGGTAGAACGGATCCGGAAGATCATTGCCCGATTCTGCGCGCGCTACTTGTCCTGGCAACAAGGGCTGCCGGGATGGCTATACGATGGGGGCGGACAAGGATAAGAAAAATAGAAAAAACCCGACCGGTATGATCGGGTTTCTTAATCGATGCGCGCCCTCTTGAGGAGAAACTGGAAGAAGGGTGCGTCGAACAGAGGTTAACGCAGGCGATAAGTGAGTGTGGCCATGACGCTGCGCTCGGCGCCCATGTAGCAGTAATCGAGGGAATAGCAGGACGCCACGTATTCCTTGTCCGTCAGATTGTTGACGTTGACGCGCAGATCCATGCCGTGCAGGCCGATACGGCTCAGATCGTAGCCCAGGGAAGCGTCGAACAAAGTGTAGGAAGGCACCGTTCGAGTATTGGCGCGATCCGCCACGATATCGGTGACGACCCGGGCGCCCAGCCCCACATCAAGACTGTCCAGAGCGCCGTCGTTGAACCGGTATTGTCCCCACAGGGCGGCCTGGTGACGCGGCGCCTGATTGACCCGGTTGCCCTCGATGTCCTGTTCCGCGTCCTGGTAGCGGATATCCGTATAGGTGTAGCTGGCCTGCAGCGCCAACTGGTCGGTGACCATGGTCTGCGCTTCCAGCTCCACGCCACGGGAACGGATCTGGCCGATGGGCAGATAGATCGCCGCCTGCGGCTCGCGAATGGCGACGTTTTCCTGGTCGATGTGGAACAGCGATAAGGTGTAGATCCCGCGACCGTCACGCGGTTGGTATTTCACCCCGGTTTCGTACTGGGTGCCCTCGGTGGGTTTGAGCGGATTGCCGTCTTCGTCGGTGTAGACGCTGGGATTGAACGACTCCGAATAACTGACGTAGGGGGCCAGACCGTTATCGAACAGGTAGAGCACGCCGGCACGGCCACTGAAGCGGCTGCGGTTCTGGCTGGAGCGGGCACCGCTGGCGACATCCACATTGGCGGTCCGCACCCAGTCCTGACGGCCACCCAGTGAGAAGCGCCAGTTGTCGAGACTCATGGTGTCCTGCAAGTAAATACCGGTCTGGATCAGCTTGCGGTCGTTGTCGGATGGGACGAAGTCCGCCATCGGCCCCGCGCCATAGACCGGATCGAAGGCGTCGATGGGCGGGAAAGCGCCGCTCAGCCAGAGCGCGTCCACGTCACGGTGCTGGTAGTCGAAACCCAGCAGCACGGTATGGCGCAGCCCCAATTTATCGAAGTCCGCCTGCAACTGTGTATCCACGGCATGGGCACTGAGGTGCTCGTCGGCGCCGGAGAAATAGCGGTTCAACTCATTGCTGTCGCCGACCCAGCCATAGGCGTAGACCTGCTGCAATTGCACGTCGCTTTCCAGATAGCGGTAGTTCTGCCGGAACCGGAAGGTATCGTTGAGCACGTGTTCCAGGCGGTAGCCGATCATTTTCTGGGTGCGTTCATACTGTTCATAGCCCGGCTCACCTTCGAAGAAATGCCGGGAAACATAGCGCCCGTTATGGCGATATAACGTGCCTTCCGCCGGCAGGCCGCTGTGACTGCCGCCTTCCGGGTCATCCTGGTAATAGGCCATCAGATCCAGAGTGGTGCGGTCGCTCAGATCAATGGTGAACGATGGCGCGATGGCGTGGCGCTTCTGTTCCACGTGATCAAACTGGGTGTCGCCGCCTTCGGTGAGGCCGATGATGCGGTAAGCGGCACGGTCGCCGAGCGGTCCGGCGAAGTCGAAGGCGGCGCCCAGATAATCATTATTGCCGGCACGGAACTGGATTTCCTGACGCGTCTCGAACAGCGGCTGCTTGCTGGTCAGGTTCACCAGGCCGCCGGGCGAGGCGCGGCCGTACAGCACCGAGGATGGGCCTTTGACCACTTCCACCCGCTCCAGGAAGTACGGGTCGACCTGGATCGAATTGAAGGTCCCCGGATCGCCCATGGTCTTGAGACCATCCAGGTAGATGTTGTCGATGCTGTCGTCGGAAAAGCCGCGCATCACCACATAGTCGTAGCGTTTGGAGGCGCCGATCTGATCAGTGAACACGCCGGGGGTATAGCGCAGGGCCTGCTGCACGGTTTCCGAACCCTGGGACTCGATTTGCTCGCGGCGGACCACGGAGATGGACTGCGGTGTTTCCAAAGTGGGCTGGTCGATCTTGGTGGCGGCCTGGGCGGTCACCGCCACCGTAGCCAGTACGTTGGGCCGGGCCGGGGAGTGGGCCCGGGAGCTTTGGACCGGGGCCGTTTCCAGGGTGTAGCTGCCGTCGTCGTTGCGCCGGTAGCGCAGGCCGCTGCCGGCCAGCAACTGGTCCAGCGCCGCCGTGGTGGAATAATCGCCGCGCAGGGCCGGGCTTTGTTTGCCCCGGGTCAGGGCGGTGTCGTAGATCAGCGTGACGCCGGTGGCGTCGGCCAGATCCAGCAGGGCCTGATCCAGGGACTGGGCGGGCAGGTTCAGCGGCGCCGCCTGGGCGGCGGAAGTCAGAATAACCGCGCCGAACAGGGCGGCACGCAAGGGGTTCAGACTCATGGGCGGTTCGGTTTCCTGTGCTGTGACAATTCTGCGAATGAAAATGATTTAGATTGCACTGCCGGAGAAGACGAAGCCGGTCCGGATTTCTGAACCAAGGGAGAGGAAATTTTTATCGGAGGCTGAAAATTACGATTGATGGGCCACCAACCCACATACGCGTACCACGAAAGCCGCTTTTCTCAGACCAGACTACAAGGCCGCTGTAGGAGCTTGCCCTGCAAGCGAATTCTTACAACGCAGAGAGCCATTCGCTTGCAGGGCAAGCTCCTACAGTAGCCTTGTAGTGATCTCTGAGCTCATATCTCCAGGGCCAGCTAGCGTGCCAAGGATCTGGCGTCAGCGCAGAATGATCAGACCTGGCAGCCGGTACTGATGGATCGACAGGCTGGCGGCGAGCGCGGTGAGCATGGCCTCCGGGTCAGCGGTGTCGAAGACACCGCTGACCCGCCGATGGCGGGCGTCGCCGAGTACCCAGATCGGGGTGTCCTGGTAGCGCTCCAGACGGCGGGCCACCTCCTCCAGGGGCAGATCGCGCACGATCAGACGCCCGCGTGTCCAGGCCTCGGCCCGCGCCGCGTCGACGTTGACCGGATCCTGCAGCCCGCCGTCTTTCCAGCGTACCGCCTGACCGGGGTTGAGGGTTTCCCGGTGCCGCCGATCGCTGGCCAGTACCTGTCCCTCGATGACGGTGAGCAGGACGTCGTCACCTTCGCGGGCGACATTGAAGCGGGTCCCGGTGACGCGAATGCGGGCATCACCGGCCTGCACGGTGAACGGCCGCTGGCGATCCGGGGCCACCTGGAACAGGGCCTCGCCGCGCAGCAGCTCTATGTGGCGGCTGACGGCGTCCAGGTGCCAGTTGGCGGCGCTGTTGCCATTCAGAACCAGGTGGCTGCCGTCGGCCAGTTCGCGGGAAAGCTGCTCGCCGGCGGCGGTGCGCAGGTCCGCCTGCCACAGCCGCCATGGGGACTGCCCGAGGAGCACCAGGGCCAGTACCACGGCGGCAGCCAGCGCCAGCGGCAGGAGCCGGCGCTGACGCCTTGGCGCGGCCATTTCTGCCCCGTTATCAAGGGACGCGCCGTCGAGGGAGAGGGAGCCCAGGTGTCCCCACAAGGTCTGGGCGCGCTGGTAGGCCGCCTCGTGGGCCGGGCTGCGCCGGCGCCAGCAGTCCAGGTCCTGGTGGTCCTGTTCCCGGGCCCGGCCGGAATGCAGGTGTGCGAGCCAGCGGTTGGCTTCCTGATCTAGCGGTGGAGGGCGGTGTTCCGGCATCGGGTTCATCCTTGCGCTTCCCGGGCCAGGCGCGCCTGGCAATGGTTTAGGGCGCGCAGAATATACTTGCCGACCATCCGTTCGGATACCCCGAGCCGGCCGGCGATCTCCTTTTGCGTGAGCCCTTCCAGGCGATTCCACAGCAGGGCCTGGCGCACATGATGGGGCAGTTCGCCGAGCGCTTCACGCAGGCTGTCGAGCACCTGGGCGTCGCTGGCGGCGGTTTCCGGGTCCGGGGCGGGGCTTTCCAGGTCCTCGGCTGCCTCCTGCAGGGTGATGGAGGCGGGTTGGCCGTTTTGCTGGCGCAGGTGATCGATGAGCAGGTTACGGGCGATGCGGAACAGGAAGGCGCGGGGGTTGTCCAGTGCTTGATGGCGCGGCACCCGGCGCAGGCGCAGATACACTTCCTGGCATAACTCGGCGGCCAGTTCCGGTGATTGCAGACGCCGGTTCAGATAGCCGGTGAGTTCCGCCGCATGCTGCTGGAACAGATGGTCGCGGGGATCCGCTTGCATGGAGGTCCGCCCGGATTACGTTAAATGATAATGATTCCGAATTCAGGGCGCAATTATGCCGATATCCCCGCCCGGGCGCCAGCGGCACCCGAGCAGAGAAGAGCGCAGAGCGGAGAACATCAACGAGGGGCGTGATAGGTGCGGGAGCGCTGGCCGGGCTTGCTGAACACCCATTGCCACAGCTGAATGTGGCGGGCGCGGAAGCCGCCGGCGCAGACATTCAGGTAATAGTGCCACATGCGGAAGAAGCGATCGTCGTAGCGGTCCTTGAGCTGATCCCAGTTGGCCTGGAAGTTGGCGTCCCAGGCTTTCAGGGTCTTGGCGTAGTCGGGGCCGAAGTTCTGTATATCCTCCACCACATAGAAGGGCTCGGCGGCGCGGGCGATCTGTTTGATCGAGGGCAGCTCACCGTTGGGGAAAATATACTTGTCGATCCAGGCATCATGGGCGGCGCTGCTGAGGTTGTTGCCAATGGTATGCAGCAGCATCAGGCCGCGCTCCTTGAGCAGGTTGGCGGCGGTTTTCATGAAGGTGTGATAGTTGCGGCGCCCGACGTGCTCGAACATGCCCACCGACACCACCCGGTCGTAGTGTCCGGTGACGGTGCGGTAATCCTTGAGCATGATCTCAACCGGCAGTGTCTTGCAGCGCTCGCGGGCCAGAGCCGCCTGTTCGCCGGAGACGGTGACGCCATGGGCGCGCACGCCGTAATGGCGGGTGGCGTGCTCCACCAGCGACCCCCAGCCGCAACCGATGTCGAGCAGGGTCATGCCCGGCTCCAGCTCCAGTTTTCGGCAGATCAGATCAAGCTTGGCCTGCTGGGCTTCGTGCAGGGTGGCTGCGTCCTTCCAGTAGCCGCAGCTGTAGGCCATGGTCGGATCCAGCATCAGTTGAAACAGATGGTTGTCCAGATCGTAGTGTTTCTCCGCCACTTGCCGGGAGCGGCGCAGGCTTTGCCGGTTGCGTAGCGCATAGCCGGCCAGTTGTACCGCCACCATCCAGCGCGGCTGACTGATGCCGTCGGCGCCGGCGCGCAGGATGCGGGTAATGAATTCATCGATGGCGTCACAGTCCCACCAGCCGTCCATGTACGATTCGCCAAGCCCGAGGGAACGTTGCGCGGCGAATCGGGACAAAGTATCGGGATGGTGAAGGTGCAGATCCCAGGGACGCCGGCCATTGATCTGAATGTCGGCGTTGGCGAGGATCTCGGAAATCATCGCGTCGATGGAGCGGGAACCGGTGTGGGTGGTGTCGTCCCGGCTGCGTGAACCTAACATACAGTGCCTCCCTTCGGGTGATGAACTGCATGGGTCACGGGCTGCAGCTTGGCTGCCCATTGCCCTGATTATTGTGCGACGATGAAGCGTGTTTCCCTGCCGGATGTCACCGTCATCCGGGAACGGCGGATGCAGTACTACACGGCTCCGGCCGCCCCGGGGTCGTGCCAATCGTCGATTGGCGGTGGCCTCTCCCTGTGCCATGGCGCAATAATCCGATTCTTCGCACGGGCGGATTAAACGCGCGTTCCCCATTCTTTGACGGTCTGATCACGGGTGCAAGCCCTTCGTTATCGCTTCGCTGTTTGAGTGCCTGATTTTTTTCAAATTAATTCATGGGGTTATCGCCGTTATGTATCAAAACTATGGGATTCATAGGCGTGGCCGTCCGAGCCGGAAAAGGCAAGAGAGGAAGGAAAAGCAATGGATTCTCTGACTCAGGCGGTCCTGGGGGGAGCCTTGGGCGGCGCCGTTTTGGGGCGCCGTTTCCCGCGTGGCGCGATCCTCGGCGGGGCGCTGCTGGCGACCTTGCCGGATCTGGATGTGTTGATCGATTACGGCAGCGCGGTGGCGAATTTTTCCGAGCACCGCGGTTTCAGCCACTCCTTGCTGGTGCTGACGCCTTGTGCGCTGCTGCTGGCGATCCTGTTGTCTCGCCGTTGGCGTGATGTGTCGCTGGCGCGCTGGTGGGCGTTCACCGCTCTGGTATTGCTTACCCATCCCCTGCTGGATGCTTTTACCACCTATGGCACCCAATTGTGGTGGCCCCTTGGGGAACCAGTGGCGTTGAGCAGTGTGTTCATTATCGATCCGTTGTACACCCTGCCATTGCTATTGGCGGTGTTGGTGGCGCTGTGGCGGCCGCCGTCGCGGCGGGCGTTGGCGTTGGGGCTGACGCTGTCCAGCGCCTATCTGATCTGGAGTCTGGCCGCCCAGCATTGGATGACACAGCGGGTGCGCGCCGAACTGGCCGGTATCGGCATCACGCCACAGCGGCTGCTGGTGCAGCCCATGCCGTTCTCGACTCTGCTTTGGCGGGCCACCGCACTGACCGATGATCAGCGCCTGGAAATGGTCACCGGTGTATTGGATCACCCAGGCAGCATGACGTTGGAACGGTTTCCGCGTCATCGGGAGCTTGAGGCGGTCGCCGCCGGGCTGCCGGAAGCGCGACGGCTGGTCTGGTTTACCGGTGGTCTGCTGGATTATCAGCGCGAGCAGGAACAACTGGTGGTGACGGACGTCCGCCTTGGGGTTCCGGGCGCCCATCCGTTCCGTTTTGTGCTGGCGGCATTTGATGGTGATGACTGGCGGCCTTTGCCAAGCACTCGTCTGAGCGACGTCAGAATCCATGATGGAATGTGGTCGACATTGTGGCGGCGCACGTTCGCCATCAAACCCGTGCTTTGTCTGCGTACCCTGCAACTGGGAGAGGCGCCGACGGATTGCCTGGACACGGCACTATAGCGGTTTCAGCGTGGTCATGGCGCGATCCACCAACTGTTGGCAGGCGCGCGGGGTGAGGCCGGTCCAGCGTTTGAACGAGCGGCGGAAATTGGTGTTGTCGTTGAAGCGTAAATAGCGCGCCACCTGCTCACTGTTGTAGCCGTAAAACTGCAAGAGATGCAGAGCGGTATGCTTGCGCGCCCGATCCAGCAGATCCTGAAAGTGAGTGCCGTGGTGTTTGAGTTTGCGTTTTAACGTGGCTGGACTCAGGCCCAACTCCCGCGCGGTGGTATCCAGGGACGGTGGCTCGCGGATACGCTCGATCAGCGTCAGATAGAGTTGGTGAACCAGACTGGTGTCGCATCCCAGGGCCAGCTGTTGTTCGCGGCATTGTTGCTCGGAAACCGCCCGCGCGGTGTGCGAGCCCCTGGGCCAGGGCTGATTCAGATAGTGGGCGGGAATCAGCATGGCATCCATCTGCGCCTCGAAGTACAGCTGGGCGCCGAGGTAAACCTGATAGTGCTCCGGATAGTCCGGTTGTGGGTAACTGAATTGGAAGGTCCACGGCAACGGGCCGCCGCTGAGCCAGCGGGTCACCGAGGCCAGGGCCGACATCATGCTCTCCACCAGAAACCGGTACTCATTCCCCGCGCCACAGCTGTCCAGCCACTGCACGCAACAATATTCGCCAGTACGGATGATGCGGGGCGCCAGTAGTGGTGTGATCAGAGGCTGATAATCCTCCAGCGTGATGAGCGCTTGATCCAGATGGGCGGCGTTGCCGAGCAGCGTGCTGATCGCGCCATAGTGGCCGGGAAGCAGTGTCTGCCCATAGCGGAAGCCGAGCTCGGGATCCGGGTGCAGGCGGCGAATGTTATGCACCAGTTGCAGGTATTGGCGCGGCGACAAACGCGCGCTGGTATCCAGAAGATCGTCGGGAAACAGGCCGGTATGTCTGAGCGCCTTGTGATCGTCCAGCCCCTGTTCGCGCACCATTTCCAGCAACAGCGCCGGGTGATGGTGACAGGGGATGAAGCGGCTGTCCCGCTGATAACCCATGTAATGCTGAAGGTCGCCGTGCATGATCAGGCCGCGATGTTCGCCGCCCGCCGCCGGCGGACTTCATCCAGATCCCGGTTGGCGCGTTCCAGCCAGGCCTCGGGGGTGTCCGCGCCGGCTTCGGTGACGGCCGTCACCAGCCGTGAATAATGGGTGCCGCCCTGGCCGCTCTTGAAGGCGAAAGCCGCCACCGCCTGCTCCAGTTCCCGCGCCAGATCCAGCGCCCGCCTGGCATCGATATCGGTCAGTAACGCCGCGAAACGGTGGCCGGCGTAGCGGCACAGCAGGTCGTTGCGGCGCAGGTTCAGCAACAGTAATTCGGCCACTTCCTGCAGCAGCCGTTGGCCGTCCCGCTCGCCGAGATGACGGCGAGCGGCATCGAAGTCCGGCAATTCCATCATCAACAGAACAGGAGGGGCGGCACAACGGGACGCGAGGGCCAGATGCTCGCGCAGATAACCGGCCCGGGTGAGCGGGGTCAGACGATCAAAATCCCGATGCTCCCGGAACAGCTTTTCCCGCTTGCGCAGTTGATCGCAGATCGCCTGTTGCTCCTTGTGCCAGTGATACAGACCCAGCGTCAGCAGCAACATGCCCACCGGCATGGCTCCGGATTCCAGCCAGTGATCCCAGACTATGGTGGCCGGCAGTTGAATGACCTCGTCCATGACATCCTGCCAGTAGGCCACGAAAATGCCGCTGAGCCCCAGTGCCAAAAGGTTGGTGACACGGCCGGCGGGCCGGCTGTTGAGCATCAGGGCCAGCCAGATCAGAACCAGCAGGGCGGCGCCGCCTTCGCCGGCGATATCCAGCCAGACCACCTCTGCCATCGGTTTCAGGGTGCCGGTCAATGCATTGAGCGCCAGTATCGCCGAGGCGATGGTCAGCAGAGCAAACCACTTCCATCGATGCAGTGCGAATCCCCACATCCGTTTTTACTCCTTTTTGAACTCCTGTCCTTCCTACGCCGCGGGCATTGCACCGGCGTGACAGGATCGGTGCGGTCGCCGCAGGGGGTCGGATCAGCTCATGGTATCGGTGATTTTGCCGTGTTGAATCGGGCAAGCGCCTCGCAGGCAGTGGCTCCAGTGCCGGTAAATCGCCCGGACGAGAGGGTGCGATCAGCTCAACGGGGGCCGGAAATGGCGCCGGAAGCCCTGATAACAAAGGGTTTGGCGGTTGGGTGTAACGGAAGTGACATGGCCTCTGCCTAGGTTCCGTGCAACGCGGATGACGTTGCTGACTGCCTTGGGGGACACATGACCCGCTATCAATTGAATACACCTGTTTTGAAACGTACGTTACTGGCCTCGGTGATCGGCGCCCTGGCGCAGGGTGCCGGCGCCGAAGAGAGCGCGGAGAGCCACCGTCTGCGGGCGGTGGAAGTGGTCGGTCAAAGCGCCAGTGTGGAAGAGGCGCTGGCCAGCCAGCGGGCGGCCGACAACATCCAGACCACGGTGAGCGCCGATGCCATCGGTCAGTTGCCGGACACCAACGTGTCGGAATCACTGCAACGCCTGCCCGGTGTGTCCATCGAACGGGATCAGGGCGAGGGCCGCTTCGTGCGGGTGCGTGGTCTGGCGCCGGATTACAACGCGGTGGCTGTGGACGGGATACAGATTCCGGCGCCGGAGGCGGGGCGTCGGGCGGTGGCTCTGGATGTGGTGCCGGCGGATCTGCTGGAATCGCTCACCGTGGTCAAGACCCTGACCCCGGACATGGACGCCAATTCCCTCGGCGGGACGGTACAGGTGCGCAGCCTGTCCGCCTTCGACCGCCCGGGCCTTTACTATTCGGTGACCGGAAAGGGCAGTTACAACGAGCTGATGGATGAAACCAGCCCGGAATTGTCCGCCGCTTTCAGTAATCGTTTCAGTATCGGTTCCGGAGAAGACAACTTTGGCGTAGCGGCGGCATTCAGCTGGTCCGAGCGTGACTTCGGCTCCGACAACGTGGAAACCGGTGGCGGCTGGGACTTCGATGACGGTGATGCGCGGCTGGAGGAATTCGAACAGCGGGATTACACCATCACTCGGGAACGGCTCGGTCTGGCGTTGAACTTCGATTACCTGCCCAACGACAACAGCCGCTATTACTTGCGTACCCTGCACAGCCGTTTCCGGGATGAGGAAATCCGTCAGGCCAACGTGTTCGGCTTCGAGGAAGCCATGGCGCCCAACGAAACCGGCGCCGTGGAAGTACAGAAAGAGCTGAAGAACCGCGAGGAAACCCAGAAGATCACCTCGGTGGTGTTCGGCGGTGAGCAACGCTGGAATGACTGGGCCATGGAGTACCGTATCGGTCACAGTCGGGCCAGCGAGGACGAGCCCCGCCATACCGGTGGCGCCGTGTTTGCCGCCGAGTTCGACGATGGCGGCTATTACGGCGGTCATAAACCCCGCCCGGTTTTTCCGTCTGGTTTTTTCGACGATGCCCTGTATGAACTGGACGAAGTGGAGGTCGCCCAGAGTAACACCAAGGACCGGCAAACCGATCTGAAGCTGGATTTCACCCGTGATCTGATGTGGAACCAGCACTTCGCCACCCTCAAGTTCGGCGGCAAGGTGGCCCGCCGGGACAAGGAGTCCGACGCCGAAACCTGGATCTACGAGCCCGAGGGCAATCTGTCGGACTTCGCCAAGGACGTGGACTACGGGCTGGGTGAGATGGGATCGGGCGTCGACACCGGCGTAGACGGTCTGCTCAGCGGTCTCGGCGAACGGGATGATGAGGAATCCACCATCGAGGATTACGACATCTCCGAGGACAGCCGGGCGGCCTATGTGATGGGCACCGTGGACGTGGGGGATCTGCGTGTCCTGGGCGGGGTGCGCTATCAGAGCACGGACTTCTCCGCCAGAGGGTACGGCGTGGAGGATGGCGATATCGTCGCCAACCGCTTCGACGAGGACGAACAGCACTGGCTGCCGGCGCTACATCTGCGTTACCGGTTGGGAGCGGATACTCAGCTCCGGGCGGCGTTCACCCAGAGTGTGGTGCGGCCCACCTTCGAGCAATTATCGCCGGGTTATGAAATCGACGGTGACGAGGCCAGTTTCGGCAATCCGGCGCTCAAGTCCCTGCAAGCGGACAACTACGATCTGGGCATTGAGCATTACCTGGGACGCGCCGGCGTGGTGTCCGCGTTCCTGTTCTATAAGGATCTGAAGAATTTCGTTTATCGCACCGATGTGGGCGGTGCCGCCGGCTATGAGATGTACGACGAGGCGGAGACATTTGAAAATGGCGACAGCGCATCCTTGTACGGTCTGGAGCTGGCCTACTCGAAAACCTTCAGTGGTCTGCCCGCGCCGTTTAACGGTCTGCTGATCGGCGCCAACGCCACCCTGGTCGATTCCGAGGCACGTATTCGCGCCTACGACGAGGACGCTGGAGGGTACCGGGATCGCACCATCGCTCTGCCGAGCCAGTCGGATCTGACCGCCAATCTGATGGTGGGTTACGAGACCCGCAAGCTCAGCCTGCGGCTGGCCGCCAACTACACCGGGAACTATCTTCAGGAAGTGCAGGATCCTCTGGACAAACGCTATGACATTCACGTGGACGATCACGTGCAACTGGATTTCACCGGTCATTATTTCCTGACGGAACGGCTGCAACTGACCTTCGAGGCGATCAACCTCACCGACGAACCCTTCTATGCCTACACCGGCAGGGAACGCTACAACGCGCAGTATGAAGAGTACGGCGCCACCTACAAACTGGGCCTGTCGCTGAAGCACTACTAAGGAGCCATTGAATGAGACTGATGGAAAAAACACGGTGGCTGGCGGTGGTGCTCTGCGGTGGTCTGGGATTGGCGGGCTGCGCTATGGATCGTGTGGCGGAATCCGAGTGGCGGAGCTGGGAACCGGAGCGGCAATTCCAGGATCTTTGGCTGGCGCCGGGCACCCGCCAGTGGGCGGCGCTGGATCAACGGGGCGGGCTCTGGATCAACGGCGAACGGCAGTCGACCACCTACCGGGGCTATCAGCATCTGGATGGCCGTGTGATGGCTCCGGGAGACTGGCGCCTGGCATTGGCGGAGCAGAGCAGCAATGAAGTGCGTGTCCTGACCATCCGTGATGGCCGGGTCACGGCAGGCAGTACCCTCCCCGCTCCGGACTATGAAGTGGCCGGTCTCTGTCTGTATCAGGACCGGGACGGTCTGTTGTCGGTATTTCTGCTGGATGAGCGGGGCGGTGCCGACCAGTGGTTGATCGGTGAGGGAGCGGTGGCGGCGCTGCGCCATCTGGTATTGCCGCCGGAGGTTCAGGCCTGCCGGGTAGACGACCGTGACGGTGACCTCTACGTCAGCGAGGAGCAGGTTGGTGTCTGGCGTTATGCCGCCGATGCCGAGCGGGACGCCGAGCGCCGGGTGGTGGATATGGTGGCGCCCCGAGGCGGGTTACAGCAGGGCGCCGCCGGTCTGGCGGTGATTCCGGATGGGCTGGCGGTGCTGGACAAGGATACCGGGACCTTGCACCTGTATCGCGACGGCGAACCGGTGGGAGAGGCGATAAAGGTGCCGGCTCAGAAGGAACCGGAAAAACTGGCGGCGACCTGGCGGGACGGAAAGCTGACCCTGGTGGTACTGGACGACGAAGGAAGTGCCGCCCAGACCATGACGCTGCCCTGGCGGGGGACGAACCAGGCTTCCGGCGACACGGATATGGCGGTGGTGCACGCGGTGGCACAAACCGATCCGGTGGCCCGTTTCGGTGACGCCGCGGATGATCCGGCGATCTGGCTGCACCCTGAAAAACCGGAGCTCGGCCGGGTGCTCGGCACCGATAAAAAGGCGGGTTTGTACGTTTACGATCTGCTCGGCCAAACCCGGCAGTTCCTGCCCGTGGGGCGGCTCAACAATGTGGACGTGCGCGGTGACTGGGCGGTGGCCAGCAACCGGGATCATGACAGCCTCCAGGTGTTTCGCATCGACACCGAAGGCAACGTCTCCAACGCCGGTGAAATCGAAACCACGCTCAAGGACATTTACGGTTTATGTCTTTATCAAGCCGGTGTCGATGAGTTGCATGCCATCGCCAACGGCAAAAATGGCGAGTTTGAGCAGTATCGCCTGGACCTCACCGGCGAGGCGCCCTCGGCGATTCTGGCACGGCGTTTCCGGGTGGACAGCCAGCCGGAGGGATGCGTGGCCGATGAGATGACCGGCCAACTGTTTGTCGGCGAGGAGGATCGAGCGGTGTGGACACTGCCGGCCGATCCCGGCTCGCCGGGCACGCTGACCAAAGTCATGGCCGTGGGTGAGAAACTGGTGGCCGATATTGAAGGGCTGGCGATTTACGCCGGCGAGCACCACCGTTATCTGGTGATTTCCAGTCAGGGCAACGACAGTTATGTGGTGCTGGACGCCCTGCCACCTTATGCCTACCGGGGACGGTTCCGCATTGCTTTGGATTCACGGCGCGGCGTGGACGGCGTGTCGGAGACCGATGGTCTGGAAGTGACCTCCGCCAATCTGGGTGGTGCTTACGGAGAAGGGCTGCTGGTGGTTCAGGATGGGCGCAACCGGTTGCCGCAGGCGCCGCAAAACTTCAAGTACGTGCCCTGGTCGGCGGTACGTGAGGCGTTGAACCTGACCAGGGAGGCGCGGCCATGAGCGGGGAATGGCGAACCGATGCCGAGGACTGGGAAACACAGGACGATCACCCGGTGCTCCGGAGCACCGGGGGACATTGGCTCAGTCTGACCCGGCGCGGTGTGCTCAAGGGTGGCCTGGGGGTGGCGGCGGTCTTTGTCGGAGGCTGCGCGATGACCGGTGGCGCGCGGCCACGCATCGGATTCACGCCGCTGCCGGCGCAAACCAATCCCGACTTTGATGCTGTACAGGTGCCGGCGGGATATCGCGCGGTGCCTTTCTACAGCTGGGGGGATCCGATTGATGCCGAGGCACCACGGTGGCGCGCGGATGCCGGTAACGATTGGCGCGATCAGCTGCGGCAGGCCGGCGATAACCATGACGGGATGCACTATTTTCCGTTTCCGGATAATCCCAACGGGCACGGGTTGCTGGTGATCAATCATGAAAAAGTGGCGACGGATTTCCTGCATCCACGGGGCGCCACGGTACTTCAGGACGAACAGGGCAGGCCGCGCCGGCCCGGCGAAGAAGTGAACAAAGAACTGGCCGCCCACGGTGTCAGCGTCATCGAGATCGCCAAGGACCGCGCCGGTCAGTGGCGGCGAATCATGACGTCGTCCTATAACCGTCGCATCAGCGGTTTGACGCCGATGATACTGAGCGGTCCGGCGGCGGGGGCCGAAGCCATGTGCACCGCCTCGGATCCCACCGGGCGCCGGGTGATTGGCACGTTCGCCAATTGCGCGCTGGGCTACACCCCCTGGGGCACTTATCTGGCCTGTGAGGAAAACTGGCCGAACTACTTCGTCAATCGGGACGCGGAGGATTATCAGCGGCGTCCGCAACAGGCCCGCTACCGGCTCAGTCAGGGCGAGCGCAGTAACTATTATTTGTGGGAAACCGCGCAATCCCGCTTCGACGCCACGCCGGACCGCTCCCTGCCTCACCAGGGTGAGGTCAATGAACCGAACCGGTTCGGCTGGGTGGTGGAAATCGATCCCTTCGACCCGAACAGCACACCGGTGAAGCGTACCGCCATGGGACGGCTGGTGCGTGAATGCGCCACGCCTTCGCTGGCCGATGACGGGCGCATGGCGTTTTACTTCGGGGATGACACTCGCGGTGAGTACATCTACAAATTCGTGCCCCGTGATCGTTACCGCGCGGATGATCCCGGCGCCAACCGGGAGCTGCTGGATCACGGCACTTTGTATGTGGCGGTATTCCATGATGACGGCCGAGGTGAATGGCGGCCCTTGCGGCACGGTCAGGGGCCGCTCAACGCCGCCAATGGCTTCCCGGATCAGGCGGCCGTGCTGATCAACGCGCGCGGCGCCGCGGATCTGCTCGGCGCTACCCGCATGGACCGGCCCGAATGGGTGGCGGTGCGGCCCGGCAGCCGCGAGGTTTACGTTACGCTGACCAATAACGATGAGCGCGGTGTCGATGACGGGCAACCGGTGAACGCCGCCAATCCCAGGCCCAGGAACCTGCACGGACAGATTCTGCGCTGGCGGGAGCGGGACAATGATCCCGCCGCCACGGTTTTTGATTGGGCGCTGTTTTTATTGGCGGGTTACCCCGCCGGCAGTGACGCGCCGGCCCACCAGTGGGGCACGATCCAGGGGGACGTGTTCTCCTCGCCGGACGGATTGTGGTTCGATCCGGCGGGGCGTCTCTGGATCGAAACCGATTACGACGACGAAAGCCCGGATCACCAGGCCATGGGAACCAATCAGCTGTTGTGCGCGGACCCGGACAGCGGCGAGGTGCGTCGTTTTCTGGTCGGGCCACGGGGATGCGAAATCACCGGCATCACCGGCACGCCGGATGGGCGGACCTTGTGGATCAATGTGCAGCATCCGGGGATCAGCTATCCGGCCAGCGATGGCCGCACCCGCCCCCGTTCCACCACGGTGTTGATCACACGCGACGACGGCGGCGAGATCGGCACCTAGCCAGCGCCTAGTCGATGCCCATGTAACGAAACCACAGCGTGCGACCGGTACTGATGAAGTGGGGCAGCAACTGGATCACCTCGCCACGCGGTGATGGACCGGTCCATTCTTCCGGCAATAACGGGTCGGTGTTGAGGATCTTGGTGGCGGCCCGGCCCACGCGCAAAAAACGCGCGCACAGGACTTTGTCGGGGGCGGTGCCGGCGGGGGCCTGGTCAAGCAGCCGACACATTTCATCACGGACCTTCTCGAGCAGGGTGTGACGGCGCCGAAAATCCCACAAACCGGGCCTGGGGGTGACCGACAACTGATCGGCATGCAGCAGCACGGTTTGCGGAGCCATGCCCAATGCCTGCAACTGCTGTTTCAGGTCGGAGAAGCTCAGTGACAGGTTGGCGGGGCGGACGAAAAGATCCCGTTGCACCTCGGCGAACCCCCTTTGCCAAAGGGCTCTCTCATGTTCCCGCCAGCCGCTGCGGTTGGAACGCGACACCTGGTGGGTGACCGCCACCCACCAATCCTCCCTCCAAGGGCACAGCAACTCACTCAGAGCCCGCCAACGGCCCTGTTCCCGGGCCCAGGGGGCGTTTTCCGCCAATCGCCAGCTGCCGCGTCGGGGACTGGTGATGGCGCCCTGCGTGGACAAACGGCTCACCGCCACACGAACGGCGCCGGCCTTGAACCCCATGATGTCACCGCCCTGGGCCAGCGCCACGGAGGTCAGCGCGGTGTCTCCGGCCACGGCGAGCATATCCAGGACCAGCGTTCTGGGGGTCAATTCCGCTAGTTTGGTGAGCGAGGGGATTGACGGTCGTCCCCGGGGAGTTACATCATCTTTCATTGATTCCACTTTTGAGTAACAAGTGTTGTGTGGCCGGGGAGTAGTATCCCATGAAATCCAATCGTCTTACTTACTCGCTTGAAGGCCGGGTTGCCACCTGGAATTGAAGGAAGACGCGGATGCTCGCGTTCCGGTTTGATGGGAATGCGGCATGCGCCAAGGGAGCGTGAAAATAACAGGATGTGATGATGGAACCAGCTATCGCGAACACCAGTAGTGCGGTTCGGGCCTGTCTGGAGCGGGCGCCAACGCCGCTGCGCTTGCTGCGTCAGGCCGCGGCGCGCTATCCGGATCATCCGGCCTTGGTGTATCTGTGCGATGCCGATAGCGGCCAGCCGGTGACGGTCAGCTATGCTCAATTGCTGGCCGAGACCGAAGCAGTGGCCCGTGCCCTGCGTGCCAGCGGGGTTACCCCGGAAGATGGCGTGGCGATGTTTTTGCCTCTGGTGCCGGAAGCGGTATCGGCCTTGATCGCCGCGTGTTCGGTGGGGGTGGCGTTTCCGGTGAATCTGCTGATGTCGGAACAGGCGATCGCCTCCCAACTGGCGCTGGCCCGCTGCAAAGTGGTGATCACCGTGGGATCCCATGCGGAGTCGGATTTGAGCGAACGGGTCAGCGCCGCCGCCGCGAGCCTGCCGCGACCGCCCCATGTGGTGGTCGTGCCGTTGGGGGAAGCAGGGGACGCGACGTTCGACGGGGAGCCCTGGTCGACGTTCGTGGCGAAGGCAGGGAATGCCGTTCTGGCCGCGGACGATGATCCGGAGCGGGTGGCCGCTCTGCTGCACACCGGAGGGACCACTTACGCGCCGAAGCTGGCGGAGCTGACCCTGGGCAATCTGGCCGCCGGCGGCGTGATGACCTGCGCCGGGTGCGGCTACAGTCAGGGCGACCGCCTCCTGAACGGCTTGCCCCTGTTCCATGTGGGCAGTTCGGTGGACGCCGTGCTGGCGATTATCGCCGCCGGTGCCACGCTGGTGCTGCCCACTGCCCTGGGGTTAAAGAATCCGGCGGTGATCCGGCGTTTCTGGTCGATGCTGGACGCGTTGGAGGTGACGCTGGTGGGCGGCGTGCCGGCCACGCTTTCAACCCTGGCCGACGCCCCCCGCCAACAGCAACGATGCGCTTCCCTGAGAGCCTTTCTCACCGGTGGTTCGGCGCTCAATCCGCAACTGGCCCGGCGCCTGGAAACGATCAGCGGCGCCCCGGTGTATCAGCTTTACGGCATGACCGAGTCCGCCGGTATCGTTACCGCCCAGTTCATCGACGGGATGTTCCGGCCGCCGCTGGCCGGACACCCGGTGCCGTTGGTGGAGGTGGCCATCGAGGAGCCGGGCCGGCCGTTCAGGGCGGGCCAGCGTGGCGAGCTGTGGGTGCGGGGCCCCAATGTCTTCGTCGGCTATCGTACCGCCACCGGCACGCAGGATCGGCCGCGCAACGGCTGGATACCGTCCGGGGATTTGGTGGCCGTCACTGATGACGGGCAACTGCGGATTGTCGGCCGCACCAAGGAAGTGATTATCCGCAGTGGCCATAACATTGATCCGCAAATGCTGGAGCAGGTGGCGGAAGAACACCCGGCGGTGCTGGAGGCGGCCGTGGTGGCGATGCCGGATCAGTATGCCGGAGAGCTGCCGGTGCTGTACGTGACACTGCGCGCCGGGACGGATGCGCGCAGTGTCGAAAGCATCGATGCCTTCGTGTGTGATCGTATCGCCGTGCCACAGGCCCGCCCCCGCCATGTGTTCGTATTGCCCTCGATGCCGATGACACCGCTGGGCAAGGTGGCGCGTTATCAATTGCGGCAAAAAGCGGTGAGCTACCGGGCCGGACAACTGATCGCCGAACTGGATACCGGCGCCCGGGTGAGTTGCCCGCAGCCGGACGCCAAATCAATCGTTATCGACTGGTCCTCGTCGGCGGCCGCGGCCATGCATGATCGGGCGCGGGAGCGGCTGGCGGAACTGGGACTGGTGCTGATGTCCGCTTAGTCCTCCCAGCCGGCCAGAACCAGTTTGCCGATGGTCCGGCCATCCTCGATACGGCGGTGCGCCTGCTTCAGGTTGGCGGCGTTGATCGGGCCCAGGGACTCGCCCAGGGTGGTTTGCAGTACACCTTCATCCACCAGTTTGGCGGCCTGGGACAGAATCTCCCCCTGGCGCTCCATGTCCACGCCGAACATGGCCCGGGTAAACATGAATTCCCAGGCGAAGCGGGCGCTTTTGGGTTTCAGCGCGTTCAGATCCAGAGGGCCGCGGGCGTCGACAATGGTAACGATGCCGCCCAGCGGTTTGACCAGTTCGCAGGCTTCGGCCCAATACGGATCCGGCTCCTGGGCCAGCAGAACAGCGTCCACGCCGTCGATACCGAGGGCTTTTACCGGTTCTACCAGCCCCTGGCGGTAATCGATGGTGTGGGCGGCCCCCATGGACTGACACCAGCGGGCGGATTCGTCGCGGCCGGCGGTGGCGATCACCGTCATACCAAAATGGCGGGCGGCCAGTTGAATGCCGATGGAACCGACCCCTCCGGCGCCTCCCACCACCAGCAAGGTCTTGCCCTTGGCGGTGTCCGGGGTCAGACCGAGCTGGTCTTCCAGGGCTTCCCAGACCGTCAGCGTGGTCAGCGGCAACGCGGCGGCTTCCTGCATGCCGAGACTGTCGGGTTTGTGCGCCACCAGTCTTTCATCAACGCATTGGAACTGGGCGTTGCTGCCCTGGCGTTGCATGGCGCCGGCATACCAGACCCGGTCGCCGGGCTTGAAACCCTGAACCTGGTCACCCACCGCCTGCACCCGGCCGGCGGCGTCATAACCGAGCACCCGGAAGCCGGGTTCGGCCAGTGGCCGCTGGCGCACCTTGGTGTCCACGGGGTTCACCGATACCGCTTCCACCGCGATCAGCAGATCGCGGGGACCGGGAACCGGGGTGTCCATCTCGATATCCTGTAACGCGTGCAAGTCTTCAATGGTTCGGGGGCGGTCAAAACCCACTGCTTTCATCATTACCTCCTGAGGACGTATTTGGCGCAAAGGGAGCCCATACCCATCGCCGGATGCCATGTAGGATAAGAGCCCAAACAAGTTCAAGGGCGGTGTGGAGATTGGGGTCGGACTCCATACGATAACCATAAGGATACCATCATGAATTTTGACGAATACCGTAAGTTGGATGGCGTTGCGCTGGCCGGACTGGTGGCTTCGGGGGAAGTCAGCGCGGCGGAATTGCTGGAACTGGCCATCGCCCGGGCGGAACAGGTCAACCCGAAGCTCAACGGCCTGGTCATTCCGCTTTACCAGGAAGGCCGGCGCACGGCGGAGAGACCGCTCTCCGGACCGTTGGCGGGGGTGCCCATGCTGGCCAAGGACCTGTTCCAGGAGATGGCCGGAGCGCCCTGTTATATGGGTAACAAGGCGCTCAAGAGCATGGGCTTCCGCGCTCCCCATGATTCGGAGCTGGTGAAGCGCTGGCGCCAGGCCGGTCTGGTACTGTTCGGGCGCACCAATACGCCGGAGTTTGGCGCCAAGGGGATCACCGAGCCGGATTCGTTCGGTCCCTGCCGCAATCCCTGGAATCCCGATCACACCCCCGGCGGTTCTTCCGGTGGTTCGGCGTCCCTGGTGGCCGCCGGGGTGGTGCCCTTCGCCGGCGCCAATGATGGCGGTGGCAGTATCCGTATTCCGGCGGCCTGTTGTGGCCTGTTCGGGCTCAAGCCCGGCCGTGGCCGCACACCCTGGGGGCCGGATTTCGGTGAAGCCCTGCACGGACTGTCGGTGAATCACGCGGTGACCCGTTCGGTGCGCGATTGCGCGGTACTGCTGGATGCGGTGGCCGGAGACGAACTGGCCAGCCTCTATCCGCTGGCGCCCCCCGCGCGGCCTTACCGGGAGGAGACGGAACGTGACCCGGGGACTTTGCGCATCGCCTTCACCAACCGCTCGCCCATCGGTACAGAAGTGGACCCCGAGGCGGTGAAGGCGGTGGAGAAGACAGCCCTTTTGCTGGAATTCCTCGGCCACCGGGTGGAAGAAGCGGAGCCGGACATCGATGTCATGGCCATGAGCATGGACTGGCTGATGGTCTGGTTCGCCAAGTGCGCCGACAGCGTCAACGAGATGCGCCGGCTCACCGGCGCCGGCGACGACGGCTTCGAATTGGATACCCTGGCGATGGCGGCGTTCGGGCGCAGCCTGAGCGCGCCGGATTATCTGCAGTGCTACCAGCGCTGGCAAACCTACACGCGTCAGTTGATGGCGTTCCTTCAAGGGTATGACTTCTTGATGACGCCGACCCTGGCCATGCCGCCGGCGCGTATCGGGGCCATGGCGACACCGCCCTTGCAGCAGGCGGCGCTGAAACTGGTACTGAAAACCGGTGCGCAAAAACTGCTGATGAAAACCGGACTGGTGGAGCAGATGGCACGGGAAAACCTGAAGTACACGCCGTTCACGCAGTTGGCCAACGTCACCGGCGTGCCGGCCATGTCGGTGCCGCTGCACTGGTGTGACAACGGCCTGCCGCTGGGCGTGCAGTTTGTCGGTGGCCATGGCGACGAAGGCAAGCTGTTGTCCCTGGCGGCACAATTGGAACGGGCCGAACCGTGGTTTGACCGGATACCGCCGGAGTTATAAGCGCTCCTCGGGGTTTGGCGATCTCTCCATCGAGGGCGGCGAAGCCGCGTTAGACCTTTGCGGGAACGCCGTGAATACGTCCATGTAAGCTCCCGGTCGAACGTCCCTGTTCGACAGGGTCCCGCAAAGGCCTAACACAGCTCCGCTTCGAGGTAGCCGGCAAGCGCAGGTGTTCTTCTGGCCGCTGGTATCCCACAATCGCTGTGACGTTAAGTCTCAAGCCTGTTTGGAGACATAAATCCGGAGGTCGCTACGAAGCCGCTGTAGGAGCTTGCCTGCAAGCGAATGGGCCTCCGGGTCTCAAGATTCGCTTGCAGGCAAGCTCCTACAGCGGCTTCGTAGTCCCTTATGTGCCAGCGGTTGATGTCGCTGGCGCCCGGAAGGCCGCCGAGGAGCCCGTTTAAAAACCGTAAAGGCGGGCGGGATTGTCGACCAGAATCTTGCGGATTATGGTCTCGTCGTGTCCGGTCCACTGGAAGAATTCTTCCAGCAGGGTGGTGTCGTCCGGCATCGGCACGGAAATACACACGTGGGGCCAGTCACTGGCCCACAGGATCTGATCGGGATTGGCTTTGATCAGCGCCTTGGCATAGGGCGTGACATCGGAGTAGGGCGTGTCCGGCTGGTTGGTGAAGCGGTAAGCGCCGGATAACTTTACCCACGCCTTGCCGTCCCGGGCCAGACGCAGCAGGTCGCGGAATCCCGGATGCTTCACACCGATGCTGGCCGGCATGTGTCCCATGTGATCGATCACCACCTCCACCGGCAGGTTGGCCACGGTGTCGTAGAGATCGGCGAATTCCGAGATGTCGATCAGCAATTGCAGATGCCAGCCCAACGGCGCCACCTTGCGCGCCAGACTGGCCACATCCGAGACCTCGACACCGCTTTTGTAGATCAGGTTGACGCGCACCCCGCGTACCCCGAGGGCGTCCATTTCCTGCAATTCCTGTTCACTGGTCTGATCACTGATCACCACCACGCCGCGATAGTGGCCGCCGCCTTGACGCAAGGCTTCCAGTGCCACCCGGTTGTCATAACCGTAGACGCTGGGTTGCACGATAACCCCCCGGCTCAGACCCAGCGTGCCCTGCATTTTCCGGTAGTCGTCCAGTGACGCGGGCGGCGGCGTATAGGAGCGATGCGGGGTGAAAGGGTGGTCCGCGGCGTCACCGATGATGTGGAAGTGGCAATCGCAGGCACCGTCGGGAAGCGGTAACGATGGGGCGCTGCAGCTCGATACCGGTGGCGCGCAGGGTGGGGCGTAGGTCTCGCCAAGCGAGGTCATGCGCGTGACCTCCCAGCCTTGCAGACCACGCAGCCCGTTGCGCTCGGCGGAATTGATGATCTGGGTCCAGGCGGCGCGGCGGGCGAGGTCCGGGTCGCCCACGGTGATCGCCTCGAGGATCGACTCGTATTCGGTCAGCACGGTTTCGCGCAGCGCTCCGGAAGTGGCGATGCGCCGTTCGAAAGAAGCGGCCTCAAAGATGTGGGCGGTCAGAAACAGCACGAAGTTCTTGAAGTATTCGTTACCGGTGGCGTCGGCAATGGCGCGTTTGAAAGCCAGGCTGCTCTCGACCATGCCCTGACCGTTGGCAAGGGCGTCGCGTAACGTGGACAGGGCGGCCTGGATCGCCGCAAGCTGGCTGCGGGAACGGCGGCGGGCAGCCATGCCGGCGGCGGAGACTTCGAGATCGAGACGCAACTCATAGAGTTGGCGGAGTTTGGGCAGATGGCTCAGTTCATCGTGGTCGATGCGAAAACTGTTGCGATGGGCCTTGCTGGATACGAAGGCACCCAGGCCCTGATGACTCTCCACCAGACCTTCCGATTTGAGCCGCGCTATCGCCTCCCGGACCACGTTGCGGCCGACACCGAACCGCGCCGTCAGTTGGGACTCACTGGGGATGCGGTCACCGGGCTTGAGGCGGCCGGCGGAAATCTCCGCTTCCAGATGGCGGGAAATCTTCACGGAAAGCTGGCTGCGTCCTGCAGCGGCAGCTTGTTTCATAGGGCTCATCCTGTTCGGTGCAAACGGCGTTGGCTAAACGGCATCGGGGCCGCTGGCGGTAATAGTACCTCTCCGGGGGCTCGCTGCTCCACGTACGGACCGGTTATGACTCGGACCGGGGAGGATTGGCCGGGGGGTGATGACTGACTTTACAGCACTGGTAAAATTATGATCAACTTGTAGGACAAGTTTGGTGGAGCGCTTTTCGCCCCGCCTGTCCCATGCCACAACCCCATCAAAACAAACAGGAAAGCCGTGATGACGCCCTTACTCCGATCCGTCAAAACGTTGATGCCCGCTGCCATTTTGGCGGCGGCCCTGGCCGCGGTGAGCGTGGCTCAGGCCGCCACCGTGATCCGCCTGGGATGGACCACCGCCGACAGCGAAGTGGATCCCTATGCCATCGCCGCCCACTACTTCCAGGAAGAGCTGGAAGCCGCGGCGCCGGGACAGTTCGAGATCAAGTTCTTCCCCAACAACCAGTTGGGTAACGACACGGACATGCTGCAAGGGATGCAATTCGGCACGCTGGATGCCGGCGTTATCACCGGCACCCAGTTAGGCACTCTGGACAAGAGCTTCCAGCTCCTTGACCTGCCGTTTCTGTTCAAGGATCGGGCCCAGGCCCACGAGGTACTGGATGGCGAGGTGGGGCAGGAACTGTTCGCCCGACTGGAGAAACAGGGTCTGATCGGCCTGGGCTTTGCCGAAGCCGGCTTCCGCCATGTCATCAACAATAAGCGGCCGGTGCAGGCACCGGACGATTTGCAGGGCGTGAAGCTGCGCGTGCAGCCGAGCGATCTGTTTATCGCCAGCTTCCGGGCCCTGGGCGCCAATCCGGTTCCCATGGCCTGGAGCGACGCCTACATGGCGGTGCAGCAAGGCACGGTGGACGGCCTCGAGATCCCGCTGGCGGTGATTTACGCCAACAAGTACGCCGACGTGGTGAAGTATCTTTCGCTGACCAACCACACCTATAACGCCTTGCCGCTGCTGATGTCCAAACAGGCGTTCTCCCGTCTGTCGTCCGAGCAGCAGGAGGCGGTGCGTAGCGCCGCGCGGAAAGCCATCGAGCGGCAACGCGCCGAGGTGGCGAAGAACGAGCAGGCGTTGATCGAGAAGATCAAGGCGAAGGGCATGGCGGTTACCGGGATTGCCGATACCGGCGCTTTCCGCGACGAGGTGCGGCCGGTCTATGAAGAATATCGGCCACGCATCGGCGAAGACCTGGTTGATCGCGCCATGGAACTGGTCACGGAATAACGGTGTGGCATAGGGCTCCAACCCGCTCTCGGAGCCTCGTTCCTTAACGGATACCAGCATGTATAGATATCTCGAAGCAGGCAGCAAATACCTTGCCGCCGTGACGGCCGCGCTTGGCGCGGCCAGCGCGTTGATCATGACCCTGGCCCTGCTGGCCGGGGTGTTCTGCCGCTATGTGCTGAACTCTTCCTTGTCCTGGAGTGATGAGATCGCGCTGCTGGCGTTCAGTTGGACAGTGTTTTTGTTCGCCAGCGTACTGACGCGGGAGTTCGGACACGTGCGCGTCTCCATTGTGGTGGACGCCTTACCCGGCCTGCCCAGGCACTTGCTTGAGCGGGGCAGCGTGATACTGATTCTGCTGTTCGGCGGGTTGATGTTGTGGGCCGGCTGGCAATTCACCGCCTTTACCGCGCACCAGGTGTCACCGGCGCTGCGTTATCCCTTGTGGTTGCAAGGTGCGGCGGTGCCGGCGAGTGGCGCCTTGATCGTCTTCCATGCCTTGGTGTTGCTGTTCCGCCCCGGGTCGCTTGGTGAGCACGGAGGCGCCGTCGATGAGTGAGATTGGCGTTGTTCTGATCGTCGGGCTGTTCGTCCTGCTGCTGCTGGGGGTTCCCATCGCCTTTACCCTGGGCCTGCTCACCGCCGTGGGTATCTGGATGGCCGACTACAATCCGATGATCCTGGCCCAGCGCCTGATCGCGGGGAGCACCATCACCAGCCTGCTGGCGATTCCCGGTTTCATTCTGGTGGGGGACCTGATGAGCGCGGGTGGGCTGTCCAAGCGTCTGGTCAGGGTGGCTTCGGTCTGTTTTGGCCACTTAACTGGCGGACTTTCCATGTCCACCGTGGCGGCCGGTACGTTTTTCGGCGCCATTACCGGATCCGCGCCGGCCACCACCGCCGCGGTGGGGTCGGTGATGATCGATGAGCTGGAAAAACGCGGCTATTCACGGGGCTACGGCGCGGCGTTGTCCACTTCCATCGGGCCGCTGGGGCAAATGATCCCGCCCTCCATTCCCATGATCATCTGGGGGGTGCTGGCGGAAGAGTCGATCTCCAAATTGTTCCTGGCGGGTGTCCTGCCCGGTCTGATCGCGGCGGCGGGGTTCTGCGTTGTCAGTTATCTCTATGCCCGGCGCCTGGGTATCACCAGGGAGAAGCGCCCCGGTGTCCGGGAGATCCTGGCGGCGATACGTGAAGGGATATGGGCGTTGTTGGCGCCGGTGGTGATCCTCGGAGGTATTTACGGGAGCGTGTTTACCCCCACCGAGGCGGCCATGGTGGGCGCCTTGTACAGCCTCGTCATTGGCCTGTTCATTTATAAGGATCTGCAATGGAAATCGCTGATCCCGTTGTTCATAAAGTCGATGCGTACCACCACGGTGATCATGTTCATTATCGTGGTGGCCTACGGCTTTGCCTGGATCATCGCCAGTGAGCAGATTCCCTCGCAGGTCACGCAAGTACTGCTGAGCATTACATCGAACCCGTTCCTGATCCTGCTGTTGCTGAACATCATGTTGCTGGTGCTCGGCGCGGTCATGGACACCGTGTCCGCGATGGTCATCCTCAGCGGGGTTCTGACCGCCGTGGGCACCCAGGTGGGGCTGGATCCGGTGCAACTGGGCGCCATGGTGGTGATCAATTTCGCCGTGGGAATGATCACCCCGCCGCTGGGGTACTCCCTGTTCGTCGCCTCCACCATCAGTGGTTTGAGTATCGAGAAAGTGGCCCGCAATCTCTGGCCGTTCTTCCTGGTTCTCATTGGCGTAGTGGCACTGACCGCCTATGTTCCGGCGGTGACGCTTTGGCTTCCGGGCCTGTTGGGCTAGCAAAATAGAGATGGTATGACCGTGAATCAGAAACCGACGTCCGGAATCAGTGAGCCGACGATCCCGGGACCGCACCCGGCGCCAAGCAAGCCCGCAAGCGCCTTGCCCCGGGGAGCGTGTGATACCCACGCCCATCTGTTTGGCCCGCAAAGCCGGTACCCGTATCAGCCCAACCGCAGTTACACACCGCCGGACGCTTCCGAGGAAGCCTATCGGGACTTGTTGCACACCCTGGGTTTTCAGCGCGCGGTGCTGGTGCAGCCCAGTGTGTACGGCACCGATAACCGGCGCATGCTGGACGCCCTGGCCCGCCGGCGCGCTGACGATGATATCCAATGGCGTGGCATCGCCGTGGTGGATAACCGCATCAGCGACGCCGAGCTTGAGCGTATGCATGAGGCCGGGGTGCGCGGCGTGCGCGTCAATCTGGTGTTTCCCGGCGGCCTGACGTTCGCGGACGTTGAACTGCTGTCCCGACGAATCGCCGGGCTGGGATGGCATGTTCAGTTCCTGGTGGACGTGTCGCGGTTCGAACGGCTGGTCGAGCGCCTGGACCGGCTGCCCACCGACAGCGTGGTCGACCACATGGGCCATATTCCCACCCACCGGGGAATCGAGCATCCCGGCTTCCGGGCTCTCCTGGAGTTGCTGCAAGGCGGACGCACCTGGGTGAAGCTCACCGGACCGAACCGCATTACCGCCCTGGAGCGCGCGCCGTTTCACGATGTGGACCCGTTCTTCTCCACGCTGTTGGAGGTGCGGGCGGATCGTTGCCTGTTCGGGACCGACTGGCCTCACGTGCAACTGCCAGGGCCAATCCCGGACGATGGGGATCTGGTCAATGAGTTTCTGCGCCTGGTGCCGGACCTGTCGACAAGAAAACAGGTGCTGACCGACAACCCCGCCCGTCTTTACCAGTTCGACGACTGAGCCGGGAAGTACGGGGCTTTCCTTGATTCCCGTGCTCCCTGGCCGTGCTGTGGGCGGTCAGTCTTCCAGGGCGAAACGCAGTCCGGCGTTCTGTTCCAGGCGGCGGATCAGTTTGTCGCCCATGGCCGGCGCCGTGGTCCAGATGCCGCCGGGGGTGTCGGTGGCGTCCCGCAGCAGACACAGGGCGCTCTCGGTGATCATGCGCGAGGTGGAACCGTAACCGGGATCCTTGTCACCGGAGACACTGGCGGCGAGAGTCTGGCCGTCGGCGGTTTCACCCAGGAACAGCACATCGTAGAAGCCGTTTTCCCGCTCCTCCTTGCCCGGCCCCTCGCCGGGCTTGGGCGCCTTGTCACCGGTCAGGGAACGATCGTTGGCCACCGCCTGGGCGGTGGCCTCGCCTTTGTCGCCGGGGCCGGTGAGGATCATCTCATCGTAGACGAAGTCCTCGCCGTAGGGGTGACCGAGCAGGAAGTTGGAGCGGTGCACGTTGCGGGTATTAATGGCCGCCATGATGAAAGGCGCCACCCAACTGCCGAGGGTTTGGTCATACTCGATCTCGGCGGCTGGTGGCTGCTTCGGGCCTTCGAAACCCGGGGTCAGGGCGAATGGATTCACCAGCAGCTTACGGACTTCCGCGTCCCGCGCCGAGGCCAGGGTGGCTTGCAGGCTGGCGGCGGTGCCGCCGGAGAACGTGCCCTTCATCCGCCGTACCCGTCCCTTGATGCGGGGCAGCGGCGCGCCCAGTCTGGCCCGCGCCTGTTCTTGCAGGAACCAGACGCCAAGGTCGAAAGGGATGGAGTCGAAGCCGCAGGAGAAAACGATGCGGGCGCCGCTGCTTTGCGCCTGTTCCTGGTATTTGTCGACCATGTGACGCATCCACGCCACTTCGCCGCACAGATCCACATAGTCGGTGCCGGCGCCGGCACAGGCGGCCACCAGAGGCTCGCCGTAGAGCTGATAAGGGCCGACGGTGGTCAATACCAGCCGGGTCCGCCGCGCCAGGGCGCGCAGACTGTCGGCGTCGGTGACGTCGGCCTTGAGGATCGCCACGCCGGGATCAATGCCGAGTTCGTCGCGTACCTGTTCCAGCTTGCTTTCGTTGCGACCGGCCAGGGCCCAGCGCAGCCCGCCGTCGGTGCCATAGCGCTGCTGTACATACTCCGCCACCAGGCGGCCAGTGAAGCCGCTGGCGCCGAATACAATCAGATCAAACTCCCGTGCCTCGCTCATGATTCTTCCCTTCCTGTTGTTTGTTGGCAGGCGCTCGGCCCTCGCGAGCCCCAACGGTAAGCCGTCAGCGGCGCTCAGGGCAACCGGTAGGGTATGATGGGCGCGATCCAGAGAAGGGGGTGCCCGGTGACGGAACACATTTTGATTGTCGATGATGAGCCTCGGGTGGCGGAGCCACTGATCTTCGCTTTGCAGCGGGAGCACTTTCAGGTCACCCATGTGGAACGTGGTGAACAGGCCTTGGCGCGGTTGGACGGCGACAGCCCGGCGCTGGTGGTGCTGGATGTGGGGCTGCCGGATCTCAATGGCTTCGAGGTTCTCAAACAATTACGCCGTTCCAGCGAAGTGCCGGTGTTGTTCCTCACCGCCCGCCAGGATGAGGTGGATCGCATTCTCGGTCTGGAACTGGGTGGTGACGACTACGTCACCAAGCCTTTCAGTCCGCGCGAAGTGGTGGCGCGCATCCGTGCCATTCTCAAACGCCTGGATAAAGGCGCGCCGGCGCCCGTGGCGCAGGGAAGGGAATGGCGGGTGGACGAGCAGGCGGCGAAAGCCTGGTTTCGGGATCAGGCGCTGTCTCTGACCCGCTCCGAGTATTTGATTCTCGAGGCGCTGGTGAAACATCCGGGCCAGGTGTACAGCCGGGCCCGGCTGCTGGATATCTGTGGCAGTGACGAGGACAGTTTCGAGCGGGCCGTGGATACTCATATCAAAACGCTGCGCGCCAAGCTGCGGCCGCTGGGCGGGGACGCCTGGATCGTCACCCGGCGCGGTCTCGGCTACGTGCTGGAGCGGCCATGAAACTCAGCGGTCAGTTCCTGCTGATCTTCTTCCTGATCATGGGGCTGGTGAGCTGGTTCACCATGGACCTGGTGCTGGATGAGGCCCAGCCGCTGGTGCGCCAGTCGGCGGAGGAAACCCTGGTGGATGCCGCCAATCTGCTGGCGGAGGTGATCGCCATGGACACCCGGGGAGACGAGTTGGTGGTCACCCCGGCACTGCGCTCGGCACTGAGGCGTTACGCCCAGCGGCTGCCGGGCGCCAACATCTGGGGATTGAGCAAGAATCGCATCGATACCCACATCTACATCACCAGTGCCGATGGCATCGTTTTGTTCGATTCGCGCGGCGAGAACGAAGGCAAGGATTTTTCCCGCTGGAACGATGTGCACCTGACCTTGCAGGGCAAATACGGCGCCCGCACCACCCGCACCGACCCCAATGACCCGGCGTCCTCGGTGTTGTACGTGGCGGCGCCGGTGCGCCACCAGGGCACGCTGATTGGCGTGGTGACCCTGGGCAAGCCGGGGGCCGCCATCGAACCGTTCATCGAACAGGCGGAACAGCGCCTGATCCGCTACGGCTGGCAGGCGCTGGTCGCCTGTCTGTTGCTGGGCATCGGTCTGGCCTGGTGGATCAGCCACCGGGTCGGACGGCTGCGCGGCTATGCCCTGGCGGTGGCCGATGGGCGCAGGCCGTCGCCGCCGCGCTTCCGCGTTCATGATGAGATCCGCGAACTGGCCGATGCCGTCACCGCCATGCGCCGCCGTCTGGAGGAACGGGCGCGGCTGGAAAATCACATCACCATGCTGACCCACGAAATGAAGAGTCCGCTGGCGGCCATCCGGGGGGCCGGGGAGATTCTGGCCGAGGAGGTGAGCGAGCCCGCCCTGAGCCGACTGACCGGTAATGTGGTGCACGAGAGCCAGCGGCTCAGCGATCTGCTGGATCGCATGCTGGCGCTGGCGCGGCTGGAAAAACTGGAGAGTCTGCCGCCCCGGGAACCGCAGCGGTTGGCGGCGTTGCTGGCGGAGTGGCAGCTCAGCCGCCAGGTGCTGCTGGATGAGAAACGGCTGAGTGTGGCGTTGAGTGGCGAACCGGTATTGCGGGTGGAACCGGATACTACCCGTCTGGCCCTGTTCAATCTGCTGGACAATGCCCTGCGGTTCGCCGAACCGGGTTCCACCATCGACGTCGACGGTTGGCGGGAAGGGGGCCAGCAGGGCATCGACGTCAGCAACCGGGGGCCATGTATTCCGGACTACGCGCTGGCCCGGGTCACCGAGCGATTTTACTCTCTGCCGGCGCCGGGAGAGGAAAAAAGCTCCGGGCTCGGACTGGCCATGGTGGAGGAAATCGGTGAGCTGCATGGCGGCTGGTTGCGGGTGGAAAACCTGGATCTGGGCGTACGGGTGCGGTTGTGCCTGGGGTAGCGTCCCATCCTCACAAAACCCCCACACTCCTCTCAAACAGCGCGGGCAAGCTGGGCACTCCAAAGAGGGGAGTGACCCATGGCTTCTTACAGTCCACTGAAGAAAATCCTGATGATTTGCGGCCTGATGCTGGTGTTGGTCGGTCCGCTGTTGATGATTCAGATAAAGATCGATGAGCGCCAGAACCGCGCACTGCTGGTGAGCCACGAAATCAGCAACCAATTCGCCAAGGAACAGACGTTGTCCGGGCCGCTGCTGATGGTGCCGCGCGTGCGCGAGTACTGGGCGACGGAGAGCACCCGCGATGCCACCGAGGAAGAAGCGGCGAGCCCGCGCCGCAAGCTGCGCCGTGACCTGGATCGTTATCTGCCGAATACCCTGGACATCGAAGGTAATCTGCAAAGCCGCATGCTGTACCGTGGCATTTACGGTACACCGGTGTATCAAAGCGTGATTGAACTGGAGGCGCATTTCCCGGCGGAATGGCTGCAGGCCGCCAAAGCGGATGCGTCCATAGTGTCGTCCGGCACGCCGCTGCTGGTGTTCCGGGTTGGCGACCTGCGCGGCCTGGTGGAGCGGCCGGTGTTGCGTATCGGCGAGCGTACGTTGCCGTTGGTGGAGCCAGCGTCGATGCCCTCCGTTCTGCAGGGCGGCGGTGTGGTGGCGGCGCCTTTGCCGGAGGATCTGTCCGGCCCCTTCACGGTCCGTTTGCGTTTGAACCTGAACGGCAGCACCAGCCTGGCGGCGTTGCCGATGGCCAAGGAAACCCGCATGACCCTGCGTGGTGACTGGCCGCATCCGAGCTTCTCCGGACTGATGCTGCCGGCGGAACGGGAGGTCAGCGAGGACGGTTTCATCGGTCGCTGGCAGACCAACAGCCTGGCGGCTTCCAGCGCCATCGACTGCCTGCAAAGCGACGGGCGTTGTAGGAATGACAGCCAGTTCTTGCGCGTCGATCTGGTGCAGCCGGTCACCGGTCTGCTTTCCAGTGAGCGGGCCTTGAAGTACAGCTTTCTGATCGTCGGGCTGACGTTCGCCGCCTTCTTCCTGTTCGAGGTGATGCGCCGGGTGGCCATGCACCCGATGCAGTATTTGCTGGTGGGACTGGCGCTGGCGATGTTTTACCTGCTGCTGGTGGCACTGGGCGAGCACGTGGACTTTGTCTGGGCCTATGTATCGGGCGCGGTGGCCTGCGTTGGGTTGATCGGGGTGTACCTGAGCGCGGTGTTGAAGTCGAAACTGGCGGGTTGGGGATTCGCTTCGGCGCAGTTGATCGTGCTGGGGTTGTTGTTCGCCATCCTGCTGGCCGAGGACTACGCGTTGCTGATGGGCTCGTTGTTGCTGTTCGCGGCGCTGGCGGCGGTGATGATTCTGACTCGCCGGGTCGATTGGCATGGGCTGGCTCAACGGGGAGGGGCGTCCTCATGAGCGTGCGCTGCGAACACGCGCTGCGCCTGCGCGGCCTGATCGATGGCGGGGTCTGGCAACAGGCCGAGGAAGAGCTGCAAGGGTTGCGGCAGCGTTACCCGGAAAACGCGGCCCTGTGCAGTATCGAGGGCATCTATTGGGCACGGTGCGGGGACTGGCCCCGCGCTCTGTGCCGCTTCCAACGCGCGTTGGTATGGAACCGGGATGATGCCAACACCGTGTTCAATCTGGGCGTGACCTGGTGCCAATTGGGGGCGCCGCTCAGAGGACGGTTGCTGATGGACTATGCGGACCAGATGAAGGCCAATCAAATGCCGGCCGATCAGCTGCTGCCCGCCGCGCTTACGTGGCGTCTGCCGCGCCCGTCCTTGCCGCAACCGGGGCGGTTTCCGGCTGTTGCGGGAAGGGCGGCCACCAGGCGTGTACCCGGCCTTGTTCGATAACCGCCAGGTCACCGAATTGCAGCAATACGAACTCGCTCTGGGTAGGACGGAAAAAGATCTGGTCGTCCTCGCGCAGGGCGGTGGCGGGCGCGCCGTTGAACATCATCTGATTGGTGCTGATGCCATACACCGGATTGGCGCGGATGCCTGGCGGGGAGGCGGGCTCGGCTTTCCAGGCGCCGCCGTAGATGAAATAGGTTTGGCGACGGTTCGGGTCCCACCAGGACCAGATTTCGCCGAGGGGCAGCGGTCCCGGCAGATGCAGCCCTGGTAGCCGTTTCAGAACCGGAGCGGCGATGAAGGCGGCGGGCTGGAAATCCGTCAGGGTATCCAGGTCGAAGTCGGTGGGCTTGAGCAGACAGGAGCCGGCGGCCAGTTCATTGAGGGGCGTGTCGTCACCATGCAGACGCAGCGTCGGGCTGCCGGCGCCGTTGAAGGTCAGCGCTTGTTCCCGGTAGGCCGGTTCCAACTGATACAGACGCTCGATGAAAGCACGATAGCGGTCCTGGGATTTGCGCAAACTGGTGTCGCGGTCCTCGATCCAGCCGGGCAGTTTGCCCACCTGAGCGTCGTAACCCATGAAGCCGCTGAAGGCCAGGTGTTCGGGATGGGCGTGGATCAACGCCAGCAACTCGTCCAGTTGTTCGGCTCCGGTGAGGCCGCCACGATGCAGCCCCACGTCGATTTCCACATTGATCAGCAGCCGCCGGTTCAGGCGCCGGGCCAGGGCGAGGTACTGTTGGAGGCGCTCGCTACCGTCGATCAGCCATTGCAGTTGCCGGTCCGGATCAAAGCCGTTTGCGGGCAACGCCTGGTAAAACAGCGCGGCGGCGCTCACGGGCATTGGCTTGCCCAGCAGCAGATCGCAGTCCGGCTCCGCCGTCGCCATGGCATTGATGAAGGGCTGGTGAAAGACCATGACCCGCCGGGTGTGGGTCAGAGCCATCACCTGGCGCACCAGCGGCACGCTGGGCAGGGACTTGGCGACGATGCGGTAGTGACGGCCCGCCGGTAGTCCGGCCACCAGCTGCGCGCAGTTGGCGGCCAGCCGTTCCTGGTCAATCAACAGCAGCGGCCGCCCCGGGCCTTCGCGCAGGGTATCGTTGAGCGTCTGAAAGTAGGGCGCATGGGGGTGGCCCTGATCACCGGGCTTGAGCCACCAGGCCAGCGCCGCGCCGCCGGCCAGGGCCAGCAGAAAATGACGTCGTTTCATCGGCGGCCCCCGGTTTCAATGCCCAATACCCGGCGCAGATAAGGATTGAGCATCCTGCCTTCGGGGTCGAACTCACGACGCAACGCCAGGAAATCGTCGAAGCGCGGATAAAGGGGGCGCAGGCGGGTCGCGTCGAGGCTGTGCAACTTGCCCCAGTGGGGCCGTCCTGCGAAGCGCTGAAAGATCGGCTCCACCGCGTCGAACAGCGGCCGGTAGTCCTGTTTGTAGTATTGGTGCACGGAAATACTGGCGCCGGCGCGTTCGCTGAACATGGACAGCAGGGTGTCGTCGGCGGCGGTGTAGCGGTATTCGATCGGAAAGAACACGTTGATGTCCTGATCGCGGATCCGCTCACAGACCTCGCGCAGGCAGTCCAGGCCATCATCGGCGGGCACCGTGTATTCCATTTCGTTGAAGCGGACGGTGCGACGGTTGGCGTAGATTTGATGGGCCGGTCCTTGACGGACTTCGTCGCTGACGAACAGCGTCACCAGCTTCTGCAGGGTGCTGGTAAGCCAGGGGGCGCGCAGGCTCAGTTCACAGACCATTTCCAGCAAGTCATTGCTGTCGTCCTGGATCAGCGGCTGGTCTTCCTGATCGGTCAGCTCCATGGTTTTGACGATGGCGGTGCGACCGAGCGGAAAGGCGAAAAACTCAATATTGCGATAGCGGTCCCGGTTGGCGCCGACGAAGTCGATGGCGTCGTCCAGTGGCAGGGTCCAGGTGTGTTCTCGCAGACGGTAGGCCGGGTCGCCGCGCAACGTCACCTGGGTCATCACCCCGAGGGCGCCGAGACCGCAGCAGGCGGCCTGAAAAGCGTCGCCGTCACCGGTGGTCAGGGACACCGCTTCGCCATCCGGGCGCACGACCCTCAGTGCTCCTACCTGGGCGCTGAGGCAGGGCAGAGTGATGCCGGTGCCGTGGGTGCCGGTGGCGATGGCGCCAGCCAGGGACTGCAGGTTGATATCCGGCTCGTTGCGGAGGCTGTGGCCGACCTGCCAGGCCTGGGCGGACGCCGCGCCCAGCCGGGTGCCGGCGCCGAAGGTCAGATTGCCGCTGTCGTCCTGACCGCGCAGGCCGTTAAGGGCTTCCAGGGACAGCAGGGTGTCATCGGTGGGAACAATGGGGCTGAAGGAGTGGCTGCCGCCGAACGCTCGCACGGTGCCGCTGCTTTGGCGCAACAGATCGGCCAGCTGATTTTCGGCGGCGGGATAGAGAAGTTGCTTTGGCGTGACGCTCTGGTTGCCGGACCAGTTGTTCCAGGATGGGGGCTGTCCGGCGCGGCCGCGGGCGGATAACGGCAGGATGGCGGCGCCGGTGGTGACGAGCAAGGCCTTCAGCAGGGCGCGCCGCGGCAGTGTTGGCAACATGTTGGATCCTTGATTTTCTTTTTATGGCACCAACGTACCACAAAAAGAAAAAAGGAAGCCAGTAACAGGAGATCGTGGCGGGGTGATCAGGGATAGTGGACGCCGGTAAGCGCTTCGGATTGCTCCCACAGGCGCGCCGCGTCGTCGGCGTCACGGGCGCGGCGGCTGGGGTGCACCAGCGTCGGCGGGCCCACCGCTTCCTTAAGGTAGGCGGGGCCGTAATAACCGCCGCCCTGCACCTGCGGGCTAGTGGCGGCATAGAGGGTGGGCGCGGCGCCGCGGGCGGCGTTCTGGGTGAAGAAGGGCCACAGCCAGCGGGCGATATAGCCCACCCCGAACGGGCTTTCCCGGGCAACACCGGATTCCGCCAGATTGGTATTGGCGAAGCCCGGGTGGCAGGCCAGGGAGAGCGTCGAGGCCTCCGCCGCGCGCAGTCGTCTTTCCAGTTCCAGGGAGAACAACAGATTGGCCAGCTTGGCTTGAGCATAAGCTCGCTGCCGGCCATAGCGGCCCTCCAGTTGCAGGTTATCCAGATGCAGCCGGCCGGCTTTGTGGGCCAGGCTGCTGACAGTGACGATGCGGGAATCCGGCACGTCGCGCAGCGCCGGCAACAGCAGACCGGTCAAGGCGAAGTGGCCGAGGTGATTGACGCCGAACTGGCGCTCGAAGCCATCCTCGGTACGGCCTTGGCGCAGCCACATGACACCGGCATTGTTGATCAGCAAATCCAGCCGTGGATAGCGCTCGCGCAGCGTATCTGCGGCGCGTCGCACGCTGTTCAGGCTGGCCAGATCCAGTTCCACGATCTGTATTTCGCCGCGCCCGCCGGTCTTTTCATGGATGCGTTCCCGGGCGGCCTCCGCCTTGGCCAGGTCGCGGCACGCCAGAACCACCCGGGCGCCCTTGTCGGCCAGTGCCAGGGCGGTCTCGAAGCCGATACCGCTGTTGGCGCCGGTCACCACGGCGGTGCGGGATTGTTGGTCCGGAATGTCTTGCGGGCTCCAGCTCATCATCGCGTCCTCGTCGGTACCGGGCGGTTTGTGGCACAGCCCGCCGGCTAGTCGATGCCGAGGCTGTCCCAGATCTCATCCACCCGCATCTTCACGGTTTCGCTCATGGTAATGGCACGGCCCCATTCCCTGTCGGTCTCGCCGGGCCATTTGCTGGTGGCGTCCAACCCCATCTTCGAGCCCAGCCCCGCCACTGGGGAGGCGAAATCCAGATAATCGATGGGGGTATTGTCCACCAGCACGGTGTCGCGCCGGGGGTCCATGCGGGTGGTAATGGCCCAGATCACGTCCTTCCAGTCGCGGGCGTTGACGTCGTCGTCGCAGACAATGACGAATTTGGTGTACATGAACTGCCGCAGGAACGACCACACCCCCATCATTACCCTTTTGGCATGGCCGGGGTATTGCTTCTTCATGGTCACCACCGCCATGCGGTAGGAGCAGCCCTCCGGCGGCAGGTAGAAATCCTCGATTTCCGGGAACTGCTTTTTCAGGATCGGCACGAAGATCTCGTTCATCGCCAGACCCAGCACCGCAGGCTCATCCGGGGGACGGCCGGTGTAGGTGCTGTGGTAGATCGGGTCGCGGCGGTGGGTGATGCGCTCCACCGTGAAGACCGGGAAACGCTCCACTTCATTGTAATAGCCGGTATGGTCGCCGAAGGGGCCCTCGTCGGCGTACTCGTTGGGATAAATATGCCCTTCCAGCACGAACTCGGCGCTGGCGGGAACCTGCAGGTCAGAGCCGATGGCCTTGATCAGTTCGGTTTTGCCGCCACGCAACAACCCGGCGAAAGCGTATTCGCTGAGGGTATCCGGTACCGGCGTCACCGCGCCGAGAATGGTGGCCGGATCGGCGCCCAACGCCACTGCCACCGGGAACGGCTCACCGGGATGGGCCTGACGCCATTCCTGGAAATCCAGGGCGCCGCCGCGGTGGCTCAGCCAGCGCATGATCAGTTTATTGCGGCCGATCAGTTGCTGGCGGTAAATCCCCAGATTCTGACGCTCCTTGTTGGGGCCACGGGTAATCACCAGCGGCCAGGTCACCAGGGGGCCGGCGTCTTCCGGCCAGCAGGTCTGGATCGGCAGTTGGAACAGGTCCACGTCGCCGCCTTCGAGTACCTGTTCCTGGCAGGGCGCGCTGCTCAGCAGCTTCGGTCCCATGCTCAGGACCTTGCGGAAAATCGGCAGTTTGCTCCAGGCGTCACGGAATCCCTTGGGCGGCTCCGGCTCCTTGAGAAACGCCAGCAACTCTCCCAATTCTCTCAGTTCATCGATGGAATCCCGGCCCATACCCAGTGCCACCCGGCGCTCGGTGCCAAACAGATTGCCCAAAACCGGAATGGAAAAGCCTTTGGGGTTTTCGAACAACAACGCCGGGCCGCCGGCCTTGAGGGTACGGTCGCAGATTTCCGTCATTTCCAGGCGCGGATCCACGGCGGCTTGGATCCGTTTCAATTCGCCTTGCTGTTCCAGTTGCTGAATGAAGTCGCGCAGATCGCGGTATTTCATGGGCGATTTACTTTCCCGGTCAAGATGAAAAAATGTTAACACTATGTTGCCACAGTCCGGGTGTACAATACCGCTTTGTACACCGCTCAGCCCAGGGGAGGATGACTCGTGGCATGGTTATGGTCAGGAAAGATGCTGGTGTTGTACACCTTCATCGTGTGCGGGACCTATGTGCATTTTCGCGGTCGGATCCGGCATTCCTTCAGCCGCCAGTTGTTGGATCATTCCACCATCATGGGGCCCTATAACTGCTTCGTGTACGCCACCAGCGAAGTGGAAAACACGCCGTTACTGGACTGTTCCGCCTTCCCCGACCTGGATTTGCTGCGCGACAACTGGCAAGTCTTCCGCGACGAGGCCATGAAGCTGTTCGACGAAGGCTATATTCGCCAGGCCGCCAGCGATAATGATCTGGCGTTTCATTCGTTTTTCCGTACCGGCTGGAAGCGCTTCTATCTGAAATGGTACGACGATTCCCAGCCTTCCGCGGAAGCGCTGTGTCCCCGTTCGGTGGCGCTGGTCAATCAGGTGCCCAGCGTCAACGCGGCCATGTTCGCCATGTTGCCCGCCGGCGCCAAGCTGGGCAGGCACCGTGATCCGTTCGCGGGCTCCCTGCGTTATCACCTGGGCCTGGTGACCCCCAACGACGACCGCTGCGCCATCTACGTCGACGGTGAGCAGCACGTCTGGCACGACGGTAAAGACGTGGTGTTCGATGAAACCTTCATCCATTGGGCGGAAAACAACACCGATCAGGATCGGCTGATCCTGTTCTGCGATGTGGAACGGCCGTTGCGTTACCGTTTTGCCACGGCCATCAACCGGGTCTTCAAGACCGTGGTGGTGCGCGCCACCAGTACGGAGAATATGGCGGGGGATCGCGTCGGCCTGCTGAATAAAGTGTTCGATGTGGTCTACAAGGCCCGGGCCAAAGCCAAGGATCTGAAGAAGCGTAACCGCGGCCTGTACTACATTCTCAAGTGGGTGATGATCGGTGCGCTGTTCTACTGGCTGTTTATCCACTGATCCCGCCCGCGAGTTGTGGTGGTGCGGCAAAAGCGGGGGAGGCTGTCCGTTCAGCGTTCCTCGAAGGACTGGTAAAACAGAGCCAGTTCGTCGATCAGGGTCCGCACCGCCGGTAACAGGCCCCGTCGTGATGGAAACACCGCGTGGATGATATCCCGGCGTGGTGCCCAGTCCGGCAGCAGATGAATCAGGCTGCCGTCGTCCAACTGCCGACGCACGGCCAGCAACGGCAACTGCACCACGCCTACTCCCGCCACCGCCGCCCGGCGCAGGGCAATCATGTCGGTGGTGACGAAGCGGGGATGGTGAGGCACGGTGGCCTGGTGCTCATCGGGGCCGTACAGAACCCAGACATAGCTGGATTGCGGGTTGCTCAGTGCCAGGCTCGGCCATTCACTCAGCGCTTCAGGCGTTGCCGGTAGCCCGTGACGCGCCACCATTGCCGGGCTGGCCACCATTGCCGGATGGCGGTCCGAGAGCACCTTCAGCACCAGATCACTGTCTTCCAGCGGCGGAGGCCGCACCCGAATCGCCACATCAATGCCCTCGTTGATCACATCCACGCGCCGATTGGTGGCTTCCAGATGCACGGTGACTTCCGGGTAGCGGGTCATGAAGTCCGCCAGGAAGGCGCCAATATGCACATGCAGCAGGGTCACCGGGCAGGTCAGCCGGATGACCCCTTTGGGGCTGGCGCGTACGCTGTCTATGGCGTCCTGGGCGGCCTCGGCTTCCACCAGCATCGCCTTGCAGTGGTCGTAGTAGGTGCGCCCGATCTCCGTGACGGAGAAATGCCGGGTGGAGCGGTGTAACAGACGCACGCCCAGGCGTTCCTCCAGCGCCGCCACGCGCCGGCTGAGTTTCGATTTCGGCTGGCCCAGGGCGCGGCCGGCGGGGGCAAAACCGCCGTGTTCCACGGTCTTCACGTAGTAATAGAGGTCGTTGAGGTTTTCCAAGATCAGGCCTGTTATCGTTCCATTAATAGAACACTGAGTGACAAATTTACTATCTACACGACTCAGAGTTCCATTAATAACATGATCATCAAGATGTTCGCACCCGCGATATCTTGATCCTTCGACGAGGTTGTCGGCAGCGATAACCCAACGGGCAAGGCAAACCAATTGAGGAGATTGATCATGGGTAAGCAATACAACCGTTTGAACAAAGATGATGCCGCCGTGTTATTGGTTGATCATCAGGCAGGCTTGTTGTCGCTGGTTCGGGACATCGAGCCGGACAAGTTCAACAACAACGTGCTGGCGCTGGCGGATCTGGCCAAGTACTTCAA
The DNA here is from genome assembly GCF_000300005.1 of Alloalcanivorax dieselolei B5. NCBI lineage: Bacteria > Pseudomonadati > Pseudomonadota > Gammaproteobacteria > Oceanospirillales > Alcanivoracaceae > Alloalcanivorax > Alloalcanivorax dieselolei. The sequence goes on along the minus strand of NC_018691.1, from coordinate 4,481,129 downwards.
TCTGCCCACCATCCTGACCACCAGCTTCGAGGACGGCCCCAACGGTCCGCTGATCCCGGAACTGAAAGCGCTGTTCCCCGATGCGCCGTACATCGCCCGGCCGGGTCAGATCAACGCCTGGGATAACGAGGATTTCGTCAAGGCGGTGAAAGCCACCGGCAAGAAGCAACTGATCATCGCGGGTGTGGTGACGGAAGTGTGTGTGGCCTTTCCGGCTCTGTCGGCACTGGAGGAGGATTTCGAGGTGTTCGTGGTTACCGATGCCTCCGGTACCTTCGATCCGCTTACCCGGGATGCCGCCTGGGATCGGATGTCCGCCGCCGGCGCGCAACTGATGACCTGGTTCGGTACCGCCTGCGAACTGCACCGTGACTGGCGTAACGACGTTGAAGGGCTGGCTGCGCTGTTCTCGAAACATATTCCGGATTACCGGAATCTGATGACCAGCTACAACACGCTCACCGCCGGTAAATAATCCGGTGTGAGAACGCGAAAGGCCCGTCTCGGGTATCCGGGACGGGCCTTTCGCTGTCTTTCTCGAGGTCAGCGCGGATTATTTGCGCTTCATTGACTCGAAGAATTCCAGATTGGTCTTGGTCTGTTTCATGCGGTCCAACAGGAACTCCATGGCGCCGATCTCATCCATCGGATGCAGCACTTTGCGTAGGATCCACATCTTCTGCAGTTCGTCTTCGCTGACCAGCCGCTCTTCGCGACGGGTGCCGGACTTCCTGATGTTGATGGCCGGGAACACACGCTTTTCGGATACCTTGCGGTCCAGGTGCAGTTCCATGTTGCCGGTGCCCTTGAACTCCTCGTAGATTACCTCGTCCATCTTGGAGCCGGTTTCCACCAGCGCGGTGGCGAGAATGGTCAGGCTGCCCCCTTCCTCGATGTTCCGGGCGGCACCGAAGAAACGTTTCGGTTTCTCCAGGGCGTGGGCATCCACACCACCGGTCAGAACCTTGCCGGAGCTGGGCTGCACGGTGTTGTAGGCGCGCGCCAGACGAGTGATGGAATCCAGCAGGATGATCACGTCCTGCTTGTGCTCGACCAGACGCTTGGCCTTTTCGATCACCATTTCCGCTACTTGCACGTGGCGAGCGGGCGGTTCGTCGAAGGTGGAGGCCACGACCTCACCGCGTACCGTGCGCGACATCTCCGTCACCTCTTCGGGACGTTCGTCGATCAGCAGCACGATCATGTGGGATTCGGGGTTGTTGCGGGCGATGGAGTGGGCGATGTTCTGCAGGAGCATGGTTTTACCGGCTTTCGGCGGGGCCACGATCAGGCCGCGTTGCCCTTTGCCGATCGGCGCCACCAGATCGATCACCCGGGCGGTGATGTCCTCGGTGGAGCCGTTGCCCACTTCCATGACCAGCCGCTCGGTGGGAAACAGCGGCGTCAGGTTTTCAAACAGAATCTTGTTCTTGGCGTTTTCCGGCTTGTCGAAATTGATCTCGTTGACCTTGAGCATGGCGAAATAGCGTTCGCCATCCTTGGGAGGCCGGATCTTGCCGGAAATGGTATCGCCGGTGCGCAGATTGAAGCGACGAATCTGGCTCGGTGACACATAGATGTCATCCGGTCCCGCCAGATAGGAGCCTTCGGCGGAACGTAAAAAGCCAAAGCCATCCTGAAGAATCTCCAAGACGCCGTCGCCGTAAATGTCCGAGCCGTTTTTGGCGGCTCTCTTCAGAATCGAGAAGATGACGTCTTGTTTGCGGGTACGGGCCAGGTTTTCCAGGCCCAGTTCCTTGGCGATGTCCAGGAGTTCGCCAATAGGCTTCTGCTTCAGTTCGGTCAGATTCATTGGTGTGTTGGGTGTCTAGAGAATGAATGATTGGAAAACACCTGGGGACGGTGTTGTTTTATGAAAGTCCGATTATCGGATTCGTTGTCCCTACGATGAGGGCACGTCGTTCTGGAGCGCTTAGCCGGCAAAGCCGTGGAAATCTCTAATTGATTGGTTCGTGAGGTTTCGGTGGGAAATATCAGGACATCCGGCCGGTGTGCTCAGGCCCGTTGTCGAATCATGGATAATGAAGGGATGTCCCCCTGCCGAAAATCACCCACCGATGCCGCCCCTGACGCGAGGCCATGGGTGAATCTTAACTCAAGAACAAACGAATTAGAGATCCCCTGCTTGAGGGTGCGAAAACGCTGGTTTTGGAATGTACCACCGTGAGTCGGCGCCTGTCCAGCCCATAATCAAACTGATCGGGGACGAATTGATTACGGGCTGGCCGGGACTGACAGCGTACTACAGGGTGCTGTCCAGGAAAGCGGAGAGCTGGGACTTGGACAGCGCCCCCACTTTGGTGGCTTCGACGTCGCCGTTCTTGAACACGGTGAGAGTCGGGATGCCCCGTACGCCGTACTTGCGCGGGGTATCCGGGTTCTCGTCGATGTTCAGCTTGGCGATGGTCAGCTTGTCGGCGTATTCCTTGGACAGGTCTTCCAGGATCGGCGCCACCATCTTGCACGGGCCGCACCACGGTGCCCAGTAGTCCACCAGAACCGGACCGTCCGCCTTGAGGACCTTGTCCTCGAAGTCGGCGTCGGTGACGTTGATAATCTCGCCGCTCATGAATATCTCCTGCTTAAGGGTTTCGCGGGATTGATACTATCGGGCCGGCAACGCGGGATTTCAAGCGTGAGGGTCGATTACGCTGACAGTCGGACCCTATGGCAAGGTCGATTGCTGGTTGCGGCGCGCCGTTGCGGCGCCGAAAATCAACTCACAGGGCGCGCCGGTGACGGTCGCCACTTCCGCAGCTTGGCAGAGAGGGAACAATTTGCGACAAGGCGAGCAACTGGCGGCCATCGATCTGGGCTCCAATAGTTTTCATATGGTGGTGGCGCGTCAGGATCAGGGAGAAGTACGCCTGCTGGAAGGTCTCTCGGAAAAAGTGCAGCTGGGCAGCGGTCTGGACAGCGATAACCGGCTGGATGAGGAAACCCAGCAGCGGGCACTGGAATGCCTGGCGCGGTTTGCTCAGCGGATCACCGGAGTGCGCCGGGGCAATGTCCGGGTGGTGGGTACCAACACCCTGCGCATGGCCCGTAACGCCAAGGCGTTTATCGCCCGCGCCGAGCAGGTTCTGGGCCATGACATCGAGGTGGTGGCCGGCCGCGAAGAAGCGCGCCTGATCTATCTCGGTGTGGCGCACAGTCTCGCCGCCAACGGCGGCAGCCGGCTGGTGGTGGATATTGGCGGCGGGTCCAGTGAGCTGATCATCGGCGAGGGGTTCGAGGCAGTGGAAACCGAGTCCCTGCATATGGGCTGTGTCAGTTTCCGCCAGCGCTTCTTCGCCGATGGCCGTATCACCGAATCGGGCATGGCCAGAGCGGTCACCGCCGCCCGCCAGGAAGTGCTGTCGATCGAGGCCAATTACCGGCGGATGGGGTGGACCCAGGCGGTGGGTGCTTCCGGCACTATCAAGGCCATTGCCCAGGTGTGCGAGGAAGGCGGCCTGACCGATCAGGGCATTACTGTGGAGGCGCTGGAGAAAATTGCCCGCAAGGCGGTGAAAGCCGGTTCCGTGGACGCCTTGTCCCTGAAAGGCCTGCGCGAGGACCGCAAGCCGATTTTTGCCTCCGGACTGGCCATCTTGCTGGGGATCTTCCGGCAGCTGGGCATTACCCATATGACGGTATCCGCCGGTGCCCTGCGCGAAGGGTTGCTCTATGACCTGTTGGGGCGTTTTACCCACGAGGATGTTCGTGAGCGCAGCGTGCAGGCGGTAATGGATCGTTATCGGGTGGAGCCGGCCCAGGCGCGCCGCGTACACGACACCGTGATGACGTTGCACCGGTCGGTGGCGGACCAGTGGTCGCTGAATGATGAGGCCCTGCTGGACACCCTGCGCTGGGCGGCGTTATTGCATGAAGTGGGCCTGACCGTCTCTCACAGCCAATTCCACAAGCACGGCGCCTACATGCTTTCCAACGCCGACCTGCCCGGCTTCTCGCGCCAGGAACAGGCGGCGGTGGCGCTACTGGTGCGTGGTCACCGCCGCAAACTGCCGCTGTCGGCGCTATCGGAGTGGGACGATGAAGAACGGGAGCCGCTGCTGCGGTTGTGTCTGCTGCTGCGTCTGGCTTGTCGCCTGCACCATGCGCGCAGCGACGAGCCGCTGCCGCCGCTGACCCTGGCCGTCGACGGCGAGGTGGTGACCCTGAGCTTCCCGCCAGGCTGGCTGGCCGAGCACCCGCTGACCCAGGCGGATCTGGAACAGGAGCAGGAGTTCTTCCAGAGCAGCGGCTATCGCCTTGTCGTGACCTGAATCGCGATCCGTGGACCCTCCGCTACCCCAAATTCTGGCGGGTTTCGGGGACCCGGATTCAGCGATTGCTGCAAGGCCACTGTAGGAGCTTGCCTTGCAAGCGAATTGAGCTCTGGGCATCCCGAGAGATTCGCCAGCAGGGCTGGCTCCTACAGTGGCTTCGTAGCCCCCTCAATGGGAAGCTGCGGGCTCACGAGGAGGCCGGTCAGCCGTTGCTCAGTGCTTCCAGCAAAGCCTGTTGAGCCAGGAACGGCTCCTCGCCGGCGGCCGGTTCGGCGCGTTGATAGCTGCCATCCGCGCTCAACAGCCAGGCCTGGGTATTGTCTCGCAGATAGAAGTGCAGTCCTTCTTCCAGTATTTGCTTCTTGAGTTTGGGGTCATTGACCGGGAAGCAGGTTTCCACCCGATTGAACAGATTGCGGTCCATCCAGTCGGCACTGGCGCAGTACACCAGATCCTCGCCGGCGTGGTGGAAATGGTAGATGCGGGTGTGCTCCAGGAAGCGGCCGATGATGGAGCGTACCCGGATATTTTCCGACAGACCGGGGATGCCCGGTCGCAAACAGCAGATCCCGCGCACGATCAAATCGATCTCCACCCCCGCCTGGCTGGCCCGGTACAGCGCCTGCATGATGCGTTCTTCGGTCAGGGAGTTGAACTTGGCGATGATCCGCGCCGGTTTGCCGGCACGGGCCTGCTCGGTCTCGAACTCGATCCATTCCATCAGGCTTGGATGCAGGGTGAACGGCGCATGCTTGAGTTGCTTGAGCCGTGCCGCCTTACCCATGCCGGTGAGTTCCTGGAAGATCTTGTGCACGTCCTGGCAGATTCCCGGCTCGGCGGTGAGCAGCCCGTAGTCGGTGTAGAACTTGGTGGTTTTGGTGTGGTAATTGCCAGTGCCCAGATGGGCGTAGCGCTTCATGCCGTCGCCGTCCCGGCGCAGCACCAGCAGCATCTTCGAGTGGGTTTTATAACCCACCACGCCGTACACCACGATGGCGCCGGCTTCCTGCAGGCGGCGGGCGCCCTCGATGTTGGACTCCTCGTCGAAGCGGGCGCGCAGTTCCACCACGGCGATAACTTCCTTGCCATTACGGGCGGCGGTTTCCAGATGATCCAGAATTTCCGAGTTGGTGCCGGTGCGATACAGGGTTTGTTTGATCGCCAGAACCTTGGGATCCCGGGCCGCTTCGGCCAGCAGATTGACCACTGGGCTGAAACTCTCGAACGGGTGGTGCAGCAGGATATCGCCCTGATCGATGGCATCGAAAATGCTTTCGTACTTGCGCACCGGTGCCGGCACCCGCGGGGTGAAAGGCGGATAGTGCAGGCGCGGCCGGTTGACGCTGGTGAACATGCGCGCCAGGTTCACCGGCCCGTTGGCCTTATAGGCGTCTACCTGACCCAGTTCAAACTGTTCCAGCAGATAATCGATCAGATGCTGCGGGCAGTTATCCGCCACTTCCAGCCGCACCTCATCGCCGTAGCGCCGGGACAGCAGCTCCCCTTTGAGCGCGCTGGCCAGATCCTCCACGTCCTCGTCCACCTCCAGATCCGCGTTGCGGGTGACGCGGAACTGGTAGCAGCCGGTGGCTTTCATGCCTGGAAACAGATCGCTGACGTGGGCATGGATCATGGAGGAGAGAAAGATGAAATTGTCGTCGCCGTTTTCGCACACTTCGTCGGGCAGTCGGATCAGGCGCGGCAGTGAGCGCGGTGCGGGCACGATGGCCAGCCCCGTGGAGCGGCCGAACGCGTCCTTTCCGTCCAGCGGCACGATGAAGTTGAGACTCTTGTTGACCAGTCGCGGGAACGGGTGGGCCGGGTCCAGGGCGATGGGCGTGAGCACCGGGTAGACCTGGTCACGGAAGTATTTCTTGACCCATTCGGCCTGGGCGGCGTTCCAGTCTTCACGACGCAGGAAATGCACGCCCTCTTCCGCCAACGCCGGCAAAATGATGCCCTGGAGAATATGATACTGGCGCTGCACTGCTTCGTGGGTAATGCGCGAGATGTCCGCCAGCACTTCCTGGGGCAGCATGCCGTCCGGTCCCGGCGTGCCGGTGCCGGTCTCCATCTGATTGCGCAGCCCCGCCACCCGGATCTCGAAGAACTCATCCATGTTGGAGGAGAAGATCAGCAGGAAGTTGAGACGCTCCATCAGAGGGTGACGCTCATCCATGGCCTGCTCCAGCACCCGCAGGTTGAACTGCAGCAGGCTCAGTTCGCGGTTGATGTAGTGCTCGGGGCTGTTCAAGTCCATGGACGGCTGATTGGTGTTGGCGTTCATGATGTCATCCTGGCCCGGGGGAGGCGCTCATTAGATGACATTAACGTGACAAGAGAATGACAGGAAGAGGGGATGGAGCAGTTAACAGTTGATAGTTAACAGTGAACAGCGGAAAACGTCGCGCTCCGTGGACCAGTGCTGTCCCACACAGTTGAGTCTGTGCCAAATTTGGCCGCTGTTTCACCCTCTCCCTGTCCCTCTCCCCTCAAGGGAGAGGGGACCGAATAGACAGGTTTGGTTTGCTCCCCTCTCCCTTGAGGGGAGAGGGGCCGGGGGAGAGGGTGAGACGTCCTTAGCGGCGCTGTCCCTGATTCATGACGTCAAGACCACGTTGCATCGGAAAGTACGGCAAAGCCAGATCTTCCCAATTTGATGAATAAAACTGCGGGACAGTAGTGGTCCATGGACCGCGATCAGGGCGGCGGCCTGCTCAGGAGGGCTGGTTCTGCAGCCGTTGCGCCGCGCGTTTGGCGAAATAGGTGAGGATGCCGCTGGCGCCGGCCCGCTTGAACGCCAGCAGGGACTCCATCATGACCTTGTCTTCATCCAGCCAGCCGTTCTGGAACGCGGCCATGTGCATGGCGTATTCGCCGCTGACTTGGTAGGCGAACACCGGCACTTTGAACTCGTCCTTGACTCGCCGGATCACATCCAGATAGGGCATGCCCGGCTTCACCATCACCACGTCGGCGCCCTCGGCCAGATCCAGGGCGATTTCGTGCAACGCCTCGTCGGAGTTGCCCGGGTCCATCTGATAAGTGTTCTTGTCCGCCTTGCCCAGATTGCCGGCGGAGCCCACCGCGTCGCGGAATGGGCCGTAGTAGGCGGAAGCGTACTTGGCGGAGTAAGCCATGATGCGAGTGAGGATGTGGTGGTTGTCTTCCAGGGCCTGGCGGATCTCGCCGATACGGCCGTCCATCATGTCCGACGGCGCGACGAAATCGGCGCCGGCCTCGGCATGGGACAGAGCCTGGCGCACCAGCGCCTGCACCGTTTCCTCGTTGAGCACGTAGCCGTCTTCGTCGAGGATGCCGTCCTGGCCGTGAATGGTGAACGGGTCCAGGGCCACGTCGGTGATCACCGCCATTGCCGGCACCGCCGCCTTGATCGCCCGGGTACAGCGCTGCACCAGACCGTCCGGGTTCCAGGCTTCCGCCGCGTCCAGGCTTTTGGCCTCCGCCGGAGTGGACGGGAACAGGGCCATGGCCGGGACGCCCAGGGCGGCCAGTTCCTCCGCCTCACGGCACAACAGATCGATGCTCATGCGTTCCACGCCGGGCATGGAAGCCACCGTTTCGGTACGGTTCTCGCCTTCGATGATGAACACCGGGTAGATCAGGTCGCTGGGCGTGAGCACGGACTCGCGCATCATGCGGCGGGAAAAATCGTCTTTGCGCATGCGACGCATGCGGGTATGCGGCCAGGGGGCACGGGGAAAGGACATAGAGCACTACCTCGATCAAAGAGCCTCGATAAAGGGACTCGGTAAGCGGTCTCGGTAACGGATCAACGCCGGGCCCCGGGGTCGCCGCTGGCCGTGGCGTGACAATCGAGAGATGATAGCGCGGTGCGCGCGTGGGCAGTGTAGCAGCGCCGGCAAAAGGGCACCAATGCCGGCGGACTGGATCGGTAAACAGGTTCTGAGGAAAGTTATGGGACGTTGGCGACCCCAAGGCAAACCGGGTTCAAAATACATCACGCCCGAGGGCTATCAAGCCATGAACCGGGAATTGCAGACCCTGTGGAAAGAGACCCGCCCCCAGGTGACGCAGGCGGTACAGGAGGCCGCCGCCCAGGGGGATCGTTCGGAGAATGCCGAGTATATCTACGGCAAGAAGCAGCTGCGCGAAATCGATCGCCGGATTCGCTTTCTCAGCAAACGCCTGGACGGCATGGTGGTGGTGGACCGTCCGCCGGAGGATACCGGCAAGGTCTTCTTTGGCGCCTGGGTGGAAGTGGAAGACGAGGACGGCGCGACTCACCGGTACCGCCTGGTCGGGCCGGATGAGGCCGACGGCGGACGCGGTTACATCAGCGTCGATGCGCCCCTGGCCCGCGCCTTGCTTGGCAAACGGGAGGACGACGAAGCCTGGGTGAGAACCCCCGCCGGGGAACGTTGTCTCTACGTCAACAAAATCTGGTATCAGTTTCCGGAAGCAGCCCCATGAAAGCGGACCGAGGTTTTTGGTTTTTCGTGCGCAAATCGCTGATCGGCGGTGTCATCATTCTGCTGCCGATCTCGATCATCGCGTTCTTCTTCAAGTGGCTTTACGATGCGGTCACCAGCCTGATCGCGCCGTTCACCCGATTCGTGGTGCATACCTTCGGGTTGCCGAAGTTCGCCGCCGACTGGGTGGTGGTGGCGGTGCTGGTGGTGTTCTGTTTTCTGGTGGGCACCCTGGTGGCGACCCGCCTGGGAAGCTGGTTGTGGCAGCGCTTCGAGGCGCGCACCATGACCCGGTTGCCGGGCTACCGGCTGGTCAAGGAAATCATTCTTCAGGTTTTCGGCAAGGATGAGGACAGTCCTTTTCATCGGGGTGAAGTGGCCCAGATATGGCTGTACGGACGTCAGGCGGACGTCTCGGTGATGGGTTTGATAACCTCGCACCATGATAATGGCCGGGTGACCGTGTTCGTGCCCACCGGGCCCAATCCCACCACCGGTTTCATATACCATGTGCACGAAGATCTGGTGACCCGGCACCCGCAAGTGGGTGTCGAGCAGATGATGAAATCCGTGGTGGCCTGCGGCGCTGGCAGTGGTCAGTTGTTGCGGGGTGACAGTGACGGATCCGAAATACGAGGAGAGCATTCATGAAAGTAGCCGTATTACTGGCAGGCTGTGGCGTCTATGACGGCAGCGAAATCTATGAGACCACCATTACCTTGCTGGCCCTGGACCGGGCCGGTGTGACCTATCAGTGCATCGCGCCGGACATCGAGCAGGCGCATGTGATCAATCACCTCACCGGCGAGGTGGACGAGGGCGAGACCCGCAATGTGCTCAAGGAAGCGGCGCGGCTGGCGCGCGGTGAAGTGATCGAGCTGGGTCAGGCGAAAGCGGAAGACTATGACGCCCTGATCGTGCCCGGTGGGTTCGGTGTCGCCAAGAACCTGTGTGACTTCGCCTTCAAAGGGGCGGAGATGAGCATCCATCCGCCGGTGAAGGACTTCATCCAGGCCGTGCACAAGGCCGGCAAGCCCGTGGGCCTGATCTGCATTTCCCCGACCATGACCGGTCTGCTGTTCGGCGACGCCACCTGTACCATCGGCTCCAACACCGAAGTGGCCGCCGCCATCGAACAGATGGGCGGGCGCCATCAACCGTGTCCGGTGGACGACTTTGTCGTCGACGAGGAAAACCGTCTGGTGACCACGCCGGCCTACATGGAAGCCGGCAGCATCAAGGAAGCCGCCGCGGGTATCGAGAAGCTGGTGGACAAGATTCTGTCCATGGCGGGCTGATCGGAGGCGGACCGGTCGCGGCTCTTGAGCGGAGGGCCGCCCGGCCGTTTCCCACAGACCGGACTACGAAGCCGCTGTAGGAGCTTGCCCTGCAAGCGAAGGGTTTGACCCTAGAAGATTCGCTTGCAGGGCAAGCTCCTACAGCGGCCTTGTAGAAACCTTGGAATTCTTGTTCGCGAGGCCGGGTTACCCCGGAAAGTGGTCGTCGAATTCCTTCAGCACCGTCACCAGCGCCTCGGTGTCCTGAGGCAGATCCTTCAGTGCTTCCTCCGCCATCGGTGCCACGTCGCACTGCGCCGGCAGCGGGTACTCCCCTTCCAGCAGGGCCCGGAATCGGGCGATGAACACCCATTGCAGCCACTGGCTGAACACCATGGTATCGGCGAAAAACGGGGTAAGGCTCTCGAAGGCCTCGGGCGCGGGCGGCCGTGTTTCCCACAGATCCAGCCGTTGCAGTTCCCGTTGCAGTTGGTCGAGCAGGGTGGTGAGACGTTGCGTTTGATCAGTCATCGAACAGGGGCAGCAGGTCGGTGAGTTCGTGAAGGTTGTGGATGTAATGGCTCGGCTGATCCAGATCCGAAGGCCAGGACAGATCGATCAGATTGGCCCACACCGCATGGAAACCATGCTGACGTGCCGCGTCCACATCCTCCAGTGGATGGTCGCCCACATGCACCGCCTGGGTGGCGGTGACGCCGGCGCTGTGCAGGGCGGCGCGGAACATGTCCGCTTCCGGTTTGCGTTTGCCGATGCTTTCCGCTGAATGGTGGAAAGCAAACAGATCGCGAATGCCGATTCGCTCCAGGTCGGCGTTGCCGTTGCTGAGCGCGCCCAGGGTGTAGCTGTCCGCCAGGGTTTCCAGCACTTCCAGCGCGCCGGGGAAAAAACTGACTTTATTGCGCGCTTCGTGGAACACCAGAAAGGCATCCTGGGCGATGTGGCGGGCCTCGCGCTCAGCGAAGCCGGCCTCGATAAAGGCCTGGGCCATGGCGTCCCGGCGCAGCCGGGTCAGATTGTTGAGATAGTCCGGTTGCTCGCCGATCAGCCGGTCACGTACCGAGCGGATGCGCTCGGCGGTCAGCGCCGCGGACGCCTCCGGATGATGCTCGGTGATCCAGGCACCGCAGGTGCGTTCCGCCTGACGAATCACCTCGTCCACCGGCCAGAGGGTATTGTCCAGGTCGAAGGTGATCAGTTTCAGTCCAGTCATAGGAAATCGGCGAACAGCGGGTTGATCGGGGCAGCAGGCTATCCACTATCCCCGATCAATCCGCCGCGATCAATCGTCTTTCTTGCGCTGGGCACGCGGGTGGGCGCCGTCGTAGATCCGTGCCAGATGCTGGAAATCCAGGTGGGTATAGACCTGGGTGGTGCTGAGATTGGCGTGGCCGAGCAGCTCCTGCACCGCGCGCAGATCGCCGGAGGACTCCAGCAGATGGGTGGCGTAGGAATGGCGCAGCTTATGCGGGTGCAGATGCTCGCCAAGGCCCCGCTTAACCGCGGCCTGACGCAGCCGCTGCTGCACCGTGGCCGGTGACACCCGCCGCCCGCGCTGGCTGACGAACAGGGCTCGCTGGTCCGGGGATGTGAACTGGCCCCGCACCGACAGCCAGCGGCGCAGGGCGGCCAGGGCCGGCTTGCCCACGGGCAGCAGGCGGGTTTTGTTGCCCTTGCCGGTGACCCGCACCTGGCCGGCGTTGATATCGACGCTGTCCAGATCCAGGCTGATCAATTCCGCCAGCCGCAGGCCGCCGCCATAGAGCAGTTCCATCATGGCCTGGTCGCGCCGGTCCAGAGGCGTGCCGCTGGCCCCTTCGCTATCGAGCAAATGGCGGGTCTGGTCGGCGTCCAGGGCCTTGGGCAGCCGTTTACCGCTTTTCGGAGCACGGATATCCAGGGCTGGATTGTCGCTGACCCGGCCTTCCCGGATCAGGAAGTGAAAAAAGGTGCGCAACGTGGACAGCAGGCGTTGCAGGCTTCGTCCGCCGAGACCCTGCCGGTGCAGCCGTGCCACCAGGGCACGCAGATCGTGCACCGTGACGCGGCGCCAGTGGAGGCTGTCCAGGGCCTGTCGGGCGCGCTCAAGGTCACGGCGGTAATGTTTGACGGTGTTGGCGGAAAGCCGCCGCTCGCTGTCCAGATGACGGATAAAATCCGCCACCCAATCAGCGTCGCTGGCGGCGGTCACCGGGTCAGGCCCGTTGCGCCTGGCGGGCGGTACTGGAACGGCCCACTTCGCTGAGACGGCGTGCCAGAATGTCGCCCAGGTGGTTGATGAACAGGGTGTCCATGCCGCTGCGGAAGTGCATGGCGTCGCGGCTGCCGATGGCCAGCAGACCGACCGGGCCATGGAAATCCAGCGGGATCAGGGCGGCGGATTGCACCTGCTCGCCCTGGTCCTGGAACAGTGCTTTCAGCTCTTCCTGGCGGAACACGCCGCACACCGACTTGCCCGGACGTAGCATCGGCGCCAGGCCGGAGGGCAGCGCTTCATCGTCGATCAGCCGTACCTGCTTGCGCAATTCGCCGAGAATCGGGATCTCGCGGTCGTGCAGCAGCAAAGCCACGGCGTCGCAATGGAAGTCGTCTTCCAGGGTACGCACCAGGCCCCGGAACAGCTTGTCGGGGGTGCGTGCTTCCAGCAGGGCCAGGGTCAGGCTTCGCGTCAGTTCGAACAGACGGTCATTTTCCCGTGCCACATCAAGCAGGCCGTTCAGGCGTTCGCGTAACTCCTGATTGCGTTCGCGCAGGATCGCCGCCTGGCGTTCCAGCAAAGAAACCGCCTGGCCGCGGGCGTCCGGCAGCCGCAGCAGCTCCAGCAGCTCCGGCCGTTGCTGGAAATAGTCCGGGTGCTGGCGCAGGAAAGCGGCGACCTGGTCGGCGCTGGTGGGCTTTTGCTCGCTCATGAAATCATCCCCGTGGGTTGGCTCAACGGGCTTTGCTCGGCTGCGGAATGTCGATGGCGCCATCATAGACACGGCTTGCCGGCCCTGTCATCAATACGCCGCTGTGGCCGTCCTGGCTGCTGTAAGGATAGTGGACCTGCAGGGTGCCGCCGAGCAGGTGCACGGTGACGGTATCGTCGAGCAGGCCGAGGCGCTGGCCGCACAAAACCGCGGCGCAGGCACCGGAGCCGCAGGCCAGGGTTTCACCGGCGCCGCGCTCATAGACCCGCAGCCGGATCTCGTTACGGCCGATCACCTGCATGAACCCCACGTTGACCCGCTCGGGAAACTGTTCGTGGCTTTCCAGTAACGGCCCGACGGTGTCCACCGGGGCGTTGTCCACGTTTTCCACCAACAGCACACAATGGGGATTGCCCAGTCCCACGGCGGAGACTTCATAGCCGTTGTTGCCGGCCACCAGAAAATAGCGGTCCGCTTCCGCCTTGGCGGTGAAGGGAATGGCTTCGGGAGCCCAGCGTGGCGCGCCCATATCCACGGTCACCAGGCCGTCGTCGGTGACCCGTAACGTCATTTCACCGGCGGCGGTCTCCACGCGGATCTCGTGTTTGTCGGTGAGTTCCTCGTCACGGACGAAGCGGGCGAAGCAGCGGGCGCCGTTGCCGCACTGGTTCACTTCGGAACCATCGCTGTTGAAAATGCGGTAGCGAAAATCCACGCCTTCTTTGCGGGCCGGTTGCACCACCAGCATCTGATCGAAGCCGATGCCGAAATGCCGGTCGCCCAGGCGCCGTAATTCTTCCGCCGGTAATGGCGGGCCGTTTTCAGGCAACGGCTGGCGCACGCCGTCCACGACCACGAAATCGTTGCCCAGCCCGTGCATTTTGGTGAATTTCAGTCGCATGCGACGCATCCGCACAGATAACGAAAACCACCATTGTACGGGGATTTGCCGGGGAGCAGTAGGGCGGGGATTATTCCAGCAGGGCGGCGCAAATCTTCAGCGCGGTTTCCGTCACCGCGTCCACCGGCTGGGCGTAACCGGTGGCCATCCAATACAGCGCGATATGGATGAAGCCGCCCTGGATGCCGGCCTGGAGCATGGGGTCGAACTGCTGACCGGGCCGGGCCAGGGCCTGGGTCATGTTCTGGATGCCGGCCCGCAGGGCATCGTTGATGGCCCGGTCCACCGCCGGGCTGATGCCGCGAATATCGATCAGCAACAGCCGGGCCACATTTGGTTTGTCCTTCAGCTCCTGGAAATAGGAGTGCAGCATGGCGCGGCTGCGAGCCTGCGGATCGTCCCCCGCGGCCTCGGCGGCGGCCATGTTGTGCTCACGCAGGCGTCGGGTGGCCTGCTCATAACAGGCGATCAGAAGTTCATCACTGTGGCCGAAGGACTCATAGAAATAGCGCTGGGTCAGGCCGGCGGCGTCGCACACCTGTTTGACACTGGAATGCCGGTAGCCGTTGTGGCCGTAGACCTCGGTCGCGGCATCGATCAACTGCTGGCGGCGCTGCGCGCGCCGTTCCCGCGCGGCGGTGCCCCGGTACGGTCGCTTGCCTGTGGTTTCTGTAGCCATGAGGATTCTGAAAAGCGGCGTTGTCAAGTTATAAGTGACAATATAAATTGTCATCTATGCTCACCAGCGAAGGCCCGAGGCCGTTTCATCGCAAGTGCGGAAGTCCGTATTGGTGCGAGGCACAGAGGATATCAGCATGAATAAACAACAAGAACAATTTCAACCCGCCCCCCTGGATGTCCTGATCATCGGCGCGGGCCTGTCCGGCATTGGCGCGGCCCGGGCCCTGACCGACAAGTGTCCGGACAAGCGCTATATCGAGGAAATCGCCGAAGAGTCCGGAGCCATTCACAACATTCGCTTCTGCCATCAGGTGATGTCGGCCAGCTGGTCCAGTGACGAAGGGTTGTGGACGGTGCGGGTCAAGGCCACCGACCGGACCGGCCAGACGCGGGAGGAGCGCATCCGGACCCGCTTCATCGCCTCCTGCTCGGGCTACTACAGCTACGACGAGGGCTACCGGCCGGAATTTCCCGGCGAATCGGACTTTACCGGACAAATCATTCATCCGCAGTTCTGGCCGGAACAACTGGACTACCAGGGCAAGCGGATTGTCGTTATCGGCAGCGGCGCCACCGCCGTCACCCTGGTGCCGGCGCTGGCCGAACAGGGCGCGCGGGTCACCATGCTGCAGCGCTCCCACAGCTATATCTTCGCGCGCCCCCTGGTGGACCGGCTTGCCCACGCCATGCAGCGCTGGTTGCCCCTGCCGCTGGCCTATCGCCTGACCCGCTGGAAGAACGTGCTGCTCGGCCAGCGCTTCTTTCGCAATGCCCGCACCCGGCCCGGTCCCACCCGGGAATACCTGCTGCATCTGGCACAGCGTCAGGTCGGCTCGGAGGTGGACATGAAACACTTCACACCCGACTACCGCCCCTGGGATCAGCGTGTTTGCGCGGTGCCGGACGGCGACCTGTTCCATATGCTGCGCTCCCGGCGGGTGGATATCGTCACCGATACCATCGACCGCTTCACGCCGGGCGGCATCCGCCTTGCTTCCGGCCAGGAGCTGGAGGCGGACATCATCGTCACCGCCACCGGGCTGAAGTTGAACGCCCTGGGCGATGTGCGACTGGAAGTGGACGGCAAGACGATGGCGGTGGCCGACTGCATGGCTTACAAAGGCATGATGCTCAGCGATGTGCCGAACCTGATGCTCACCTTTGGTTATACCAACGCGTCCTGGACGTTGAAGGCCGAACTGACCTGCAACTACATGACCCGCCTGTTGCGTTACATGGACAGGAAGGGCGCACGGATAGCGGTGGCGCGGCGCGATCCGGCCGTCAAGGCGCTGCCGTTCCTCGATTTCAGTTCCGGCTATGTCCAGCGTGGCGTGGATGTCATGCCGCAACAAGGCGATCGCGAATGCTGGCGCGTGCATCAGAATTACCTGAAAGACAAATACATGATCCAGTACGGCAGACTGGATGACGGCGTGCTGCAGTTCCAATAACCGCACTGTTTCAATAACTTTATGGAAGAAAAGCGAAGGAAACGGCTATGGGGTATGTGCTGAGCGGCCTGTTGATCGTGGTGATCCTGATCGCGGCGGGACTTTTCGTTTTCACCTGGATGACGGTGCGCAAAGTGCAGTTCGGCTTGCCGCCGGAGGGCCGTTTCGTCACGGTCATGGGCAACCGTATCCACTACATCGAGCAAGGCAGCGGGCCGGAAACCCTGTTGCTGATTCATGGGCTGAGCGGGGTTTCCCAGCACTTCTCCTACAAAGTGCTCGGCGAACTGGCCAAGGATTACCGGGTGGTGGCCATTGATCGCCCCGGCAGCGGCTATTCGGAACGCGCGGCGCGTTCCTCCGCCTCCCTGGCGGTCCAGGCCGATGTGGTGGCCGGCGTCATCGACGCCTTGCAACTGGGTAAGCCGATGTTGGTGGGGCACTCGCTGGGCGGGGCGCTGTCGCTGGCCACCGCGTTGCGGTATCCGGATAAAGTGCGGGGGTTGACGCTGATCGCGCCGCTGACTCACATGCCTTCCGCCGGTCCCTCCAAGGCGTTCGCGGCGCTGGGCATACGCCAGTCCTGGTTGCGCCTGTTGGTGGCCTGGACGCTGATGGTGCCGATGACCATGCGCTACCGGGAAAAGGTGCTGGATATCGTGTTCGGACCGGAGCCAGTGCCGGCGGACTATGCGATCCGGGGTGGCGGCGCGCTCGGGCTGAGACCCAGTCATTTCATTGCGGCGTCACGGGATCTGTTGGCGCTGGATGGGGTGGTGCCGGAAATGCAGCAGCGCTACACCGATCTGCAAGTGCCGATCCGGATTCTCTATGGCCGCGACGACCGCATTCTCGACCCCCGGGAACAGGGGCAGGGGATGGTGGACCTGTTCCCGGACAAAGTGGAACTGGAACTCATCGAAGGGGGCCATATGTTGCCGCTGACCCAGCCGGAGGTGACCACGGATTTCATCCGGCGCAGCATGCGGGCCTTGCCGCCCGCTTGAGTCCGGGAAAGCCGGGGCCGCAGCGAGTATAGGCGCGCTGGTTGCTCCCCGCGTACAATGCCGGTTTACCGCTTCGGAACCCGCCATGCTCAGTTACCGTCACAGTTATCACGCCGGCAGTTTCGCCGATGTCCTCAAGCATTTGGTGGAAGTGGCGATCCTTGATCATCTGCGGCTCAAACCGAAGCCGTTCACCGTGCACGATACCCACGGCGGCGCCGGGCGCTATGCCATTGACGACGCACACATGCAGAAGACCGGGGAGTATGTGGACGGTATCGCCCGTCTGTTCGGTGAGCGTACCGGCGTGGCGGCGGTGGACCGCTATCTGTCGGTGGTGGCGCAACTCAATCCGGTGGGGCGCCTGAGTCATTATCCCGGCTCCCCCCTGATTGCCGCCCACCTGCTTCGTGAGCAGGACCGTCTGCAGTGTACCGAGCTGCACAGCACCGACTTTGAGCTGCTGCGGCAGGAATTCGCCGGTGACAGAAGAGTCCGTGTGGAGAAGCTGGACGCCTGGCAGGGCCTCAAGGCGTTGCTGCCGCCGGAGCACCGTCGTGGACTGGTGCTGATCGACCCGTCCTATGAACTGGAAGCGGACTACACCCAGGTGGTAGGAGCGGTGCGCCAGGCGTTGCGCAAATTCGCCACCGCCACCTGCGCGATCTGGTATCCGGTGCTGGAGCGCAACCGCACCGAGCGCTTCGTGCGCCGGTTCGTGGAAGCGGACATTCCCAACCTGCTGCGTCTGGAATGTTGCGTGCGCGCCGACGCCAGCGGACGTGGCATGACCGGCTCCGGACTGCTGGTGATCAATCCGCCTTACACCCTGGCGGCAAACATGGAGCAGGCGATGCCGGTGTTGCAGGCGGCGCTGGGGGAGGGGCATGGCCACCATCGGGTGGCGCAACTTACTGGGGAGTGAGCGTTCAGCACCCAATATCGCGGACCGCGATATTGGGTGCTTGTGTCCCCGTCAGGGCAGCAGCGTTTCCAGCTTGAGCTGATCCTCGATGGTTTCCCGCTGACGCACCACGAAGGCCTGATCGCCGTCCACCAGAATCTCCGCCGGCCGGCCACGGCTGTTGTAATTGCTGGCCATGGCAAAACCGTAGGCGCCAGCGGAACGCACCGCCAGCAGGTCGCCGGCCTCCAGGGCCAAGGCCCGGTCCTTGCCGAGAAAATCGCCGGTTTCGCACACCGGGCCGACGATATCCCAGTCCCGACAGTCCGCCTCATGCGGCGTCACCGGCACGATGTCCTGCCAGGCGGAATAGAGGCTGGGGCGGATCAGGTCGTTCATGGCGCCGTCGACAATGGCGAAGTTGCGATGCTCGGTGGGTTTCAGGAACAGCACCTGAGTCAGGAACACGCCGGCATTGGCGGCGATGGCGCGGCCCGGTTCGATATGCACCGGCAATTCGCCGGGAATGTGCCGCAGCAGGGCGGCCACATAGTCCTCGTGGGCCGGCGGTGTTTCGTCGTTGTAGGTGACGCCGAGACCGCCGCCCAGATCCAGATGATGGATCTCGATGCCCAGTTCCTGCAGTTCGGTCAGCAGGGCCAGCACCCGCTCCAGCGCGTCCTCGAACGGCTCCAGACGGGTCAACTGGCTGCCGATGTGGCAGTCGATGCCGAGAATCCGGATGTGCGGCAGTTCCGCCGCCCGCTGATACAGCGCCGGCGCCTTGCGGATATCGACACCGAATTTGTTTTCCTTGAGGCCGGTGGAGATGTACGGATGGGTCTGGGCGTCGACGTCCGGATTCACCCGGATGGCGATGGGCGCTTCCTGGCCCAGTTCGCCGGCCACCAGGTTGAGCAGTTCCAGTTCCGCCGCGGATTCCACGTTGAAACAGTGAATGCCGATCTGCAGGGCACGGGCCATCTCATCGGCGGTCTTGCCGACGCCGGAGAAAACGATCTTGTCCGGATCACCGCCGGCACGCAGCACCCGCTCCAGTTCGCCGCCGGAGACAATGTCGAAGCCGGCGCCGCAGCGGGCCAGTACATTGAGCACCGCCACATTGCTGTTGGCCTTCACCGCGTAGCAAACCTGATGGGGATGGTCGCCGAAGGCGTCATCGAAGGCACGGTAATGCGTTTCCAGGGCGGCTCGGGAATAGACATACAACGGCGTGCCAAAGCGTTCGGCCAGCAGTGTCAGGGGCAGTTCCTCGACGTACAGGGTACCGTCGCGGTAGGGGAAGTGATCCATGGGGCTCATCCTGTTAATGCGGGTCCTGATCCGAATCGTCGTCGTGGTCCGTAGCCGGTGCCGTCTCCGGCGCCGACGGTTGATCCTGGGGCTGGGGCGGCGGTGCCGGCTCGGCGAAGTAGAGCGGGCCTTTCTGGCCACAACCGCTCAACAGCACCAACACCAACAGGCTCAATGCACGCATGAAAGGCTCCGGGAAGCAGGGTTGAATGCCGCGAGTATAGCGGGTTACCGGGGGTGGATAACACCGCCGCCGGTCACTTTGACGGCGTTCGGCAAGGGATTCTCTTCCCCGGGCTTGCCAAAAAACACCACTGGCCTAATATCAGAGAACAACAACTCAACGGCGTTCCCTTCGGAACGCCGTTTTTATAGTGGCCGTCGTCCATGGCGGTCATTCCCGGACCATCGCCGGGCCGATATCAAAAATCGTTGCCGGTGATGTTATGCCCGCGCCCCGCGGAAGGGGCGCTTCCACAGGAGTATGAACATGTTGCCGCCGCCTATTACGGTGTCGCGATTGGATGTCAGCCGCATTGAGCCGCTGCTGGACGACCTGGATGACGACCAGGTGCTGGGATTGGAGGACGAATTGCTGCGGGCCACGGTGGTGGAACCCCGCAGCATGCCGGCGGATGTGGTGACGATGAACTCCCGGGTCCGCTGCCGTGAGGAAAACAGCGGCCGGGAGTGGTCGGTGACGCTGGTGTACCCGCAAGACGCCGGCAAACCGGACACCGTGTCGATATTGGCGCCGGTGGGTGCGGCCTTGCTGGGACTGGCCAAGGGCCAGAGCATCGACTGGCCGGGCCGTAACGGCCGTACCCTGCGCATCGTCATCCTCGACGTCGAGTACCAGCCGGAAGCCGCCGGCGACTACGACCTGTGATCGCGCCGGGCCTTCGCCCGGCGTTCCCGACCTTACCGATTTTCCTACCCGGAGAGATATCCGCCATGAGCCTGGATAGCGTACGCGCGTTTTTCGCCGAAAAAGCACCGGAGATTCGTATCATCGAGCTGGACACCAGCACCGCCACGGTGGCGCTGGCCGCCCAGGCCCACGGTGTCGAGCCCGGACAGATCGCCAAAACGCTGGCGTTCCGGGTCGGGGGGCGGGAAGTCCTGGTGGTGGCTCGCGGCGACGCCCGTATCGATAACCGCAAAATGCGCGCGGTATTCGAGGGCAAAGCGAAAATGCTCGACGCGGAGACCGTGCTCACGCTCACTGGTCATCCGGTGGGCGGCGTCTGTCCTTTCGGACTGGCCACGCCTCTGCCGGTGTACTGCGATCAATCCCTGCGTATCTACGACGAAGTGCTTCCCGCCGCCGGCGCCACCCACAGCGCGGTACGTATCGCGCCGCTGCGACTGGCGGAGCTGGTGGAAGGCGAATGGGTGGACGTCTGCCAACTGCCGGAGCCGGCCAACGAGTCGTGATTTTGCCGCCGGCCCGGGGGCGGGGTTTGCGATGAGAATGCTTATTATTTATTCTCTGCGCTTCACCCTTTCCTTCGGACACCGGCATGGCACAGGGCAAAGCGGCCGGCGCTCGGCTGCGCAAACAGCTGGGCACCCTCTATGTGGACCACCACGGCTGGTTGTCGTCCTGGTTACAGGCCCGTCTGGGCTGCTCCCATACCGCCGCGGACCTGGCCCAGGACACCTATGTGCGTTTGCTGGTGCGGGGTTATCTGCCGGAGCCGGAGCAGTCCCGTCGCCACCTGAGGCGGATCGCCAGTGGTTTGATGATCGACCACCATCGCCGCCGCCGCATCGAAGCCGCCTACCGGGGTGCGCTGAGCGCCCTGCCTGAGCCGGAAGTGCCATCGGAGGAAACCCGGGCCGAAGTGATCGACACCCTGGTGCGCATCGATGCCCTGCTGCACAAGTTGCCGGCCAAACCCCGGCGCGCCTTTCTTCTGTCCCGCCTGGATGGTTTGTCCTACCCGCAGATCGCGCAACGGCTAGAGGTTTCCGTGTCCTCGGTGGAGAAGTACATCGCCCGCGCCCTGGAAGCCTGTTTTATCGCCGCTCTGGAGCAGCGACCGTGACGGCCGGAGTGGACCCGCTGGTGGTGCGGGAAGCCGGCCGCTGGCTGGCCCGCCTCGGCAGCGAGGATGTCACTGAAGCGGACCATCAGGCTTGCCAGCGCTGGCGGCGGGCGGACCCTCATCATGAATGGGTCTGGCAGCAGATGGCCGCTTTGCAGAATGCGTTCCAGTCCCTGCCGTCCCACGCTTCTCGCAGTGACTTGCTGGAGCGTCGGGGGACGTTGTCCCGGCGCCAACTGCTCGGCTGGGGTGGGGTGACGCTGCTGTCCGGGGCGCTGGGCTATGGCGGTGTGCGCTCGGGACTGTGGCAGCGGCAATGGGCGGATTACGCCTCCGGCGTGGGGGAGACCCGGGCCGTCACGTTGTCCGATGGGACCCGTCTGGTGCTGAATACCGATACCGCCGTTGACGTGCGCTTCAACGAAACCACGCGGGAGATCCTGCTGCGCCGTGGCGAGATCCTGGTGACCACCGGAGCCAGGGAAGCTCGTCCGTTGCGGGTACGCGCCGGTGACGGTGTCATCCGCCCGGTGGGCACCCGCTTTTTCGTCCGCCTTATGGAGAGGGCGACTCAGGTTGGGGTGTTCGAGGGCGCCGTGGAGTGGCGGCAAGGCGGCGGCGATCCGGTGTCTCTGGCCGCGGGCGGGCAGGCGACTTTCGGCGCGGGCGGCATCACGCCGGTGTCCGCCCTGTCGGCGAACGCGGCGGAGTGGGAGAACGGCCGGCTGATCGCCGAGCGCATGACGGTGTCTCAGTTCTCAGGGGAACTGGCCCGCTATCGCTACGGGCGGGTGGATTGCGAGCCCGAGGTGGCGGCGCTGCGGGTCACCGGGGTGTTTCCCCTCACCGACACGGATCAGGCACTGGCGGCCCTGGCCCGGGCGCTGCCGGTGAAGGTGACGTATTACACGCCGTTCTGGGTGCGCATCGAGAAAAAACATTGAGGGGGAAGTGGGGCTCGTTCGGAAGACAGGTAGAAGACACTGAATTTCGACGACACCAATAAGGGGATTCCATGTTGGTAACCTGTTGCCGCGTCCCGCGACACTCATTACTGGGTGTGTTGCGGACTTGCGCTTTTGCCGCCTTGTCCATTGCACCACTGTTTTCCGTTCCCGCCATGGCCCAGAGCGGGTCCGTGCAGGAAAGCGCTGCTCTGCGTTTCGATATCGACGGCGGAAACCTGGATGGCGTACTCAATCGCTTCGCCATTGCCGCCGGGCTGGTGCTTTCCGCCGATGCCGGCCTCACCTCAGGCAAGACCAGCGCCGGTTTGCGGGGCACCTACACACCGCGAGAGGGGCTGCGGCGACTGCTGTCCGGGACCGGGCTGCGCGCGGATTTCGAGGGCGCGCGTAACGTCACCATCGTGGCCGAACCGCAAGCGCGCCGACTGGAACCGGTTTCGGTACGCGGCAGCAGCGCGGCGGTGGACGCCGGTCGCACCGAAGGGACCGGCGCCTATACCACGGATGCCATCACCATCGGCAAGACCGCTCAATCCCTGCGTGAAACGCCGCAGTCCGTGTCGGTGGTGACCCGCCAGCAACTGGACGAGCAAAACGCCCACACCGTCAGCGAAGCCATGCGCTACGCCACCGGGGTCACCGTCAGACACTACGGTACCGGCACCGACAATATTTCGGCGCGGGGCTATGACTTCAGTAACTATCAGATCGACGGCATGCCGGTGAGCACCGGCAAGGGCAGTTGGAGCAGCAGCTTTTTCGATCTGGCGCTCTATGACCGGGTGGAGATCTGGCGTGGCCCGTCGGGGCTGCTCGACGGTGCCGGTGATCCCGGTGGCACGGTGAACTTCGTGCGCAAACGGGCCCAGCGCCAGTTCCAGGCCAGAGGCAGCCTGTCGGCGGGTTCCTGGGACGCCTACCGGGGAGAGCTGGACGTCACTGGCCCGCTCACCCAGGACGGTTCCCTGCGTGGCCGGGCGGTGGCGGTCTACGACGACCGCCAGTCCTTCACCGATTACGTTTACTCCAAGAAAAAGGCGGTGTTCGGCACACTCTCCCAGGATCTGGGGGAGGCCACCACGCTGACCCTGGGCGCTGCCCACCAAAGCGGTGATCATCGGCCCTTTTACGGCGTCTCGGTTTACCCCGACGGCGAGCTCGCCCATCTGTCCCGGTCCACTTTCGTCGGCGCGGATTGGAACCAGAAAGACGAGGGCATGACCAGCTACTTCGCCGAACTGGCGCATTCGCTGCAGGGCGGCGGCCAGGCCACGCTGAGCGCGCGCCGGTCGCACCGCCGTACCGACAGCAAACATCTGGGCTGGGGCGCCACGCCGATCGACCCGGATACCGGCGAAGTGCTGATGTTGCCCATCGCCATCGAAACCGATGAGGTGGATACCGGACTGGATGCGCGCCTGAACCTGCCGTTCAGCGCCTTTGGCGGCCAGCACGAGGCATTGCTGGGGGCGTCCTGGCAACGTAACCGCACCGACAACGGCTACAGCATCGACTCCTACGGGCAGGGCGGGGTTTATCAGGACATCTTCGATCCCGATGTCCACGTGCCCGAGCCGGAGCTGGCGGTGCGCAACAACCGGGAGACCAAGACCGATCAATCGGCGTTATACGGTCAGGCCCGTCTGCGGCCCTGGCAACGCACCACGGTATTGCTGGGCGGGCGCCTGGCCTGGTGGAAGACCAGCGACCGGGTGAGGCCCGGGGCGGCGCAAAGTCTGCCCAGGGAATTCGTGCCCTACGCCGGCGTGCTCTACGACCTGACCCCAAGGGTATCGGTGTACGGCAGCTACAGCACCATCTTCGCCCCGCAGACCTCGCAGGGTCGCGACGGCGATCTTCTCGAGCCGAGAGAGGGCCGGCAATACGAGATTGGCCTCAAGGGCGAATCGTTCGAGCGTCGCCTTAATGCCCATGCCGCCCTGTTCCGCATCGAGGATCGCAACCGTTCCATGACCGATCCCGCCGCGCCCCCTGGTGCCGGGTTCGCCATTGCTTCCGGGGAAGTGGTCAGCCAGGGGGGCGAGGTCGAGATCAACGGCGAGATTCTGCCGCGTTGGAACCTCAAGGCCGGTTACACCTACACCGAGACCGAATTCAAGGAAGGTGGGGAAGGGGTGTTCAGCAGCCAGACCCCGCGGCACGCCTTCACCCTCTGGACCCGTTACCGGTTCGCCCCCGGGCCGCTGAACGGCTTGTCGGTGGGTGGCGGCGTGCGCGCGCAGAGCAAGATCTGGTATGAGACGTCGGGAATACGAATGACCCAGGAGCACCACACCGTGGCGACCCTGCAGGCGGGCTATGAATACGCCCCCGGGTCGGAGGTCACGCTCACCATCGATAACCTTTTCGACGAGTACTATTACGCCAGCCTGGGGGGAACCCGACAGACCTATTTCGGCGAGCCGCGCAACGTCACGCTTACCGTGCGCCACGCCTTCTAGGTATGGCGGCAGGGCCTCACATCACCGGCACGCCGATCAACCAGGGATGCAGGAAAGCGGCGAACAGGCCATAGGCCACCAGCCCCACTACCACGGTGGTAATGGTGGCGCTGGACCGGCCGCCGGCACCGCTGGCCGGCTCCCGCCGGCGGGCGGCGCGGAATGCCATAATCGCCCAGACCAGGAAGGCCGCGAACAGAACAATATCGCCGAGCCGGCCGTTGGACAGCAGGTGAGCCAGGGCCCAGACCTTCGCCGACAGCATCATCGGGTGGCCCAGGCGGGCCTTGATGGCGTTGCCGGGGACATAGGCCGCCACCAGCAGAATCAGCGCCGGAATCATCAGCAGCACGGTGAGATGGCGCAACGCCATCGGCGGGTTCCAGACAAACACCGGATCCAGCCGGGTCTGACCGTACCCCCAGATCGTCAATACCAGCCCGATCAGGGCCACCAGTGAATAGATCCCCTTCCAGGCCGGCTCGCCGAAGCGCTGAATCTGCGCCTGGCGCCAGGGCTCGGCGAAGACACGGATGGAATGGACGCCCAGAAACAGCAGGAGTCCGATAATCATTATTGTCATGACTGGCTTCCCTTAAAGCAGGTGGCGATGTCGATGGAACACTGACCCGCAGCATAGCGGACTTGGCGGCGCGGGGTCACCGGTGGTGCCCACTTCGTAATGCGGCCAGCCACAGAGCCTTGATTTCTTCCACCAGAGTGTCGCTGGAGAGACCTTCGGGAGGCGCCAGTACTACGCCGTGGACCTGTGCCTCCACGCCTTGCACCAGCAGCAGGGCGCGGGCCTCGGGATGGGGGCCGCCAACACCAAGACGGGTCAATTGCCCAGCCACCGCCGTGGCCATCAACGTCTCCAGGCGCCGGAACCTCGACATCAGTGCCGCCGATCGGGGTGTTTGCTCGAACAGCAGGCGGTGCATGGCGGGGTTGTGCCGGTGCAGGGCCACGGTGGCTTCGATCAACAGGGCCAGGGTCGTTTCCAGGTCCGGACGTTCCTGTTCCAATTGTTGGAAGACGACGCTCAAGGTCGAGCCGCTTTCCTCCATATGCCGCTCGCTCAACGCCAGCAGCAGCGCCTCCTTGTTTGGGAAATACTGATACAGCGAGCCGATGGACACACCGGCCCGCTCCGCCACCTTGTTGGTGGTGGTGCCGGTATAGCCCCGTTCCCCGAAAAGCTGAGCCGCCGCCTCCAGAATCGCGTCCCAGGTGGCGCGGGAGCGCTGTTGGCGGGGCTTTTTGCGGATGCCGGTCATGGCGGTGAATGCGAGTAGCGGCGGACGGCCTGAAATGTGAGATTTACTCGTGTTTGTGTCGACGTGCAATACGCAGCCCGCCGATAGCCGGCAAGGAGCAACCATGAGCGACCCGATCACACTGCGATTTGAATCCCGCTTATCCGTACCGGAATCCCGAATCTGGCAATGGATCACTTCGCTGGACGGCATCGCCGCGGAACTGCGCCCGTGGTTACGCATGACGGCGCCGAAGGGGATTCATTCTCTGGATGACGTGCAGGTGCGCTGCGGAACACGCCTGTTCCGCAGCTATATTTTTCTGTTCGGCGTTCTGCCCATCGATTATTCGGACATGACGCTGGTGGCGCTGGATCCGGGCAAAGGCTTCCTGGAACAGTCGCCCATGGGATCCATGACCCTGTGGCGTCATGAGCGGCGTATCCTGCCTTGCGACGATGACCCGGACAGCCATCTGTTGGTGGACCAACTGACGTTCAAGCCCCGCCTAGCGGCCCCCCTGACGCGATGGTTCATCCGCCGGGTCTTTACCCATCGGCACCGCGTATTGCGGCGGCGACTCTCCGCAGCCGCCTAGCCGGCGTGGTCATTGGGAATGATGGAGGCGGTTTCCACTAAAGTGATATAATGATAATAATTCGCATTATTGAATCGGGTGGGGACTGCTATGACGATCACCGGTGAGAGGGAGGCCTTCGAGCGCCGTATCGACCAGTTGTATCACTCCCATTCCGGTTGGCTGAGGGGGTGGCTGCGGCGGCGTCTGGATTGCTCGCACAGCGCCGAGGATCTGACCCAGGACACCTTCATGCGGCTGCTGACCGCCCGTGACCGGGGCGGGGTGCTGGCGGTGCGCGAGCCGCGCGCTTACCTGAGCACCGTGGCCGGTCGCTTGCTGGTGAACCACTATCGGCGCCTGTCCCTGGAACGCACCTACAAGGAAACCCTGGCGCTGCTACCGCCGGAGCAGGCGCCTTCGCCGGAGTGGCGGCTGGCCTTGCTGGAAACGCTGCAGGAAGTGGATGCTCTGCTGGACCGGTTACCGGAACAGGTGCGCACCGCTTTTCTCCTGTCCCAGTTGGAGGGGCTGACCTATGCCGCCATCGCCGAACATCTGGCGGTGAGCGAACGCACCGTGAAACGCTACATGGCCCGGGCCCTGGAAGAATGCATTCTGCTGATGGACTGAACTCTGACGGGCGGAACAAGAACAGCAGCCCGCCGTTGCAGCGCGAGGTGGCGCGACGCGCGGCTCACTGGTTCCTGCGCTGGCGCGAGGCTGATCTGGACGATGCCGAACGCGCCGATCTGGAACGCTGGCGTGCCGCGCACCCGGATCACGAACGGGCCTGGCAGCGAGCCCTGCGTCTTACCGAAACGTTCGAGCGTATCCCCGCCGAAGTGGGCATGCGTACCCTGGATCGCCGCCAGCGTCTGGACCGGCGCGGCGCGCTCAAGCATCTGGCGGTATTGATCGGTCTGGCGCCGGCGGCGTATCTGGCGGCGCGCGCGCTGCCCTGGAGTGAGTGGAACGCCAGCTATCGCACCGGTATCGGGGAGCGCCGCGAGCTGGTCCTTGATGACGGCTCCCGGGTCATGCTCAACACCGACTCCGCTCTGGACCTGCTGTTTGATCGGGAACAACGGCTGTTGCTGTTGCATGCCGGCGAGATTCTGGTGACCAGTGGTGACGATGGCTCGCCACCACCGCAACGGCATCGACCGCTGCGGGTACGCACCAGCGAGGGCCTGATCGAGGCCCTGGGCACTCGCTTCCTGGTACGGCGCGGCTCGGCGGCGTCCACCTGGGTGGCCGTGTTCGACGGCGCGGTGGCGATTCGCCCGGGCGCTGCTTCGGCATCGGCGCCACCACGGGTACTGCATGCCGGTCAGCAGGCCCGCTTCAGCCAGGATACGATTGCCCCCGCCACGATGGCACGGCCGGAACTGGCGGCCTGGACCGAAGGGCGGCTGGTGGCCGATAACATGCCGCTGAGTCGCTTCCTGAAAGAACTGGCGCGCTATCGTCATGGCGTGGTGCGTTGCGATGAAGATGCCGGCGCGCTGCGTATCAGCGGTACTTTCCAGCTTGATCACAGTGACCAGATCCTGGCGGCGCTGCCGGCCACGGTGCCGGTGGACGTGGCCTTTCTGACGCCCTACTGGGTAACGGTGCGTGGTCGCTGAACATCGCTGTCCCTTTTTTCCATTTCGCGTGTCCTTACTGGCAAAGACATTTCAGGAAACCCAGTAATGACCGTGATGCTTCCGTTTCTCCGCGTTCAACGCAGTGCCGTGTGGTCACGGCCGTGGTGGGCACTGCTCCTGCTCCTGCTGCTGCCGCTGCTGGCGATGGCCGACCCGGCACCGCGCCAGTCCTATGATCTGCCGCCCGGAGCCCTGGCACCGACGCTGTACCGTTTCGCCGACATCGCCGGTATCAGCGTGCAGGCTGGCGCCGGTTTGCTGGACGGCGGGCATTGCCCCGGTCTGCGCGGTGAATACACCGTGGACGAGGGCCTGCGCCAGTTGCTGGCCGGCACCGGATTGGCCGCCCGCCGCGCCGCCGAGGCGGTCTATGTGATCCGTGCCGAACACGCACAAGTACTGGACCGGGTGGAGGTGAGCGCCGGCATTGGCGGCTCGCCGGCGGTGGCGCTTCCGGTGCCGTACGAGGGCGGCCAGCTCGCCAGCGGCGGTCAGGTCGGCATGCTCGGCAACAAGGATTACATGGACGCGCCGGTGAACATCACCAGCTATACCCGCGAGACCATCGATAATCTCCAGGCGCGCACGGTGGCGGAAATGGTCCGCAATGACCCCTCGGTGCGTAACGCCAGTGGTGCCGGCGGCATGCTAGATTCCTTCTTCATCCGTGGCTTTGCCATGAACGAGGGCAACTCCGGCGAGGTGTCCTACAACGGTGTGTTCGGGGTGGCGCCCAACTACCGGGTGCTGACCGGTTACGCCGAGCGGGTGGAAGTGCTCAAGGGGCCGTCCACCCTGCTCAATGGTCTGTCTCCCAACAGCAGCGTCGGCGGCACCATCAATGTGGTGCCCAAGCGCGCCCAGGACACCGACCTCAATCGGGCGGAGCTGCAATTTACCCAGGACCGGCAATTCGGGGGTGCCGTGGATGTGAGCCGCCGGTTCGGTGAACAGCGCCGCTGGGGCGTCCGCTTCAACGGCGGTCACACCGACGGAGACACCCGTTTGGACAATCAGGAACGGACCTCCGGCTATGCCGCCCTGGCGGTGGATTATCAGGGGGATCGGCTGCGCGCCAGCCTGGATCTGCTGGATCAGCGCGAGGACTACGATGCCCCGTCCCGGGAACTGATGATCGCCGCCGGCGTACCTTTGCCCGGTGCGCCCGACGGCCGGCGCAACGTGACCCAGCCGTGGGAATGGTCCCGCGTGGATGACCAGTCGATGCTGCTGTCCACCGAATACGATCTTGACGATCAGTTGATGCTGTTCGCCAACGTGGGCGGTGGTGACAGTGAGGTGGACCGCCTGTTCGGCTATCCGGTGATTCAGAACAGCGCCGGAGATGTGAAGGATTCCCCGTCCTATATGCTGTTCCGCAATCAGCGTCGTACCGCCGATGTCGGGCTGCGGGCCCTGCTGGATAGCGCCTGGGTGAGTCACGAAATGTCGTTGCAGGTCAGCCGCTACCGGGAAACCTATCGGCGTGGCGCGGTTTACGCCACCGATGATTGGGACTCGAACATTTATGATCCGGTGGATCACGCGGAAATCCCGGTGGCGCGGCCTGCCGGCATTCCCAAGCTGTCCGAATCCGAATTCAGCGGCGTGGCGGTGGCCGATACCCTGTCGTTTCTTGATCGGCGTTTGCAGGTGACGCTGGGCGCCCGCCGCCAGCGCATCGAAACCGATAATTACAACGCCGGTGTGCGCGGCAACCGCTATGACAAAGGCGAGACAGCGCTGTTCGGCGGAGTGGTGGTGTCGCCCTGGTCCGGCGTGTCCTTTTATGGCAATTACACCGAAGGGCTCAGCCGTGGCGACATCGCGCCGGTGACCGCCGATAACGCCGGGCAGGCGTTGGCGCCGTACGTGGCCAAACAGTACGAAGTGGGCGTCAAGCTGGACCGGGGCGGGCTCGGCGCCACCCTGGATGCGTTCCAAATCACCAAACCGTCGGCGGAACTGGACGGCACGGTTTACCGAAGCAGCGGTGAACAGCGCAACCGGGGCATCGAAGCGATGCTGTTCGGCCGTCTCACCGAGCGTCTCCGGTTAATGTCCGGGTTGATGATCATGGACGCCGAATACACACGCAGCGAAGACCCCGCCAAAAAAGGCAACACGCCGATCGGTGTTCCGGACTTTCAAGCCAATATGACCGTTGAGTGGGATCCGGCTCCGCTACCGAACCTGACCTTGTCGGCGTCCGCCACCCACACCGCAGAGCAGTACCTGGACAGCAGCAACGACCGCGAACTGCCGTCCTGGACCACCTGGGATGTGGGCGCGCGTTACCGGGCGGACCTGGCCGGAACCCCGGTGACGGTGCGATTCACCGTGCAGAACGTGGGGGACAGAGCGTACTGGGCCAGTGCCAACA
This sequence comes from Alloalcanivorax dieselolei B5, assembly GCF_000300005.1. Classification (NCBI taxonomy): domain Bacteria; kingdom Pseudomonadati; phylum Pseudomonadota; class Gammaproteobacteria; order Oceanospirillales; family Alcanivoracaceae; genus Alloalcanivorax; species Alloalcanivorax dieselolei. Next base: position 4,450,569 of record NC_018691.1, on the reverse strand, counting down.
GCTGGAGCATGCTCACCGTGGGCGCGCCGCGCACGGCGGTGCTGTCGGTGAGCGCGGATTTCTGAAGGTATTGCGGTCGGGCTGTCCTGGTAGAGATGAATTCAGGCAGGTGGTGAGTCAGGGTGCCGCACACGGTCCTGGAACGCTGCCCGCCGACTCTCCATGAGCTCTGAAACCGCTTGCTTCGAATCAGCCTCCGGGGCTGAGATTCTCCCAGTTTGCGTTTAAAAAATAACCAAATATAATTGGACATATAAGTGGTTCGTGGAGAAGCATCGATGGGACAAGTGACGATCTACCTGGATGACGAAAGCGAAAAATCGTTGCGCGCAGCGGCGGCGTCTTCCGGTGTGCCGGTGAGCCGATGGATAGCGGAGCTGATCAAGGAAAAGACCAGGACGGATTGGCCCAAGGAAGTCCGCGACTTGGCGGGCGCATGGCCGGACTTCCCCGATGAAGCCGAATTACGTCCAGACAGCGGCCCGGACGCGCCGCGAGAGCCCCTTTGATGTATGCGCTGGACACCAATACCCTGATCTATTTCTTCAAAGGGAAGGGGCGGGTTGTTGATCGGCTGATGGCCACATCACCGGCGAATGTCGCCATCCCCGCGGTCGTCGCCTACGAAATCGAAACCGGAATCGCCAAATCAGCTAACCCGGACCGGTTACGAAATCAGTTTGATGGCCTGCTGAGCGTGGTCAGGCTGTTGCCCTTCGCGGCGAATGAGGCCCGTCATGCGGCCAGGGTACGTGCGTATCTGGAAAACACCGGTACGCCCATTGGCCCGCTGGACACCCTGATTGCGGGTACGGCATTGGCGAATGGGCTGGCGCTGGTGACCCACAACACCAAGGAATTCGATCGGGTGCCGGGACTGCCGCTCGAGGATTGGTTCTGAGCCGGGAATCGCGGTCCTTTCCTGTATGAAGAGGACCGCGATAGCGCGGATGTCTCAGGCGCCGAGCGCCTCGCGGGCACGGGCCACGGCGGCGCGTACCTGTTCCGGGGCGGTGCCGCCGATATGGTTGCGGGCGCTCACCGAGCCTTCCAGGGTCAGCACTTCGAACACGTCGTCATCAATCTGGTCGCTGAACTGGCGCAGCTCGGACAGGCTCATGTCGCCCAGGTCCTTCTTCTTGCTGACGCCGTAGGCCACCGCCTTGCCGACGATCTCGTGGGAGTCGCGGAACGGGATGCCCTTGCGCACCAGGTAGTCGGCCAGGTCGGTGGCGGTGGCGAAGCCGCGGCGGGCCGCTTCGCGCATTACTTCCCGGTTCGGTTCCAGCGCCGGGATCATGTCGGCGAAGGCGCGCAGGCTGCCAGCCAGGGTGTCCACGGCGTCAAACAGCGGTTCCTTGTCTTCCTGGTTGTCCTTGTTGTAGGCCAGCGGCTGGCTTTTCATCAGGGTCAGCAGGCTGATCAGATGGCCGTTGACGCGGCCGGTCTTGCCGCGCACCAGTTCCGGCACATCCGGGTTTTTCTTCTGCGGCATGATCGAGCTGCCGGTGCAGAACCGGTCTGGCAGGTCGATGAAGTTGAACTGGGCACTGGTCCACAGCACCAGTTCCTCGCTGATCCGTGACAGGTGGGTCATGGACAGCGCCGCCAGGGCACAGAACTCGATGGCGAAGTCGCGATCGCTGACCGCGTCCAGGGAGTTCTCGCACACGGCGTCGAAGCCGAGCAACTCGCAGGTGCGTTCCCGCTTGATCGGATAGGTGGTACCGGCCAGCGCGGCGGCACCCAAGGGCATGCGATTGACTCTTTTGCGGCAGTCCAGAAGCCGCTCGCGGTCGCGCTTGAGCATCTCGAACCAGGCCAGCAGATGGTGGCCGAAGGTCACCGGCTGGGCGGTCTGCAGGTGGGTGAAGCCGGGCATGATGGTGGCGGCTTCGCGTTCGGCCAGATCCAGCAGGCCGCTCATCAGGCGCAGCAGTTCGCCGTCCAGCAGGTCGATCTCGTCACGCAGCCACAGGCGGATGTCGGTGGCCACCTGGTCGTTGCGGGAGCGGCCGGTGTGCAGCTTCTTGCCGGTGATGCCGATTTTGTCGGTGAGCCGCGCCTCGATGTTCATGTGCACGTCTTCCAGCGCCACCGACCATTGGAATTCCCCGTCCTCGATCTCCTGGCGGATTTCGTCCAGCCCCTTGAGGATGGCGTCGCGCTCCTCGGTGGTGAGCACACCGACTTCCGCCAGCATGCTGGCGTGGGCCTGGGAGCCCTGGATGTCCTGGCGGTACATGCGCTGGTCGAACAGCACACTGGCGGTGAACGCCTGCACGAAGGCGTCGGTGGATTCGCTGAAGCGGCCGCCCCAGAGTTTGTTTTGCTGTTGCTTGTCGCTCATCTTGCTCTCGCATTCGGTTGAAGGCGCCGGTCGCCAGACGGCCGGATAACGGGCGCGCAGTATAACACCCCGGGGCTGGCTGTGGTGCGCCCGGCAGGGTATAACCGCTGGCATGGATACCTCCTCGCAAAATGCTTTCCTGCCCGATCTGTGCTCCGCCCGGGCGGTGCTGGTGGTGGTGGTGGTGGCGGAGCTGATGGCCATCGTGGTGGCGCTGGTGGCCAGTTACTACCAGGCGTTCAGTCTCGGCCGGCTGGCGTTGACCTCGCTGTTCATCCAGTGGGTGGCGCTCAGTTCCGCGGCGCTGATTTGTCTGCTGCGCCGCTGGCTGAATCGCTTGCCTCATTCCTGGGCGGCCCTGGCGGTGGTCGTGGTGGTATCGGCGAACACGCTGGTGTTCAGCGCCGCCGCCAACATGCTCACCGGCTGGCTATCCTGGTCACCGTCGGGCAACACCCTCTGGCACCCGAATATCCTCATCAACGTGCTGATCGCCACCATCCTGGCCGGTCTGGTGATGCGTTACGTCTATGTGCAGGAACAGCTGCGGCGTCAGGGGCAGGCCCAGTTGCAGGCCCGTTTGCAGGCGCTGCAGTCGCGGATCCGGCCGCATTTCCTGTTCAATTCCATGAACATCATCGCCAGTCTGATCAGTATCGACCCGGATGCCGCTGAGCGGGCCGTGGAGGATCTGTCCAAGCTGTTCCGGGCCAGCCTCAAGGACAACGCGGACCCGGTGCCCATGACCGAGGAATTGTCGCTGTGTGAGCGCTATATCAATATCGAGCAACTGCGTCTCGGAGAGCGGCTGCGGGTGAATTGGCGTGTCGATCTGGATCCACGGCTTCAGGAAATGCCGCTGCTGACCCTGCAGCCCTTGTTGGAAAACGCCATTTATCACGGCATTCAACCGCTGCCCGGCGGGGGTGTGATCACCATCAGAGCCCGGTGCCAGGAAGGCCGTATAGTGTTGAGCGTGCGCAACCCGAAACCGGAAGGGGAAGGCCATCACCGCGGCAACCGCATGGCGCTGGAAAATGTGCGCCATCGTCTGGAAGTGCTGCATGGCAATCAGGTGGAGGTGCGCGCCCGCGATCTGAAGCGGCATTATGATGTGGAAATCCGTTTTCCCGCCTGTCCCGGAGCGGAGGCCGGGCAGGGGCGGGAAAACGTGCCGGAAGACATAACGACAGAATGAAGCACGGACAGGAAAAGGGGGACGCATGCGCGTATTGGTCTGTGACGACGAAGCCCTGGCCCGAATGCGACTGAAGCGGCTGGTGGAACGATGCGACATGGAAGTGGTGGCCGAGGCCGGCACCGGACGTGAAGCCTTGGCCAGCGCCAGCCGTTTGCACCCGGATGTGGTGCTGATGGACATCCGCATGCCGGATATGGACGGCCTCGAGGCCAGTGCCCACCTGACCTGCCTGGAACCGGCACCGGCGGTGATCTTCTGTACCGCTTTCGAGGAACACGCGCTGCAAGCCTTCCGGGTCCACGCATTGGATTATCTGCTCAAGCCGGTGAGCGAGGCCGATCTGCGCCAGGCGCTGGAGAAAGTCCGCGCCCTGAATCAGGTGCAACTGGCGGAAGTGCAGCATCGCATGGCCGCCAACCGGCCGCGTCAGCGCCGTCATATCAGCGCCCGCACTTACCGTGGCCTGGAACTGGTGCAGGTGGAGGACGTGCGCTATTTCCAGGCCGATCAGAAATACGTCACCGTCTATCACACCGGCGGATCGGTGGTGATCAACGAACCGCTCAAGGATCTGGAGAAGGAATTCGACGGCCTGTTCGTGCGCACCCACCGCAGCACCCTGGTGGCGCTGCATTACATCGAAGCGCTGGAGCACAGTGGCTCCGACGGCGGCTATGAAGTGCGCCTGCGCGATCTGGATGCGCGCCTGCCGGTCAGTCGCCGCCACCTGTCCGGGCTGCGGCAGGCGCTGCTGAATCGGAATTGACGCCGACCCGGTCCTCTTTCCGGTAGAATGTGCGGCCCACGGTTCCTTACCTGTTCAGGAGAGCTTCATGAGCCGCATTCTGCGCATCGCCACCCGTTCCAGCCCCCTGGCCATCTGGCAGGCCGAGTATGTCCAGCGGCGGCTGGAAGCCCTGCACGAGGGCCTCTCGGTGGAACTGGTGCGGATCAAGACGCAGGGCGACAAGATTCTCGATACGCCGCTGGCCAAGATCGGCGGCAAGGGCCTGTTCGTGAAGGAACTGGAGCAGGCGATGATGGACGGCCGCGCCGACATCGCCGTGCATTCCATGAAGGACGTGCCGATGGAACTCCCGGAAGGCATGGCTTTGCCGGTGATCTGTGAACGGGAGGACCCCCGTGACGCCTTCGTTTCCAACCACCACGATGCCCTGTCCGCCTTGCCGGAAGGCGCCTGTGTCGGCACCTCCAGCCTGCGGCGCCAGGCCCAGGTGCTGGCCAACCGGCCGGATCTGAAGGTCTCCAGTCTGCGCGGCAACGTACAGACCCGGCTCGGCAAGCTGGACAGTGGTGACTTCGACGCCATCATTCTGGCCGCCGCCGGCCTCAAACGGCTGGAGATGCACGATCGTATCCGCTATGAAATGCCGCCGGAAGAGTCCCTGCCGGCGGTGGGCCAGGGCGCGGTGGGTATTGAATGCCGGGCTGGAGATGAGCCGGTGCAGGCTTTGCTGGCACCGCTCAATGACCCGCTTACCTGGGACCGGGTCAGCGCCGAGCGGGCCATGAATCGCCGTCTGGAAGGCGGTTGCCAGGTGCCGATCGCGGGTTTTGCCCTGTTGGAGGGCGATACCCTCTGGCTGCGTGGCCTGGTGGCCAGCGAAAGCGGCGATACCGTGCTGCGGGCCGAGGCCCGGGCGCCTCGTGAACAGGCCGCGGCACTGGGTGTGCGGGTGGCCGAGTCGCTGCTGGAGCAGGGCGCCGAGCGCATTCTGGCGGAGCTGTATCAACGCTCATGAGTACGGTGCTGATCACCCGGCCGCGGGGGCAGGGCGAGACGCTGGCGGCGCTGTTGCGTGATGCCGGCCATGTCCCCGTTCACCAGCCGGCGCTGGCCATCGAGCCGTTGCCACTGTCGGCGGCGGACCGGCGGCGAATCCTGGATCTGGACCTTTACCACGCGGTGTTCTTCGTCAGCGCCAACGCCGCCGAGCTGGCGCTGGAGGCGTTCGCCGATGTCTGGCCGCAATGGCCGGTGGGCGTGCACTGGCTGACGGTGGGCGAGGCCACCGCCCGGGTGCTGTCGGCGGCGGGGATGACGCCGGAATACCCTGGCGCCGGTTTCAACTCCGAAGCGGTGCTGGCGCTGCCCTGTCTGGCGGACGTGGCGGAGCAGCGCATCCTGATTTGCCGCGCGGACAGCGGCCGTGACTGGCTCGCCGCTCGGTTGCGCGAACGCGGTGCCGAGGTCGACATCATTCCCTTCTACCGGCGCTGTGCCGATCCCTCCTTTCACTGGCCCGATACGGCTTCGGTGGTGCTGGTCACCAGTGTCGATGGCTGGCGCGCGATAGCGGCGCGGGTGCCCGCCGCGGCCACGGTGGTGAGCGCCGGGGAACGGGTGGCGCGGGCGGTGCGCGAAGACCACCGGGGGCCGGTGACGGTGGCCGCCAGTGCCCATGATCGGGATATGGTGACGGCGTTGGTCGCCAGCGGCGATTGACGTAAAAAATTGCAACCGTGGCGCAACGGCCGTGATTCAAAGGTTTTCTTCTTTCCGGAGCGGGTTATGCTGTGGCTTGTTGGGCGTTTCGTCGCCCGGCTTTTCAGGCTTGTTCCGGATCGTATCAAAGGAAATGCCGCCATTTTGGCGATCACCGGCGCGGGGCGCCGGGATGACAACACGGGATGACAAAAAAGGGAGCTCCCATGACGCTGTACCGTCCACTTTCGTCCCAGCGGGGCCTGGCTCTATGGCCGTTGATTATTCTGCTGATCGTGATCGCCGCGCTGGCGGGCGCCGGTTGGTGGGGATGGCAGCAGTGGCAGATCCTGGAAGGGCAGCGCAGTGGTCTGGAACAGCAGGTGGCCGGTCTGGAAAAACGGCTGGACCAGCAGGGTGAGGAAAGCCGGAAACAGCGTCAGGCGCTGGCGGCTTTGCGCCATACCCAGGAAGAAACCGAAGCCCGCATGGCGCGGGATCGCGAAAAACTGAATGACATGAGCCAGGGCGGCCAGCGCCTGTGGCTGATCACCGAGGCGGAATCGCTGGCCAGTCTGGCCAGCCAGCGTCTGCTGCTCACCGGCGACGCCGAAGCGGCGCGGCGTTTGCTCAAGGCCGCCGACGAAACCCTGGCCCGTTTGGATGATCCGCAGACACTGCCGGCCCGCCGTGCCCTGGCCGCCGACATGGAAGCGCTCAACGCGGCCCTGCAAATGGACGTCCAGGCTTTGGTGCTGCGGCTCGGCGCTCTGCGCGAGCGGGTCGATGAACTGGCGGTCCCGTTGCGCGAGCGTCCGCAAAACAGCCACGCCGGTGACGACAACGCCAAGCCTTCCTGGTGGCAACAATTCCTTTCCCATCTGCCGGTGAACATTCGCCATCACGATGGCGCCGAGCCGCTGCCGATGACGCTAAGCGAAGCAGCGCTGGTGCGGTTGAGCATCAATACCAGCCTGCAGCAGGCGCAACTGGCGTTGTTGCAGGGGCGCGCGGAGAGTTACGGACAGGCTCTGAATCAGGCCCGGGAAACCATCACACAGTGGTTCCGTGGAGACAATCCGGCCACCCGCCATCTGCTTTCCGCACTGGATGAGCTGGACGAGGAAGCGGTCAGTCAGGCGTTGCCGGATATTGGCGGCGGTCTGGCGGCGATTCGTGAGCTCAAGCGCAAGGAGGGTGACGCATGAAAAAAATCCTCCTGTTGCTGGTTCTGGCACTGATCGCGGCGGCCGCGCTGGGCCGCTGGATGGCGGCGGATTCCGGCTATCTGCTGCTGGTGCGCGGTAATTGGGAAATGGATACCACGTTGGGTTTCGCCGTGCTGGTGACGGTACTGGCGGCGGTGGCACTGGTGGTGGTGACCCTGATTCTCAACGGATTGTGGCAATTGGCGGAACCGGTGCGTGCCACACGCCGGTTCCGTCGTGCGGTGGCCCGTCGCCGTCTGAAGAGCGGCCTGGTGCTGCTGGTGGACGGTGATATCAAAAAGGCGGAACGGCTGCTGAGCGCCGCCGGCCGTGAAGGGGACTGGCCGCTGGCGGCCTGGTTGCTGGCGGCGGAATGCGCCCGCGAGCGCGGCGATGGTGAGGCGCTGGAGCAGTATCTGGGCGAGGCGTCGGCGGATCGCCGGGGGCTGCTGATGAGCGGTCTGATGCGGGCCCGGTTTGCTCTGGACGATGGCCAGCCGGAACAGGCCCGTCATGAACTGGAAGCGCTGCTCAAACAGGCGCCCAACAATCGCCGGATTCTGACGTTGTACGCCGATGTGCTGGACCGGCTGCATGACTGGCCGGCACTGTGCGACCTGATTCCCCGGCTGCGCAAGGTGCTCGACGAGCAGAGTGTGGCGCGCCGCGAGCGCCGGGCCTGGCTGGCGAGGGTGCAGGAAGTAGCGCAGAAGCCCGGGTTCAATGATGCCGAGTCCCGCGCCGCCGAGTTGCGACGGTTGTGGAAATCGGTGCCGGTGGCACTGAAGAACGATCCGGCGATGAAAGCCCGCTACGCCGGCTTCCTGGCGCAGCTGGGCCAGGGCAAAGTGGCTCTGGGCCTGGTGCGCGAGCAACTGGGCAAGGAGTGGGATGACCGTTTGCCCCCGGTGCTGGAGGCCATCGACGATGTGCCGCCGGATGACTTGCTGCAGGTTCTGGAAGGGTGGCTGGCGGAACGGCCCGGTAATGCCGCGGTGTTGATCACCGCCGGGCGGGTGGCGCTGAAAGCGCGCCTGTGGGGCAAGGCGCAGAGCTTCTTCGAGGCCGCGGCCAATTCCAGCCAGAGCGCCACCGCCCTGGCGGAACTGGCGCGGCTGTATCGGGCGCTCGGCGATCACAGCAAAGCGGATCAGGCGCTGGAGCGCCGGGTTTCCCGGCTGGACAGCGCGCTGCCGTCCCTGCCCATGCCGAACTGAACAGGTCCCGGTCAGTCTCCGCGAAGCCGCTGTAGGAGCTTGCCTGCAAGCGAACGGGGCAAAAGATTCGCTTGCAGGCAAGCTCCTACAGCGGCTTCGTAATTCCCTTCATGGGAAGCCGGGCCGTGAATTTCGATTACCGGGCCGCGCCGGTCAAACCGTTCGCGATGCCATCCGCCACCGCGTTCCAGCCGGCATCCAATTGTTCCACCAGGGCCGGATAGCCGTCCCGTGGCAGCGGCCGCCGTTCCAGGAAGTGCGCGCCGGAACGGGTACCCTGATCGCCCAGGAAACGCCACTGCCCCTCGATCACCGCCTCGCCTTCGGCGGTGCCCTGGAAACGGGTGACCAGAACTTCCAGGCGCCCGGGAGCGGCAACTCCGGCCCGGGCCAGCCGCGCCGCCAGTGAACGGGCCAACTGCCGGGGCAGCGGTTCCGCCCATTGATGCTGGCGGGCGGCACGCACTTCCACCGCGCTGGTTTGCATGATCACCCCGGACTGATCCAGGTAACCGGCGGTGTCCAGCCGGATGTCCGGCAGCTCCCCGCGAAGCGCCGATTGCGCCGCGCCCGGCAGTAGATACTGGACCGAGGGACCAGCGGGGTTGCTGGCGCAGGCGGCCAGCAGTGCCACCAGTAACGGCAGAACAAGGACAAGTCTAACGGGCCGCTTTGGGCTCATAATCCGGCTCCGGGTCAGTGCTGAAAATCAGGGCGTTGGGGTGTTCCTTGAGGGTCCGCATCAAGGGCTCGGCGTCGCGCAGTAACTGTTCCATCCGTTGCAAGGTGCCGGACAGCTGCCGATAGGCGTCGGAGCCGGGCTCCAGACCCGCCAGGGTTTTTTCCAGGGCGCTGAGGGTGTCGTTGAGACGCTCCGGCATGCCGGCCACCGCCGGATCCTCAAGCAACTGCCGCAACCGCTCGGCGGTACCGGCGAAGGCCTTGAGCGTGGTTTCCGAGGCCGCCAGATTACGGTCCAGCTTGTCGCCGATCTGTTCCAGCGGCAGGCTGTTGATCTTGTCCATCAACTCGGCCACCTGGCTTTCCAACTGGGCCAGACTGCCCGTGGAACTGGGGAACACCGGCACGTCTTCAAACCGGGCTTGCTCGAACGGCTCGGCATTGCGCTGGAAATTCAGATCCACGAACAGCGCGCCAGTCAGCAGGTTGCCGGATTTGAGCGTGGCGCGCAGGCCATGACCAAACATGCGATCCAGGCGGTCGCGCCATTCGTCCAGATCCGCTTCCCCTTCTTCAAGAATCCGCTGGGGCTCAATGCGAATCAGCACCGGGATGGCGAAACGCGTCAGTGCTTCCGGCTGGTCGGCGGTGAAGTGCCAGGGCACCTGCTCCACCGTCCCCATGCGCACGCCCCGGTATTCCACCGGTGCGCCCCGGCGCAGACCGCGTACCGAATCCTGCACCAGCATCACATATTCCAGGTACTGGTCGAACAGACCACGGCGGGCGGCTTCCTCGTCGGCGTACAGTTCGAATTCACTATCCGGCTCGGCCGGCGCGCCAACGGGCATGTCCTGATCCGGCACGCCGAAGGTGATGCCGCCGCCGATCAACGTTTCGATGGATTGCATGCCCACTTTGAAACCACCGGAGTCCAGTTGCAGCGTGACGCCGGATACGTTCCAGAAGCGCACGCTCTCGGTGACCAGCACGTCGTAGGGCTCCTCGATGAAGATACGGTGGCGAATGATCTTTTCTGCGGCCAGGAATTCGGTGTCCACCACCCGGCCCACGGTGAGGTTGCGGTAAGTGACCGGATCGCCGGTGGCGACGCTGCTGCCGGGATGGGCATTCAGGGTCAGATACAGCCCCTTGGCGCCGGCTTCGGTGATCGGCGGCTTTTCTTCCACCTGGAAGCGGCGTTTTTCCTTCTTGCCGTCGCCGGGTTGCAATTCAATGTAGGCGCCGGAGAGCACCGTGCCGAGGCCGCTGATGCCCTCCCGGCCGATGCGCGGTTTCACCACCCAGAAACGGGTCTTGTCGTTGAGCATGCGGGCGGTGTCCTGCTGCATGCGCACCGTCACCAGGGTATGGCTGAGATCCTCGGACAGCGCCACTTCCTCCACCTGGCCCACCTGTACATTGCGGGTTTTGACCGCTGTCTTGCTGGCCTCGATACCTTCGGCGTCGGTCATTTTCAACACCACGGTGGGCCCCTGGCTGGCCCAGTGGTCGAAAGCCAGCCATAGACCGATCAGCAGGGCGCCCAGCGGGATCAGCCACACTGGCGAGAGTTTCGGGCGCCGTTCAGGCGCGGCGTTCGAGGGCGTCGTAGTCATCCGTTCGTCGCTGTTGTTGGTCCCAGATCAGGCGCGGGTCGAAGCTGTGCGCGGCCAGCATGGTGAGAATCACCACGGCGGCGAACGCCATCCCTCCCGGGCCGGGGTCGATGGACATCAGATTACCCAGGCGCACCAGCGCCACCACGATGGCCACCACGAAAACATCGATCATCGACCAGCGGCCGATCCATTCGGTAAAGCGATACAGCGCCATTTGCGCCGGCATATCCAGGGGTTTCTCGCGGCGGCTGGCCAGACACAACCAGCTCAATGCCAGGATCTTGCCGAACGGCACCACCACGCTGGCGGTGAAGATCACCAGGGCAATGGGCCAGTCACCATGAGCGATGAATTGTAATACTCCGGAGATGATGGTGGCGGGTTGAGTGTTGCCGAGGCTGGTGGTCACCATGATCGGATACAGATGGGCGGGGAAGCAGGCGATGGTGGCCGCCACCAGATAGGCGAGGGTGCGCTGGATGCTGTCCGGGTGCCGTGAATGCAGGCGCGCGGAACAACGGTCGCAGTGTTGGTGTTCGATGGGCTGCAACTGGCTGCATTGCTCGCAGCCCTGGTAATGCTGCAGGCGCGCGGACAATCCCGGACGCAGAGCGGGCGGCGCTTGCGGCGGTCCTTCCAGGCGGGCCCACATCACCAGTGGATTGACCCGTTGCACCACCATCAGCAGGAGCAGGGCGAAACCGGCGAAGGTCCAGAATCCTGGTTTCAGAAACACCTCCGCCATGCCGATGATCTTGACCAGACTGACCAGCGCGGCGATGGCGAACACATCGGCCATCATCCACGGTTTGCAGTAATGCAGGGCGCGGATCAGAGTGCGGGTGCCCGCTAGACGCGGGCGCCGGCCCAGGCTGAATTCGATCCACAATACCGCCAGCAGGTACAGCGCCGGCAGCACCACGATGGTGCCGAACACCAGCAGGCCCAGTTCCGGATGGTGGAAGGCGGCCAGTTTGGTGGCGGCGTCGAGCACGGTCATGCTTTCGCCGATACCGGAGCGTTGGAATTCGATATAGGGAAACGACAGCGCCACGGCCAGCATCACCAGCGCGGCGACGGCCAGGGCCGGGGTCAGATGGCGGTCCTCCGGCGGACGCACCAGCGGGTGGCGGCAGCGCGGACACCGCACCCATTGCCCCTTGTCCGGCGCCGAGACCCGCAGTACCAAGTCACATACCGGGCAGGCGACCAGGGTCTCGGGTTTCGAGGCTGTGTTCGGATCGTCCATAAGAGGTCCGCGCTGACAAACAGTGCCCATTGTGCCGTCTGCCCGAGCCCGGAGCCAGACGGGGGGACGGTCATCGGCGTGCTCCGGCGCCGGATTATTCATTTTTTTGAGATATTGTTTCGGGATAGTGCGCCGCCGGCAGCCCGGCGAGCGCACGGGACGTCAATCGCGGGGCGCGTAATCGAACACGTCGGAATGCATGTTGCTGGCGGGAACCCCTTCTTCCACCAGAGCGTCGTGCACCGCCCACACCATGGCCGGTGAGCCGCCGATGTAGAACAGCGGCTGCTCCGGCTGTTCCAACGCTTCCAGGGCGGCTTCGTGGACCAGCCCCTGGGCGTGCCCGGGTTTGCTGATGTCGGACAGCGCGGTGACCGCATGGAAGTCCGGCAACGCGTCCTGCCATTGGGAGGGCAGGGCGGGCAGGTACAGGTCCTGTTCGGTGCGGGCGCCCCAGAACAGCCGCACCGGGTATTCGAAGCCGACCTGGATCAGGCGTTCGATCATCGCCTTCACCGGCGCGAAACCGGTGGAACCGCAAATGAACCACAGTGGGCGAGGCGGTGGCGTGTCCAGGTAGCGCAGGCCCTGGGGCAGGATCACCGATACCGTGCTGGCGCCGGCCAGGTCCGCCATGATGCGGCGGGCGCCGGGGTTGTCGTGGCCGTGACGGATATGCAGTTCCAGCTCACGGCCGCCGGGGGCGTTGGCGATGGAAAACGGGTACTGCCCGTGGGGCAGGTCGAGAATCAGGTATTGACCGGCATACCAATGGGCTTGCCGGCCGGCGGGCAGTCGCAACCAGATCCGACTGACGTCGTGGTTGAGGGACTCCCGCTGGCGAATTTGGCAACGCAGAGTCTGCTCCGGAATCTCTCCGGGGGCGGTTATATCTGGCACATCGATCTCGCAGTCGCTGATCGGAAAGGCCACGCAGTATAGCACCGCATCGGCGCCGCTTTCTCCCGCGCTCAGCGGGCCGCGAGAGCGGGTCAGGAGTACGCTACCGCGCTCGAGGCGCCCCTCGCAGCGCCGGCAGACGCCGTTGCGGCAGGCGTGAGGGAAACCAAATCCGGCTTCCCGGGCGGCTTCCAGAATGGTCTTCGATTCCGGGCAGTCCAGGGTGTGACGCTGGTTGATGCGTATGCGGTACGGCATGGCATGATGGGGGCGCCCGGCGCCCCGTCGGCTCGGGTGGTCAGCCCACCTTGCGGCCGGTAATGATGCTCTTCACATGTTCCAGGTCGGCCCAGGCGCCTTCGGCGAAGATCTTCTTCACGTCTTCCACCACCGCGGCGTAGCCGTAGCGGGGGTGGGCATCATGCACCGCCACCCGGGCGCCGGGGTTGAGGAACGGTTCGAAGTCCTTGAAGTCCTGGTAGGCCTGCTCGTGGTTGCCGTCGATCCACAGGAAGTCGATTTTCACTTCCGGATTCCAGTTGTGGGCGGCTTCCTGGGAGAAGCCCTCGATCAGCTCGAACATACCGTCGAAGCCGTTGCGCTTGAGGCGCTGTTCCACCAGGGATTTGGTCGGCTTGTTCTCCAGCGGCACACAGTCGTCGGTGAGCTCTTCCTGCTTGTCCAGGTCGGAGTTGAACGGGTCGATGGCGTAGATCTTGCCGCCTTTCTTGCGCAAACCGTTGAGCAGGTAGCTGGTGGACAGACCGCCATAGCAGCCGATTTCCACGATCACGCCGCCGGCGGGGACCTGGCTGGCCCACTCGGTGAGCATGCCGGCCTCGGTGTGGCGGATCATGCCGCCGTAGGCGCGCTTATCGTATTTGCGGCCTTTCAGCAGGCCCACCAGATTGTGGTATAGCGGGCGTGAAAAGCCGCTGACCAGCTTCGGGCCCTTGTCGGACCAGGCTTTTTCCAGAAATTCGTTAACCGACATGAGAATCCTCAGGCACCGGTGCCAATAAAGAGTGCAATGATACAGCCGATGCCGAAAAACCACACCAGGGAACGGGCGCTGGCCCAGTCGGCGATGTAGCAGACACCGTACATGACACGGCTCAAGACAAAGGCGACGGCAATGCCGTCAATGGTGGGTTGCGGCGCGGTCTGCGCCAGATGGGCGATGATCACCGCGGCGGCGAACGCCGGAGCGATTTCGAAACTGTTCTGTTGAGCCCAGTGGGCACGCTTGCGGCCGCCTTCCAGGGTTTCCAGGAACTCCCGCGGATTGTGGTTCTGGCGTAGCCCGAAGCCGCCCTGGAACTTGGCGAAGCCGGTGAAGACGTAGGGCAACAGGATTGCCGCCAGAACGCACCAATAGGCAAGTGTCATCTCAGTCCTCCAATAAGCCTGGCGGACATCATAACGTGGTCGATGGGTTGCTGATACGGCCACGGAGGAAAGCGTGGCTGGCCTTCCAGGCCTTGCAGAAACGCCGTAATAGGTATTCAGAAGCTCCTTAGAACGCTTCCCTGTACAGGGCCAAAGCGTCAGCTTCGGTAACTTCCACCGGGTTGTTCTTGAGGAGTCGGGTTTGCAGCATGGCGTCCTTCGCCAGGGTCGGGAGGCTGTCTTGGGTTACGCCCGTGTCCCGTAGACGTTGGGGGGCCCCGGAACGGTTCATCAGATCCTGCATGAAGGCGACGAAATGGGATGAGCGGGTCTGCACGTTGTCCTCGCAGGGGCCGAGCACCACGTCGGCGAGTTCCGCGTACAACGGCGCGGCGGCTTTCATGTTGAAGCGTAAGACCGGGCCAAGCATCAGGGCATTCGTGAGGCCATGGGAAAGATGAAAATGCCCTCCCAGTGGATAAGCCAGGGCATGAACGGCGGCGACCGGGCTGTTGGCGAACGCCTGGCCGGCCAGATTGGCACCGAGCAACATGGCTTCCCTGGCCTGACGATTGTCGCCATCCTGGCAAGCGCAGAGCAAATGAGTGGTCAGCAGGCGAAGCGCCTCCCGGGCCAGTGCATCGGATAGCGGATTTTTCTTTTCCACCGATGTATAGGATTCAATCGCATGCACCATGGCATCGATGCCCGTGGCGGCGGTTTGCAAGGGCGGCAAACCGCGGGAAAGTTCCGCGTCGAGCAACACCTTGTCAGCATAGAGTTGCTCGGCCACCACGCCCATCTTGGTGGTTTCCCCGGTGGTCAGAATGGTGATGTTGGTGGCCTCGGAACCGGTGCCGGCGGTGGTGGGTGCCTGGACCAGAGGGACACGCTTGCCGCGCACCTGGTCGATGCCATAGAGCTCGCTCAAGGGCTGATCGCTATTGAGCATCACCGCCACCAGTTTGGCGATATCCATGGAGGAGCCACCGCCCAGGCCCAGCACGATATCGGCTCTGGCTCGCTGGGCGTTTTCCACGCAACCGAGCAGCACGGACTCCGGCGGGTCGGCGACCACGTCGTCGAATACCGAGACGTTAAAGCCGGCGTTGTGCAGGGAGGCCTTGACCGGATCAACGAGACCGTTTTCGTGAAGGAATTTGTCGGTCACGATCAAAACGTTGCGTTCGCTGAACCAGCCTTGCATAAGTTCACCGAGGCGAGCGGCGCCGCCCCATTCCATATGCAGGGAACCCGGGGTGTTGAAAACAAAAGGTTTGATACCATCGGTCATGCTGAATCTCTCCTTGGTGTGCCTGGGCTTGCCTACAGCTCGCTACAGATGTATTTCAATTCGAGGTATTCGGTGATGCCGTGGTGGGAACCCTCACGGCCAAGGCCTGATTGCTTGACACCGCCGAAGGGGGCCATCTCGTTGGAAATCAGGCCGGTGTTATGGCCGACCATGCCGTATTCCAACTGCTCGCTGACTCGGGCGACACGTCGATAATCATTGGTGTAGAAATAGGCGGCGAGGCCAAAGATGGTATCGTTGGCCATGGCGATGGCCGTTTCCTCGCGGTCGAAGGAAAAGATCGGAGCAAGCGCGCCGAAGGTCTCTTCCCGGGCCACTTTCATTTGCGCGGTAACGCCAGTGACAACGGTGGGCTCGAAGAACTGGCCGCCCAGGCGTTTGCCACCGCAGACCAGTTGACCGCCCTGTGCCAGAGCGTCGTTGATGTGATCTTCCACCTTATCCAGCGCCTTGGGCTCGATCATCGGGCCAATATCGGTGCCTGGTTCAAGGCCGTCCCCGACCTTCAGTGCCTTCACCTTGGCGGCCAGTTTCTCGACGAAGGCGTCGTGCACACCTTCCTGAACCAGAATTCGGTTGGCGCAGACACAGGTTTGGCCGGCATTGCGGAATTTGGAAGCCATGGCACCTTCCACCGCTTTGTCCAGGTCAGCGTCGTCAAAGACGATGAAGGGCGCGTTACCGCCCAGCTCCAATGACAGCTTCTTGATGGTGTCGGCGCATTGCGCCATCAGCAGGCGACCCACTTCGGTGGAGCCGGTGAAGGACAGCTTGCGAACCGTCTCGCTGTCGGTGAGCTGCTTGCCGATCTGGCTCGCCGATCCGGTGACGATTTGCAGCACGCCCGCTGGCAGGCCGGCGCGACAGGCCAGCTCTCCGAGCGCCAGTGCCGAAAACGGCGTCAGTTCCGCCGGGCGGAGAATCATGGAACACCCCGCCGCCAGGGCCGGGGCGGCTTTGCGGGTGATCATGGCGGCCGGGAAGTTCCAGGGGGTAATGGCGGCGGTGACGCCCACGGGTTGACGCAGTACGGTAAGTCGCTGGTTGGCGTTCGGCGCCGGGATAGTTTCGCCGTAAACACGCTTGGCTTCTTCGGCATACCACTCGATGAAGGAGGCGGCGTAGGCGATCTCACCTTTGGCTTCGGCCAATGGCTTGCCCTGTTCCAGGGTCATGATCAAAGCCAGGTCGTCCTGGTTTTCCAGCATAAGCTCGAACCAGCGGCGTAATACGATGGCGCGCTCCTTGGCGGAGCGGGCAGCCCACAGGCGTTGGGCTTTCGCCGAGACGTCGATCACCGTTGGAATTTCAGTGGCGTCCAGGTTGGGCACGCTGCCGATAAGGGCGCCATTGGCGGGATTGAAAACGTTCGAGGTTCGTCCTGAAGCTGCCGCCTGCCAGGAGCCATCAATCAGGCAAAGGGTTTTCAGCAGTGAAGGGTCTTTGAGTTTTGACAAAACGGCTCTCCAGTGTAAACTGATGCCGTTCAATATATGGAACGACATTCGATATTTGGGATGAACATTAGGCCAATGGACGAGTGGATGTCAATGAGTGGATGTCAATGAAGAGAATGAAGAGATAGAGGGCCAGGGCGATGAATGGAACTGAGGAAATGTCCGGAAAGACATCGAAACGGCGGGTGCCTGCTATCGATCGGGCTGTTCGGATTCTGGATTTCGTTGCCGCGTCCGGTCGTGTCCCGGGGGTGTCTGAACTGGCCCGCACGCTGCAATTACCGAAAAGCTCCGTGCACGGTATATGTGAAACCCTGGTCGAGCTGGGGCTGCTTCAGTCCTCCACGGACGGCTTCGAACCTGGTGGCCGTTCGTTGCTGTGGAGCTCGGCCTTTCTCGACCGGATGGACATCGTCAGGGAGTTCGAGAACCTGCTTTCCCAAGATCGCCGGCTCGACGATTTTACCGTCACGCTTTCCACCATGGCGGACGGTGACGTTGTCTATCTGGCTTGCCGTAATGCCACCAAACCTCTGGGATTTACTTTTCAGATTGGCATGCGCCTGCCGGCCATCTATACCGCTACCGGCAAGGCGATGTTGGCGGCCATGCCGAAGGCGGCACGCCAACGCATCGTGACGGAGTACTGGGCGGCGCCTCTTACCGACAATGCGGTGAAAGATGCCAGCAGCTTCGAGGAGGAAGCGGTGCGCTGGCGGGGCCTGGGCTATGCTCTGGATAGAGGGGAAATAAGAGAAGGCATGGTCTGCCTGGGCGCCGCGATCATGGATATTCAGGGCCAGCCCGCGGCCGGTATTGCCATTTCCATGACCAGTGCGGAGGCCAAAAAAGACAAGATCAAGCGGTATGGCGCCATTATCTCCGAACTGGCCGCCAAACTGGTCTGTCGATGAGCCCGGTGCAGGTTTGAGCAACGCTCTCAAGCCTGCACCGGCAGTTGATTATTTCGCCAACCGGGAAGGGTTCGGTTGGTAGTCGGTTACTCCCCGATCTGGCTGAGATCGCGCACCGCGCCGCGGTCGGCGCTGGTGGCCAGGGCGGCATAAGCCTTGAGCGCGGTGGAGACGCTGCGCTGGCGGATTTCCTTGGGCTTCCAGGCCAGCTTGCCGCGTTTTTCCATGCGCTCACGCCGCTGGGCCAGTTCGCCATCGTCGATGGCCAGGTGGATGCGGCGATCGGGAATGTCGATCTCGATGGTGTCGCCTTCCTCGACCAGACCGATGGCGCCGCCTTCCGCCGCTTCCGGGGAAGCATGGCCGATGGACAGGCCGGAGGTGCCGCCGGAGAAGCGGCCGTCGGTGAGCAGCGCGCAGCTCTTGCCCAGGCCCTTGGATTTCAGATAGCTGGTGGGGTAGAGCATTTCCTGCATGCCGGGCCCGCCTTTCGGGCCCTCATAGCGGATCACCACCACGTCGCCGGCGACGATCTGATTAGCGAGGATGGCGCGCACCGCGGAATCCTGGGATTCGAACACGCGGGCACGGCCGGTAAAGGTGAGAATGGACTCGTCGACGCCGGCGGTTTTGACGATACAGCCGCGCTCGGCGATGTTGCCGTACAGCACCGCCAGACCGCCGTCCTTGCTGTAGGCGTGCTCGTAGTCACGGATACAGCCGTTGGCGCGATCGACATCGAGGCTCTCCCAGCGGGTATCCTGGCTAAAGGCGGTCTGGGTGGGGATGCCGGCCGGGCCGGCGCTGTACATTTTCTTCACCGCGTCGTCGCCGGTGCGCGTCACGTCGTACTTCTCCAACGCTTCCGCCACCGTGGCGGAATGCACCATGGGCAGATCCCGGTGCAGCAGGCCGGCGCGGTCCAGTTCGCCGAGGATAGCCATGACGCCGCCGGCGCGGTGCACGTCTTCCATATGGTATTTCTGGGTCGCCGGCGCCACCTTGGACAGGCACGGCACCTTGCGGCTGAGGCGGTCGATGTCTTCCATGGTGAAGTTCACTTCACCTTCCTGGGCGGCGGCCAGCAAGTGCAGCACGGTGTTGGTGGATCCGCCCATGGCGATGTCCAGGCTCATGGCGTTCTCGAACGCCCGATGGGAGGCGATATTACGCGGCAGCACGCTGTCCATGTCCTGCTCGTAGTAGAGCCGGGCCAGATCGACGATACGGCGGCCCGCTTCCAGGAACAGTTCGCGGCGGTCGGCGTGGGTCGCCAGCAGTGAGCCGTTGCCCGGCAGCGACAGGCCCAGGGCCTCGGTCAGGCAGTTCATGGAATTGGCGGTGAACATGCCGGAACAGGAGCCGCAGGTGGGGCAGGCGGAGCGCTCCACCTCATTGACGGTTTCGTCGTCGACGCTGTCGTCGGCGGCCATCACCATGGCGTCCACCAGATCCAGTTTGTGCTCCGACAGTTTGGTTTTGCCCGCTTCCATGGGCCCGCCGGAGACAAAAATCACCGGGATATTCAGCCGCATGGCGGCCATCAGCATACCGGGGGTGATCTTGTCACAGTTGGAGATGCAGACCATGGCGTCGGCGCAGTGGGCGTTGACCATGTACTCCACCGAGTCGGCGATGATGTCGCGGCTGGGCAGCGAATAAAGCATGCCGTCGTGGCCCATGGCGATGCCGTCGTCCACCGCGATGGTGTTGAATTCCTTGGCGATGCCGCCCGCTCTTTCCACTTCCTCGGCCACCAGCTGGCCCAGATCCTTCAGGTGCACGTGCCCGGGCACGAACTGGGTGAAGGAGTTGGCGATGGCGATGATCGGCTTGCCGAAATCACCGTCTTTCATGCCGGTGGCGCGCCACAGGGCGCGGGCCCCGGCCATGTTGCGGCCGTGGGTGGTGGTGCGGGAGCGGTACTCGGGCATGCTGACCTCGCGTCATCGTGAAAACCGGGGGCGGCTATTGTATAGCCAAGGCGTGAGGGATGCGAAATAACGGCGATGACGGGTTCGACATCCGCCGCGAAGACGGATGTCGAAGGAGGGCGGCTTAGAGGATGTAGCGGCTCAGATCCTCGTTGTCCGCCAACTCGCCCAGGTAGCGATTGACCGCTTCGGCGTCCAGGCTCAGCGGTGTGTCGTGGTACTGGGTGGCGAGGTCGTCGGCGTCGTAGCTGATTTCCTCCAGCAGTTTCTCCAGCACCGTGTGCAGCCGGCGGGCACCGATGTTCTCGGTCTTCTCGTTCACCTGCCAAGCCACTTCGGCGATGCGGCGGATGCAGTCCTCGGTGAACTCGACTTTGAGGCCTTCGGTGGCCAGCAGCGCCTTGTATTGCTCGGTGAGCGAACAGCGCGGCTCGGTGAGGATGCGCTCGAAATCTTCCGGAGTGAGCGCGCTCAGTTCCACGCGGATCGGCAGACGACCCTGCAGTTCCGGGATCAGATCACTGGGCTTGGCCAGGTGGAAGGCGCCGGAAGCGATGAACAGGATGTGGTCGGTGCGTACCATGCCGTACTTGGTGCTCACCGTGCTGCCTTCGATCAGCGGCAGCAGATCCCGCTGCACCCCTTCGCGGGACACGTCGGTGCCGCCGGTTTCGGAGCGCTTGGCGACCTTGTCGATTTCATCGAGGAAGACGATGCCGTTGTTTTCCACCGCGTCGATGGCTTCCACTTTCAGCTCGTCCTCGTTGATGAAGCGGGCCGCTTCCTCGTCACGCAGCAGGCGCAGGGCGTCGCGCACTTTCAGTTTGCGGTGGCGTTTCTTCTGGCCGCCCATGCGCGAGAACATCTGCTGCAGCTGACTGGTCATTTCCTCCATGCCCGGCGGTGCCATGATTTCCACGCCGGCCGGGTTGGCGCTGACCTCGACATCGATCTCGCGGTCGTCCAATTCTCCTTCCCGCAGCTTCTTGCGGAAAACCTGCCGGGTAGTGGAGTCGGTGGCACTGGTCTCTTCGCCGCGGGCGGCGGGCAGCAGGGCGTCGAGAATGCGTTCCTCGGCGGCGTCATCGGCTTTGGAGCCGACTCGCTCGATGGCTTTTTCGCGCAGCATCTTGACCGCCATTTCCACCAGGTCGCGGATGATTGATTCCACGTCCCGGCCGACGTAGCCCACTTCGGTGAATTTGGTGGCTTCCACTTTCAGGAAAGGGGCGTCGGCCAGTTTGGCCAAGCGGCGGGCAATCTCGGTTTTACCAACCCCGGTGGGGCCGATCATGAGGATGTTCTTGGGGGCGACTTCGGCACGCATTTCCGCCGGCAGCTGCATGCGACGCCAGCGGTTGCGCAGGGCCAGGGCCACCGCTTTCTTGGCCTCTTCCTGGCCAACAATGTGCCGATTCAGTTCGGATACGATTTCTCTCGGTGTCAGGGAAGCCACTATGTCAGCTCCTCGAAGGCGTGATTCTGGTTGGTGTAAATACAGATGTCGCCGGCGATCTTCAGGCTTTTTTCAACGATGTCGCGGGCGCTCAGGTCGGTGTTTTCCAGCAGTGCCGTGGCGGCGGATTGGGCGAAGGGGCCGCCGGAGCCGATGGCGATCAGTCCCTGTTCCGGTTCCACCACGTCGCCATTGCCGGTGATGATCAGGGAGTTGTCCTTGTCGGCTACCGCCAGCAGCGCTTCCAGGCGGCGCAGGGCGCGGTCGGTACGCCAGTCCTTGGCCAGTTCCACGGCGGCCCGGACCAGATGGCCCTGGTGTTTTTCCAATTGCGCCTCGAAACGCTCAAACAGAGTGAAGGCGTCCGCGGTGCCGCCGGCGAAACCGGCGATCACCTTGCCGTGGTAAAGGCGGCGTACTTTGCGGGCGTTGCCTTTCATAACGGTGTTTCCCAGGCTTACCTGGCCGTCGCCGCCGATCACCACATTGGTGCCGCGTCGAACGGATACGATAGTGGTCACGCGTCTATCTCCTTATTCGTGTTCCGGGGGATATGCGGGTGGAGGGCGGGATTTCAATGGCGAAATCGCTGGCACGCCATGCTTGCCAGCCCCGCGGCCAGATGGAAAGGCCGGATTGCCCGGGAATCAGGGCTGAGCCAACAGAGGCCGGTCCGCTTAGCGTGTTTGCGTGCCGGCGTGTTGCGTGTGTAAGCGATTACTTTTTCACCTGGATCGGCAGGGTTTCCACGCCGTTGGAGGCCAGTTGGTCCTGGGCCTTGTGCAAGGTGTTGACGCTGTTGTAAGGGCCGATCATGACCCGGTGCCAGGTGTCGCCGTTTTCCAGCTTTACCGGTTGCAGGCGCACTTCATAGCCCTTGAGGATCAGCTCGGCGCGGCGGCGGTCGGCGTCGCTGGCGTTGCGGAAACTACCGGCCTGAAGCATATAGATCTTGCCGTCGCCGGCATCGGCGGTGGTGCCGCCGTTCGTGCTGGTGTCGGGTTTGGCGGCGGTGGCTGGTTTGGCATCGCGGTCGGAGGTGGCCGGTTTTTTCGCCGGTGCCGGTTTCTCGTCCTTGGATTTGGGCACGATCACTTCCATCTTCGGCAGCACCGCGTAGAAGTCGAAGGTCGGCTCGTCGCCACTGGCCTTGGGTTTGCCGTCGTTTTTGCCCTTGCCCTGGCCGGACTGTTCCGGGGCTTTCACCAGGGTGGCGGTGCCCGCTTCTTTCTGTACCTGGGCCAGATGCACCAGGAACGCCAGGAACAGACCGGCCACCACGCCGGTGAACAACCAGACCCAGCCCGGGACCTGACGCTTTTTGCTGTTCTTGCGAGGGCTGCGGCTGGCGCCGCGGGTGTTCTTTGCCATTACATACGCTCCAGCGGCGTCAGTCCAAGCAGTCGCAGGCCCTCGGACAGGGTGCGGGCGGTCAGGGCGGCCAGCTTCAGGCGGCTGGCGCGCAGGGCGTCGTCATCGCCGGACAGGATCGGGCAGTGCTCGTAGAAGCTGGAGAACAGCCCGGCCACGTCGTAGAGGTAGGCGCACAACAGATGGGGCTGGCCCTTGTCCGCCACCGACTGCACGGCCTCGCCGAACTGTACCAGACGGGCCGCCAGGGCCTGCTCCGCTTCCTCGCGCAACAGCAATTCGCCATCCACCTGATTCAGCGACAGGCCGGCCTTGCGGAACACACTGACCACCCGGGTGTAGGCGTACAGCAGATAGGGCGCGGTGTTGCCATCGAAGCTCAGCATCAGATCGAAATTGAACACGTAGTCGCTGGTGCGGTTCTTGCTCAGATCCGAGTATTTCACCGCGCCGATACCAACGGCGTGGGCGATGGCGCGCAACTCGTCCTGATCCAGCTCCGGATTCTTCTCGCTGACCAGTTGGTAGGCCCGCTGCTCCGCTTCGTCGAGCAGGTCGATCAGTTTCACGGTGCCGCCGTCGCGGGTTTTGAACGGCTTGCCATCGGGGCCGTTCATGGTGCCGAAGCCCATGTGGGCCAGATCCACCCCGGCGCCGACAAAACCGGCCTCGCGGGCCACCGCGAACATTTGCTGGAAGTGCAGGGCCTGACGCTGATCAACGAAATACAGGATGCGATCAGCCTGCAACTGGTTGGCGCGGTAACGCAGGGCCGCCAGATCGGTGGTGGCATAGAGGTAGCCGCCGTCCGCCTTGCGCACGATCACCGGCAGGGTGTCACCGTCCTTGTTGCGGAACTCGTCCAGGAACACACACAGGGCGCCCTGGTCCTCGGTGAGCAGGCCGGCGGCGTCCAGGTCCGCCACGACTTTTGGCAGGTCATCGTTATAGGTGCTTTCACCGCGCACGTCGGTGGCGGTGAGGCTGACGCCCAGACGCTCATAGACGGCGTAACAATGGCTCAGGGAAACCTGGTTGAACTCGTTCCACAATTTCAGACAGTACTCGTCACCGGACTGCAGCTTCACCACCAAAGCACGGGCACGATCGGCGAATTCCGGGGACTCATCGAAACGCAGCTTGGCGGCGCGGTAGAAGGTTTCCAGATTGGCCAGTTCGCGGCTCAGTTCGGTATCGCCTTCCTCGGCTTTCTGTTCCTCCAGATACGCCAGCAGCATGCCGAACTGGGTGCCCCAGTCGCCCACGTGGTTTTGCCGGATCACCTTGTGGCCGAGAAACTCCAGCGAGCGCACCACGGCATCGCCGATAATGGTGGAACGCAGATGGCCGACGTGCATTTCCTTGGCCAGGTTGGGGCCGGAATAGTCCACCACCACGGTTTGTGGCTGCTGTGGACGGGGGACCGCCAGATGCTCGTCGGCCAGGGCCGCTTCCAGCTGCGAGGCGAGCCAGTTGTCGGATTGAAAAAAATTGATAAAACCGGGGCCGGCGATCTCGGTTTTCGCCAGGGCCGGGTCTTCCGGCAGGGCGTCCACCAGGGCCTGGGCCAGATCACGGGGCTTCACACCGGCGGGTTTCGCCAGCATCAACGCGATGTTGGTGGCGAAGTCGCCGTGGCTTTTATCCTTGGTACGCTCGATCTGCACCGGCCGGCGCGCTTCCGCGGGCAGCACGCCGTTGGCGGTCAGGGTATCCAGGGCGCTGTCGATCAGCGCGATCAGACGGTCTTTCATGGTTTCTCAAGACGGGTTCGATTGGGCGGCGATTGTACGTGAATCCGGATCGAATTGCCGCCCCCCGGAAGGCGCGCCGGAGGTCCGAGCCGGTCCTCAATTCCCCCTCACATCGATATCCACTTCCACCATCATCCCCGGACCGATCAGATCCAGTGGGCCATCCTCCAGGCGGATGCGCACTGGCAGGCGCTGGGTGATCTTGGTGAAATTGCCGGAAGGGTTGGGATCCGGCAACAGCGCGAACTGGCTGGTGGCGGCGCGGCCGATGACCTGCACCGAGCCACTGAAAGACTCCTCCGGATAGGCATCAACGGTGATTTTCACCGGCTGGTCAAGGCGCAGCTCGGCCACATCGGTTTCCTTGATGTTGGCCGCCACCCACAGGTCCTCCGGATCGTGCATCATCAGAATCGGTTGCCCCGGTGACACGTACTCGCCCTCATCGATCAGGGTCTTGTTGACCACACCGTTGATCGGGCTGCGTACGGTGAGATCCTCCAGGCGCAGTTCCTGCTGCGCCAGTCGTGCCTTGGCCTCTTCCAGTTGTTGCCGGGCGATTCCAACCTGGGCTTTCATCACCGTCGGCGGCGGCAGAGGCACTTGCACGCCATTGAGAAAACCGACGTGGGCGTTGTCGGCCTGCGCCTGACCGACCGCCACCTCTTCCCGCGAGCGTTGATATTCCGCCTGGGCGGCCTGATAGGTGTAGTAGTCCTGATCCCGTTGTTGCTGTGAAACGGCGCCGCGTTGGTGCAGGGCGTCGGAACGTTCAAAATCCTTGCGGGCCTGAGTCAGCCGTGCCTGGGCTGCTCTTTCCGCCGCTTTGACCGATTGCAGTTGCTGGCTGGTGATGTGCAGACCGCCCTCGAATTGCTGTTGGCCGAGGTCCAGTCGGGCCTGTTCGTAGTCGAGTCTGGCCTGCATCGCGGCGACGTTGGCCTGCAGGGTCTTCAGTTGCTGTTGATCCGGTTCGCTGTACAGACGAGCCACCACGTCGCCCTTTTGCAACCGGTCTCCCTCGGTGAGGGTGAACTCCGGGACCCAGCCGGGCAGCCGGCTGCTGACGGTGACCTGGCTGGACATCACCCGGGCGTCCTGGGCGCTGACGTGGGTGAGCCGATGATGGATGGCGAAGGCCATCCAGATCAGGCACGCCACCACCAGAGCCACCAGCGCGGCGAGCTTCAGCCGCCGCGAGGGACGGTGCAGATAGCGGGAACGGGACGAGCTGTCGGTCATGGTGTCGTCATCCTTCATCGTATAGCCGGGTTGTTGGCGGGGGCATCGGTCACGGGGCGGGGCCGGTTATGCAGGCGGCTCAACAGCGCCGAGGGAATCGCCACCAGCACCAGGCTGGCCACCAGAATCCAGAACCCGTCCTGGTAAGCGAAAATCGATGCCCAGATGGTTTCCAGCCGCCCCATTAAATGCCCGGCCATGGCCTGTAGCTGGGTGTCCGGTACCCCCAGCCGGCCGGCCAGTTCGGCCAGTTGACTCAGTTGCTGCTGGGCGGTGGTGTTGCCGGCATGCACGCCGGCGTTGAGTTGCTGGCCATGCTGTACGGTGCGGCGTTCCAGCATGATCACCAGGCCGGCGGTGCCGAGCGCGCCGCCGAGCTGCATGGCGAAGTTGATGGCACCGGAGCCGTGGCCGGTAAGGCGGGGCTCCAGCGCGGCGATGGCCTTGGATAGGGTGGGTGGTGGGAACGCCGCCATGCCCACGGAGAGAATCGCCATGGTGGTGGCGAGGTAGGCGAAGGAGGTATCCCAGTCCATCAAGGCCATGTGCCAGACCGCGAACAGAGCGCAGGCCAGCCCGGGCAGCGTCAGCCAATGAGCCGGATAGCGGTCACTGAGGCGGCCCACCAGCGGCACCAGAATCGCCAGCACTAGGGTGGAAGGCAGGAATATTTTGCCGGCACTGACCGGACTGTAATGCAGAACGGTCTGCACGAATTGGGGCAGCAGATACATGATGCCGTAGAAAGTGCCGCCGAACAGGAACATGGCGGAGGTTCCGGTAACGAACACGCGGTTGCGGAAGATGGCCAGATCCAGCAACGGGTGGCGGCAGCACTTCTGCCAAAGGAAAAAAGCGGTGCCCAGCAGGACGCCGGTGACAATCAGTATGGGCACCCGGGGATCATCCCAGCCCCAGCGCTGACCATTGGACAGTGCCGCCAGCAGGGAGAAAACGGCGGCGAAGGAGATCACCACGCCGGCCCAGTCAAACGGTGAACGCGGTCCTTTACCTTCGCGAGGCGGTAAAAAGAAGTAGCCCATCACCACCGCGGCGACACAGATCGGCAGGGTGATGAAGAAGACGTAACGCCAGGTGAAATTCTCCACCAGCCAGCCGCCGATCACCGTGGCCAGGGTCAGCGGCAGCCCCAGACACATGCCGTACATGGCGGTGGCCATGCCACGGCCTTCCGGCGGATAGGCGGCGAACAGCGCTTCCATGGCCACCGGCCGGATCAGTCCGGTCATCGCGCCCTGAATGACCCGGGCCGCCACCAGCGCCGCCATGCCCTCGCCCAGACCGCCGAGTAGGGAGGCGGCGATGAACACCAGCAACAACCCCATGAAGGTGGCGCGCTGGCCCACCGCCGAAACCAGCCAGGGGGCCACCAGCAGGGATACGGTGGTGGAAGCCAGAAAACCAGTGGACAGCCATTGCACCTGGCTGTCGCTCATGCCGAAGGCGCCCTTTATATAAGGAATGGCGACGTTGACGATGGTGATCGACATGCCCAGCGCCACCAGACCGAGCATGACGGTGAGCGTTACCCACAGACGGTAACGCGGGCCGTAGCGCTGGAACAGAATGTCCACCTGACTCATGCATGCTCCTGACGGGGGACCCGAAGCACCCGGGCGGGGTGCGCGGGAAGCCGCCAGTTTAGTCAAGTGAGGTGACGCATTCCAATGGCGAATTACACCATTTCGGTGGGATCCACATCCAGATGCCAGCGGCAGTGGCGGGCGGAGGGCAGGCCGCGGGCGTGCCGCACCAGGGCGTCGAGTACGGCGTGCAGAGCTGGACGCTGCCGCGCCTGCAGCAGTAGTTGGGCGCGATAGCGGCCGGCCCGTTTTTCCATCGGCGCCGGCGCCGGTCCGAGCAGATTCACGCTGTCATCATCGATGTTACTGTGCTGCAGAAAGGGCGCCGCGCACTCATCAAGAAAGGCCAGGGCCTTGTCCATGGACATGGCCTCGCAGCGCAGCAGAGCGAGATGACCGAACGGGGGCAGCCCGGCCATCCGCCGTTCCTCCAGCAGCGTGTCGGCAAGGGCGTGATAGTCGCCGGCGGCGGCTAGGCGCACCAAATGATGATCGGTATGGCGGCTTTGCAGCAGCACCCGGCCACGCAGGTCCTTGCGGCCGGCGCGGCCGGCCACTTGCAGCAGCAATTGCGCGGCCTGTTCGGGGCCGCGGAAATCGGCGCTGAGAAAGCCCGCGTCCAGATTGGTGATCACCACCAGGCTCAGACGGGGGAAATGGTGACCTTTCGCCAGCATCTGCGTGCCCACCAGCACCGCCGGCGCGCCGCCCCGGATTTCCGCCAGTTTGGCATCCAGGCTGCCCTTGCGGCGGGTGGTATCACGATCGATGCGGACCACCGGCGCCTGGCAGTGATCACTTAACAGGGCCTCCAGTTTTTCCGTGCCGGCGCCGGCGTCAATCAGATTGCTGGAGCCGCATTCCGGGCAGCGGCGTGGTACCCGCTGCTGATGATCGCAATGGTGGCAACGCAACTGCGACAAGCTGCGATGCCAGGTCATGACGCTGTCGCAGCGCGGGCATTCCGCCTGCCAGCCGCAATCCCGGCACAGGATCACTGGGGCGAAGCCGCGCCGGTTGAGGAACACCAGGGCCTGCTCGCCACGGCGCACGGTGTCTTCGATGGCGGCCAGGGCGGAGGGCAGCAGGGGCGCGTCCGGGGCGGCATCGCGGGCATCCAGCAGCTCGATATCCGGCAGCGCGGCGCCGCCCGCCCGTTCGCGCAAACGCAGCCACTGGTAGCGGTCGGTGTGGGCCAGATGCAGGGTTTCCAGGGCCGGAGTGGCGCTGCCGTGGACCACCGGAATATTCCATTGGCGGGCGCGCCAGGTGGCCAGATCCCGGGCGTGATAGCGCAAACCGTCCTGTTGTTTGAGGGATCCGTCGTGGGCTTCGTCGACGATGATCAGCCCCGGAGAATGCAACGGTGTGAATATCGCCGAGCGGGTGCCGATAATGATGCGTGCCCGGCCTTCGCCGGCGGCAAGCCAGGCTTCCAGCCGCTCGCGGTCGTTCAGGCCCGAATGCATGACCGTCACCGGCACCGCGAAACGTTGGCGGAAACGGCGCAGTGTCTGCGGCGTCAGGCCGATTTCCGGCACCAGCACCAGTACTTGATGGCCGGCCGCCAACACTGGCGCCATGGCTTGCAGATACACTTCGGTTTTGCCGCTGCCGGTGACGCCATCCAGCAGAAACGGCTGAAAACCGCTGGCCTGATTGATCGCTTCGATCGCCAGACGCTGCTCCGGGCTGGCGCTCAGAGCAGGCTCGGCCAGCACATCCGCTGGCAGCGGCGGGACCTGGGGCAGGTGCTCTTCGCGCTCCGCCCACTGCTTCTCGCGCAGGGCCTGGAGCGCCGGACGCGATACCGACAGTGCTTCCAGCATGGCCGGGGTGAGGCCGTCCGGGTGTTCGGCCAGCAGGGCCAGGGCTTCCTGTTGGCGCGGCGCCCGCTTCAGGCGGTCCGGCGTCACGTGCCGGCCGCGATCGGTGATGCGCCAGCGGATCTCGGCGTCCGGCCGTGCCGCCTGCCCTTGGCGCAGCAGCGTCGGCAGCACGAAGTTCAGTACTTCGCCGAGGGGATGGTGATAGTAGCCGGCGGCCCATTCGCACAGGGCGTAGAGCCGCTCATCGATGATCGGCGCTTCGTCGAGTACCTGTTTGACCGGTTTGAGGGTCTTCAGGCTACTGGGCTGATGGCCGTGAACCACGCCCACCAGGGTCCGTTTGCCGAACGGCACTTCCACCCGGGCGCCACGGGGCGGCACCGGCGTCTCCGGTGGCAGGGAATAGTCAAAACAGCCTGGCAGGGGGACCGGCAAGGCAACCTGTAAGGAGGAGAGCGGCACGTGGAAATCCGGAAAACAGCGGTTACAGCTTGCGCATCGGGCGCAAACTGATATAGTTCGCGTTCACTTTTCCCGGCGTAAGCCAGTGTGGTGCCCGGCCAAGATCGGGTAGCGACACGCAATGGAGCCCAGTTATGAAAGCAGACATTCATCCTGAATACCAGGACGTGGCGATTTCCTGCAGCTGCGGAAACGTCATCCAGACCCGGTCCACCCGTGCGGGTGATTTTTCCGTGGACGTATGCTCCGCCTGCCACCCGTTCTACACCGGCAAGCAGAAGCAGGCGGACAGCGGCGGTCAGATCGACAAGTTCAAGCAGCGCTTTGGTGTGGTGCGCTCCAAGAAGAACTGATCGTTCTCATTGCTTGGCGTTCCACCTGTAAAAAGCACCCGGAAGGGTGCTTTTTACGTTCATCGGCAGCATTGTTTTACACAAATGACGGTTTTGCATCGATAGTGTTGATATCGATGGAAATTTACGTCGATTGATATTTATTTGGCCAATATAGTGTTTTAAAGCCCGTTTCGGGGAGCGGAGACCACCATGTCCGAGGATTTCAAGAAGGCGGCCCTGGATTATCATGCCAAACCACGTCCAGGGAAGATCAGCGTCGAGGTGACCAAAAGCGCGAAAACCAGTCGTGACCTCAGCTTGGCCTATAGCCCCGGCGTAGCAGAACCGGTGCGTGAAATCGCGCGCGAACCGGAGCTGGCTTACCGTTTTACCGCCAAAGGCAACCTGGTGGCGGTGATCAGTGATGGCACCGCCATCCTGGGATTGGGCAATCTGGGCGCGCTGGCTTCCAAGCCGGTGATGGAAGGCAAGGGCATCCTGTTCAAGCTGTTCGCCGGCATTGATGTGTTCGACATCGAAGTGGAAGCGGAGGATCCGCAGGCGTTCATTGATACCGTGGTGCGCATTCATACCACCTTTGGCGGTATCAACCTGGAAGATATCCGTGCGCCGGAATGCTTCGAGATCGAACGCGTACTCAAGGAAATCTGCGACGTGCCGGTGTTCCATGATGATCAGCATGGTACCGCCATCGTGGTCGGCGCCGGGTTGCTCAACGCGCTGGAAATCCAGAACAAGCGCATCGGGGATATCAAGGTGGTGTGCGTCGGTGCCGGCGCCGCCGGTGTTGCTTCCGTGCGGTTGTTGATTGAAATGGGCGCGCGCAAGGAAAACATCCTGGTATTGGACCGCAAAGGTGTGATCCACAACCGCCGTGATGATCTTAACCAGTACAAAGCGGCGCTGGCCAACGACACCGACAAGCGCACTCTGGATGACGCCATCGAGGGCGCCGATGTGTTCATCGGTGTGTCCGGCCCGGATATGCTGACGCCGGAAATGGTGAAGAAGATGGCCGACAAACCGATCATCTTCGCGCTGGCCAACCCGGACCCGGAAATCCGCCCGGAAGTGGCCAAGGCCGCCCGTGCCGATGCCATCATCGCTACCGGCCGCTCCGACTATCCGAACCAGGTCAATAATGTTCTGTGCTTCCCGTACATGTTCCGCGGAGCCCTGGACGTGCGCTCCACCTCCATCAACGAGGACATGAAGCTGGCGGCGGTTCACGCCATCGCCGAGCTGGTCCGTGAGGCGCCGCCCCAGGAGGTACTGGAAGCCTATGGTGGCGAGCCGTTGAACTTCGGTCCGGAATACATCATTCCCAAGCCCAACGATCCGCGCCTGCTGGGCCGGGTCTCCGCCGCCGTGGCCCGTGCCGCGGTGGATTCCGGCGTCGCCCGCAAAGGCTACCCGTCTCACTACCCGCTCAAGTCCCTGGACGATATCTTCCCGGAACTGTAAGGCGTGTCGCCGCTGCCCGATTCAGTTGGGCAGCACTTTTGGGGTGGGTCCTTCAGGCAGGGGCGCGCGGTGGCCTGGTTCGCGAAGTGAGGGCGTGGTGGGTCACTCTTCTCCCTCCGGCAGTGGTTTCGGCGACACGGCCTGGCTGGCATTTTCGCTGATGATGCGCTCAGCGACCGCCTCTATCGAATTACGGCTGTCCATCGCTGCTTTCTGCAAATAGCGGTGGGTCTGGCTCATCTCCATTTTTTGCACATGGCATAGGATGATCTTGGCCACCTCGACGGTGGAAAGCGCAAGATGGCGGTTCTCGGTCTCGGCGATGCGTTGGATATTCTGGCGCCGGCGCTGTCGGACATCGCGGCTGATCATGAGATTCGTGAGAAGGCCGAAGGGCTTGACCGGCCGTTCGATCACCGCGGCGGCGCGCAGCTCCAGTACCATCTGCAACGTCGAGGGGTCCTCGTAACCGACCAGCGCGATGACCGGTGGGCTGAGGTCAGTCAGTTGGCCGGCCAGTCCTCGCACATCAGCGCGGGCACCGGAATCGACGGTAACAATGATCACGTCGATATCCTCGGGCAGGGTCTGGGGGATCGGCCAGTAAAGCCGGGGCAGACAGCCGATACGGACCAAATGGGTCATCAGACCCTCGGCCTCGCTCCCCGGGGGGAGCAGCACCAGAACCCTCATGCCTTTCAGATCACTGATCTTCGGCTTCCCGGTGGTTTTAGGCATGGCCGGTCATCGCATCCCCAAAGCTGTGTTCCACCATATAGGGTTCGGGTTTGATCGGATTTTTCTCCACTTCGATCACCTCGAACGCATTTCGTGCATCAACCCGTCCGATCCGGGACCAGAGCCAGGTGTGGTGTGTGGCCGCGTCCAGCTTAACTGGACCTTCCGGTGCATCAAAGGATACCGCGCCAAGCTGGTCCAGCACGGCTTCCAGCGTAGCTTCTCCTGCCTCGCGGGCGGCTCGGGCGAACAGGTGGACCTGGAAATAGGCGGCTTCCGCCCCCGAGGTCACCGGTATATCCGCACCGAAACGGGCGCGCATACCCTGAAGGAAGGCGCGGCTTTCCGGGTTGTCCAGCGTGGCGAACCAAGGTGCGGCGACCAGGAAGCCCTCGGAGAGATCCGCGCTCATCTGCGCCAGGTCGGACTCGTTGGTGGCAAGGCTTGTGATCACCCCGCCGCCGGCACGGACCCGGGTGCGGGCGAAGGCCTCGTGCAGCCGGATTATGTCGCTACCGACCACGGTCGAATAGATGAAATCGGGGCGTTGCTTCTCGACCTCGGCCATAACCGCCGACAGATCCTCGTCCGAGGCATCGAAGGGCAGATAATATTCGCCCACGACACTGCCATCGGCCTGTTCGAACAAATCACGCATGATCCGGTTCGATTCATGGGCAAAGACATAGTTGTTACCGATGAAGAACGCTCGTGATCCATGGTGGCGCAGCAGATGCCGTGCCAACTGTACCGAATTCTGATTCGGCGCCGCGCCCGTATAGATGCAGTTCTGCGAGAATTCAAAGCCCTCGTAGAGTGTCGGATACAACAGCAGCGCCTGGCGGCTTTCCAGTAGCGGCAGCACCGCCTTGCGTGAATTGGACATATGAGTACCGAACAGCACTCGCACATCCTCTTCGTCGCAGAGCCGTTCGGCCGCGA
Organism: Alloalcanivorax dieselolei B5; assembly: GCF_000300005.1. Taxonomy (NCBI): domain Bacteria; kingdom Pseudomonadati; phylum Pseudomonadota; class Gammaproteobacteria; order Oceanospirillales; family Alcanivoracaceae; genus Alloalcanivorax; species Alloalcanivorax dieselolei. Next base: position 4,417,468 of record NC_018691.1, on the reverse strand, counting down.
GGCGATAATCATTCGGGAGCGGGCCGATGGGCAATTGGCGGGGGACCAATGGAACCCCGTTGATCCCGCCAGCCTCATTCACCTCGTCAATGGCCAGAAGTGTTGCGCAGGCCTGGGTATATTCGACCGCTTTCGTCTGGCTTTCTCGCGAGAACAGAAGGCCGACCGGCCAGCCCTCAAGATGAGTATTCAGAGGTTGCATCAAAGCGTCTTCCAGTCAAAGGCCGCTTCATAGGCGGCGGCAGCGCGGTAAAGCGTGGCTTCGGTGTAATCCCGTCCGATCAGCATCATGCCTACGGGCAGTCCCTGGGCCATGCCGCAGGGCACACTGATCGCGGGCAGGCCGGTCGCATTGAAGGGGGCGGTATTGGTGTTCATTTCCAGCGCGCGGCCGACCCACTCCCGCGCGCCGCAGCCCGGGTCAGGCAATCGGGGCGCCTTCAGGGGAACTGTTGGCATCAGGAGCAAGTCATAGTCCGCAAGCACCGCCTCATAGGCCGCCTTCAACCGGCGAACCAGGTTCTGGGCCTTGGCGTAATACTGGCCATGATAGTGTCCCCGGAAATAATGCGCGGCAAGCAGCACTGATGTCACATCGGCGGGAAAATCCGAGGCGTTCGCCCGCCAGTCCTGCTGCGCCCGCATCAGGCTGGTGACGTAAAGCCCCTTCCAATTTGAGCCGTAGTTGAACCCTTCCAGCTGGTTTGCCGTGCCTTCAATAGCAATCGGAGTCCAGATCGCATGGCCCTTGCGGTGCAGGGGCAGGCTGACCTGGTCCACCGTGGCGCCAAGACTGCGTAGACGCTCGGCACCGGCGCGCACCGCCGCATCAACCTCCTCCTCTGAGTTTTCCCAGCCGAAGCCCTCGGCGATGATCGCAATGCGCAGTCCCGTGGCGCCCGCCTCCAACTGCGAAAGATAGTCGAAACTGTCCGGCAACCGGCGTTGGCGCGGGTCAAGCCCGTCATCGCCGACGATCGCCTCGAGCACGCGTGCATTGGTGCGCACGTCACCCGACATCACCCCGGCATGGTCCAACGTCATCTCGACCGGCATCACCCCGGTATATGGGACAACACCATGGGTCGGCTTCATGCCGACAAAACCGGCATAGGCGGCCGGAATGCGGACCGAGCCGCCCTGGTCGGTGCCAATAGCCGCGTCGACCAGCCCGGCCGAGACCAGCGCCGAGCAGCCCGAGGATGAGCCACCCGCTGATCGGGCCTCGTCCCAGGGATTTTTGACCGGCCCTTGCGCGCTGGTGTGGCTGCTGCCCGAGACGCAGAAATATTCGCATTGCGCCTTACCCAGGATAGTTGCCCCCTGATCCAGAAGACGGGTGACCAACGTCGCGTCCACATCGGGGGTATAACCGCGCAAGCTCGAGGCGCCGGCCATCATTGGCACACCCGCGAGCATGACATTGTCTTTCAGCGCGAGGTTCAGCCCTTCAAGCTGCCCGCCCGGGCGGCCCTTCACCTCGGACTTTACATACCAGGCATTGTAGGGGTTTTCCGCCGGCGCGGGGTAATGTCCAGGCGTGCGCGGATAGCGTACCTCCGGCAGTTCCGGTGTCAGCGCATCGACGATGGCATAGTCATGGCTGACCTCCTCCAGTAGCTCGGTGAAAGCCTGGATATCTGCTTTGGAAATCCCAAGACCGAGAGCCTGATCTGCGGCAAGCAGGTCTTCATATTGCGGTTTACGAATCGTCACGTTTCAGCCCTCGATACCGATGAATGCTTTGGCCTGTTCCGTCGATCCTTCGGCCTTCGGATCGATGGTCTTGACCACGCTGCCCTTATCGACCGCCAGAATGTGGTCGCAGATCGACCAGAGGAAATCGATGTCCTGTTCGACCAGCATGATCGAGAGGTTGCGTTCCTTGCGCAGCTGGATCAGCACGTCGATGATCTCGTCGCAGATAGAGGGCTGAATGCCCTCGGTCGGTTCGTCCAGCAGGATCAGGTCGGGATCGCCACAGAGGCAGCGGCCAAGCGCCAGAAGTTGCTGCTCCCCTCCTGAAAGCATGCCCGCCTGCCGGTCCAGCAGCGGCACGAGCCGCGGGAAAAGATCCAGTACTTGCGCCACCTTCACCTCGGCGCCACGGAAATTCTTCACGCAACCCATACGCAGGTTTTCTTCCACCGTCAGCAATTTGAAAAGCTGCTTGCCCTGTGGAACATAGCCAATCCCGGCCCTTGCGCGAGCCTGGGTGCTCTTGCCGTTCAGCGACTGGCCGGCTTTGCGGATCTCTCCGCTCCAGGTCGGCAGTTCGCCCATGATGGCGCGCAGAAGCGTGGTCTTGCCCATACCGTTGCGCCCCAGAAACCCGATGCATTCACCCTGCGCGAGCGAGAAATCCACCTCACGCAGCACCGGCACGCGACCATAACCCGATGACAAGCCCTTCACCTCAAACATTGGTGTTTCTCTCTCGTCCCAGATAAGCCGCCCGTACTTGCGGGTCCTTTGCGATCTCGTCGAAGCTGCCCTCGGCGATCACCGTGCCACGTTCGAAGACGGTGACGCGCTCACCAATCAGCCGGATGAAATCCATGTCATGCTCGACCACGATCACCGCGCTTTCGCGGGTGATGTCGCGGATGATCCGCACTGTCTTCAGGCTTTCGTCGTGGGTCATACCTGCCGCCGGTTCATCCAGGAGCGCCACGGCGGGTTTAGAAGCGAGGATCTGGCCAAGCTCGACCCATTGTCGCTGCCCATGCGCCAGCTCGGCGCAGGCGCGGTCCCGCAGATCGGCCAGGCCGATTTGCTCCAGCACCTCATTGACAATCACCTTGACCGCCCGTCCCTTGGCGCGCCGACGAGCCGCCATGTCAATGTTCTCGGCCACGCTCAAGCCCTCGAACAGGCTTGGTACCTGAGTCTTGACGCCGATCCCAAGCCGGGCAATCTGATAGGGCTGCAGCGCATTCAGCGACTTGCCCTTGAAGGTGATCGTCCCGCGTGTGGGCGGATATTGCCCGCTGAGAAGTCGAAAGAAAGTTGTCTTGCCCGCGCCATTGGGTCCGATCAGACAGCGCAACTCGCCCTGACGCAGATCGAAATCCACTGCCTTGACTGCATCGACGGCGCCGAAGCTGATGCCAAGGCCGCGGGCCTGAAGGATGATTTCTCCGCTCATGTCAGGCGCTCCTTGGTGGCGGGTTTCGTTTCGCGCCGGAACAGCGGACGCAGAGCTTTGGTGATCATCGGCTGGATGCCCTGCGGCACGACCAGCACGAAGAAAGCCAGCACCACGCCCAACACCAGATTGACCTGCACTACCTGCTGAGTGCCGAGCTTGGTGGTAGCCCATTGCAGCGCGATGCAGCCCAGGATCGGCCCAACCAGTGTCCCCCGGCCACCTACAATCACCCAGATGATGATCTGAGCCGATTGCACCAGGCTGAAAATCGTCGGACTGACAAAGGCGCCCCAATTGGCGAAGAGACAGCCGCCAAGCCCCGCCAACGCCCCTCCCAGGGTGAAGGTGACCAGCTTCGAGCGCGCCACGTGATAGCCCAGAAGCTCGGCCCGATATTCGTTCTCGCGCACGGCGATCACGACTTTGCCTGGTGTGGTCTTCAGGTAAAGTGAGATGGCGACTATCGAAGTGACCAGCACGGCCACGGTAAGACGGAAGATATCCGCCGGCCCGAGCGGCGTGCCGCCCGGCCAGGTCAGGGTTGGCACGCTGGTCATGCCGTTGAAGCCGCCGAGCAGAGCGGAGCCGATGCGGTACTGTGGCCCCGAGGTGGAGTTAATCAGATTGAACAAGATCAGCGTCACCGCCAGGGTGATCACGCCGATATAGATGTCGTTGATCCGGCCGTAGAACATGAAATAGCCGAGCACCGCGGCGAACAGAGCTGGAACGGCGATGGCGATGGCAATGGCCGGGAGGCCGGGGCCGAAGTTGATCGCCGCCACCGCCCAGGCATAGGCGCCAAGGCCGAAGAACGCGGCCTGGCCCAGGCACATAATGCCGCCCTTGCCCCAGATGAAGGCAAGGCTCAGCGCCAGCACCGCCATGATCAGATAAATAGTGATTTCATAAATGGTGAACAATTCAAGCCAGCCCGGCATCACCATGCCCAGCGCAAGCACGGCAATAAGGCCGCCGGATTGCAGAAGACGTGCCATCAGATCGACCTCCGGAAAAAGCGCCCGGTGATGCCCTTGGGCAGAAGGCGGATCAGTACGATCGCGGTCAGCAGAAGAGCCACTTCGCCGATGACGGGTGTGTATAGATAAGTGAAGACCTGGCCGACGGTGCCAAACAAAGTTGCCGCCGAGAGGTTGCCGGCGATCACGGCGAAACCGCCAGAGATCACGGTAATAAAGGCTTTGGCGATATAGGAGGCGCCGATAGTCGGGATCACCCCGGTCAGCGGCGCAAGCGCCGCGCCGCCCAGGCCCGCGAGCGCCGCTCCAAGCCCAAAGGTCAACGCATAAATGCGACGCGGGTTGCCGCCAAGTGCCGCCACCATATCGGCGTTCTGCGTGGTCGCCCGCGCCAGAAGGCCGAATGTGGTCAGCTTGAACAGCACATAAAGCAGGGCAAAGACCATAATGGCCAGCGCGATCAGGAACATCACATAGCCGCTGACGGAAAACTCGCCGATGCTCACGCTGGGCAGTGGCGTCGAAATTCCCGTGGTGGTATTGCCCACCAGCATGGTCATGCCGCCGATCAGGGCAAGGCTGATGCCCCAGGTCGCCAGCATGGTATCGATCATACGTCCGTAGAGATGGCGGATGACCAGCCATTCCAGCAAAAGCCCGATCAACCCCACCACGATGGGGGCAAGAATCAGCGAACTCACCCAGAAGCTGAGGCCGCCATGGTTGGTGCCATAGATGGTGACATAGCCGCCGAGCATGAGAAACTCGCCGTGGGCCATGTTGATGACCTTCATCATCCCGAAGACCACCGCCAGGCCGATACTGATCAGCACCAGAATGGCGATGGACCCGAGAATTTCGATTATGAGGATTGACGCGAAATCCATCTGCCTTCCTTAGAAATCGATGACGTATTGCTGATTGTCATCCGGGTTCGCGATCAGATCGCAAACCATGGCGGTATCCGCGGGAGGCTGCTGCTCGAAGGTCTCGACCGGGAGCAACCCGCCGTTCTCGACCCGGGCGATATGCACATCCATCGTGGTGTGATGAGTTTTCGGGTCGATGCTGATACGACCGCTCGGCGCCTCGAGCGAGATACCGGATTCCAGTGCCTTGATGACCGGCAGGCGATCCACGGTGCCCGCCTTCTCCACGCCGGCTACCCACAGGCGAAATCCCTGATAGGCACCTACGCCCAGTTCGGTGATGTAGGGGTAATCGGCACCGAACCTGGCGTGAAAGTCAGCCACGAATTGCTTGTTCAACGGATTATCCAGCTCTTGCAGATAATTCTGGCAGACCATAATGCCGTTGGATTCCTCGGGCGTCAGAATCACATGCTCATTGCCGCCGGCGAAGGTGGTCGAGGACATCGGGATCTTGCCCAGCATGCCTGCCGCCTTCCACTGACGATAAAAGGAAATATGAGCCCCGCCCACCAATGCCGACCAGACATAATCCGGCTTGGCGGCCTGGATCTTCGAGATCGAAGTCTTGAAATCGGTCACATCCATCGGGAAGAATTCGACGCCCAGGACCTCGCCGCCGTTATCGGCGGTATATTTCTTCACCCAGTCCGCGATGATCTGGCCATAGTTGTAATCGGCCGCGACGATATAGACCTTGCCGCCGTGGTTCTTGGCCGAATAGTTCACCAGCTTCTCGACTGTCTGACCGGGCGTCACGCCGGTCGCGAACATGTTGCGGTCGCAGACGCCGCCCTCATATTGGTTGGCGTAAAAGTAAAGCGTGTTGAACTGGCGCATGATCGGTCGCACCACCTCTCGTGAGGCCGAGGTAATGCCCGCGAAGACCACCGCGGGCTTATCCGACAGCGCGGCCTGACGGGCGAATTGCGCGTAACGCTGCATGTTTGATTGCGGGTCATAGACATTTAGCTTGATCTCGCGGCCCAGCAGGCCGCCCTTGGCGTTCTGCTCTTCCACGGCGAAGCGCAATGCATCGACGATCGGCTGACCGTAGGATTCAAGGCCGCCGGACAGGTCATAAAGCGCCGATACGGTGATCGGGGCTCCTTGCGCGGCAAGACGGGAGGTAAAGCTCATGGCGGTGGCGGCACCAAAGGCGGCCAACACCTGACGACGGGTCAGTTTCATGGGATCTCCACTGTAACAATCGGCCATTGCTCACCGCCCGCCATTAGGGACGGACGCATCCGGACCGGCGCGGGTGATTGCAATGTATTGGGTATGAAATAACGCCAGCGCGATTGGTGACGTCTGAAACGGAAGGCCTGACCCACGGCGTTCTTGGCGCGGGGCGAAATGCTGAGGCTAAAAATGACACTATGATTTCACTTAAGATCCTAGATATGTTGTCTCACGCTGTAAAGACCGCGTCGCAAGTTTCTTGATGGTCACGATATTGGCTCGACGCGGTGGTGGTGCTGGCGTCGAAAATCAGGTTGAGATCATGAGTACCCGTTGCAAGCAAAAGGGGAGCCAATGAAAGGACGGTGGCAAGGTTTGGTCTGGGTCATGACGATTCTGGCGTTGATCGTCGCGTTGATGCTGTTGCTGGACCCTGGGGAAGAGCCCAAGGTGGCCCGCACCGATTATCCGGTGAGCCGCTACAGCCATGATGACGACGGCCGTATCTGGTTTCTGCGGGACGGGGAGGGCCATCATCTGGTCGAGGGCGCCGATCCGGAAACCTTCGAGCCCGTGCCTGGTGATAGCGGGAAAGGCTATTTCTATAGTGGTCTGGCCCGGGACCGCGAGCACTTCTACGTGGATGGACACCGCAAGCCGGAGGTGAACCCGGACACCGTGCATTATCTGGGGCGGCATTATTACCGTACCGATGAGCGCGTGTACTACCGGAATACATTGCTGGACGGCGCCGATGCCGCCAACATCGGTATCCGTCATGGCGATTACGCGCAGGATGGTCAGCGGCTGTATTACCAGGGTCGGTGGATTCCTGGCGCCGACGTTTCTTCCCTGGATGAAGTGGCGGTAACGGAACGGACCCCGGCGGATTTCCATTACCTCAAGGACGCCGGCCGGGTCTACTACCGGGGAAAGGTTGTGGAGGGAGCCGTGCCGGGGAGCTTCACCGTGATCCGGGTCGAGGGCGATACCTGGGGCAACCACTACGGTTACGATGGTCAGCGCTATTTCTTCAAGGACAAGGTGTTGCCGGACCGGGTGGCCGACACCGATCAGACGCTTGTCCCTGACCGCTTCAGGTTGTTGCTGGCGGACAAGGAATTCGGCTGGCACCTGCTGTTCTATCAGGGTGACACCGTCTATTACCATCAGCCTTTCACCAATGCGGTGAAGGTGCTGTGCCAGCGGGATTCCAGCGCTCCCATGGCGGCGTTGGGGCAGGGGCTCTACCGTGACGACCGGCATCTGTACTTTGCCTGGGTGGAATGGGACTGGAACCGGCAAAGCCGAGGCGGAGGGCGCGGGCTGCAGGGTTGGAGCAGCGGTTTGGCGGTAGTGCCGGACGTCGATCCCGACCAGTTCCGTTTTATCGAAAAGGCACGTTACCGCTGGTCGGGTCACACTCTGCGCGGTGACGTGTACGAGGCCGATGGTCAGCGCTTCTTTCGTCTGAATCACAAGGGGCCGGGGTCCTATCAAGCGGCATTGATGGGCTTTGACGAGAACGGTGAGCTGCGCCACTTACGGCACGACAGCCGCTGTGGGGCTTATACGGAATCCCCGAACCGCTCGAGTTTCCTCAATGATCTGAAGGGCGCGGTGAAATGGATGATTGATCGCGGCTCGTGAGCCGCTGAAAGCCCTGGACGATATCTTCCCGGAGTTGTGAACGGGGACGGCGGGCAGCATAAAAAAAGCCGGGGGATTTTCTCCGGTTTTTTTGGATAAAGGAAACCCTTCCCTTCTCCCTCATTCCTCAAAGAACTTTTTATCGGGAAACGCCGGCTGTCCGGCGTTTATACTGTCTCGCAGTTATGCATATGGCATCACACGGAGGGTCGAGGGTTTGGGTGACACAAACAGAGGGGCGCGCCTGATCGGCGGCAAAGTTGCCGTGATCATCGCTTTGCTGGTCTGTGTGGTCAGCGGCGTGGTGATCTATTTGATGCTTGCTCCGAAAGGCCCTGAAGTGGAGCCCAGCGATTATCCCGGCAGCCGTTACGCCCGTGATGACGCCGGGCAGGTTTGGTTCCTAATCCCGGGTGATGGCTATCAGCCGGTGGAAGGGGCGGATGCGGATACCTTCGAACCGGTGCCCGGGGAGACCGGCAGGGGTTATGTCTACAGTGGTTTGGGCCGTGACCGCGATCACTTTTATGCGCTGGGCCAACGGGTGCCGGGCGTGGCGCCGGATAGCGTGCGTTACCTGGAGGCGCACTACTATCTCGCCGGCGATAAGGTGTACTACGGGACCACCCTGCTGGATGGGGCCGATCCGGGTACCTTTCGAGTGTTCAAGAACGATGGGGTGTTCTGGAACGATTACGCCCATGACGATCAGCGCCTGTACTATCAGGGGCGTTGGATCTCTGGTGCGGATATTCCGTCGTTAAGCAGGGTCGGCGTGGAGGCGCCGACCCTGGCGCAAGGACACTATCTTCGCGATGCCCGGCGGGTGTACTACCGTGGCCGGGTGGTGGAGGGCGCGCGCCCGGCCCGGTTCACCCTGGTCGAGGTGTGGGGGGAGCCCAGGAATATCCTCTACGATACCCATTACGGCTATGACGGACAGCGCTACTTCCTGGGGGATCAGGCGTTGCCAGGCCGGGTGTCCGACACCGATCAGGCCCTGGTACCGGGTGGCCTCAAAGTGTTGGTGGCGGACAAGAGCGTCGGCTGGCACTTTCTGTTTTATCAAGGTGATACGTTTTACTACCACCAGCCGTTTACCAACGAACTGAAAACGCTGTGCCGGCGGGATTCCAGTGCGCCTATCGAAGTGCTGGGGCGGGGGCTCTATCGGGATGACCGGCATGTGTACTATGCCTGGGCGGCCCGGGATTATAAAAAGGGGCGCTATTTTCGCGGGCTTCGCGGCTGGTACAGCGGCTTGGAAGTGGTGCCTGGGGCCGACCCGGATGACGTTCAATTGATCGGAAAACACGATTACCGGATGCTCGGTAAAACCGTGTCCGGGGACCTGTATCAATCCAACGGCCAACGTTTTTTCAACCCCGCCGACGGGGATCGGGCCGCCCTATGGGGCGTGGACGAATCGGACGAAGTGCAACCGCTGGCGAGGGGGCATGAGTGTGAAGCCTATACCCGCAATCCCGATTGGGTTGGCATTCCTGTTTTCGCCCGGAACACTCTTGTGTTTCTTGCCGTGCTGCTCCTGATCATAAAAGGAGGTGGAAGGTTTCTTCGCCGGGTTGAAATGCTAAAAAACTAAGTACGGATCGCGGTCCACGGACCGCGATCTTGTTCTGGCGTAAGGCCGCTCAGAAAATCTGTTCCGGACTGCCGCCGCTGCCGCCGTTATAGGGGCTCTCCTGTTCCGGCACGTCGTCTTCGCGGAAATACTCGAAGATGGCATTGCTGTTGCCGGACCGAGCGACCAGGCCGCTCTTCGGATCAATGCGGACCGAGACAATACCCGGAGGCTGGCGCAGGGAGGTTTCCGGGACGCCATCCAGCGCCTTGCCCATGTAGCTGGTCCAGATCGGCAGGGCGGCACGGCCGCCGTATTCGCCCCAGCCCAGGGAGGTCGGCGTGTCCAGTCCCACCCACACGGTGGTTACCAGGCTCGGCGCATAGCCGGAGAACCAGGCATCCACATGGTTGTTGGTGGTGCCGGTCTTGCCGGCCAGATCCTTGCGGCCAAGGGAGCTTGCCTGGCGGCCGGTGCCGCGCTTGATCACGTCCTGCAGCATGGAGTTCATCAACCAGGCCACCTCCGGATCCAGGGTGCGGGGCGCCAGCACCGGCGGCGGTTGCAATGTTTCCGGGGGCTGATCATCGCGGTTGTTGTTGCCGAGGCTGACTTCCTCGCGCTCCAGCAGCGTGGGCAGTTGTTCGCGTTGTTCCCAGGCCGCTTCCTCGGTGGCGATTCGGGCTCGTTCATCGGCGCAGGGCAGATCACACCGCAGCACTTCCGGTGCGCGCCACAGCACATGGCCGTCGCGGTCTTCGATACGATCAATATACCAGGGGGCCACCCGGTAACCGCCGTTGGCGAACATGGCGTAAGCGGTGGCCAATTCCAGCGGCGTCAGCGATCCGCTGCCCAGGGCCAGGGACAGGTCCCTCTGGAAACGATCATAGGGCAGGCCAAACTCTTTCAGAGTCTCCATGGTCTGTTCGATGCCCACCTGGCGGAGAATGCGGATCGATACCAGGTTGAGAGAACGGTACAGCGCTTCACGCATGCGGGTGGGGCCATAGAAGCGGCCGCTGGAGCCTTTCGGCCGCCAGGCCTTGCCCAGCTCGGCGCTGTCGTAGACCACCGGGGCGTCATTGATGATGGTGGCCGGGGTGAAACCGTTTTCCAGTGCCGCGGTGTAAACAAACGGCTTGAACACCGAACCAGCCTGGCGCTGGCCCTGCATCGCCCGGTTGAAGTTGGAGGCGGCGAAGCTGTAGCCGCCCTGCAGTGCCTGCAGAGCGCCGGTTTCCGGATCCAGTGACACCAGTGCGGATTGCGCCTGGGGCAGTTGCGCCAGCCGCCAGTGGGCGCCGTTCTTGTCATTCACCGGGCGCAGGTAGATGACATTGCCGACTTTGAGGACATCGGCGACCTGCTTGGGTTTTTCCCCGACATAACCCTTGCGCAATGCCGGGCGCGCCCAACTGATATCCTTCCAGGCCACCACAGCCTGTTTGCCGTCGCCCAACAGCACCGCGGCGGCGTCTTCCCGTATCTCGGTAACGATGGCGGTGCGCAGCGGACCGTAAGCGGGCTGGTCCTTGAAGGTGTCGAGCCAGGCGACCACGTCGTTGCCCAGGCCTTCCTGATCCTCCTCCTCCGGGCGGGCCAGCTCCGGCTGCGGCGCCTCATCCTCGGGGGCGGCCTCCGCCTCGTCGCCCTGGGGCCAGGTCAGCTCCGGCAGGGAGCCGGTGTCCACCTCGGCCAGCGGCCCGCGATAGCCGTGGCGTTCATCGTATTCGTGCAGGCCTTCACGCAGGGCGCGTACCGCCGCTTCCTGACGTTTGCTGTCGACCGTGGTGATAACCCGTAAACCCTGGGTGTAGAGGTCGCCGGGGATGATATCGGCCACCGCCAGGCGCGCCATCTCCGCCACATAGGCGCCTTCCACTTCCGGTCGTGAGGTGTGATAGCGAGCGGTCACCGGCGCCTGCCGGGCTTGTTCCATTTGCTCTTCGGTAATGGCGCCGGTTTCGTGCATGCGGCCGAGAATCCAGTTACGGCGCTGTACCGCCCGCTCCGGGTTGGTGATCGGGTTGTAGGCGGAAGGCGCCTTCGGCAGGCCGGCGATCATCGCCAGCTGCGGCAGGGTCAGTTCGCCGATGTCCTTGCCGTAGTAGACCTTGGCCGCGGCCTGGGCGCCGTAGGAGCGGTGACCCAGATAGATCTTGTTGAGATACAGCTCGAGAATCTGCTCCTTGGTCAGGATGTTCTCGATCTGCATGGCCAGCACGATCTCGTTGAACTTGCGCAGGAAGCGCTGTTCCCGGTCGAGAAAGAAGTTGCGCGCCACCTGCATGGTGATGGTGGAACCGCCGGAACGGATCTCGCGATAGCGGATCAACTCCACCGCGGCCCGGGCCAGCCCTTTCACGTCCACCCCGGCGTGGCGGAAGAAGCGCTCGTCTTCCGCCGCCAGTACCGCCTGGACGAACAGCGGCGGCAGATGGTCAAAGGTGACCGGCTCGCGGCGCTTCTCGCCGTATTCGGCCATGAGTTTCTCGTCGCTGCTGTAGATACGCAGCGGCGTCTGGTATTCGACCTCGCGAATGCCAATGGCATCAGGCAGTTGCGGCGCCAGGTACAGATAGGAGCCGGCCATGACCAGGACGGCGCCACAGACGGCGGCAAAGGCGAGGAGGAGGAGAGGGCGGATCCAACGGACGGCAGATTGCATATAGTGGCAATTGATGTGGATTCAGAATAAAGGCTTAGAGCATGTTCTCGGCGGTCCGGGCCAAGTCACCTGGGACGGTTTATGCGCGGGAACAGCATCCAGCCGTGAAGCACGTCATTATACGGCGTAAAGGTTGTTGTGATCTAATAACCTTTCTGCTACTACTAATTTCTCATGTTGTACAGCATAAGAACTACGTAAGTATATCTTTTTCTGGGTAAAAAAGTACTTCCAATCTACTCTCTTGGGGCGAAAGACTGTGCTGCCTTTTCTAAGAAAAAAGGCCCAAGCCATGCTGGGGGTCGATATCAGTTCCACCGCCGTGAAGCTGCTGGAGCTATCCAGGTCCGGGGGGCGCTTCAAGGTCGAGAGCTACGCCGTCGAGCCGCTCACGGCCAATACCGTGGTGGAGAAAAACATCACCGATGTGGAAGGGGTGGGGGATGTGATCGCCCGGGTGGTTGCCCGGGCCCGCCCGGGGGTCAAGGCCGCCGCCGTGGCGGTGCCCGGCTCCGCCACCATCACCAAGGTGATCGAAATGGACGCCTCGCTCAGCGAGGACGATATGGAAACGCAATTGCGGGTGGAGGCGGATCAGTACATCCCGTTCCCCCTGGACGAAGTGCGCATGGATTTTCAGGTGCTCGGCGCCACCGAGGATACCCCCGACCGGGTGGAAGTCCTGGTGGTGGCGTCGCGTACGGAGAACGTGGAAATGCGCGCCGATGCCCTGGAAATCGGTAACCTTCAGGCCAAGGTGGTGGACGTGGAGGCCTACGCCATGGAGCGGGTCTTTCAACTGGTGGCGCCCGCCCTGCCCAACGCCGATGAGCTGGAAACGGTGGCGGTGTTCGATATCGGCGCCACCATGACCACCCTCAATGTGTTTCATCAAGGGCGCAGCGTCTATACCCGCGAGCAACTGTTCGGCGGCAAGCAGCTCACCGAGGAAATTCAGCGCCGCTACGGCATCTCCATGGAGGAGGCCGGGCTGGCGAAGAAAACCGGGGAATTGCCGGAGGACTATGAGAGCGAGGTGTTGCAGCCGTTCAAGGACGCCATCGTCCAGCAGATCAACCGGTCCCTGCAGTTCTTCTATGGATCCACCCAGTTCAATCAGGTGGATTACATCCTGCTGGCCGGTGGTTCGGCTTCCATCGCCGGATTGCCGGCGCTGATCCAGGACAAGGTGGGCGCCGGGTGTTCCCTGGCCGATCCCTTCGCCGGCATGAGCAAGGCCGGCAAGGTCAACGTCCGGGCCCTGGCCAACGACGCCCCGGCGATGATGATCGCCTGCGGCCTGGCGCTGAGGAGCTTTGAACTATGAGCACCAGCATTAACCTGCTTCCCTGGCGGGAGGCGCGCCGCAAGCAGCGCCAGCAGGAATTCGTCGCCTTGCTGATTTTTGCCGCGTTGCTGGCGGGTCTGCTGTTCTGGATGTGGAAAGGGGTGATGGAGGATCGCATTGCCGATCAGCAGACCCGCAACAGCCATATTCAGACCGAGATCGCCAAGCTCGATGAGCAGATCAAGGAAATCAAGGAACTGGAAACGCGCCGCGCGGAACTGGTGGCGCGGATGCAGGTGATCCAGGAATTGCAGGGCAACCGGCCCACCATCGTCTACGTTTTCGATCAGTTGGTCCGCACCTTGCCGGACGGCGTCTACTACAGCTCGGTGGAACGCACCGGCAACGTCTTCACCATCAAAGGCGTGGCCGAATCCAACAACCGGGTATCGCGGCTGATGCGGAATCTGGATGGCTCCGACTGGTTCGTCGAGCCCAACCTGATCAACGTCACCGCCCTGGAAGGCAGCCAGCAGGCCAACCAGTTCACGCTGACCGTGAAGCAAGGGCGTCCGGACCGTGAAGGGGATGAGGGGGAGAGTAACGATGAAAGCCTCTGACCTGAAGAATCTCGACGTTCGTGAGCTGATCGACGAGATCAACAGTCTGGATTTCGAGAACATCGGGGGTTGGCCGCTGCCGATCAAGATCGGCGCCGCCGTGCTGGTGTTCGCCGCCGTGCTGTTGTTGGGGTATCTGCTGTCGATCAAGGATCTGAAAGCTCAGCACGAGCGCCTGGAGCGGGAGGAGCAGAGTCTGCTCACCAGCTTCGAGAAGAAGGCGTTCAGCGCCCACAACCTGGAGCAGTACCGCCAGCAGCTGGTGGAGCTGGAAGAGAACTTCGATACCTTGAAAAACCAGTTGCCGCGCGACACCGAGGTGCCCGGTTTGCTGGAGGACATCACCCACACCGGCTTGAGCAGCGGTCTCGAGTTCGAGGTGATCGAGCTCAAGGATGAAGTGCAGAAAGAGTTCTACGCGGAACTGCCCATCGATATCCGGGTGACCGGGGATTACCACGGATTCGGGGCGTTCGTCTCTGGCGTGTCGGCACTGCCTCGGATCGTCACCTTGCACGACTTCAAGGTGGAGCCTGGCAGCAAGGAGGAGAGCGGCGGCTTGCTGAATCTGGCGATCACCGCCAAGACCTATCGCTACGCGGGGCGGGATGGCGCCGATGACGGTGGCGATAAAAAGGTGGCCGGCAAAACGGCGAAAGCGAAAAACAGGAACGGCCGTTCCTAGAGCCGGTGTAAGGGGGGAAGCATGAAAGCGCGTAATTTAGCCGCCGCACCGTGTCTGCTGGCGGCGCTATTGTCTCTCGGGGGCTGCACCGCCGGCGCCGATCTCGGCCAGTTGGATGCCCGTCTCGAGGAAATCAAAGCCCGGCCACGCGGACGTATCGAGCCGCCACCGGAATTCAAACCCATCGCCACCTTTACCTACGGCGCCCACAAGCTGCGGCCGCCCTTTTCGCCGCCGGTGGAGCAGGAACTGGTGAAGGTGCCGGAAGGCCGCAAGGTCGAGCCGGACATGAGCCGGCCACGGGAATACCTGGAGCGTTTCAGTCTGGATGCACTGCGCATGGTGGGCACCATCACCAAACCCGGCAAGGCACTGGAGGCATTGATGGAGGATCCCGCCGGGGCCGTGACCCGGATCCGGGTCGGCAGTTACTTGGGGAAAAATTTCGGCCGGGTGGTGGCCGTTCGCGATAACGAAGTGTCGTTGGTGGAAATCGTGCCTGACGGCCACGACGGCTGGGTGGAGCGGTCCCGCGCCGTTTCCATCGCCGAATAATGTTGCTGGGGAAGCCTGTTATGAAGATCTGCAATGCAATAAAAAACCGATTCGCTCCCCGGCGCTGGGGAATCCGGGTGCTGGCGGTGCTGGCCTGCTGCACCGCCTCACTGGCGTCGGCGGCCACCATTACCGCCCTCGACGCCAACATGCTGCCGGGGGATGGCATGGAAGTGAGAGTGCGCTTTGAGGGCGCCGCGCCGGAGGTGAAGGGCTACAGCATCGAACGTCCGGCCCGCATCGCTCTCGACCTGGTGGGCGCGGACAGTGCCCTGAAAACCCGTCAGCACAATCTCGGCACCGGCAATGCCCGCAGTGTCACGGTGGTGGAGGCCAAGAACCGCACCCGGCTGATCTTCAATCTGGATCAGCTGACCGGTTACAGCACCGAAGTGGATGGACAGGAACTGGTGGTGGTGCTCGGCCGCGACCGTGCGCCGGCCAGCGATCCGGCCAGGGCGGACCAGGAAGCCGCCGCCGCGCCGTTACAGAGTGCGCAGGAGAGCATTCGCAACATCGATTTCCGTCGCGGCAGTGACGGCGAAGGCCGGGTCGTGGTGACGCTGTCCAAACCGTCCATTCCGGTGGATGTGAAGGAAGAAGGCGGTCGTATCCAGGCGCGCTTCGTCGGCGCCGGGGTCGGCAATGAACTGGTGCGTCGTCTCGACGTCACCGACTTCGCCACGCCGGTGCAGTATGTGGAAACCCGCACCGATGACGGCAGCACGGTGATCACCATCGAACCCACCGGCAGTTGGGAATATCTGGCCTATCAGGCGGACAACGAGTTCAGCATCAATATCAAGCCGCTCACCCGTGGCGAAGCGGAACGCAAGAAGCGTGAGTCCTTCAAGTACACCGGAGAGAAGCTGTCACTGAACTTCCAGGACATCGAGGTGCGTTCGGTGCTGCAGCTGATCGCCGATTTCACCGAATTGAATCTGGTGGCGTCCGACACGGTGGCGGGCAAGATTACTCTGCGGCTGCAGAGCGTGCCGTGGGATCAGGCTCTGGATCTGATTCTCAAGACCAAGGGGCTGGATAAGCGCAAGGTGGGCAATGTGCTGCTGGTGGCGCCGGCGGACGAGATCGCCGCGCGCGAACAACTGGAACTGGAAAGCCAGAAGAAGATCGCCTCACTGGCACCGTTGCGCACGGAGTTCATCAGCATCAACTACGCCCGCGCGGAGGAACTGAAGACGCTGATTACCGGGGAAAGCGGTGCCACCGCGCTGATCAGCGAGCGCGGCTCGGTGTCCGTGGACCAGCGCACCAATACCCTGATCATCCAGGACACCGTGGCCAAGCTGCAGGAGATCCGTGATCTGATCCAGCAACTGGACATTCCGGTCCAGCAGGTGCTGATCGAGGCCCGGGTGGTGGTGGCCACCACCGATCTGTCCGATGAGTTCGGGGTGCGTTGGGGCGGTCTGGGTTACGACGGCAATTCTCTCGCCAGGGATGGCCGCTCCATGGCGATTTCCGGCCGGCTCACTTCCCTGCGGGAGCTGCATTACGCCAACGTCGACCGTGATGACGACGGCTCCCTGGGGGAAATGGAGGAATTCGACGAGGACACCAACAACGACATGATCGTCGACATGGGGGTGGATTCCTCCGATGCCACCCGCTTCGCCATCGGCTTCACCTCGCTGAGTTCCGGACTGATCGAACTGGAGCTGTCGGCGCTGGAATCCGAGGGGCGGGGGGAACTGGTGGCCACGCCCAAGGTGCTCACCGCCGATCAGCAACCGGCGGTGATCGCCTCCGGTCAGCAGATCCCGTTCAACGTGGCCACCTCCTCCGGGGCCACGGCGGTGGAGTTCATCGAAGCGGAGCTGCGCCTGGAAGTGACGCCGCAGGTGACCCCGGAAGGGGACGTGATCATGCAGCTCAAGGTCAATAACGATGCCCTGGGCTCGGATCTGGACAACCCCACCATCAGTACCAACCGGGTTGAGACCACGGTGTTGGTGAATGACGGCGAAACCGTGGTTTTGGGCGGCATTTTCCAGCAGGAACAGATAAACTCCCTGATCAAAACCCCCTTCCTGGGTGATATTCCCTGGCTGGGAGCCCTGTTCCGCAAGAAAGTGAAGCGTGACAGCAAGCAGGAATTGCTGATATTCATTACGCCACGCTTGGTGAAAGAGACAATGGCCCGTCGGTGAACGATAGAGAAAATACTCCCTCTCTTTTTTTGGTGGGCCCCATGGGGGCAGGTAAAAGCACCCTGGGGCGCCACCTCGCACAGTTATTGGATCGCCCTTTCTATGACTCGGACCGCGTCATCGAGGAGAAGACCGGTGCCGACATTCCGTGGATCTTCGATGTGGAAGGCGAGGACGGTTTTCGCCGCCGCGAAAGCGAGGTCATCGACGAGCTGAGCGCGCTGCCCGGCATCGTGCTGGCCACCGGAGGCGGTGCGGTGATGGCTGAAGAGAACCGTCGCCACCTGCATGACCGCGGCTGCGTGGTCTATCTGTGGACGCCGGTGGAAGTGCAACTGGCCCGTACCCGTAACGACCGCAACCGTCCGCTGTTGCGGACCGGCAATCCCAAGGCCCGTCTTGCCAGGTTGTTCGAGCAGCGCGACCCGCTCTACCGGGAAGTGGCGCACCACGTGGTTTCCACCGCTTCCAGCAACCTGAAAAAGGTGTCCGATCAGATCCTCGGTTGTCTGGCCGATTTCCCCGTCCGATAATGCTTGAACGCCGGACGGCTCCGGCGCTCCCTTCCCTGTCCGGAGACACTATGCAGACGCTTGACGTGGCACTGGCCGAACGCAGTTACCCGATCCACATCGGCCCCGATCTGTTGTCCACTTCGTTGATCCGCGAGCGTATCCGTGGCAACCAGGTCATGGTGGTGACTAACGAAACCATCGCTCCACGGTATCTTGAACGGGTCACGGCGTCTCTCGGCGATCTGCAATGCGACACCGTGATCCTGCCGGATGGTGAGCAATACAAGACCCTGGCGACCCTGGAGCGCCTCTTTGACGCGCTGATGGAGAAGCGGCACTCGCGCACCACCACCCTGGTCGCTCTGGGTGGTGGCGTGGTCGGTGACATGGTGGGATTCGCCGCCGCCTGTTTCCAGCGTGGCGTGGACTTCATCCAGGTGCCGACCACGCTGCTGGCTCAGGTGGATTCCTCCGTGGGCGGAAAGACCGCGGTGAATCACCCGCGCGGCAAGAACATGATCGGCGCCTTTCATCAGCCCCGTTCGGTGATTATCGATATTCGCGTGCTGGACACCCTGCCGGAGCGGGAATTCGCCGCCGGCATGGCGGAAGTGATCAAGTACGGTCTGATCCGCGACCCGCAATTCTTCGACTGGCTGGAGCAGCACCGCTCCGGCCTGCAACGGCGTGATGATGCCACCCTCACCGAGGCGATCCTGCGCAGTTGCCGCAACAAGGCCGAGGTGGTGGCCGCCGATGAAACCGAACAGGGCAACCGCGCTCTGCTCAATCTGGGGCATACTTTCGGTCATGCCATGGAAACCTTCACCGGTTATCGCCAGTGGCTGCACGGTGAGGCGGTGGCCGCGGGCATGGTGATGGCGGCCCGTATGTCCCGGGAACTGGGCTGGCTCGACGATGACGATGTGGCCCGCGTGGCCGGCAGTCTGTCGCCCTGGGGGCTGCCGGTAACGGCCCCCGAGGGGATGACGACGGCGGATTTCTCCGATTTGATGGCCCTGGACAAGAAAGTCCGTAATGGACGCCTGCGCCTGGTATTGCTGAAACGAATCGGCGAGGCTCTGGTCACAGGGGAATACCACCCCAATGCACTGACGCGAACGCTTGAGGCCTTTTGTGATAAGGGATGACGAGTACTTTTACGAAGGCGCGGAACGGGGCGATCTGCTCGACGCGCTGAACGGCTACGCTCACGAAGGCAGCACCGTGGTGCTGGAAGGCGAGCATGGCAGTGGGGTATCCACCCTGTTGGGCATGGTGTGCATGGCCCTGGTGGATGATTTCGAGGTGATCCGCCTGGACGGCGAGGACGAACTGGACGCCAACGCGCCGGTGGAAGCCATGCTGACCCACTTCGGGGTGGATCGCGAAGGGCTGGCGGACGCTCTCAAGCAAGCGTTGGCGGACACCCGGCTGGTGATCGTGGTGGACAACGCCGACCGCGCCGATGAGGCGGCCCTGGCGACCATGGCCGCGTTGAAGGAGAAGCTCGGTGGCCGTCTGGCCTATTTGTTCGGCGGCTATCCCGGCGCCGCCGAGCGGGTCGCCAATGCCGGCTTGGCGGTGGCGGACACCCTTGGCCTGCCGCCGCTGGATGAAGCCGAGGTGGTGGCGTTTGCCGATGAGGTCTATGGCGTTACCCTGAGTGATGACGAGGCGGCAAGCCTGTTGGCGGAGAGTGAAGGGCAGCCCGGTCCCCTGTTGGCGCTGCTGGATGAGCGCGGCGACGCGGCTCCGGCGCCACTCGCTGGCGGCACTAATACTGCTCGGCGGCCATTGCCCTGGCGTCACGTGCTGGCGGTTGGTGCGCTGGTGCTGGTGGTCCTGGTGCTGTGGCTGGCCAGTGGCGGCGATGACGAACCGCAGCCATCGCAATCCGTGGCCCTGGACCTGCCCAAGCCGCCGGCCACGCCGGAGGAACCGGCCGGGGAGACGGCGCCGGCTTCCGGTGAGTCGTCGTCGTTGCCGGCGATTCGTGATCCCGAGCGCACCCGGGAAGCTCTGGCGTCCTACGCGGATAACGCCCGAACATTCAAAAGCAAGGAAGAGCCGCCGAGCGAGCCGCGCCAGAACCAGGCGACGCCGCGGACCGCGGATCCAGTCAGCGAGCCGGATGCGGGCGCCGCGCCAGCCACTGCTTCCAAACCCGATCCCAAGCCGCGCCCGGCGGCCAGCAACGACGGCTATCACCATGATGGCTGGCTGGCGTCCCGCCCGGACAGCGAGTGGTTCCTGCAAGTGACCGCCACCGGTCGCGAGGACGGAGCCCACAGTGTGCTTGACGTATTGGACCGCAAGGGCGCCTACTACCCTGCCCGCAGGGGTGAGGAGACGGTATATGTGGTGCTGGCCGGCCCTTACGCCAGCCGCGACGCGGCGGTGCAGGCCCGTGACGGTCTGCCCGAGCAGCTGCGTGAAGCGGGACCTTTCCCGCGTAGCATGGCGTCAATACGAAAAGAACTGCAATGACATAATCCGCCTGAGCCCGTGGGCTCCGGCGCCTTCGGGGCCGGGATCGGCTCTGTGCGGTGGTGTTTGTCGGCTACCCCCTCAATGTGTAGAATGTCCATCCCTTTTTTGCCGTCGTCGTTTTTCCGGCGCCAGTTCCGCCTTCTGTAAGTCTCTGAATTTCAAGAGGAATAGGTTTTGATGCAGCAGAACTCAACGCTGGTGCAGGGGCTCTATGAGCCCGGAGAATTCCGGGACAACTGTGGCTTTGGCCTGATCGCCCACATGGAGGGGCAGGCCAGTCACGAGCTTCTGCAAACCGCTATTGAAGCACTCACCTGCATGACTCACCGGGGCGGGATCAACGCCGATGGAAAAACCGGTGACGGATGCGGGCTGTTGCTGAAAAAACCCGATTCCTTCTTCCGGGCGCAGGCCGGGAAACAGGGCATCGAACTGCCGGACATCTACGGCGTCGGGATGGTGTTCACCCATCCGGAAGCCGATCAGGCGGCCGCCCAGAAAGCGGTGATCGACGCCGAACTGGAGGCTCAGGGCCTGAAGGTGCTGGGCTGGCGCGAGGTGCCCACCGACGCGTCCTGCCTTGGTGAGCTGGCGCTGAGCTCGCTGCCGGGCTTCCATCAGGTGCTGGTGGCCGGTGACGAGGCGTCCGAGGTGGCGCTCAACCGCCGTCTGTTCTTCGCCCGCCGTCTCGCCGAAAAGCGTATTCCGAAAGACGGCTACTTCTACGTCTGCTCACTGTCGGCCACCACGGTGTCCTACAAGGGCCTGATGATGCCGGTGGATCTGCCGGCGTTCTTCCCGGATCTCGGTGACGAGTCCATGGAAACCGCCATCGTGGTGTTCCACCAGCGGTTCTCCACCAACACCTCACCGCAGTGGCCGCTGGCTCAGCCGTTCCGTTATCTGGCTCACAACGGCGAGATCAACACCATTCAGGGCAACCGCAACTGGGCGCTGGCCCGTGAGAACAAGTTCGAGAACGAACTGCTGCCCGATCTGGCCGAACTCAGCCCGCTGGTTAACCGTGAAGGCTCCGACTCCTCCAGCATGGACAACATGCTGGAAGTGCTGCTCTCCGGCGGCATGGACCTGTTCCGCGCCGCGCGCATGATGGTGCCGCCGGCCTGGCAGAACGTGGAAACCATGGACGCGGATCTGCGCGCCTTTTACGAATACAACTCCATGCATATGGAGCCCTGGGACGGCCCCGCAGGGCTGGTCATGACCGACGGCCGCTACGCCGTCTGCATGCTGGACCGCAACGGCCTGCGCCCGGCCCGCTGGGTGATCACCAAGAACGGTTTCATCACGTTGTCCTCCGAGATCGGCGTGTACAGCTATCAGCCCGAGGACGTGGTGGCCAAAGGCCGCGTCGGCCCCGGCCGGATCCTGGCCGTGGATATCGAGAAGGGCGAGCTGCTGCAAACCGAGGACATCGACAACCGTCTCAAGGTGCGCCATCCCTATCGTCAGTGGCTCAAGGATCACGCGCTGCGTATCGAAGCCAGCTACGACCACGAAGTGGAGCGTACCGACGACATCGATCCGCAGGACCTGCTCAGCTACCAGAAATTCTTCCAGATTAGCTTTGAAGAGCGCGATCAGGTGATCCGTCCGCTGGCGGAAGCCGGCCAGGAAGCCACCGGCTCCATGGGCGATGACACGCCGATGGCGGTGCTCAGCCAGCGTCAGCGTCCGTTGTACGACTATTTCCGGCAACAGTTCGCCCAGGTCACCAACCCGCCCATCGATCCGCTGCGCGAAGCGATCGTGATGAGCCTGGAAACCTGCGTCGGCGCCGAGCGCAATGTGTTCGAGGAAAGCTCCGACCACGCCGACCGGGCGATCCTGTCCACGCCGGTGCTGTCACACTCCAAGTTCACCAATCTGCTGAAAATCGACCGTCCCGGCTATCAGCACGAGCGTCTGAGCCTGCACTATGATCCGCAACAGGGTCTGGAGCAGGCGGTGCGCGCGCTGTGCGAGAGCGCCGAGAAAGCGGTTCGCGACGGCAAGGTGATTCTGGTGCTGAGCGATCACGGTATCGAATCGGGCAAACTGACCATCCATGCCCTGATGGCCACCGGCGCCGTGCATCACCACCTGACCAGTCGTGGTCTGCGCAGTGACGCCAACATCATCGTGGAAACCGCCACCACCCGCGACGCGCACCATTTCGCGGTGCTGTTCGGTTTCGGCGCCACCGCCGTGTACCCGTACCTGGCCTACGACGTGATCGCCGACATGGTGAGAAGCGGCGAGCTGCTTGGCGACGCGGTGGAACTGCAGAAAAACTTCCGCAAAGGTATCAACAAAGGGTTGATGAAGATCCTCTCCAAAATGGGGATCTCCACCATCACTTCCTATCGCGGCGCCCAGCTGTTCGAAGCCGTGGGTATCGCCAGCGATGTGGTGGAACTGTGCTTCCGTGGCGTGCAGAGCCGCATCGAAGGGGCCTCCTTCGAGGATATCGAGAACGATCAGAAGATCGTTGCCGCCGATGCCTGGAAACAGCGTAAGCCGATTGATGCCGGCGGTGTGCTCAAGTACATCCACGGCAAGGAATACCACGCCTACAATCCGGATGTGGTGTACGCCATTCACCGTGCCGTGCAGAACAGCGATTATGAGGCGTACAAGGAGTTCGCCGAGCTGGTCAATGACCGCCCGGTGGCGACTCTGCGTGACCTGTTGAAAGTGCGTACCGACGTGACGCCGGTGGCTCTGGAAGACGTGGAGCCGATCGAAACCATTTTGCCGCGTTTCGACTCCGCCGGTATGTCCCTGGGCGCGCTCAGCCCGGAAGCCCACGAAGCCATCGCCACCGCCATGAACCGCCTGGGCGGGCGTTCCAACTCCGGCGAGGGTGGTGAGGATCCGGCCCGTTACGGCACCGAGCGGGTGTCCAAGATCAAGCAGATCGCCTCCGGGCGGTTCGGTGTGACCCCGCATTACCTGGTCAATGCCGAAGTGCTGCAGATCAAGGTGGCCCAGGGCGCCAAGCCCGGCGAGGGCGGCCAGTTGCCCGGGGGCAAGGTCAACGCCCTGATCGCGCGGCTGCGTCACTCGGTGCCCGGCGTGACCCTGATTTCGCCGCCGCCGCACCACGATATCTATTCCATTGAGGATCTGGCCCAGCTGATCTTCGACCTCAAGCAGGTCAACCCGCAGGCTCAGGTGTCGGTGAAACTGGTCTCCGAGCCCGGCGTCGGCACGGTGGCCTCCGGCGTGGCCAAGGCCTATGCCGATCTGATCACCATCTCCGGATACGATGGCGGTACCGCGGCCAGCCCGCTGACCTCCATCCGTTACGCCGGTTCGCCCTGGGAGCTGGGGCTGGCGGAAGCGCACCAGGCACTGCGTGCCAATGACCTGCGGCAGAAGATCCGTCTGCAAACCGACGGTGGTCTGAAGACCGGCCTGGACGTGATCAAGGCGGCCATTCTCGGCGCCGAGTCGTTCGGCTTCGGCACCATGCCGATGGTGGTGCTCGGCTGTAAGTACCTGCGCATTTGTCACCTGAACAACTGCGCTACCGGCGTGGCCACCCAGCGGGACGATCTGCGCAAGGAGCATTTCATCGGTGCACCGGAAATGCTCATGAACTACTTCACCTTCGTCGCCCGCGAAGTACGTGAACTGCTGGCGGCGCTCGGCATCAAGAGCTTGCCGGAGCTGATCGGCCGCACCGATCTGCTGGAGCGCATTGAAGGCCTGACCGAGAAGCAGAAACGCCTGGACCTGATGCCGATCCTGCGCAACGACCATGTGTCGGCGGACAAGCCGACCCATTGTCAGGTGCAGCGCAACGAGCCGTTCGACAAGGGCGTACTCAATGCCAGGATGATGGAGGAAATGCGTACCGCCGTGGAAAGCAAAAGCGGTGGCTCCTTCCACTACACCATCACCAACTGTGACCGCTCCGTGGGCGCCACCGTGTCCGGTGAAATCGCCAGACACCATGGTAACCTGGGCATGGAAAGCGCGCCGATCCGGGTGCGCTTCACCGGCACCGCCGGTCAGAGCTTCGGTGTGTTTAACGCCGGCGGCCTGCACATGTACCTGGAAGGCGACGCCAACGACTACGTCGGTAAAGGCATGGCCGGTGGCAAACTGGTGATCCGCCCGCCCAAGGGCAGCCCGTTCAAGACCCAGGACACCGCCATCATCGGTAACACCTGTCTGTATGGCGCCACCGGCGGCAAGCTGTTCGCCGCCGGTACCGCCGGCGAGCGTTTCGGGGTGCGTAACTCCGGTTCCCACGCCGTGGTGGAAGGCGCCGGTGATCACTGCTGCGAGTACATGACCGGCGGATGTGTCACCGTGCTGGGCCACACCGGCCACAACTTCGGTGCCGGCATGACCGGCGGCTTCGCCTACGTGCTGGACGAAGACAATGACTTCTTTGACCGCATCAACCCGGAACTGATTGAACTGCATCGCATCAGTTCCGAGTCCACCGAATCCCATCGTGCTCATCTGCGCCATGTGATTCAGGAGTACGTGGACGAAACCGGTAGCGAGTGGGGCCGGGAGATCCTGGACAATTTCGATGCCATGAGCCGCAAGTTCTGGCTGGTGAAACCCAAGGCGGCGAGCCTGGAAGACCTGCTCAAGAGCACGCGTGCTAACCCGGCATAACGAGAGAGCGACATGGCTGAACGTTTAAGCAATAACTTCCAGTTTCTCGATGTTCCGCGGCACGATCCGAAGAAAAAAGACATCGAACTGCGCAAGCACAAGTACGAGGAAATCTACTACCCGTTCGAAACCCGGGAAGTGGAGCACCAGGCCCATCGTTGTCTGCACTGCGGTAACCCGTACTGCGAATGGAAATGCCCGGTACACAACTACATTCCCAACTGGCTGAAACTGATCAGCGAAGGGAATCTGATGGAGGCGGTGGAGCTGTGTCACCAGACCAACTCCCTGCCGGAAGTTTGTGGCCGCGTGTGCCCGCAGGACCGTCTCTGTGAAGGCGCCTGTACTCTGAATGACGGCTTCGGCGCGGTCACCATCGGCGCCACCGAGAAGTACATCACCGATACCGCTCTGGCCATGGGTTGGCGCCCGGACATGTCCAAGGTAGCGTGGACCGACAAGAAAGTCGCCGTGATTGGCGCCGGCCCGGCGGGTATCGGCTGCGCCGACGTGCTGGTGCGTAGTGGCGTCAAAGCGGTGGTGTTCGACCGCTACCCGGAGATCGGCGGCCTGCTGACCTTTGGCATTCCCGAGTTCAAACTCGAGAAGCCGGTGATGGCCAAGCGCCGTGAAGTGTTCGAGGGCATGGGCATCGAGTTCCGTCTCAACACCGAAATCGGCACCGACGTCACCATCGACGAACTGCTGGAAGAGTTCGACGCCGTGTTCATGGGTATGGGGACCTATACCTACATGAAGGGCGGATTCCCCGGTGAGGACCTGGACGGTGTGCACGAGGCGCTGCCGTTCCTGATCTCCAATGCCAACCGTAACCTCGGCTTTGAAAAAGACGCCACCGATTTCATCGGCATGGAAGGCAAGCGCGTGGTGGTGCTCGGCGGCGGTGACACCGCCATGGACTGTAACCGCACCTCCATCCGCCAGGGCGCCGCCAGCGTGGTCTGCGCTTACCGCCGCGATGAGGAAAACATGCCCGGCTCCCGCCGTGAGGTGTCCAACGCCAAGGAAGAGGGCGTGCAGTTCCTGTTCAACCGCCAGCCCATCGAAGTGGTCGGTGAGAACGGTAAAGTGGTTGGCGTGAAAGTGGTGGAGACCAAGCTGGGCGAGCCGGACAACAACGGCCGCCGCCGCCCCGAGCCGATCCCGGGCAGCGAGGAAGTGCTGCCGGCCGACGCGGTCATCATCGCTTTCGGTTTCCGCCCCAGCCCGGCGGACTGGTTCGAGCCCCAGCGTATCGACCTGGATGACTCCGGCCGCGTGCTGGCGGCGGAACAGCAAGCTTTCCCGTTCCAGACCAGCAACGAGAAGATCTTTGCCGGCGGCGACATGGTGCGCGGTTCCGACCTGGTGGTGACCGCCATCTGGGAAGGCCGGGAAGCGGCCAAGGGCATCCTTGATTATTTGGATGTTTAAAGGCGCTTTCACGCAACACGCCTGCACGCACTACGCTAAGGGGCCTGCTTTCGCAGGCCTTTTTTCTATATGATGCGGTAGTCTTTTTTATCTTTTGCGTGTTCGCGTGCCAGCGTGTTGCGTGAAAGCGCTCTTCAAGGAACCCCCATGACCCACGCCCCGCTCCAAAACGATCGCTTCCTCCGCGCGCTGGCCCGTGAACCGGTGGACCGCACCCCGATCTGGATGATGCGCCAGGCCGGGCGCTATCTGCCGGAATACCGCGCCAGCCGGGAGACCGCCGGGTCGTTCATGGATCTGTGCCGCAACGCCGAGCTGGCCTGCGAAGTGACGTTGCAACCGCTGGAGCGCTATCCGCTGGATGCGGCGATTCTGTTCTCCGACATCCTCACGGTGCCGGATGCCATGGGGCTGGGCCTCTACTTCGAAACCGGTGAAGGCCCGAAATTCCACAAGACCGTGCGTACCGAGCAGGACGTGGCGGCACTACCGGTGCCAAAAGCGGAAACCGACCTGGATTACGTCATGCGCGCGGTGTCCACCATTCGTGGCGCGCTCAATGGCCGGGTGCCGCTGATCGGCTTCTCCGGCAGCCCCTGGACGCTCGCTACCTATATGGTGGAAGGCGGCTCCAGCAAGGACTTCCGCCACCTCAAGGCGATGATCTACAGCCAGCCGGAGGTGGCTCACGCCCTGCTGGAAAAACTGGCCCTGGCGGTGACCGATTACCTCAATGCCCAGATTCGTCACGGCGCCCAGGCGGTGCAGATCTTCGATACCTGGGGCGGCACCCTGTCCGCCGAGGCCTATCGGGAGTTTTCCCTGGCCTACATGCAGCGCATCGTCAACGGCCTGATCCGCGACCACGAAGGCCGCAAGGTGCCGGTGATCCTGTTCACCAAGAACGGCGGTCTGTGGCTGGAAGCCATGGCGGACACCGGCTGCGACGCCCTGGGGCTGGACTGGACCGTGAACATCGGCGACGCCCGCCGCCGGGTCGGCGAGCGGGTGGCGCTGCAAGGCAACATGGATCCGGCGGTGCTGTACGCCGAGCCCGCGGCCATCCGTGCCGAAGTGAAGCGCATCCTGGACGATTTCGGTAATCATCCGGGGCACATCTTCAACCTGGGCCACGGCATCACCCCCCATGTGGACCCGGAACACGCCCGGGTCTTCATCGAAGCGGTGGTGGAACTGGGCGCCAAGAAAAACGGCCCGTAAAGGGCCGTTAAAACTGGAAAAAAACAGCAAAACAAGGAACACATGTCGACCGTTTGGATGCGGTAACGGCGCCATGCAATTGTTACCTTACTCCTATTGGTGCATAAGGAAAACCCCCTGAGCGGATCTCCTGTGAACAGTCGTTCCGACTCTCCACGAACTCTGAAACCGTCCGCCTACTGACCAATCCGCCGCAGCTGATAAAGATTCCGGGTGGTGGCCACCACCTCGCCGTGGCTGTTCTTGAGCTCGGTGTCCCAGGCGAAGTCGCATTTGCCGTTGGCTTCGGCTTCGGCCTGAACCCGCTGGACTTCTTCCTCACTGATGCGGACTTCCACTTCGATATCGGTGGTGGCCGGGCGCCGGAAGCGGATCTGCATGTCCTTGACGATGGGGTAGAAGCGGGAGGTATCGAAGCTGGTCATGTAGATCACGCCGCCGGGCAGTTCCGCCAGGGTGTAAAGCGCCCCGGCGTACATGGTGCCCACGTGGTTGTGGTTCGGGGCCAGCGGCATTCTCATTCGGCAATAGCCCCGATCCACTTCCAGGGTTTCCACTCCGCACCTTTCCACGAACGGAAAGGCGCGGCCGGCATGGGTCTTGATCTGTTCTCGTTGTTCTTCGCTCAGAGTCATTAACCGGCTCTCAGATAAAGTTGGTCGGTCTTCGCCGCGCAGATGAAGTCATTGCGATGCAAACCGTGGATCTTGTGGGTCCACCAGGTCACCGTCACCTTGCCGTATTCGGTGAGCAGGGCAGGGTGGTGACCCTCTTCCTCGGCCATGGCCCCCACCTGGTTGGTGAATGCCAGGGCGTCATTGAAGTCGTGGAATGAGTATTGGCGTTGCAAGCGTTCCTCGCCGTCTTCCTCAATGCGCTTCCAGTCCGGAATTTCCTCGGCCAGGGTATCGGCCTCCTGGTCGCTGATCAGGGGTGCATCGGCACGGCAGGCCTCGCAACGCTGTTGATGCAGAGACATGATGAGGCTCCTTGTAGGGTTTGCGGATCATTTCCAGATTAGTGCATTGGCGCGGTGCTCGCATCCGCCTTTCCCGGCATGGCGGTCAGCCGCGGCCCAGCAGGTCTCGGGCGATGGCGATCACCTGCATCTCGTCGGTGCCGGCATAGATCTGCAGGATCTTGGCGTCGCGCATCAACTGCTCCACCCGGGACTCGCGCATGTAGCCGTAGCCACCGTGAATCTGCACCGCCTCGGTGGCCACTTCCATGGCGGCCTGGGCGGCGTAGAGTTTCATCGCCGAGGCTTCGGCCAGGGTCATCTGCTTGCCGGCGGCGGTCAGGTCGATATAGCGGAACACCATGTTCTGCAGATTGCTGCGGGCCACTTCCATTTTCGCCAGCTTCAGCTGGATCAACTGGTTTTCACCGATGGCGCGGCCGAACTGCACCCGGTCACGCGCGTAATTCACCGACAATTCCAGAGCCCGCTCCACCATGCCCAGCGCCATGGCGGCGACACCGGCCCGTTCCTGCATGAAGGTGGATTTGGCGCCGGAGCGGCCGTAGCCGGTTTCGCTGCCGCCGAGCAGACGGTCCGCGCCGGCCTTGACGTCGTCGAAGAACAATTCGCCGGTGGGAGAGGATCCGATGCCCATCTTCTTGAATGGCTTGGACTGGGTCAGCCCTTCCATGCCGCTGTCGAGAATGAAGGAGACGATCTTGCGGTCACGGGGTTCCACGCCCTCTTCATCCAGCTTGCAGATCAGGATGATGGTGTCGGCGTAAGGGCCGTTGGTGATCCAGGTCTTGGAGCCGTTAATAATGTAGCCGCCATTGCCGTCACGGCGAGCTACCGTTTTCATCTGACCAAAGGCGTCGGAACCGGAATTGGGTTCGGAAATGGCCCAGGCGCCGATTTTCTCCATGGTCAGCAGGGGCAGGGCCCAGCGTTCTTTTTGTTCCAGGGTGCCTTTGCCCATGATGGCGCCGCCGGCCAGTCCCATGGAAACCCCCATGGCGGTGACCAGCCCCTGGGCGTGGCGGCACAGCTCGATGGTGGGAATCAGACGCAGCGCCGCCTGTTCGGCTGCAGCGGCGGAGGAGCCTTCCTTACCTTTCTCCTGCTTCGGCGTGCCGGCTTTTTCCCTGGCGATCTGGCGCTCGAAGCTTTGCCGAGCCATTTCGTCCATGCCGAAGGTTTTGATCATCTTGCGCAGGATGTCGTAGGGCGGGACGCCGTTGTATTCGATGTCGTCCAGATTGGGCACCACTTCCTTGGCGATGAAGTCGCGCACCATTTTCTGGATCATTTGTTGTTGTTCGTTCCACTCGATCATGACAATGGGGTTCCTGAGATTATGAACAGGCTCTTAGGTCCCACTGACATTAGCAGTGTCCCGGGGGCGGGTCATTGATCTGGAGTGGTGGATGGGTTGGCGGAAATGGTCAGGGGAGAGCGCCGGATGTGAGTCGCCGGCGTCCGCTCAGGCCAGCTTGTCGATCCGAGGCAGCGGCTCGAAGCTTACCTTCATCACCAGCCCGTCGTCCCCGGCACTGCTGCTGGCCATATGAATGTCCTCGGGACGCAGGCGCGGGTGGCTGCCGTCGAAGAACTTCCGTGCCGCGAAGGCGTTACGGGTACGCTCCTGAGCTTGTTCCAGGGTGATGCCGTCGCCGCCCAGCAAAGCGCGAATGTACTCGGCGCAGGCCACGTCTTCGTCTCCGGTGGGGTGGGAGGCCACCAGCACCACCGACGGCGGGGCTTGCTCCTGAATATAACGGGCGGTGGCCTCGGCGTTGATCAGCGCCGCCACCAGCACTTCCCGGCTGTCCCGTGCCCGCAGGGTGGCGGTGACGCCGTTGGTGGTGCGCAGGATCATGGTGCGGTTCGTCACGTCGCTGTTGGCGATTTCCCAGGGGGAGTTGCCGTAGTCAAAACCCTTGATCGGCAACGCCTGTACCTCGCCGGCCAGCAACGCTTGGGGATGGTGCTCGCGCAGAGCGAAGGCTTCCTCCGCCGTGGCCACCGGCAAAATATGATCGAGACCGCCGACGAACGCCTGATGGCTGGTGGTAAAGGCACGGATCACGTCGATGATCACGGTGATGCCGTTGATATTGTGCGGCGGGTTGTGGCCTTGAGCGATGCTGATCTTCATGGCGCGGGCGGGTCCCTCGAATTGAGCAAGCGCGTATTGTAGAGCCTGGCGGCGCCGGCGGCACCCTCAAACAAAATCCGACCAGGTCATCGCCGACGGAGAGTGTTAACAGGTCCGTGACAGCACCCAGACCCGCACCTCGGCGGCGCCGGCGGCCAGCAGCGTGGCGGCGGCTTCACGGGCGCTGCCGCCGCTGGTCATGACGTCGTCCACCAGCAACAGCCGGCGTCCCCGGACTGGCGCCTGGATGGTGAAAGCGCCGTGCAGATTACGCAGCCGCTGGCGCCGGCTACTGCCCTGCTGATGAGCGGTGGCCCGTTGCCGGCGCAGGGCTGGGAGAACCGGCCTGCGCCAGAGCGGGGCCAGCAGGTGGGCCAAACGCTCCGCCTGATCAAAGCCACGCCATAGCCGCCGGCGCCAATGCGCGCTGATCGGACACAGGACATCGGCTTGCGCCCAGGGCAACGGCCGCTGCGCCAGTAAGTGCACGAAGGCCCGCTCCTGGTACAACTGACCCTGGTGTTTATAGGCGGTAATCAGGCGATCCAGCGGGAAGTCATAGCGCCAGTCGCAATGGGTGGTGGTGAACGGAGGCGGCTGTTTCAGGCAACGCCCGCACAGGGCGCCACAGCCACCGGCGGGATCCGGCAGGCCACAGCGACACAGCGTGGCGGGCAGGCGGCAGCGCTGTTCCAGGAAGTCCTGGCAGGGCGGGCACAGGGGCGCCCGGGCGCGCCGGCCGCACAACAGGCAAATCGAAATGGTATGATTTTTGATCAGATGTAAACTTTGGAAATGTTTCATGGTTGACAGGGTGTCCGGGGCTGCCTAGCCTTTGGGATCTCAAGAAGGAGAACCAGCATGACCGTAGCCGCCGCCAACGCCCAGACGACTTCTTCCCGAACCGCTGTACGCCATGACTGGCATCGGGGTGAGATCGAAGCCCTGTTTGCCCTGCCGTTCAATGATCTGATGTTTCGCGCCGCCACCGTGCACCGTGAGTTCTTCGACCCCAACGCGGTTCAGGTGAGCACACTGCTGTCGATCAAGACCGGCGCTTGCCCGGAAGACTGCAAATATTGCTCCCAGTCCGGTCATTACAACACCGAGCTGGAAAAGGAAAAGCTGCTGGAAGTGGCGCGGGTGGTGGAAGAGGCCAAAGCGGCGCGGGACAAAGGCGCTTCCCGGTTCTGCATGGGCGCGGCCTGGCGCAGCCCGCGGGAAAAGGACATGCCCTATGTGCTGGACATGGTGCGTCAGGTGAAGGCGCTGGGCATGGAAACCTGCATGACCCTGGGCATGCTCGATGACAATCAGGCCCGTAATCTGGCCGAGGCCGGCCTCGACTACTACAACCACAACCTGGATACCTCGCCGGAATATTACGGCCAGGTGATCACCACCCGCACCTACAATGACCGTCTGAACACCCTGGCGAATGTGCGGGACGCCGGCATGAAAGTCTGTTGTGGCGGCATCATCGGCATGGGCGAGAACCGCGATGACCGGGTCGGTCTGCTGCAGCAACTGGCCAATCTGCCGCACCATCCGGAATCCGTGCCGATCAACATGCTGGTGAAAATCGAGGGCACGCCGCTGGCGGACGTGGATGATCTGGATCCGCTCGAATTCGTGCGTACCGTGGCGGTGGCCCGTATTCTGATGCCAGAGTCCTATGTGAGGCTGTCCGCCGGGCGTCAGGAGATGCATGACGAGGCTCAGGCGCTCTGCTTCCTGGCCGGCGCCAATTCCATCTTCTACGGTGAGCGACTACTCACTACCGATAACCCGGAAGCGACCCACGACCGGCAGTTGTTCCAACGTCTCGGCATCCACCCGCTGGATCCGCGCCACGAAGCCTCCGACGAAGCCCACGAAGAGGCGCTGCGCGCCCAGGTGGCGGAGCAGCAAGCGGAGGAACAAGGAGAGGAACAGGGGTTGTTTTACGACGCGATGAGCAAACGCCCCGCCAAGCACGTACTGGACCGCGACACCGGCCGGCCCACCGCCGGCGCCACGCTTGACTCCTGACCCCATGGGGTTCGATCTGCGGGCGCGGCTGGCGGAACGCCGCGCCCAACACCGCTATCGCACGCCACCGCTGATGCATTCCTCCTGCGGGCGTACCGCCGTGGTGGACGGCCGGGAATTCCTCAACTTCTGTTCCAACGACTACCTCGGCCTGGCCGGTGATCCGCGTATCGTCGCCGCGTTCCGCGATGCCGCCGATCAGTGGGGAGTGGGCAGTGGCGCCTCCCATCTGGTGTGCGGCCATCAGAGCCCGCATCAGGCTCTGGAAGAAGCGCTGGCGGAGCATTGCGGGCGGAAGAGGGCGCTGTTGTTCTCCAATGGCTACATGGCCAATCTGGGGGCCGTGACCGCTCTGGTCGGCCGGGGTGACGCGGTATTTCAGGACCGCCTTAACCACGCTTCGCTGCTGGACGCCGGCCAACTCAGCGGCGCCCGCTCCCGCCGTTTCGCCCATAACCAGCCGGATGCCCTGGCCAGCCTGCTGGCGCGCAGCGATGCGGCCCGCAAGCTGGTGATCACCGACGGCGTGTTCAGCATGGATGGCGACGAGGCGCCCTTGCCCGCCTATCTGGACGCCTGTGAGGCCCATGATGCCTGGTTGATGGTGGACGATGCCCATGGCCTCGGCGTGCTCGACGGCGCCGGGCGCGGCTCGCTCTGGCATCAGGGCGTGCAGGACCGGGTGCCGGTCTATATGGGCACGCTGGGCAAGGCTCTGGGCACCGCCGGCGCCTTCGTGGCCGGCTCCGACGAACTGATCGAAACCCTGATACAATTCGCCCGCACTTACGTCTACACCACCGCCATGCCGGCGGCGGTGGCCGCCGCCACCCTGGCCAGCCTGGACATCGTGCGCCGGGAAAGCTGGCGCCGGGAAAAACTGACGGCACTGGTTCAGCGTTTCCGGCGCGGCGCGGCCGAACTGGGTTATGCCCTGATGGACTCGAAGACGCCGATTCAGCCGCTGCTGGTGGGTGAGGACGCCGATGCTCTGGCCCTGAGCCGGCGCCTGCGCGACAACGGTCTGCTGATCAGCGCGATCCGGCCGCCGACCGTGCCCGAGGGGCAGGCGCGCCTGCGTATCACCTTCTCCGCTGCCCATGAGGAGGCGGATGTGGACAGGCTGCTAATGAGTCTTGAGGCCGCCTGCACGCAACACGCTTACACGCCGGCACGCTGAGGACAGGACAAGATCAAGGAGGCCACCACCATGAAGCAGGTTCGGGACGCCCGGTTTTTGTATTTGCGTGCCAGCGTCAGGATGAAATAACCCATGCCCAGTCTCATCCCCTTCCATAATACCTATCGCTGTACCGGCGAGGCCGGTGAACAGGCCGAGGACCTGGTGCTGGTCCACGGCTGGGGGCTGCACGCCATTGTCTTCGATGACATCGTGCCGGCCCTGCTTGAGGACTTCCGGGTGACCGTGGTGGACCTGCCGGGCATGGGCCAGAGTCCGTTGCCCAACGACGAGTACACGCTGGATTTTCTGGCCGACCGGATTGCCTCGGTAATGCCGCAAAGGGCCCATGTGCTGGGTTGGTCCCTGGGTGGGCTGGTGGCGCTGAATCTGGCGCAACGTCATGCCGAACGGGTGGCCTCGGTGGTGACGGTGGCGACCACGCCGCGTTTCACCCGCGCCGACGACTGGCCGCGGGCCATGCGCCCGGAGATTCTGCGCACCTTCGCCGAGGTCTGCGAAGAGGATTTCGAGGGCACGCTGGTGCGCTTTCTGGCGCTCAACTGCAAAGACAGCGAGAACATGCGCGAGGACGTTGCCCGGCTCAAGGAGATTCTCTATTTTTGCGGCCTGCCGGCTCGTCGGGCGCTGATCGAAGGGCTGGTGATTCTGGCGGACACCGATCTGCGCGCGGCCCTGTCGGCGCTGAGTCAGCCCCTGCTGATGGTGTTCGGTGAACGTGACAATATCGTGCCGGTGACGCTGGTGGATGACATCCGCCCGCTGCTGAATGAGCACGGGGAAACCGCGGTGATCGAGCGGGTGTCCCATGTACCGTTTCTATCCGCGCCGGAGCGCTTCTCCGCCGTGGTTCTCGATTTTTATCGGCGTCACGGCATCGTCGCCGACGCCGCCGACGGGTAATGACCGTAATGTCTTCTGCTTTTAATTCATCCGTTGGGCATGAGCCCGCCGTCACCTCGTCCACGGCCACCAAACGGGCGGTAGGGCGCCAGTTCGGCCGAGCCGCGGCCAGTTATGACGCTCACGCGGTGCTGCAACTGTCCTGTGCCCGCAGCCTTCTGGCCATGGCGCCTGAGTCTCTGCCGATACCGCGGGCGGCGGATCTGGGCTGCGCCACGGCGCCGTTGAGCCGGCAGCAACAGGATCGCTGGCATGAAGTGCGCTGGCTGGCCCTGGATCTGGCGCCGGCCATGCTTCAGGAAGCGTCCCAGCGCGGTCGTACCGGGCGGCTGTTTTCACCGGTGTGTGCCGATGCCGAAGCCCTGCCGCTGCCGGACCAGTCCCTGGGGCTGGTGTTTTCCAGCTTTGCCCTGCAATGGTGTGATCCGGCGGTGGTGGTGGCCGAGGCCGGACGGGTGCTTGTTCCCGATGGTCACCTGTTGCTGGCGGTGCCGTTGCGGGACTCCCTGCGGGAGCTGTCCGAGAGCTGGAAAGCGGCGGATCGCCGCCCCCACGTCAATGATCTGCCGACCATGGTGCAATGGCACGATGCCCTGGCCACGGAAGGATTATCCACGATAACCCAGCAAACCCTGACGGTGACCCAGCACTACCCCGACGTGCGTGCCATAGCCCGTACCCTCAAGGCCACCGGGGCCGATCATGTGCAGGGTGGTGGTGGCGGTCTCACCGGCAAGCGTGCTTTTCGTGCCATGCTTGACGCCTACGAAACCCTGCGCACCCGGGACGGTCTGCCGCTGACCTGGCGGGTGCTGTTTCTGCATGCCAGCAAGGAGATGCGCTAATGCCCGCGTTACCGGCCCTGAAAGGGGTGTTCTTCATCACCGGCACCGATACCGAAGTGGGCAAGACCTGGGTCAGTTGCCGGCTGCTGGAACGGGCCCGGGAGGCCGGGCTGAGCTGCTACGGGCTGAAACCGGTGGCGGCGGGCTGCGAGGACACAGAGGAAGGGTTGCGCAACGACGACGCCGTCAACCTGATGGCGGCCTCATCGGTGCAACTGCCCTATGACGTGGTCAACCCGGTGGCGTTGAAAGCCGCCATCGCGCCACACATTGCCGCGCAACAGGAAGGGCGCCGGATCACCCTGGCCCAACTGGCCGGCTATGTACGTGGCGCGATCAGCAGCCATCCGGCGGATCTGATTCTGGTGGAAGGCGCCGGCGGCTGGCGTGTGCCTTTGAACGATCGCGAAATGCTCGCCGGCCTGGCGATGGAACTGTCCCTGCCAGTGATCCAGGTGGTGGGGATGAAACTCGGCTGCATCAATCACGCCATCCTCACCGCCGAGGCGATTCAGGCGGACGGTTTGCGCTATACCGGCACCGTCGCCAATTGCTTCGGTGACATGGACGTGCGCGAGGAAAACCTGCTCACCCTGCGCCAGCATCTGCCCGGGGCCTTTACCGTTATCTGAAGCCAGCCCCCGGACCGTCTCGGCGACTCAGAAAATGCCGTTGTCCAGACCGGCGGCCAGATACAGCCCCAGTTCCTCCACCTGGTTCACAAAGGCATCCTGCCAATCGCCCCGACAGACCAGCGGCGGCTGCACCCAGTTCCAGCGCAGGCCGGTGACGATGGATTCGATGGCGCGGCGAGTGCCGGTGCCGTCGTGGCCGGCGCGGATATAAAGCGCGCAGGGCAGTCCCTGTTTGTGTTCCAGTACGGCGTAGTAGGTACGATCGAAGAAGTCCTTCAGCGCGCCGCTCATGTAGCCCAGATTCTCGGTGGTGCCGAGCAGAATGGCATCGCAGGCCATCACGTCATCGGGGCCGGCTTCCAGCGATGGTTTCCAGATCGCGCGGACATTCTCGATGTCGTCATGGCCGGCGCCGCGCAGGGCGGCGTCCACCAGTTTGCGAGTGTTGGGCGAGGGCGCATGGGCCACGATCAGCAGGGTTTTGGTATCGCTCATGAGATCCAGTCTAGGGGCCGTCTCCCAGATTCACCAGTTCCGGATCGATGCCAAGGGCCGAGCGGTTGTCGGTGACCACCCGTTCGGTGCAGAAGCGCATCAGGTAGTGCGGGCCGCCAGCCTTGAAGCCGGTGCCGGAGAGGCGTTCGCCACCGAACGGTTGGCAGCCGGGTACGGCGCCGATCTGGTTACGGTTGATGTACAGGTTGCCGACGCGGACTCGCTCCACCCAGTCATCGATGTGCGCCTGGATGCGGCTGTGAATGCCCAGGGTGAGGCCGTAGTCGGTGCGCTCGATGTAGTCGATCACTTTGTCCCGCTCATCGTGACGCCAGGCGGCGATGTACAGCAGCGGCCCGAAAATTTCTTCTTCAGGCAGGTGTTCCCAGTCCACCAGCGCCGCTTCCGGCGCCACGTAGAATCCCTGTGCGCCAAGAGCCGGGTCAACTTCCGGCGTGACCGCGCTCCAGCGAGCGTGACGGCGCAGCTCAGCACGGGCCTGCTCCAGTTGATCTCGGGCGCCGGCATTGATGACCGGCCCGACGTCGCTGGCCAGCAAGGCGGGATGGCCCATTTTCAGGGATGCCATGGCGCCCTCGAGTTTGGGCAACAGGCGGTCAAGCAAGGTGTCCTCCACCAGCAGCACCCGCAGGGCGGAGCAGCGCTGCCCGGCGCTGGTACAGGCGCTGGTCAGTACATCCCGAACCAGTTGCTCAGGTAGGGCGGAGCTGTCGGCGATCAGGACATTGAGCCCGCCGGTTTCGGCGATCAGCGGCACCAGGGGACCGTCACGGGCGGCCAGGGTGCGTTCGATATGTTTCGCGGTGGCGGTGCTTCCGGTCACCGCTACTCCGGCGAGGGCAGAATCGTTAAGCAGCGCGTCGCTGATTTGGCTGGCCGCGCCACCGACGAAATGCAGCGCCGCCTCTGGCACGCCCGCCTCGTGCAGCAGTTGCACCGCCCGCCAGGCGATGAAGGGTGTGTCGGAAGCCGGCTTGGCCAGTACCGTGTTGCCACTGACCAGTGCCGCGAGAACCTGCCCGCAAAAAATCGCCAGCGGAAAATTCCAGGGACTAATGCAAAGGAAGACGCCACGGGCATGCCAGGTCAGTTGATTGGCCTCACCGCTGACATGCTCCAGGACCAGCGGTGTCCCCTGCAGTGTCTCCGCCTGTTGCGCGTAGTAGCCGCAGAAATCATGGGCTTCGCGCCAGTCGGCGAAGGCGTCGGCGAAGGTCTTGCCCCCTTCCAGCATGAGCAAATAAAGCAGTTCCGACTGATGCTGTTCCAGCAAACCGGCGAAACGTCGCACGATGTCCGCTCGTTCCGACACTGGCCGGTGGCTCCAATCCACGAAGGCCTCCCGCGCCTGGGCATAGGCCTGATGGACCGTGTCAGCGTCGGCAAGGAAAACTTCTCCGAGTTCGCGGCCGTCGGCGGGGCTGTGGCGAGGCCGGGGCTGATCGTTCGACGCTCCGGCGCGCCAGCGGTGATCGTGCCATTGATGCAGGGATTGCCGTAATGAATGCAGAACGTCAGGGTCGGTCAGTGAAGGTGGCGTCGGTACCTGGCGGGGCGCGAACCGTTCTGGTGGTGGTAGCAATTCCTGTGGTTGTTCCCGGGCAGGACGCCAGTTCAGGGTAGGGTCCACCGCCAACTGTTCCGCCGCGATGTGTTCATCCAACAGCAAATTGACGAAGGACTGGCTGCTGCCGTTTTCCATCAGACGCCGGACCAGATAGGGCAGCAGCGTATTAAACGGGCCCACCGGTGCGTACAGGCGCAGTGGATAGCCGTGCCGTTCAGCGAAGACCCGGTGCTGGGCTTCGCCCATGCCCGCCAGCCGCTGGAATTCGGCGTCGCCGGTGAAGCCGTCCAGATGATGATGCAGCCAGGCCAGGGTGTGGCAATTGTGCGTGGCGAATTGCGGATAAAAACACTTTGGTTCGGACAGCAGTCGTTTGGCGCAGGCCAGGTAACTGATGTCGGTATGCACTTTACGGGTATGGACCGGGTAATCACACAGGCTCTGCTGTTGAGCCAGCTTGATCTCGGTGTCCCAGTACGCCCCTTTCACCAGTCGCACTGGCAATTTCAGATTATGTTCGCGCGCCCGATCGGCCAGCCAGTCGATCACCGCCGGGGCCCTTTTCTGGTAGGCCTGCATCGCCACGCCCAGCCCTTGCCAATCAGCTACTTCCGGCAGGGCGAGGGCTTGCCCGAACAGACGCAGACCGATCTCCAGGCGGTCCGCCTCTTCCGCGTCCAGGGTTACCGGAATGCCGATGGCGGCGGAGCGGGACACCAGATCCTGCAAGCGCGGCCACAATTGCTCCTGCACGGTCGCCCACTGGGCGAATTCGAAACGGGGATGGAGCGCGGACAGCTTGATGGAGATGCCGTCCCGGGCCAGCACCGGCAGGCCCGGGTCCTGACCGGCGAGCACTTCGATGGCCTGGCGATACTGGTGATGGTAGTGCTTGGCTTCGGCATCGCTCTGCGCTGCTTCACCGAGCATATCGAAGGAATAACGCAGCGATGGATCACGGCGCCGCAGAGCTTGTGGCAGGGTTTCGCCGAGCACGAACTGACGGGCAATCAGTTGCACGCCCTGTACCAGAGCGCGGCGGAACAGCGGATCTCCGAGACGCCGGCGCAGCCCATGCCAGGCATCCGGAAGACTTTCATCCTGTTCCAGCCAGCGGGCTGACAGGGACAGGCCGCGGGCGGCGATCTGTATCAATGTCGGAGCGTCGTCGTCCGGCAGGTTCCAGTCGCCGCGGGTCAGCAAGTCATGGATCAGATCGTTGGCGTTATCGGCGTCGGGAATGCGCAGCAGAGCCTCCGCCATCGTCAGCAGCAGGCGGCCCTCGCGGGAATTCAGGCGCCAGCTGTGCAGGAACTGCTCGAACAGGGCCGGGCGGGCGGCGCGGGCCGCCTCCACCAGAGACTGGCATTCGGCGGCGATGGCCTGCCGGTCCGCTTCGGCGAGCTGCGGATCGGGCAGCAGAGAGCGCAACAGGTCGGCGATCAGTGTGTTCTGATCCGCCAGATGAAGCGCCCGCAACGGGGCCAGGTCGGGGCCGGGGTCGGGCAGGTCGGCAAGCGGTGGGATCATGGTGTCGATCTCCAGGCTCTCCATGGTGCCAGCAACAGGGTATGCTGATGGCAACGGGGCGTGCGAAAAGAGTCACGTCTGTTTTGAGGATAACCGCGACGGGCGGTTTCGGCGAGGATTGGCCATGTTGTCGTTACCCGCGCTGGCGGCGCCGTCCTATCTGGGTGGGCGGCGACCGGAAAGGCCCTGGCGGCCCGGAGATATCCGCTTGACGCCGTTGTGGCGAAGACTGCGGCAGCGCCATGGTCTGACGTTGGACTGGCGCGGCTGTTTAACGCCACCGGACAACGCGTCCGGCCCGCCCGCTCTGGCCGATTACCTGAGCAGACTTCGGGACGGCGTGTACAACGAACTGAGCAGCGGCCGGCCATTGTTCGTGCTCGGCGGCGATCACGCCAACGCCATGGCGGTGTGGGACGCCGCCATGGCGGCGGTCGGTGAGCGCCGCTTCGGACTGCTGTGGATCGATGCCCATCTGGATTGCCATACCTTCATGACCACCCCTTCGGGCAATGTGCATGGCATGCCGCTGGCGGCGTTGCTGGGGCTGGCGGATCCGTCACTGGCGTCGCTGATGCCCGGCCGTTGCCGGTTGCGGCCGGAAGCACTGTGTCTGTTCGGGGTGCGCAGTTATGAGCGTGCCGAACAGGAAGCCATGGAGCGCCTGAATGTCCGAGTGATTCAGGCGGCCCGGGTGCGCCGTGACGGCATCGACGGGGCTTTGGACGGAGCGCTGGCTTACCTGGACCGGCACTGCGAGCACTATGGAATCAGCATCGATCTGGACGCCATCCATCCGCGTCAGGCGCCAGCGGTGGCCACGCCTGTGGTCGGTGGCCTCAATGGTTCGGCCTTGTGCCAGGCGTTGTGTCGGAGGGTGGATCCGGACCGCTGCCGGATCCTGGAAATCGCCGAGTTCTACCCGTCCCTGGACCGCGCTGGCCGCACCCAGCGGCTATTGGCGGATCTGGTGGGTGCCTGGTGGTGGTCCCGCGGCAGCCGACGCCGTGGGTGGGCCTGAGGCATCGTCAATCACCCGTCACCAATGAAAACAAATCCTTTGGATCGGCCAGATCCGGTACCAGGGTCACCTCGCTACCGATGTCGTATCGCTCCGCCAACCGCGCCACCAGATCCAGCACCGCCAGATCCTCCACGGCGATACCCACGGCATCGAACAGGGTGATTTCATCATCGTCGTCACGCCCGGGGCGCTGATCGGTGAGCACTTCCCATAATTCAGCATGGACGCTGGCGGCCCCGGTTTGCTGGACCTCGCCTTCCAGTTCGCTTTGCGGCCGATACTCCACCACGGTTTTGCAACGGTGTATCACTTCCGGCGACAGTTCCGTTTTACCCGGGCAATCACCCCCCATGGCATTGATGTGCACGCCGGGGCGCAGCAGCGCTTCATCGATCAGGGACTGGTGTTGCTTGGCGGCGGTGAGCGTGATCCAGACATCGGCGTCACGGAGGGTATCGGCAATGTCCTGTCCCCGCCGCAAATGGAAACGGTGACCGAGATGGCCGGCGAATTTGTCCATGGCGGCGCCGTCGATGTCGAAGTAGCTCACCTCCGTCACCGGCAGGCGGCTGGCCAGGGCCAGCACCTGGAATTCCGCCTGGGCGCCACATCCGATCAGCGCCACCCGCTGACTTTCCAGCCGCGCCAACAGGCCGGCGGCCAGGGCCGCCACGGCGGCGGTACGCACCGCGGTCAGCAAGGTCATCTCACTGATCATCAGCGGGTAGCCGCTGGGCACGTCGGCCAGCAGGCCGATGGCGGTGACACTGAGTTTGCCCTGCGCCGGGTTGCCCGGGTGGCCGTTCACATATTTGACGCCATAGAGCCGGTCATCGGCGCAGGGCATCAGTTCGGTAACGCCGAAAGGGTAATGGAAGGCGTGGCGGGGAGAGAGCTGTAACTCCGGCCAGCGGCGCAGATAATCCTCGATGGCATCCACGGCCAGTGCCAGGAAAGGTTCCAGGCCGACGCGCCGGATCAGGGCTTGCATGTCGGTCACGGTGATCAGCTTCATACGCCCTCCCGTGCGGGTATGAATTCAAGGGTACTCCTCGGGGAGGGCGCGGGCACGCTTTAGCTGGGGTCAATCGTCAACGACCCCGAAACACCGGCGGCCGCTTTTCAAGGAATGCCCGGTATCCTTCCTTCAGATCCCCGGTGATGAACGCCAGCGACTGCGTATCGGCTTCATGATCCAGTGTCTCGGCAAGTGACGTGGCCCAGGCGTTATTGAGTTGGGTTTTAATCATGCCCAGGCCCAGAGAGGGCCCGCCGGCCAGGT
The DNA here is from genome assembly GCF_000300005.1 of Alloalcanivorax dieselolei B5. NCBI lineage: Bacteria > Pseudomonadati > Pseudomonadota > Gammaproteobacteria > Oceanospirillales > Alcanivoracaceae > Alloalcanivorax > Alloalcanivorax dieselolei. The sequence goes on along the minus strand of NC_018691.1, from coordinate 4,375,044 downwards.
GACGGGCCACGTGCAAGGCCTCGTCGCCAAGCTGGTCGTCGTCGACACAGCGCCAGATCAATCCCCAGTCCGCGGCCTGCCGCGCGTCGAGAGGTTCGGCCAGCAACGCCAGCGCCCGGGCACGGGGCACGCCGATGGCGCGTTGCACCAACAACGAGGTTCCCGCGTCCAGCGCCGCGCCGAGGCGGGCGAAGCTGAGAATAAAGCGAGCGGAGCGCGCGGCAAAGACGATATCGCCGGCCAGTGCAAGACCAACACCGGCACCCGCCGCCGCGCCATTGACCGCCGTTACCACGGGGATGCGGCCAGCGCGCAGCCTTTCCAGAGTAGGGTGCAGATGCCGGCGCATACGGGCACCGATATCGGCGCCTGATTCGAACAGGTCTCCCCCCAACTGCGCGCCGGAGCAGAAACCTTTGCCCGCTCCGGTTATCAGGATGGTGCGGATGTCCGCGTCCGCGCTCACCGCGGCGGTAACGGTGTCCAGCTCCCGCATCAGCGTGTCGTCAAGTGCATTGTATTCGGCGGGCCGATTGAGTGTGATGATGGCGACGCCATCGCGGTCTTCACGCAGCACGGTTGGCATGGTTTTCTCTCCGGTGTAGAAGGAATGGTCGTCTCCATTCACATGAGCAGACCGCCGCCGCATACCAGCATCTGACCACTGATGTAATTGGACTCCGGTGCGCAGAACAGATAGACGGCATCGGCGGCTTCCTGCGGGTGGCCAGCTCGTCCGAGAGGAATGGTCCTGGCCATGGTGTCCAGTAACGATGGCTGAACGCCCACTTTGATGGCTCTACCTTCCACTTCGATGGTTTTTTGCTCTTCCTCTATGGGTTGGGTGAGGCGTGTTTCGATCAACCCGAAGGCGACCGCGTTGACGTTGACCTTATAACGGCCCCATTCCTTGCACAGGGTACGAGTCAGCCCCAATAAAGAGGCCTTGGCCGAGGAGTAACTGGCTTGGCCGGCGTTGCCGTATAGCCCGGCAATGGATGAGATGTTGACGATCTTGCGAAATACCTCGTGACCTTCCGAGGCTTCCTTTTTCGCCATGATTCGGATCGGTTCCGAAGCGGCACGCAGGATGCGGAAGGGAGCAACCAAGTGCACATCCAGCATCGCCTGGAACATGTCGTCGGTCATCTTGCCGATGGTGGCGTCCCAGGTATAACCGGCGTTGTTGACGATAATATCGATGCCGCCGAACGCCTCCAGTGCACCTTGTACGAACCGCTCCGGGAACGCTTCCTCGGTCACACTGCCATTGATGGCAATGGCGTCACCGCCGGCTTCGGCAATCTCCGCCGCGACCGCGTCTCCGGTGTCGGGATCAAGGTCATTGACCACCACCCGGGCCCCTTCGGAAGCCAGTTTGAGGGCGATGGCACGGCCAATGCCGCGTCCGGAACCGGTAATCAAGGCGACCTTTTTTTCCAGTTTGCCGTGTGGCTGGATCACCAGCGTTTCGTTGTTATCCGTCATTCTTGTTCTCCTGGCGGGTCGAATGCGACGACCGCTTCGCCCTTGAATTTTATATCGCCGTCCTGGTCGCGGGCGGTCATTTCCAGGCGGGCGCGCTGCTCACCGTCTATGATTTCTATAGCCGTGACACGGCCCTGGCAGGTGATCCTGGCTCCGACCTGCGTGATGGCGGTGAAGCGCACGCCGAACTCTCGTACCGATGAGGGCGGAAACACCTCGTTCAGCGCCACGCCCAAACGCGCCATGATGAACATGCCGTGAGCGAAAACATCAGGAAAACCAGCGGCCCGGGCGAAATCGATATCGACGTGGATCGGGTTGTGATCGCCGGAAGCGCCGCAATAAAGCGCCAGTTCATGACGCGTGACGGGATCGAAATGGCGGTTTACCGGAATCTCTCCGACCGTCAAGGACGTCGGACCGGCGGGACAGTGACTCATTGTGTTGCTCCGGCGGTATGGGGCGGGTTTCGAACCACGATAGTGCTGACGATATCCGCGACGTGTTGGTCATGGCCGTTATCGACGCGAATGTCCTGGGTGATCATGGTGAGCGTCCCGCCCTTTTTATTGGTGATGTCTCTGATGCGGGTGGTGAAAACAAGCTCGTCGCCAACGCAGGCGGGGTGATGGAAGGCAAACTTCTGTTCACCGTGAAGAATGCGGCCGATGTCCACCCCCAGCAGTTCCAGCACCGCTGGCGGGCCCGGGTTGTCGAGGGATTGCAGGCAGAACAGATAGGTCGGCGGAATCGGAATATCGCGATAGCCTGCTTCGCGAGCCGCCCGGGTATGGTGATACACCGGATTCGTCTCGCCGATGGTCTCGAGAAAGAATTTAAGGCGCCGTGGCTCGACGAAGGCGCGTTGAGAAGCGAAGACATGGCCGACAGCGGATTGCGGATCGATCGAGAATGTCTCGGACGTCATGATCAGGTCCTCTGGTAAAGTGTCACCACGCAAGCACCACCAAGACCCAGGTTGTGCTGCAATCCGATGCGGGCGCCATCCACCTGGCGCGGGCCGCATTGGCCCCTGAGCTGCCAGACGATTTCGGCGCACTGTGCGAGCCCGGTGGCACCAAGGGGGTGGCCCTTGGAGAGCAGGCCGCCGGAGGGGTTGGTGACGACTTTGCCGCCATAGGTGTTATCGCCATCCATGATGAAACGTTCGGCGGTACCCTCCGGGGTTAACCCAAGTCCTTCATAGGTGATGATTTCGTTGGCGGTGAAGCAGTCGTGAAGTTCCACCACGTCCAGCGCCTCGGGGCCGAGCCCCGCTTCTTCGTAGACGCTTTGCGCGGCGGCCGCGGTAAGATCGGCGCCCACCACTTTCATCAGGTTCCGTTCCGAAAAGGTGGATGGGAAGTCCGTCGTCATCGCCTGGGCGCGGATAGCAACGCCGGCCTGCACCCCCAAACGCTTGGCGAAACCTTCGGAAACCAGGATCGCGGCGGCGGCACCGCAGGTGGGCGGGCAACATTGCAAGCGTGTGAGTGGCCCGTACATGGGGGCCGACGCCAGTACCTCCTCGGTGGTGATGGGTTTGCGGAAAATGGCGTTGTCGTTATGTTCCGCGTGGCGCCGCGCTTTAACCGAGATCAAGGCAAAAGCTTCATCGCTGGCGCCGTAGCGTTGCTGGTATTCACGTCCGGCGCCGCCGAACAGCTTGATGGCCATGGGAATGCCGGAGGTGTCTCCGTTTTCATCGGCGGCGTCCACGAAACGGCTGAGCGGGCTTGGGCGGTCGGACCATACATCCCCCAAAGCACCGGGCTCCATCTGTTCGAAACCCAGCGCAATCGCACAGTCGACCATGCCGGAAGCCACTGCCTGACGGGCCAGAAACAGCGCGCTGGATCCCGTTGAGCAGTTGTTGTTGACGTTAAGCACCGGAATGCCGGTCATGCCGGCTCGATAAAGCGCGGCCTGTCCGCTGGTGGAATCCCCGTACACATAGCCGACGTAGGCCTGTTGGATGTCCCGGTACTCGAGGCCGGCATCAGCGAGTGCGAGGCGAATCGCCGTTTCGCCCATCTTGTCGTAGCTATCGCTGGTGCCGGGTTTGACGAAGGGGATCATGCCGACCCCCGCCACTCTGACTGATTCGCCCATGGCCTTCTCCCGTGAAAATAGGCTTTACAATGCTTTTCTGATTGGTCAGTCTTTGTATTACCGGTCGGTAACTTGTTGGAGAATGGCGCAGCGCAAAACCGGCGTCAAGAGGGTTCGGAGACCGATGAGCCGGTGTGAGGACGTGTCAGGTGTGAGCAATCGAACCAGGAGCAACTATGTCAGGTGACGCGGATAAGCGGGCCGACGCGGCGGAAATGAAACTGGCCGCTTCCCCTTGGAAGCCATTCGAGGCTCGGCGTCGTGAGAGAGACGTCAAGCGTGGAGCGGTATTGCGAGTGGCGGTGAGTTTGTTTCTGGAGCAGGGCTACGATCGTACGTCGCTTAATGAAGTGGCGGAGCGTCTCAATATCACCAAGCCGGCTCTGTATAACTATTTCCGCAGCAAGGAAGAGATTCTTGTTGAGTGTTATCGGCTGGGGCAGGAAAAGGCGATGGCCGGTATCGAACGTATTCTGGCGAAGCCGGATACCGGTCTGGTCCGCTTGCGTGCCTTGATTCGTCACTATTGCGAAGTGATGACACTCGATTTTGGTCAATGCCTGGTAAGGGTCGACGACCACGTACTTTCCGCTCCGGCTCGCGATCAGGTACGTGAAGGCAAACGTCTGATTGACCGTTATTTCCGTGATTTTCTCACCAGCGGGATAGAAGACGGATCGATCAAATCTTGTGATGTGCGCTTGACGGTATTCGCCATTACCGGGGCGATTAACTGGGTCGGGCATTGGTATCGGGCGGATGGTGAAATGACCGCCCGGGAGATCGGTGATACCTACGCCATGCAGTTGACCGGGAGTCTGGCCGTGGAGAAAACCTGATTCCAGGGTGTTGGCCGGAACAGGGCCGTTCACGAGAACAGTTCACCGAGAATAACAAAGCTAACCGCAGGCGGTTCAAGCTAACCGCGGATGGTTCAACAGGAGTGAAAGCAATGAACATAACTCAGGGCCTGCGCCGCGCGCAGCAGATTAACCGAAATGGAACCGCGATCATTGAAGGTGACCTCACACGCACCTGGGCAGAGGTGGGTGACCGCGTTGCCCGGTTGGCGGGAGCGCTTGGCGAATATGGCGTGAAGCCGGGAGATCGGGTGGTGGTGTTGATGCTCAATAGTGCCCGCTATCTTGAATTGTATCTGGCTTGCGCCTGGTCTGGTGCGGTCATCGTGCCACTGAACATTCGCTGGAGCACGAGGGAGAATGCGCTGGCGTTGGAGGATTGTGGTGCCCGTCTGTTGTTTGTCGATGCGGCTTTCGAGCCCTCGGCACGGGAGCTGGCCGACGGCGGAATGGCAATCACCGTGGTGTGGGCTGATGATGGCGCGTCGCCGACGGGTTTGCTTGATTACGAGACATTGTTGAGTGAGGCCGCCCCGGTGGCGGACGTGATGTGCGATCAGAATGATCTCGCCGGCATCTTCTATACCGGTGGTACCACGGGCCGCTCGAAAGGGGTGATGCTCAGTCACGGCAATCTGGTCGCCAATGCCTTCAACGCGCTGGCGGAAGGCCTGTTTCCCAGAGGCAGTGTGTACCTTCACGCGGCGCCAATGTTCCATCTCGCCAACGGCGCGGCGATGTATTCGCAGCTGTTGAGTGGTGGGGCCAACGTCATTATCCCGGGGTTCAGCCCGGAAGCCTTGACCGCCGCGGTGGAACGTCACGGTGTCACGGATATGTTGCTGGTGCCCACCATGATCCAGATGCTGGTCGACAGCGAGGCCGTGGTGTCCGCGGATTTGTCGTCGGTTCGCCGTGTTCTGTATGGCGCCTCACCGATCAGCGAGGCGGTGCTTGACCGGGCTCTGGCACGGCTCCCGGATGCCGGTTTCGTGCAACTTTACGGTATGACGGAGCTGTCGCCGATCGCCACCTTCAACCCGCCTGAAAACCATCTGGGAGAGGCGCGTGAGCGTGGCCTTCACAAAGCCGCCGGACGGGCCACGCTTGGGGTCGAGGTGCGGATTGTTGGTGACGATAATAACGAGCTGCCGCCCGGTCAGGTGGGGGAGGTCGTGGTGCGCGGTGACACTCTGATGCAGGGGTATTGGAACCGTCCCGAGGAAACCGGTAAAGCGATCGTCGACGGTTGGATGCATACCGGTGATGGCGGTTATCTGGACGCCGACGGCTATCTGTTCGTGGTTGACCGCGTCAAAGACATGATTATCTCCGGTGGGGAGAACGTCTATTCCGTCGAGGTGGAAAATACCATCGCCGAGCATCCGGCGGTGGCGCAATGCGCGGTCATTGGTATTCCGGACGATCATTGGGGAGAGGCGGTTCACGCGGTGGTTCTGCCAAAGCCTGGAGAAGCCATTGGCGGTGACGAGCTCATCACTTTTTGCAAGGCCCGTATCGCCGGCTACAAATGTCCCCGCAGCGTGGAGGTGCGCGACCAGCCGCTGCCGATGTCCGGCGCCGGCAAGATCCTCAAGACCGAACTACGCCGCCCTTGGTGGGAGACCCGCGAACACGGTATCTCCTGATCGGCTGTCGCCGGGCCGGGTGAGGACGCGCGGTGGTCCGCGCGTCCGGGTTCCCTTCTTGCTATAGATAATCCAGAGGCAGGGCGCTGGTGTCGATCACTCGGCGCATCACGAAGCTGGAGTGCACGCCGCTGACACCCTCAATGCGGGTCACCTTGTTGAGCAGAAAGTTCTGATAGTGGTCGATGTCCGGCACCACCACCTTGAGCAGGTAGTCCGCTTCCTGGCCGGTGACCAGATAGCACTGCTGCACTTCCGGGTACTGCGATACGGTGGCCTCGAAATTGGCGAAGCGCTCCGGGATGTGGCGATCCATGCTGACCTGAATCATGACGGTGAGGTCCAGACCCAGCTTACGGGGATCCAGCACCGTTTCCCGCCGCAGGATGATCCCCGCCGCTTCCAGCTTCTGTACCCGGCGCGAGCAGGGCGAAGGGGACAGACCGACCCGCTCCGCCAGTTGTTGATTGGTAAGGCCCCCGTCTTCCTGGAGAGCACGCAGGATGCGGACGTCGGTACGGTCCAGATTTGCCAGCTTTTCCATTGAAGTGATGATTTCTGTCGAAATTCATGTCGATTACGAGATAATATTGCTCAATATTCGATAATCGAGAGAAAAAAGCAAGCACATTGCCCTGTTGTCTACGTAAACTGTCTCTTGTCGTCACGGGTCACAAGTCCGGGCGACACCGGAAGCGGCCCCGCCCTACCCGGCGGTGGTCGTACCCGGATCCGCGTTGGCCGGTGATCCCGGAGAACGACAGAGGGCCTGCCTGGCGGGCCCCCAGAACCCAAAAAAACGGACTTCCCTTACCAGGGTTTCAATTGGAGTCACTTCATGAGTTTCGATCATCGCAAATACAGTCCTTTCGTCACTGTCGACAAGCCGGACCGCAAGTGGCCGAGCCGCCGCATCGAGCAGGCGCCGCTATGGGCCGCGGTGGATCTGCGTGATGGTAACCAGGCGCTGATCAAACCCATGTCGGTGGCGCAGAAAAAGCGTTTCTTCAAGCTGTTGGTGGAAGTGGGCTTCAAGGAAATCGAAGTGGGTTTCCCGTCCGGCAGCCAGATCGATTTTGATTTCTGCCGTGCCCTGATCGAGGAAGACCTGGTGCCGGACGATGTCCATATCCAGGTGCTTACCCAGTCACGACACGAACTGATCGAGCGCACCTTCGAAGCGGTACGTGGCGCCAGGAACGCCATCGTTCATATTTACAACGCCACCTCTCCGACGTTCCGCGATCAGGTGTTCAATGTGGACAAGGAAGGCTGCAAGGCCATCGCCGTGCAGGCCGCCACCTGGGTGCGTGACATGGCGGCGCAACAGCCGGAGACCCATTGGAGTTTTGAATACTCGCCGGAGACGTTCAGTGCCACGGAGACCGATTTCGCCGTTGAGGTGATCGATGCCGTGAATGAGGTATGGCGTCCGGACCAGGGCCAGCGGGTGATCATCAATCTGCCGGCCACGGTGGAAGTGAGCACGCCGAACGTGTTCGCCGATCAGGTGGAGATCGTGCATGAAAACATCCGCTATCGGGAGCATGTGCTGATCAGTGTCCATACCCATAACGACCGTGGTTGTGGCGTGGCCGCCGCCGAACTGTCGATGATGGCCGGCGCCGACCGGGTGGAAGGCACCTTGCTGGGTAATGGCGAGCGCACCGGGAACATGGATTTGGTCACCTGTGGCATGAATCTGTATGCCCAGGGTATCGATCCCCTGATCGATTTCTCGCGCATGAAGGAAATCGTGCAGGTGGTGGAGGAAATCACCGATATCCCCACGCATCCTCGTCATCCGTACGCCGGCGATCTGGTGTTCACCGCCTTTTCCGGCAGCCACCAGGATGCCATCCGTAAGTGTCTCGGCCTGTACAAGCCCGGTGACATCTGGCGTGTGGCTTATCTGCCCATCGACCCGGCGGACCTGAATCGGCGCTATGAGGAAGTGGTGCGGATCAATTCCCAGTCCGGCAAAGGTGGCGTGACGCACGTGCTGGAGCGGGACTACGGCATCAGCCTGCCACGATGGCTGCAGCAGGAAATGGCGAAATTGGTACAGACAGATGCCGAGGAAGATGGCGGCGAGATCGACAGCCGCCGGGTACATCAACGCTTCAACAGTGACTATCTGGAAGTGCCGAACGGCTGGACGTTGCGTTCCTATGACCTGCATCGTGGTGAAGAAGGGGTACAGGCGCAGATCAGTATCGGCGATCAACGCTCACCGGTGACGGTGCTGTCCGGTCGCGGCGAAGGCGCTGTCGGTGCTTTGGTGGAGTCGCTCAACCGTCGGCACGGCTGGCAGTTGCAAGTGGAAGCGTTCGATGAGTACTCCCTGGGCGACAATACCGAAGCCAATGCCATGGCCTGTGTCCGGGTGCAAGTCGGTGGTCACACACAAAGTGCCGTGGCGCTGGCCGCGGACACCACCGCCGCCGCCCTGCAGGCGATCCTCTCCGCCGCCGGCCGCATGGCCGAGGCTCAGGCCCGCAAGAGCGCCTGAGTTCGCATCGCGAGCCTGACCATGTCGTTTCCATTCACCGGCTCCGTTAACGGGGCCGGTGAACTGTCTTTACCGCTTCGCCTTGCTTTCATTCCTTCCCCGGATTTTTTGACGGACAATCGTCGATTGAAGCAACCGAATTTGTGGGGGTGAAGTAGGTTTTTTTTGAGTTTGTGCCGTGTGGGCGTACCACATACTGGCTGTCCGCTTCCGTCAGAATTCGCAAAGGGATGCTCGTGGTCGGGTTGGCGCTTATATCCTCCAGGCCAGGAGGGAGCGTGCTCCAGCCGACAATGGCGCAGGGTCGGGCTCCTGACGATGAGATCTGAAGAGCGTAGCCGGTTAAAAGGGCGCCGGCGGGCTGGAAAAAAAGGGAAAAGACAGCTACCAGTCCCAGAATGGAGCCAGTGCCCAGCCCGATGGGATTACTATCTTTCAGCAAGGCGTCCGCTAGAGCCGCGCCTAATATTTGTAGCGCTATCAACATAAGAAATACGAAAACAAAGAGCTGTGCAGCGTGTGTCTCGGGTATGTCCAAAGCTCGTGCCGCGTTAATGGAAAAAAGTGTGACTATAAGGAAAGTCAGGCTCTGAACCAGTCCGCTGCAAAAGCAAGAAAACAGAAGATCGCGGGCTTTCTTTCCTGTTAGCTTTTGTAGTCTTGTCAGCGTCATGACAGTGAATACCGCCAAAACCAGAACGAACCCCAATGAAACGACAATTTCGCCATAGGGGGAGTCATTCTCCAGAGCAGACAAGGCGAAAAGAACCAGTCCCCAAAGAAAGGCGGAAAGAAGGGAGGATAGCCCCCAGACTATGAGGAGTGGGGATTTCTTTATATGAGACAAAATTGCGTGGCGAATGGGGCGCCGGCGATCGCCATACTCTATAAGGAAACGATTTCTGGCACGGGGGCTGATGGGGCGACTTGGAGGAAGTTCTGGAGCCATTATGGTCGCGGGCCCCATCGTGACTATGAAAAGCCCGGCTATGGCCAGAGTTTGGAAAATGAAAAGGATCGGAAGCCCGCTTATGATGCCGGGGGAAAACAGGCTCAGAGGGATCTTTTCGTATGAGATGTAGCTGTACAAATTAAAGGTGGCTAGCAATAGGATGGCGCTGCCTAGAGGCCAGGCACGGTCGTTTAGCCACCTCAATCCGTGACTGATCCGTGCTCGGTTCGAGCCCGGAGCCTTCATGGTAACCGGAGTAAAAGGATCAGCCTTTTTCAAACTGAGTCGTCCATGACGTTAACGGAACCTAGCCTGGGTCCATTGCAAAAAAAAGCCCCAGCAACACCGACAGCAAACGCTGATTGGCGGTGAATGCCTGCGGCATGTTGAAGATTTCGGTGGCGCTCTGGGTCCAGGGGCCGGGGCTAAGGTCGGAGGCGCATTCCTGGCACAGGGTGCGGGCGTTGTCCTCGCCCATTTCCAGGTGAAATTGCAGGGCCAGGACGTTGTCGCCGTAACTGAAAGCCTGGTGCTCGCAGCCCCAGCTGTGGGCCAGATGCAGGGCGCCGTCGGGGATCTCAAAAGTGTCACCGTGCCAGTGAAATACCGCCGGTGCGTCGTTGAACAGACTGCCGAGCGGGTGTTGGCGGCCCAGCTCGGTACTCTGTACCGGGAAAAAGCCGATTTCCTTGTCCGGATTCTTGTGCACCCGGGCACCGAGCGCGCGAGCGATTAACTGGGCTCCCAGGCAGATGCCAAGCACCTTATGGCCGCGGTCGATACAGGCGCGGATAAAACGCTTTTCATCCGCCAGCCAGGGGTAGCGGTGCTCATCGTCCGCGCTCATGGGCCCGCCCATGACGATCAGTGCCTCCAGGTCATCCGGATCCGGCAGCTCTTCACCGTGATAAAGGCGGGTGGCGGTGATGCGTGCACCATTGGCGGCCAGCCAGGGCTCGATGGCTCCCAGTTTCTCGAAGGGCACATGGGTCAGATAATGGATGCGCATGGCCAGCCTCTCAGGTTCCGGTTACAGATACTCCGCGGTGAACACCGCCAGCAGATGGTGCTCCTGGTCGTAGAGACTAAGCCGCTCGCCATCGATGCGGAAGCCCCGGGTTTGCTCCAAACTGGTGAGGAAGGCGTCGGAGACGTTGTCTCCGGTGCAGGCGCGGCGGGTGGTGGCCAGTTCACCGAAACTGAGGCTGTCACCGTCCAGGGTAAAGCCGCCGGTGAGCCGGTTACAACCGGTGTCGCCCTTGACGGTCTCATCGCTGGCGAGGATCAAATGCACCTGGTTCTGGCCTTCACCGGGGGACGGGGCGGACTGGCCGTTCACGTCAATCAGCTTCCAGTAAGTGTTGGTGAGCTGGGCGGAGGGTTGCTCGCACTGCTCGGGCTCTCTCACATTGCGGTAATCACGAACCACCAGCGCGTCCACCTGCGTGCCTGCTTCCTGGCCGCGCCGTTTTTCCAGGGTCCCGTCCAGTTCCATGAACATGGGGGCCATGGGTTCCAGGCCGGCCTGCTGGTAAGCCTTGGCCAGGGCATCGGCCATGGCGCCGGCCACCGTCAAACGCCGGTCGCTGTCGCAGGGCATGAAGATGGCCTGTTCGCCGTGATAGAGGTAACGGCCGACGAAGCTGACCGGTGCCGGGCCGCTGTCATGGGCGGTCAGGGTCAAGGTGTCGAGATTTCCTTCACCGTCCCGCCGCAAAGGCGCGTCCCCGGTGTTCATGATGACGCCGCCATCGACGATGACCCGGGCATTAACCGCATAATCGGTGCCGGCCTTGAGGCGTCCCTTGGCCAGGTACAGATGGAACGGCTGTGGGCTGTCCCGCAAGTGAACCAGGCGCTGCAGCAGAGGGGTCCGGTTGCCGTCCATCAAGGTCACGGCCAGTACCGCTTGCGGCGGCAGCTTGGTATCGCCTGCGAAAGTGATTTCGCCGGTTACCTCTTCCACCGCTTCGTTGTCCCGTTGGTAAACGCCGATGTAAGGGGCGTTCTCGCCCTGTTCCCCGTCCTCACCTTCCAGGGTCAAGGTGTCCTGCTCCAGGGCCGTGCTCAAAGTGGCCTCGTGGACGTTATCCTGGCCGTTCAGATAGCGCAGGGTCAGTTGATCGTCGCGGCGCTCCCAACTCAACCCCTGATGCTTGCTGTCGCCAACCAGAAACAGCTCGCCGTCCTCGGCCAGTACCAGGATGCGCGCCGCGTTGTCACCGTCGGGGCGCCAGGCGCCGCTGATGCTGCCCCGTTCCACGGCGGCCGGCTCGGGGGCTGAGCTGGCTTGCTCGGTCCGCGGTTGTGGCGCAGCGGGGGCATCGGGAGAGGAGCTGTCGTCACAGGCAGCCAATAGCGCTACCAAGGGCAGCACGAGCCCGATTGCTTTCATAGGAAGCTCTCCAAATTCTGTTTTGAATCTCTAGTCGAATCGAACGCCGGGTTCGAATCCGTGGGTGCGTGATGGTGAGATGCCATCCGCCCCGTTTTGTTCAGCCCGGGTCTGGCAAGGCCACCAGCGGGAGCTGATTTTGTATCCATTGGGTGCGTTGGTGAACGTAATCGGTGACACCACGCACGTCGTAGTAGCTGGGGCGCGGCAGCATCGCCGCCAGTTGCGCCGCCTGCGCCGGCCCCAGGGACGCGGCGCTGATACCGAAGTAATGCCGGGCAGCGGCTTCGGCACCGAAAATCCGGTTACCCCATTGGGCGGTATTCAAATACAACTCCAGAATCCGCTGTTTGGACATGGTGGCTTCCAGCATCAGCGCGATCATTGCCTCCTGCCCTTTGCGCCAGTAGCTGCGGTCGCTGTTCAGGAACAGGTTCTTGGCCAACTGCTGGGTGATGGTGGAGCCCCCGGCCACCGGGCGCCCTGCCTTGCGGTTGCGCTCAATGGCGTGGCGGATCCCGCGCCAGTCAAAGCCTATATGCTCAACGAAGCGGGCATCTTCGGAGACCAGTACCGCCCGTTTCAGATCCGTGGCGATCTGATCGTAATCGCGCCACAGATACTGCACCGTGCCGTGCTGGCGGGACCGTTCCATGAAGGCGGTATTCTGCGGGTTGTAGGCACGTAAATACAGTACCTGGCCGAGGAACCACAGTTGTGTTCCCAGCACCGCGATGACGGCCAGACCCAGCAGCGAAAGAAAAAAGCGTTTCATGGCGCACCCGTTCCGTCCGGCGATGCCGGCGGCGTCCCTTCTCATGATCCTGGTCTATGTTGTCCAAAAGCGGCGGGTTTGTCAGGTTGAAAACGCCGGGAACGTGATCAGAGCCTGCTCCTGGTCAGTGTCCCGGCCCGGGTCAGTCTTGCTCGGGGGCCTTTGCCTTCAGAGCCACGATCGCCTCGCGATTGTTGACGAACAGGTTGTCGTCACCGAGCCGTTGCAGCAAGCCGATGTGGGCCAGGCGATCGCGCACCTGCTTTTTCACCCCGGACAGGGCCAGCCGGATGCCGCGCCGCCGCAGGTCCTGATGCAATTGGGACAGGGTGTCGGCACCGGTGGCGTCCATGTCATTGACCGCTGACGCGCAAATCAGGATAACCCGGAGATCGGTTTCTTTTTGCAGACGTTCGCGGATGAAACGGTCCATCAGCGGCGCGGTAATGTAGGTCAGGGAGGCGTCCAGCCGCAGCGCCAATACCCCCGGCGCGATCGGAGGCAGGCCGTTGAGGGTGCGGTCGCGCAAGGTGCCGGCGGGATCCAGTCCCAATTCAATCAGGCGTGGATGGGCGCGCCGGTAAAGAAAGAACACCATGGCCAACAGAAAGCCGGTGAGAACGCCCCAATGCAGATACGGGACCGCCACCAGTGTGGCGACGAAGGTGGCCACGGCCACCACGCCGTCGTCCCGCGAGGTGCGGAACAGATGCACAAAGGCCTTCGGCTGGATCAGGTTGAGCACCGGCACAATGATGATCGCCGCCAGCACCGCGCGGGGCAGATGTTGCAGATAGCCGGTGAAAAACAGCAGACAGACCAGCGTACACAGGGCGGCGAACAGCGCCGACCAGCCACTGGTGGCGCCAACGTAGAGATTCAGGGCGCTGCGGGAGAAGGAGCCGCTTACCGGAAAGGCGCCGCTCACACCGCTGGCGATCTTGGCCAGGCCCTGGCCCACCAGTTCCTGATTCTGATTCCAAAGACGGCCGTCCGGATTGGGCAGGGTGCGGGCGCTGGCCATGGCTTCGGTAAAGCTGATCAAAGCGATGATCGCCGCCGCCGGCCACAAGGCGCGGTGTTGTTCGAGGGTCAGGGAGGGCGGCCATTGGGGGGCGGGCAGGCCGGCGGGAATAAGGCCCACGACATTCCCCCCCAGTGCCTGATAGCCGAACAGGGCACTGACCGCGATGCCCACGACACACACCACCAGAACACCGGGCAGGCGTGGCGCGAAGCGTTTTTGCAGCCACAGCAGCGCGATCGAGCCCAGGCCGAAAGCCAGGGTCCATAGCCAGGCGGCGTCGGCATCGGCCAGATGATGCTGGAGGCCGGCCAGGGCAGCGTTGAAGTCCTGACCCTCCAGACCGAGCAGGGCCGGCACCTGAGACAGCAAAATGATCAGTGCCGCCGCATTGATAAACCCCGTTATCACAGCGTTGGAGATGAAGTTGGCGATCACTCCAAGCCGAAAGGCACCAAGCAGGAACTGGATCAGACCGGCGTACAGCGCCAGCCAGATGGCCAGCACTACCCATTGCCCGCTTTCCGGCTCGGCCAGGGGGTGCAGCGCGGCATAGGTGAGCAGGCTGGTGAGGGCCACCGGGCCCACCGCGAGCAGCGCCGAGGAGCCCCACAGAATCCCCACGACACTGGGCAGCAGCGCGGCATAGAGTCCGGTGACCGGCGGCATGCCGGCCAGAGTGGCGTAGGCGATGGCTTGAGGAATCAGTACCAGTCCCACCGTAATGCCGGCGAAGGCGTCCTTGCGCAGTGACTGGGCGCTGGGACGGGGCCACTGCGTGAACGGCAGCAGGCGGCGGATCCAGGACGTCATTGAAACTCCATGAGCGACACCGCGGCGCGGCCCACGGCAAGACCGGGGCGACCGGGTGAAAGCTTATTTGAGGTAATGTGAGGCAATTATAAATGAGGAGAGAGGGGGATTGAAGTTGGTTCTCCAGCCTATTTTTTTGATGGCTGGTTATTAACAGGGGGGTCCGGCAAAGGGCTGAAAGCGGCCGATGGCCGCTTCCGCCGGGATGGGTCACTCCACGCTAATGAAAATCGGATTGGAGTAGAACCACAGGTCGTTGTAATTGCGGGCGTTGATGGCATCAAAGCGGGCGGGGTCAATGGCCACCTCCACTTTGGCGTCCGGCAGCGGCTCGCCGTCTTCCATTTGACCGGGCACGTTGACCGCCAGATTGGTGCCGCGCAGGCGCAGGTACTGATCAGCGGTCGCGGTGAGGGTGTGGGTGATGACATTGTAGCCGTCCTCGTCCACGGTCCAGTCGTTGGCGGTGAAGCGCGCCAGAACCCGGGTGCTCGGGTTGCTGGCGGACTGGTAATCGGCGGAATCGGGTTGTGCGGGCGCCTGCACATCGCCGACGATCAGGTCCACATGATCCACGGTCGGTTTCATATAGGCGGACTGGCCGCTTTCCAGCGGATACTCGTAGTTATTGGCTTGCGGGCTGCGGAAGCGGATGGTCACCGTCACCTGTTCGCCCTGGGCCGCCGTCAGCGTACCGCCCATCGGAGTGCTGCCTTCAGCGCCTTCGGCCTGAAACTCCAGTGCATCGATCAGATCACCGAAAACGCCGAACAGACGGCCGCCGCGCAGAGCGTCCAGCAGGGCGGAGGCGTCTTCTCCATCCTTCCAGACATAGGTTTTGGCGTACTCGCCAGGAGCGTAGCCGCTGCTGTATCGACCCTGCGCCGTGGTGAAATGGTAGTCGGAGTTGGCCACGTTCCAGATCCGCCGGCCTTCACCCAGCAGCGCGTCCCAGGTGCCACCCAGTTTCGCCACCAGATAGTCGACACCGCCATAGGTGCGCGAGCTCAGGTTCTCTTCGGTATAGGCCTCGACATAGCCGCCACGATCCGGCTCCATCTGATTGCCGACCATGCCTTCGATGGTGAAGAACTGATCGGGCGCCAGATCGTGCATCTGGCGGATCTGGGCGATGGTGTATTTGCCCATGTAGCGGGAAGGGTGGTTCAACAGCATATAGCTGTCGGGGTGATTATCGCGCAGCCAGCCTAACGCGCTGAGGGCGTCCTCGTGGGTAGCGTTGGCACGCGGCTGGTCGCCCAGACTTTCCACCAGGGCGGGATCGAAAAGGCTGGCATCGCGGGTGGTGAACAGATACTCGAATTCCGCCACCGCTTGCAGATTGGCCTCGGACATCGGGTCGTCCATGCCGATGCCGACATTGACGTGATCGTGGGTCGGCATGTCCCACTCGAAAGAGGAATACATCAAAGCACCTGGGTAGCGATCCTGCTCCAGAGCCTGCTTCAGATAAGGCACTTCGTAGTCGATGAGTGCCTGATAGAAGGGTATGGATTCTCCCAACTCGGCGCCGTCAGGATCCCGGTAGGACGTGCGCAGATGATTGGAAATGGTGAGCCAGTCCAGGTCGTAGCGGGTAAAGGCATCGTCCAGCACGCTTTCCAGGGACACCTGGGCATCGTCGGATTGATAGGTATGCACATGCAGATCCCCGGCGCTCCAGGCCCCGCTGGGTTGCGGTTCCGGGGTTGGCTCCGGAGTTGGCTCCGGGGTGGGTTCCGGAGAGGGTGAGGAGCCGCCCCCGGAGCCGCCGCAGGCGCTCAGGAAAGTGGCGAGGGTGATGGCCGACAATAAAGAAACGCGAGAGTTGCGGGAAAAAAGAAATGACATTAGAAGTGCTCTCCAAACCAAAGCGCCAGGATCAACGCCGTGAAAAAGAAGGGCACTGTGGACCCGTCAGGTGACGATATAATGACGCGGAGAGTACATACTGGTCAGTCTTTCTCTTTTTCCCAGAAGCGCAGGTGAAGGGCGGTGGCCTCTTCTTCCAGTAGTGGGCCGATCACCTGCACGGAGCGTTGCCCGGCGGCGAAAACCGTGCGGCAGGGCAGATCCAGGGTGGGGTTTTCCGGATGGTTGCCGGTAATCGCTTTGAGTTGTTTTTCGGAAAGACCATAGACCACGCGTCCTATGCCGGCCCAGTACGCGGCCCCGGCGCACATGGCGCAGGGCTCGGCGGAGGTATAGAGCGTGCACCGGGCAAGAAAATCCGGTGGGTAGGTTCGCGAAGCACGCGTAAGGATCACCCGTTCGGCATGGCCGGTCATATCATGATGGGGCAGGAAAGCATTCTCCTGCTCCATCAATACCGTTCCATCGGCGTCCACCAACAGCGCACCAAACGGATGGCAACCTTTTTCCAGAGCGCGTTCTGCGACCTGGAAGCTCTCTCTCATATAGTGCTCGTGGTTCAGATGCGGCGGTGTGATTTGATCGGACATGACAAAGACGATGGCTTCAATCGGAACTTTAGTGTGGGGCCGTGTTGCAGGCTTGGATAGCAAAGATTAGTGTCCAGGCCGTTGCTGATACGGCAGCAGAGGATCATACGCGGGGACTCTGTATCCTTCGTACTGCCAGTTTGAGTCGTGGCAGAACATCATCGGTGGCGCGACGATAGGCGTCCTGGCCAGTGGCGAAGCTGACATTCAACGCGGCGACGGCGTGGTTGCTGGCATCCGCAAGCGCAACGGCAATACCGCAGTAGCCTTCTTCATACTGCTGGTTGGTGAACGCCCAGCCTTGTTGTGTCACCTGTTCCAGCTGCTGATCCAAAACAGCGGGATCGGTCACGGAATGGGGCGTGAAGGGGTGGAAGTCCAGATCACTGACGCGTCGCACCCGCTCCTCGGCTGGAAGGTGGGCGAGCAGGACCTGCCCCATGGAATGGAGGTGTGCGGGAACCCGACTGCCGACGTTGGCATCCACACTGAGAAAGCGGCGCGGGGCGACCCGGCACAGAAAGACCACATCGCTGCTGTCGAGAGCGCCGATGGAGACGGTTTCCTGCAACTCGTCGGCCAGCTCCTCGATCACCCTTTGCGCCATGGGCAGGAAGGGTAATGATGACAGGTACCGGTGACCCAGGGTCAGGGATTTGGGTGTGAGAGAATAGCGCCGCCCCTCCAGACGTGTGTAGCCGAGATGAGTCAGCGTCAGAATGGCGCGGCGGGCGGAGGCCCGGTCCTGGCCGGTGCGCTCTGCGATCTCGCTGATCGACAACGACACCGTCCCTGCGCTAAAGCATTCGAGGACGGCCAGTCCCTTTTCCAGGGACTGAAGATAGGAATCCTTACGTGGTACGCCGTTGTCGCTCATGCCCGATGCCTGACTGAATAGGGATGATTCATGACCCCGTGAGACGGGGTCGCGTGATGGTAATCGAAGGGCTCCGGGATGCAAAGGGCGGGCCATGGGGTCAACCGAGATGATCCAGGGCCAGGCGCAAGGTCAGATCCGGATGTTCGCGAGCGGGGTTGTGGCCGCATTTGCCGATGATCATGGTGTTGCAGTTGGGCAGGTGGGCCCCCAGGTGCAGGGCGGTGTGCTCATAGGGCACCGGGATATCTTCGCGGCCATGCAGTATCAGAACGTCCGCATTGACCTGGCCGAGCAACTCGGGAGAAAGGAATACGGAATCCAGAAGCGCCTGCTTATCACCGGACATCATGCTTTCGAAATACTCACCGACGCCCCCTTGCCGCAGGGTCTCGAAACGTTCCTGTACCAGGGTGTCGGTGATACCGGAGGTATCGTACATCGAGCTCAACAGTGCCTGTTGCAGTGCCGCCGCGCTTTTCGGAAAGGTCCAGAAGCGATTCAGGGCCGGATTCATTTCCTGAGGGCCTCCGCCGGCTCCGGTGGCCACCACTTTTTTGATAGCCGGGCATTCCGCGGCGACTTTGAGGGCCATGGCGCCACCCAGGGACTGCCCCCAGACACCAAGGGCGTTCTTGCCCAGATAGTCGATAACGAAACTTGTTTGCTCGCACCAGAGAGGAAAGTCGAAAAAGGGCGGAGCGCTTTTTCTTTCTGACCCACCAAAACCCAGAAGATCCATGCCGACAACGGTGTGGTGTTCGGCAAGAGCTGGGATCACCGCTCCAAAGTTGGCAGGGATCGAGGTCCCTGGACCAATGCCATGAATCAGCAGAAGGGTTGGGCCTTGACCGGCTCGATACAGACGAACGCGGTGTTGGCGAAATTCGATATCTTCGGTTTGCATGATGATTCCCTTAGTGTCAGAGAGCCGTGGTGGTTTGAGGAATAAGGTCCTTGATCAGGCGGCGATGGGGTGTGATCCGGCGCCCTTCACGGATGGTCATCCATGGCAAGAGTGCTTTCGGGGTATGGAGCCACTCACCGCGGCCGTCCGCGAGGTCGTACCCGGATTCGTCGATTTCGATGATGGAGAGGTCCGCGCGGCTGCCGATAGCCAGGGTGCCTATTTCGTCCTCCTCCTTCAGCATGCGCGCGGGGTTGTAAGTGGTTGCCTGTATTACGTCCTCGAGAGACATACCCAGTGCCCATAGACGGGTCATGGCACCGTAGAGGCTGTAATCGAGCTTGCTGTTGTCATGGAAGCGGTTGAAGTCACCGTGAATGTCGCTACTGATGGTGAAAGGAAGAAGGTCGGCTTCCATTAGCATGCGGGCGATGCGATAGCTGAAATTCAGCCCGTAGCCGATATCGAAATGAACGCCCATGTCCTTGGCTTCGATAACTGCTGCCGGCACTTCCTTGCTTTGACCGACGATGCCGTCGGGCATGCAGCTGTAAATGTGCGCCAGCATGTCTCCCGGTTTCAGTAGTGGCAGCACGCTGGTGAAGACGGAGCCGACCTCGGGCCGAGAGGATTCCTTGACCGGAAACAGTTCACCGGTGTGAACGTACAGTGGAATATTGGCGGCCCTGCCCACCTCGCTGGCATGTTGAAGCACGTCCGTTCCCCAATGCGAAAGCCCTCCGGATTCGCAGTGACATTTGATGCCTTTCACGTGATCTGGGTAGCGTTGGGCCAAGGCGATCAGAGAGGCGCCGTCGGTCATGGAAGGGTTATGAAGGACCTCGCCTTTCATTCCCCCCATAAGCGCGCCGGCGACGTTGATGGAAACGAAAGCGCGGACATCGGTCAGAGAAGGCTCGATAACGTGCGCGTTAAACCCGCCAAAGGTCCAGGCGCCACTGCTGCCCTGGTCGACGACCGTGGTGATACCGGCGTGGACCCCGGCATCGTCCGCCTGGACACCAAAATTGGTAACCCATTCGTAGACATGAACATGCATGTCGATCAGGCCGGGGCACACCAGCTTGCCGGTGGCGTTCACGCGATGCCGAGCCGGAATAGTGAACGCTGTGGGGCTGATGGCGCTGATACGGCCGTTATGAATCGCCAAATGACCGGACTGGCGCATACCCGTGGCCGGATCAAGCAGCTCTCCGTTTTCAATAATCAGGTCGAACCTGTCTGGATGGGTGAGTGTGTTCATAGCAAGCAGCCAGATGGTGAGAAAAGATGATCTATATGCGACCATTTAATTTATTTTTAGTCAAATATAGATATAAAAATAAGTTTTGGGTCATTTATAGGTATTTTTGCACGAAATTAGTGCTTGAAAAGGGTCGCCAAACCACCCTCATGGCGCGTTTGGCCCAGGATGGTGTCACGTTGTTCGAGAAAAAGAATATGAAAAACAAGGAGTTATAATTGGTTCGGGGAGAGGGTGGGACGGTCTGGCATACAATCTGCAGCATTCGACGGGTGTTCCGTTCTCGTATCGGTGGCGTTTTCAGCGTCTTCAAGAGAGAACCGGGGAAGATAAACGACTTGTCGGAGCGAACTGTCATGCGACGTTATCCATTCGTACTCGGGCTTGTAGGCCTGACCCTCTTTACGCCGTTGGCCGGGTGGGCGGAAAGCCTCACCTTCATTACTGATTTCGGCATTAACGGTCGCCATGCCTATTTCTTCGTCGCGGACAAAAAGGGGTATTACAAGGAAGAAGGTTTGGATGTGACTTTCGTACGCGGGCAGGGATCCGCCGATGCCATCAAGAAAGTCGCTCACGGTAGTGCCCGGATGGGGTTCGCCGACGCCGGTGCCCTGGTGTTGGCCCGGGGTAATGACAAGGTTCCAGTGAAACTGGTCTCCATTATTTACGCACAGCCGCCGCACGCCATTTATGCGCTGGAAGGCAGCGGTATCAAGACGGTTAAGGATCTGGAAGGCAGGAAAATCGCCGATACCGCGTTCAGTGCGGTGCCTACGCTGTTCAGTGCCTATGCAAAGGCGAGCGGAGTCGATCCGGATAAGGTGTCCTGGCTGGTGGCGGATGGCTCGGCGTTACCGTCCTTGCTGTCCACGGGGCGGGTGGATGCCATCGGTCAATTTATTGTCGGTGAGCCCTTACTGGAAAAAGCCGTGGCGCCGAAGAAACTGGTTCGTCTTGCTTACCGGGACGCGGGCCTGAGCTACTACGGCAATGGCTTGGTAGCGTCCGAGGAGACCATCCGCGATAACCCGGATACGATTCGACGTTTTGTTGCCGCCACCTTGAAGGGCATGCGTGATGCCTTCGCCAATCCAGATGAAGCCGGCGTAATTCTGCACGATTACTACCGTCAGGTGGACGCTGACGTCGCCGCCGGTGAGACCCGTCGCGTCGCCGAACTGGCGAAGAATCCGGATGGGCCGGGCGCGATCGACCCGGTTCGTATGCAGGAAACCGTGGATCTGGTCTCCGCCGCCTACGAGATGAAATACCCGGTGAAAGCCACTGATCTCTATGTTGACGGGTTCGCCAGATAGCGGGGGCTTGTGATGACAACGGAAATGAAAGACGCCCCGGTGATGCTGTCCACCCGCAATCTGTCGAAGATCTATCGGACACGCAGTGGCACCATCGAGGCATTACGTGACGTCAGCATTGATGTACCAAAAGGCAGCTTTGTCTCCATTGTTGGTGCTTCCGGCTGTGGGAAGTCCACGCTTCTTAACGTCCTCGCGGCACTGGAGTCCGCGTCCGACGGGCACGCTTTTCGTAACGGCAAACCGCTGGTGGCGCCGAGCCGCGAGGTGGGCATCGTATTTCAGGAACATGTGCTTTTGCCCTGGCTGACGGTGCTGGAAAACGTGCTGCTTCCCGCGGAACTCTACGGTCTGGCGAAGGAAGACAGCGAGCCACGTGCGAGGGCACTGCTGAAACTGTCGGGGCTTGAGGGGTTTGAGCAAAGAAAGCCTTCCGACCTGTCCGGTGGCATGAAACAGAGAACCGCTATCTGCCGGGCGTTGCTGACGGATCCTCAGGTACTGTTGATGGATGAACCCTTCGGTGCGCTTGATGCGCTGACCCGTGAAGAGTTGTCGCTGGAACTGCTGACCATCTGGGAGCGTGATCGTAAGACAGCCTTGCTGATTACTCACGATATCAATGAGGCGGTGTTGTTGTCCGACACCGTCATTGTCATGTCCCCCCGACCGGGGCGAGTGATCGAAACCATTGATATCAATCTGCCCAGGCCTCGAGGTCCGAAAACGGAGTTGGAGCCCGAGTTCAGGCAACTGACACACCATATCAAGTCGCTGATCTTCTCTCAGCGTCATTAATCCGGTATCCGTCGAGGGATAGAAAAATGACGAATATGTGGCGTTCGGAATGGGTACGCTATGTCCTGCCCTGTATCAGCCTTCTGGCCATGGTGGTGCTCTGGGAAGTGTTTGTTCGTCACAGTGGTATTCAGGAGTGGGTCCTGCCTGCTCCGACATCAGTGGGCAGCACCGCTTTCGATTGGCGGGTGGAATTGTGGACTCACAGTTGGGTAACGTTGTACGAGACTGTCCTGGGATTTTTGGCGGCGGTGGTCATTGCACTGCCGATCGCGATTCTGGTGGTGTACGCGCCTTTGCTGCGCCATACGGTGTATCCCATCCTGCTGGCCCTGCAATCGGTACCCAAGGTCGCGATCGCGCCCCTTATTACCCTGTGGGTGGGTTTCGGCACACTGCCCAAAGTGGTGATCGTGTTCCTGGTGTGCTTTTTCCCCATCGTGGTCAATGCCACGGCGGGGCTTGAAGCAACGCCAAAGGCGATGCTGAACCTGATGCGCTCCATGCAGGCCAATCCTTGGCAGGTGTTCAAACGGGTTCGCCTGCCGGTGGCTTTGCCCACCATCATGGTCGGGTGCAAAGTGGCGATCACGCTGGCGGTGATTGGCGCCGTGATTGGTGAATTCGTTGGCTCCGAAGAAGGCCTGGGTTATTTGATTCTAACCTCCTCCGCACAATCGCAGACACCGCTGGCCTTTGCCGCTCTGGCGATTCTGACGGTGATGAGCATTGTGCTTTATTACGCTATCGAGCTGTTGGAGAAATGGCTGGTGCGCTGGCAATAATACCAGCGCTCCTTATCCGGTTTGCTACTGATCCTTTTTCGGCAGGCTCCAGGGAAACCACCATTTCTGGATCATCGCCACCAGCCGGAACAGGATCAGGCTGATGGTAACCAGAACGGCCAGCGCGGCGAATGCCTGGGGTACTTTGAAGAACGAGGTGGAGAAAGCGATGAAGAATCCCAACCCGTTTTCGGCGGCGACAAATTCCGCCACCACCGCGCCGATGATGGCCAGCGTGATGGAAATGCGCAGCGCGGAAAAAATATGGGGCACCGCGAACGGCAGTTGAATGTTGCGAATCTCGCGCCAACGGCTGGCTCCGAGGGAGCGGGAAAGCTCCAGCAGTTCAGGCGGTGTCGACATCAGTCCGGTGACGGTGGACACAACGATGGGAAAAAAAGTGATCAGGAAAGTAATGACGATGCGCGGCGCGTCACCGGCGCCCAGCACCACCACGATAATCGGCGCCACGGCGACGACGGGTGTGGACTGTACCACCACCAGCATCGGATAGAGCGTTCGGGACAGCAGCCGGCTGTTGGCCAGAGCCACCGCCAACGGAATGCCGATAATCACCGCCAGCGCATAGCCCAGCAGGCTGACCCGGAGCGTTGCCCAGATATGGTTGGCCCAACTGCCCGGGCTGACCGCCAGTGCGCCTTCAACGATGGCGCTGGGAGGGGGAAGCAAGTACACCGGCACGTCCAGCAGACGACAACCAAGCTCCCAGATCAGCAGCAACAGCAGCGCGGCAAGGACTGGCGCTCCCCGGTCCAGCAGTCTCAGAAGCACGCGCCCGGCGGATTCAGGCGAGGGCCGCATGGCTGAAGACCTGGCCGCGGATATGGTTGGCGATTTCATGGAAGCGGGGCTCCGACAGGGTTTTCAGGGTGCGCGGGCGTGGCAGGCCCACGTCGATGATCTCGCGAATGCGTCCGGGCCGGGCGGACATCACCAGGATACGGTCCGCCAGCAGCAGGGCTTCGGGAATGGAGTGGGTAATGAACAGCACCGTTTTGGGGCGCTTGGTCCAGATGCGCAGCAACTCAAAACTCATCTCGTCACGGGTCAGGGCATCGAGGGCGGAAAACGGTTCGTCCATCAGCAGAATATCCGGGTCGTGCAGCAGGGCACGGGCGATACCCACCCGCTGTTGCATGCCGCCGGACAGTTCGGAGGGGCGTTTGTGGGCGAAGTCCCGCAGCCCCACGGTGTCCAATAATTCCTGTGCCCTCTGTTTTTCTTCAAGGGTGACGCGGCCATATTTGTGCTTCATCGGAAAGGTGATGTTGTCCACCACGTTGAGCCAGGGGAGCAGGGTGGGCTGTTGGAACACAATGCCGACTTCCTCGCGGGGCTCGGTTACCGGCAAACCATAGATTTCCGCTTGCCCGGACGTGGGCTGCACCAGCCCGGCGATCACCCGAAGCAGCGTGGACTTGCCGCAGCCGGAAGGGCCGATAACAGCAATGAATTCGTGTTTATGAATGTCGAAGCTGACGCCGTCCAGCGCGTTGATGACGCTGCCATCGGAGGACGTGAACAGCTGGCCCACATTGTTGAAGCGAATGCTCGGTCGCAGGTTGTCGTTATCGTCGTGGGGCGCCATGAACACCTCGAATCGGATTTGAGTCTTTAAAGCCACCTGAAGTGGCCGTCATAGTGTGAGCGTTGCAACATGCGCGCCAAAAGCAGAGATTTCCGCACGGGCCGTTGCCGGACGGGCATCATTCTAAGTTGCGATAAAAAAACGCGGGCCGGAAAAACCCGGACCCGCGTGCAATGAAAACGTTTTCTTGATGTGGTGCCCGCCTACTTGCTGATGAAATCACCACTGACGGCGTCGGCGGGGTTCAGAGTATCCTCCGGCAGACCCTGGGCTTCGGCGACCCACTTCCAGGTGGTGGCCAGCAGCGCGGGATTGAAAACACCGGTGCCATCGCGCTCGCTGA
Organism: Alloalcanivorax dieselolei B5; assembly: GCF_000300005.1. NCBI lineage: Bacteria > Pseudomonadati > Pseudomonadota > Gammaproteobacteria > Oceanospirillales > Alcanivoracaceae > Alloalcanivorax > Alloalcanivorax dieselolei. Next base: position 4,350,100 of record NC_018691.1, on the reverse strand, counting down.
TTTCGTTTTGCATCAGGGGAATGGAGGCGGAAAACTCCTCGGTGGCCACATCCGCATCCACTTCCTCCACCTTCGCTTTCAGCGCCGCTCCCGCTTGTTGGGGATCTTCAATAGCCATTTGTTGCGCCTGGAGATAAATGGTCAGTACCTTTCTGACCAGCTCCGGTTTTTCCTTGATCAGACGGTCGGATGCGAACACCGAGAGACCATAGCCATCAAAGCCATAATCAGACCAGGGCAAAACCCGGATCTCCTTGCCGGCCTGTTTCATCAAGGCATTGAAGGCCGGCAGCTTGGTGATCCAGTTGATGGTGCCGTCCACCCGGCCGGTACTCATCATCGGGCCCATGGCCCCGGGATCCACTTTGGTTACGCGCACATCGTCTGGCGACATGCCGTTGGTTTCCAGGACCAACGGCCAGGTGACATTGGAGGCGGAGAAAGTGGCGGTGGCGAGATTCTTTCCTTTCAAATCGCCCAGGGTTTCGATGCCGGAATCGGCACTGACGAAGACCGCATCCGGTTGTTTGGTATAAACGGAAAGCACGGCGGTCACCGGCACGGTAGCCCCTGCCTTCGCTTGCAGTAGCGCGGACAGACCGCCGGTGCCCATGTCAGCGGCGCCGGTGGCCAGTTTGGTGACCACATCGCTGGAACCGCGCCCGGACATGATTTCCACGTCAATGTCCTCGGCCGCGAACAAGCCTTGTTCCACGGCGAGGTAGATGATGGCCTTGTCGCCAGCGGGCAACCAGTCGTTGAGCCAGCGGATTTTATCCGCCGCCTGGACGCTCGCCGCCATACTGACAAGTGAGGCCGTCAAAAGGTAACGTCTGAAACGCTTGATCATGGGTAACTCCTTTTTAGTCCGGGGTCGCGTGCGGCGACACGCCGTTGTCTCGCTATAGTGGTCCATGCAAGGGGCATGCCTTGTCATGTGTGCTAACGCGGTGAAAGAAACTCCCCAGTATCTCTCCAAGCTCGGCGGGAGAAGCCAATTGCGGGGCATGCCCTGTATCGAGAGTGGCGACTTCGGCCCCGGGAACCTGTTGTTGCATCCAGCGCTGCGCCGCCAGGATCACCGAGCGATCACGCAACGCTTCCACGTAGAGGCGTGGTAGTGTGCCAAAGCGTTCTGCTGTCCAGTGTGCGACGCCGGCGCGAACACCTTCCGGTTGCGGCGTGAGCTGCCGGGCGGCGGCCCAGGCGGGCGTATCGTCGACGTCCTGAAAGAAGATGTCGCGGGCCGAGGCGGGCGGCACTTCGCTGTAGCGGCGTGCTTCGTCCCAGATCAAGTGTGGGCCGATGCCGGCGGCGGCGGGATTCCGCTGGACCAGATGCCGGGTCAGGTCGGCGAACCCAGTGCCCGTGGGCAACATCATTCCGGCCACGTAGGCGACGCCGGCAATGCGGTCAGGGCGATTCTCCGCCGCCTGCGTGGCGATCACGCCACCGCCCGAGTGCGCCACCAGAAAGGTCGGGCCGTCGAGCTGATCGAGGGCCGTTTCCACACAGGCGACACAGTCCGCGAAATCGGCCTGCTCCGGAGTGCCGGTACCGTGGCCATTGCCGGGCAGATTCAGCGCGTGGGGGCGGAATCCTTGCCGGCGCAACAGTGGTGCCAGGGCGTCCCAAACCCAGGCACCGGCCCAGGCGCCGTGAATCAGAATGACATCGTTCATCGAGTTACTTGAGTTACTTATAGGTGCGTTGATACATGTCGATCATGTGTTGCTCGACAGTGACCGGCGGATACTTCGGCGAGGCGCCGGGGGCCAGACAACTGGGCAGGCATTGCACCTGATGATCCGGATTTCCGGAATGGAAGAACGGCACGGAGAAACGTTCCCGGCCGGACAGGTTGACCACGCGATGCAGGGTCGAGCGATAACGGTCATTGGTCCAGCGGGCGATCATGTCGCCCAGGTTCACCACATAGGTGCCGGGAACGGGATCGGCGTGAATCCAGCCCTGACTGGCCTGGTCCCAGACCTGCAGACCGGGATTGTCATCCTGCAGCAGCAAGGTGATGCCGCCAAAATCGGTGTGGGCGCCGCAGCCTTTTTCGCCGGGCTCGGGATTGCCCGGTTGCGGCGGGTAGTGCAACAAACGCAGGACCGCCATCGGCTCACGGCAAAAATCAGCAAAATAGTCTTCTGGCAAGGACAGTGATAGCGCCAACCCTTGCATGATTCGCGCACTCAGCGCGTTCATGGCTTCGAAGTAGGCTTCCATTGCTTCACGAAAGCCGGCCTGTCGTGGCCACTGGTTGGCGCCGTGGTTGAACTTACCGGCGCGTACCGCTGGATGGTCGTCGGGCAGGTCACGGCCAATATAGTAGCCTTCCTTGAGATCCGGTGGGGCATCCGCTTCCAGGGTCTGGCCGCGCAGTGGTTCATAGCCCCGGTTGGCTGGCGACAGCGCTTTGTCGACTTGCTTTTTCATCTCCGGTGGCTGTGCGAAGAACGCCTTGGCGGCAGCAAACACCTGGGCCTGCAGGCGCGCTTCGATACCATGGTTACGAATGTAGAAGAAGCCCTTGTCACGGCAGGCGGCGCTGAGTTGTTCGGCAACCGCCCGGCGTTGTTTCTCGTCGCCGTCGATCAAGGCCCCGATATCGATGATCGGCAGCGACTGTTGATTGACCTTTTGCGCTTGCAGGGTGCTCGTCATGGAACCTCTCTCGCTGGCGGACGATCCTCACCAACCAGTGTGCGCGGAGCCGCGGCGGTGCCAAAGAAGAGAATATCGACCGTGCTGATGCCGATCCGGCAGCGGTGCCGGTGATCAATCGGTCAATGGCTCGCCGATGTCTCTGGCCTCGCGGAGTTCCCGCTCCGCCAGTTCATCGGCCAGCAATCTTGCCACCGCGTCGGCCGCCACCGGCAGGGAACGGCCGGTACGGGTGTAGATGCCGAGGTCGCTGAAAACCGGGCCGTTGTCGTTGAGAGGGATATGCCGGAGTGTGCCAGCACTTAATTCCGCTTCCAGACCGATACGGGTCTGAAAGGTGACGCCAACACCGCGTCGTGCCAGCTCCTTGCCCAGCTCCACCGAGTTGGATTGCACCACCCCCTTGTCGCCGACACCGGCGCGTTCGATGGCCGGTTTGAGCAGGTGGTATACCGATAGATCGGTCTTCGCCAGGATCAGAGGGTACTCGGCACAGGTGGCGAAGCTGACTTCGCGCCGCTGTGCCAGGGGGTGTTCCGCCGGCACCAGGGCGCCGAGCCGGAACCGCCCCACCATGATCTGTCGCAGGCCGGTGCTGCGTTGCAGGGCGAAGGCCATGCCCAGGTCGGCGGCGCCGCTGGTTACCGCTTCGGGAATGTCGCGGGAGCCGAGGGTGACCACGCCCAGGGTCACTTTCGGGAAGTGCTCCCGGGCCCGTTCAATGATGGTGGGCATGAAATCCGAGGTGACCCCTTCCACGGTGGCGATTTCCACGTGACCGGTGCGCAGACCCTTGAGCGCGTCCAGCTCCGAGCGCGCCCGTTCCGCGTCCTGCAATACCACCAGGGCATGACGGGCGAAGATCTCACCGGCGGTGGTCAGCCTCAGTCCACCGGGCAGCCGCTCGAACAGCGGCGTACCCACTTCGTCCTCGAGTTTCAGGATCTGTCGGTTGACCGCGGAGGACGCCACGAACAGGCGTCGTGCCGCTTCACGTATGGAGCCGGCGCGGCGTACCGCGTCGAAGTACACCACCGCCGGAGAATGAACGCGCAACCGTGTGCTCATCGGGAGCCTCTCTAACCGTGGATCAATCACCGTCGATCAATCTAGCCGTCGATCAATATCCGCGACAACTGATTGTGCCGTTCCACCAGGCGTGGCAGTTCCACGGTGGTGAGTTGTCCGTCACGCACCACCGTCTTGCCATTGACGATACTCAGCGAAACTCGTCGGGGCGCACAGAACAACAGGGCCGCCAGCGGATCGGACAAGCCGCCGGCGAAGGCGATGTCGTCCAGTTTCCAGGCCACCAGATCAGCGCAGTAGCCGGCCTGAATACGCCCCAGATGATCACCGCGCCCCAGCACTTCGGCGCCGCCACGGGTGGCCAGCCGCAGGGCTTCGCGGGCCGACAGGGCTGCTGGATCTTCGTCACGGACCCGCGCCACCAGCATGGCCTGGCGGGCCTCTCCCAACAGATCGTTGCCGTCGTTGGAAGCGGAGCCGTCCACGCCCAGGCCGACACGGACACCGTTATCCAGCATGCGACGGATCGGGGCGTGGCCCGATGCCAGGCGCATATTGGAACAGGGGCAGTGGGCCACGCCGGTGCCGGTGCGGCCGAACAGCTGAATGCCGTGATCGTCCAGGTGCACACAGTGAGCGTGCCAGACGTCATCGCCGACCCAGTTCATTTCCTCGGCGAACTGTGCCGGTGTCATGCCATACCGCTGCTGGCTGAACGCCAGATCCTTGCCGTTTTCGGCGGTATGGGTATGCAGTCGCACGCCGAGATCGCGCGCCAGAACCGCGCTCTGGCGCATCAGATCCGGTGTTACCGTGAACGGCGACGATGGTCCCAGCGCTACCTGCAGCATGGCGTCGCTACTGGCGTCGTGGTGCGCTTCCACCACTCGCTGCATTTCCTTGAGTACCGCGTCCTCATTCTTCTCCACCACCAGATCCGGCGGCAGCCCGCCCTGGCTTTTGCCCAGCGTAATGGCGCCACGGACACCGTGATACCGCAGGCCCATGATCGAAGCCGCCTCGATGTTGTCCTCCAGGCGGCCGCCATTGACATAGAAGTAAGCGTGGTCGGCGGCGGTGGTGCACCCGGAAAGCATCAATTCCGCCATGGCGGTTTGCGCCGACACCGTCATCATTTCCGGAGTGATATTGGCCCAGACCGGAAACAGGGCGTCGAGCCAGTCGAACAGCTCGGCGTTCTGCGCCGCCGGTAAGGCCCGGGTCAGGCTCTGGAACATATGGTGATGGGTGTTGACCAGACCGGGTATCAGCACATGGCCACTGAGGTCGATGGTTTCGTCCGCCTCCCGGGACAGGGTGTGGCTCGGGCCCACCGCGCGAATGCGGTTGCCTTCGATCAGAACGGCGCCGTCACGGATCTCGGTACCGTGATCGTCCATGGTCGCCACGACCGTGGCGTTGTTCAGTAACAGAGTGCGGCTCATCGCCCGGGCTCCTTTTATCTAAAAAAACAGAAAAGCAAACGCGAAATAGCGCGACCCAAGGGCGGCGCGGAAGAACGTACACTGACCTGTATACCGCCACCGGTGGCGCACACTCAAACCCGGCCGAGAGGGCCGTCGCCAGGACCAGCGGTCCGTTTTACCTCAGGTGTAACGCAAGATGCTTGCCAGATCGATGTCGCCGGAGGGCTCATCCAGATCCAGCAGGCCTTCAAGGGTGTCCAGGTGTTCCCGCGCCAGTTGCGCGGCCTGGTCTGCCTCGCCCTTGATAATCAGATCGGCCAGGCGACCGTGATCATTACCAAGAAAGCAGGCGGTGATGCCCGGGGCTTTGTATAGCGCGATGACAATGGAGGTGCGCAATACCAGTTCCAGCATCATCTTGCCGAGCACCTGATTGGGGCACTGACGAGCCAGATACTGGTGAATTGCCATGGAGCAGTGCACGCGGTGTTGGTCCTGGCCACGCTCGTGGGCGCTCTTTTCTTCCTTGATCAGTTTGCGCAGGGTTTGTGCCTCGGATTTGCCCAGGGTGCCGGCCACCAGGCGGGTGACCTCCCCTTCCACCAGGCGGCGGGCGGCGAAAATTTGTCGGGTTTCCTCGATGCCGGGTCTGGCCACCACCGCCATTTGATTGGGGCTTTGTTCGGTGACGTGATCGGATGCCAACCGGGTCAGTGCCTTGCGCACGATGGACCGGCTCACTCCGAACAGTTCGCTTAACGCCACTTCCGGCAGCTTCGAACCGGGAGGCAGCCGCTGGGTCAGTACCGCCTGATAGATGGAATCGTAGATGGTCTGGTCGGTGGCTTTGCGCGAGCCCCGGCTGCCATTGGTGTGCATGGCGTCCAGCGACGCGGCGGTCTGTTTGTCCGTGCGGGGATCGACAGCCATGGGTACCGTTATTCCTTTTTTTGGGACTACCGGAATGTATACAGACCTTTATACGGGTGCAACCGGGAGGCGGATACCCTCCAGAAGATGTTCCTCGCAATTGCTGCCCGGGCCTTCCCGGTCCACTACCAGAAAGTCGCCGTCAGGCGAAAGGGCCAGCAGGGGATGATGCCAGGTGCCCGCGTGATAATTGACGCCGGTGCCATCGGTGATCAAAAAAGCGCGCAGGTCCGCCACCGCCGGCGGTGGTCCGGGAGGGGCGACCACCACGATGTAAGGCTGACCGGCCAGCGGCACGAACGCCTGGCTGCCGAGGGGGTGGCGTTCCATCAGCACCAGAGTGTGCGGTAGTGAGATCGGTCGCGGCCGGAACAGACTGAGAATGGCGCCGCCGTCGGTGCCGGTTTCCACTTTGGCCAGCCGGTGGTAACGCCGGCATTGGCCATCGTTGATCAGGAAGTAGTCCCGCTCATGGCTGTGGATGAGGTCGCCGAAGGGGGTGAACGCCTCCGCCGTCAACGGCTCCAGTGTCAGCTCTTGAGTGGTCATTGTATCTGGCCGAACACGCGGAAGCGGCTGATGCCGCCATCCGGGTGCATGTTAAGACGAACATGGGTCACCGCATCCAGGGTTTCCAACTGGTCCTGGAAATGGTGTATGGCATCCGGGCCCAGCGGTTGCGGTGTCAGCAGCGTCGGCCAGAACATACTGGAGGCACGCAGCAGGGCGGTGTCCGCATGGCCTTCCAGATTGGCCGCTTGCACCGATACCTGAGCCGGAAAGTTGCCTTTAAAAAAGGCCGTGTCCACTTCCAGTCCGGTGACACGGCCACGGTGGCCCAGACCGATCACGCACCAGTCGAAACCTGGTTCGCGGCGCCGCCGGGTTTCCCAGCCGTCCCCCATGTTAAGGCCCCGGCCGGGATAGAGCAGGGAGTGCGGCCAGCCGTAGTGGGCGTCGCTCAGAGCCAGGACCTGGCCGCCAAGCCGGGCCGCCGACAGTTCCACTTCCTGGTCCGCGTCAACGCCGGCCCAGTCCACTCGTGGGCGGCCCAGCACACGAAAGCGCGCGACGCCGCCGTCGGGATAGAGGTTCAGACGAACGTGGGTGGCATGGCGTGGGGCAGGCAAGGTGAAGCGGTGCGGATGGTCGCCTTGCAGAGCGGTCATGGTCAGCAGGGGCTGCCAGCGAGCGGAAGCCGGATCCTCGCCATCGTCGAGGACGCAGGCGTCCACGGAGGCGGCCATGGGGTAGTTGCCGGTGAAGTGAGCGGTATCGATTTCCAGTTGGTGGACGTCACCGGGGGCGCCCAGACGCACGATTGCGCTGTCGTGTCCGGGGCCGCGGCGGCGGCGGGTTTCCCAGCCATCCATCCATTTGCCGTGATCATCGAATTTGTCGGCGATGAATCGGGGGGGTGTCTCCGCCAACATGCGTTCGGCGCTGGCGAAGAACTGGTCGGTAACCGATACGATCTCGGTGCCCAGCCGGGCGGCGGCGAGATTAGGGTAGGCGATGATGGTGTCCGTCATTGGAGGCTCCATGGTTCCGGTCACTGCCGGTTTATTCCGTCTGACTGTTTTCCGAATTGTGTTCCGCGCCTTGTTGCAACCAGCGGGCCAGCAACGCGCGTTCGTCGTCGGTGATGCGGGTGATGTTGCCTGGCGGCATCACCGAAGTGGTCACGGCCAACTGGCCGATCTGGGTTTTGTGGGCGCGGATTTGCGCCGGCGTATCCAGCCGCACGCCCTTGGGTGGCGTGGCGAAGCCGGCGAAATCAGGGCGCGCCGCATGGCAGCCGGCACAGCGTTCCTGCACGATGCTTTCCACCTGGGAGAAGGGCACTGGTGGCAGGCCCGCCTCCGCCGGAGCCGGCCCGGCCGGCGTGGTGAATATGATCAACACGACCAGTCCGGCTGCGCCGGCCAGCGGCAATGCAATCTTGGCGGGTCGGGGCAGATGGCGGATGTTGAAGTAGTGACGAATCAATATGCTGGTCGCCATCAGGGTGGCCAGAATCAACCAGTTCCAGTGGCTGCCGTAGGTGCCGGGGAAATGGTTGCTGATCATGATGAACAGCACCGGCAGAGTCAGATAATTGTTGTGCCGGGAGCGTTGCGCTCCGGCCAGGCCCCTGGCGGCATCCGGTTCGCGACCGGCGGTCATGGCATCCACCATGGCGCGCTGGCCGGGAATGATCACGAAAAAGACGTTGGCGACCATGCAGGTGCCAATGGCGGCGCCGACATGAATATAGGCGCCACGGCCGCTGAAAATCTGGCTCAGTCCCCAGGCCAGAGCCACCAGCAAGATAAAGCCCACTGCCGCCAGCAGCGCAGGACGCCGGCCCAGTGGTGAGCGGCACAGTCCGTCGTACACCAGCCAGGAGAGAATCAGAACGCTAATGCCGATCAGACTGGCGGCAAGAGGGGATAACTCCGCCACCGAGGGATCGATCAGATTGGTTCCGGCATTCAGGTAATACACCACGAACAACAGCAGGAAGCCGCTCATCCAGGTGTAATAGGCTTCCCATTTGAACCAGTGCAGACGTTCGGGCAGTTGTTCCGGCGCCACCTGATATTTCTGCAGGTAGTAAAAGCCGCCACCGTGGATGGCCCAGAGAGTACCAGCGACGCCCGGTGGCTTATGGCCCTCTCGCTGCAGATGGTTCTCCAGCCAATTGAAATAGAAAGAAGCCCCTATCCAGGCTATGCCGACGGTGATGTGCAGCCAGCGGATCAGCAGGTTGGCCCATTCGTACAGATGCGCTTCCATCGTTTCTCCCCTGTTAACTGCCGCGGTAGGTGCTGTAACCGTAGGGAGAGACCAGCAGTGGAACGTGGTAATGCTGGTCGGGGGTGCTGATGCCGAACCGGACCACTACGTCATCCAGAAACGCCGGGGTTGATGAGGAAATGCCTTGGGCAAGGAAGTAGTCCCCCACCGCGAAGTTTAGTTGGTATACCCCGCTTACCATGGTGCCGCCGTCAAGTAGCGGCGCGTCACAACGTCCATCGGCATTGGTTTTGCATTCAGTCAACAGACGGGCCTGGTTTCCCTCTATTCGCCACAACTGGAGATCGAGGCCGGCGGCGGGACAGCCACTGCTGGTGTCCAGAACGTGGGTGGTCAATCGGCCCATGTGCGCTCCTGTGTCCATATTTAATGTCGACAATACTTATCAGTAAATGTATACATGCATGATTGATGCCAGAGTGGAGGCAAACATGAGCGATCCGTCTTATCCCCGTGACCTGATCGGCTATGGGGCCAGTCCACCGAATCCACACTGGCCCGATGGTGCCCGTGTGGCAGTGCAGTTCGTGCTTAATTACGAAGAAGGAGGGGAGAATTGCATCCTGCATGGTGATCCGGCTTCGGAGTCCTTCTTGTCGGAAATGGTCGGGGCCGACGCGCGCGAAGGCGTACGTCATATGAGCATGGAATCACTCTACGAATACGGCAGCCGGGTCGGGGTATGGCGTCTGTTGAAACTGTTTCAGCGCTATCGGATTCCGCTCACCGTGTTCGCCGTGGGCATGGCGGCGGAGCGGCATCCGGAAGTCATTCGCACCATGGTGGAGCAGGGCCACGAAATCTGCTGTCACGGCTATCGCTGGATTGACTATCAATATGTGCCGGAGGCGGTGGAGGCGGAGCATATCGGCCGCGCGGTGGAGGCGCTGACTCGCGCCGCCGGCACGCCACCGCTGGGCTGGTACACCGGCCGCACCAGTCCGAATACCCGGCGGCTGGTGGTGGAGCATGGCGGCTTTCTCTATGACGCCGACGACTACAGTGATGAGCTGCCGTTCTGGATGACCGTGTCCGGGCGCAAACATTTGGTGGTGCCCTACACACTGGATGCCAACGACATGCGTTTCGCCAGCCCTGGTGGCTTCAACAACGGTGATCAGTTTTTCACTTACCTGCGTGACGCTTTTGACACGCTGTATCAGGAGGGGGCGGAGCAGCCGCGTATGCTATCGGTGGGTTTGCATTGCCGGCTGGCGGGGCGTCCGGGCCGGGCCGCGGCACTGGAACGCTTCCTCAAATACCTGCGCGCCCATAACGGGGTGTGGTGCGCCCGGCGTATCGATATTGCCCGACACTGGATGGAGCACCATGGCTGAAACCATCGTCCGTCTCACACCACGCCCGAGCCGGCTCAGCGAGGCCGATTTCGTCGACCGGTTCGGCGATGTTTATGAACATTCTCCATGGATTGCCAAAGAGGCTTACCAGCTGGGGCTCGGCGAACCGCAGGACACCCCGCAAGGATTGGCGGAGGTGATGGCGAGAGTATTTTGCGCGGCGGATCCGGAGCGCCAACTGGGCGTGTTGAGAGCGCATCCGGATCTGGCCGGAAAAGCCGCACTGGCCGGTGAGCTGACCCGGGACTCCAGCGTCGAGCAGGCTTCCGCGGGCCTTGACCAATGCACGCCGGAACAATTCGCCCGCTTTCAAACGCTCAACGACGCTTATCAAAAGCGTTTCGGTTTCCCTTTCATTATCGCGGTAAAGGGATTGCACCGTGGCGACATTCTGGATGCCTTTGCCGCCCGTTTGGAGCACGACCTGGAACAGGAACGCAAGACCGCGGTGGACCAGGTGAATCGTATCGCGTTATTGCGTTTATGTGACCGGGTCGGGTGAGACCGGGGTGCCGCCGAGCCAGGTCTGTAATGGGCGCCGCTCCAGATCGGCGGCGTCTCCGCGCAGTAATTCCTCGAACCAGTCCTCGATGCCGGCTTTGCCCGCCGGGCGTGGCAGCAGAACGAAGTCCGCCCTTTTTCCCGCGGTCAGACTGCCGGCTTCACGGCCACGCCCAAGGCAGTCCGCACCGGCCTGGGTGGCCCGGTAGAGCGCTTCTTCCGGTGTTACCGGGACCCCGGCGGCACGATGCTGGTCCACAAAGCGCTGCATGACGTGCAGCATGCTGTGGCTAGGCCCCGCCCCCACATCCGAGGCCAGAGCAAACCGCAGCCGGTGCCGCCTTATCGCTTCCAGATTCATCCGGCCACTATCCAGGGCCTCGTTGCTTGAAGGGCAGTGCGCGATCCAACTGCGCCGCTGGGCAAGGGTGTGGTACTCACGTTGTGAAAGATGAATGCAGTGGCCGAGCACGGTGCGTGGGGTTAACAGCCCGGCCCGATCATAAACGTCGGTGTAGTCCCTGGCCTCGGGGAAGGCCTCGTGGACTTCCCGGATCTCCTGCGGGGACTCGGACAAATGCGTCTGTACAAAGGCACCGGTGCGTTGTGCCAGTTCTCCCAGTTCCCCCATCAGCCGGGCACTGCAATTGAGAGCGAAGCGCGGAGTAATGGCGTAGTGCGCGGTGCCCAGTTCCTCCAATAACGGTGCCACGGCGTCGGCGTTATCCGGACTGGCTCTGCGCAGCGGCTCCGGGGCGGATTTTTCCATGATGGCGTTGCCCAGGATCCAGTCGCCTCTGGCGTGTTCGGCGGCGATGCGCAGGGCGTCGTCGTGTGGGCTGGAATAGGCCATGCCCAGGGTGGTGCCGGCGCGGAGCGTGTCGCTGAAGAAAGCACGGGCATGACCATGGGCCAGCCCGGCGTGCTCGAAGCCGGCTTCTTCCGGCCAGATGTGTTCGCGCAACCATTCCATCAGGTCGGTCTGGAAGCGCCCGCGAACATGATGTTGCACCCAATGAATATGAACGTCCGCGAAGCCGGGCACCAGCAGGCCGTCCAGCTCCAGAGTGTTGCGGTCCCGGCCGTCGGCGAATTGTTCAATCCGGTCCACGTCGACGATGCGGCCGGCCTTGATCAAAAGGCCGCCGTCACTGATGTACTGCCAGCGGTTCGCGTCCAGTGGTGTCAGCAGGCTGGCTCGGATCAGCAAAGTCTTGGACATGGTCGGGCATCCCTAATGTATACATCAGGAGAGAACCATATCGCTTGATGCGAAGCGAGGGAAGCGCTTCCGTGAAGTGGACGAAAAGACTTAAAACAGTGATCAAAAAAGGGGCGAGCGCACAAATATAACGCATCAATTCGGCAAGGCTGTATCAGTATTCGGGGTGTTATCACCATGGCACGGGAGTTGCCTGTATACATTTTTTATTCAGGAATGTGCCATGACATCGATTGATTCGGACGGCGCCACTGTGTGTGTGATCTGCGACTCCCGCTACGGCAGTACCCTGGATCTGGCGCGGGAAATCGCCGAGGGAGCGGACAGCGGCGGTGCCCGGGTCCGGCTCTGCCGGGTGGAATTGAGTGAGCCGGAATTCAGTGTCGATAGTGAGCGAGCCGACTACCGGGAGACACAACGAATTTATCGTGAACTGCCCCGTGCCACGGCGGACGATCTGCGCTGGGCCAAGGGGATCGTCTGGGGATCGCCGACCCGCTACGGCCTGATGAGTACACCGTTACGCGCCTTTATCGACGAAGTGGCCCCGTTGTGGCGGGAAGGGGCGCTGATCGGCAAGGTTGGCGCCGCCTTTACTTCCACCGGTGGCATGCATTCCGGTAACGAGATGACATTGTTATCTCTGCTGCTCCCATTCATGCAGCACGGGATGATCATTGCCGGTGTGCCGCACAGTGTTCCCGCGCTGGTGCGCACACGTAAGGGCGGCTCTCCCTATGGCGCCTCGGCGGTCACTGGGTTCGATGGCACCTTGTCCGTGGACGATAACGAGAAGGCGATTGCCCGGGCGTTGGGGGCGCGGGTGGCGCGACTGGCCGCGCAGGTACGACCGGAGCCGGCATCGGTGGAGCTGGCCGCCGCTAACCGGGAGCCCTGAAACGGGGCATGCCTCATGCTCTTTTTTATTGCAGTAAAAGGCGGCACGAAGGTTGCTTGCATACAAAACTGAGGGCCGACCAACACTTTTTTGTGGAGTCTGAAATCATGTCATTCGGTTTTTTAAAGCATCTGTTCGGATATCGTCGCACTGGCCTGGGGGTGGTCATGGCGGCGATCGTGGGGAGTGTCGCGGGCGGTGTTCAAGCCGACGACAAGGTCACCATAGGCACCAGCTGGTACGCGCAGGCGGAGCACGGCGGATTTTATCAGGCCAAGGCCGCGGGGATTTACAAAAAGTACGGTCTCGACGTGAACATCAAAATGGGTGGGCCCCAGGTGAATGGCCTGCAACTGCTGGTGGCCGGGCAGTACGACTTCACCATGGGGTATCCGATCCGCAATATCAATGCGGTGAAGGAAGGGCTCCCGGTGGTGACCGTGGCGGCGACCTTCCAAAAAGACCCCCAGGGGCTGATCGCCCATCCGCAGGTGGCATCGCTGGAAGACGTCAAGGGGCACACCGTGCTGATATCCACTTCGGCGCGCACCACCTACTGGCCCTGGCTGAAAGCCGAATACGGTTTCACCGACGATCAGGCCAAGCCCTATACCTTCAGTCTGGGCCCCTTCCTGGCCGACAAAGAGTTGGTGCAGCAGGCGTATATCAGTTCCGAGCCTTTCGCCGCGGAAAAGGGCGGCGTCAAACCGAACATCTTCCTGTTCGCGGACCATGGTTATCCGCCCTACGCGGCGACACTGGAAACGCGTAGGGATCTGGTCGAGGAAAAACCGGATGTGGTGCGCCGATTTGTCCAGGCCACTCTGGAAGGGTGGAAGAGTTACCTGCAAGACCCGCAACGCGGTAATGCCCTGATCAAGAAAGACAATCCGCAAATGACCGATGAACAGCTGGCTTTCGGCATCGAGAAGCTGAAGGAATTCGGCATCGTCACCGGCGGGGACGCAGGGGAAAAGGGCATTGGCTACATGAGCGATGAACGCTGGGAGAAGACGTTCGACTTCATGGTGGCAGCGGGTCTGGTCGATGCCGACGTGGATTACCACAAGGCTTACACCCTGGAGTTCCTGCCGCAAACGCCGGTGCTTCCCTAGGACGCCGGCCCCAGTTGGTGAAAAGGAGAACGATGATGAGATTTTCTCTTAAGGCCTGGACGGGTTTCCCGGGTGAACGTTTGCGCGGGTTGTTGCTGTGCTGTGCTTTATTGATCCCTGCTCTGGCGACGGCGCAGCAGCCACTGACCAAGATCACTTTTGGCACCAACTGGTTCGCCCAGGCGGAACATGGCGGCTTCTATCAGGCCAAGGCCACCGGGATCTATGAGAAGTATGGACTGGATGTGACCATCACAATGGGCGGGCCGCAGGTGAACAATCTGCAGCTTCTGCTCGCCGGGCGGCAGGATTTCACCATGGGCTATCCGATCCGCAACCTCAATTCGGTGAATCAGAACATGCCCGTGGTGACCGTGGCGGCGCCTTTCCAAAGCGATCCACAGGCTTTGTTGGCGCACCCTCACGTGAAGTCGCTGGAGGAGATAAAGGGGCAGCCGGTGTATGTTTTCTCCGGCGCGCAACAGACATTCTGGCCCTGGTTGAAGCAACGTTTCGGCTTTTCCGACGATATGATCCGCCCCTATACCTTCAGTGTCGCGCCGTTCCTGGCGGATAAGAGCGTGGTGCAACAGGGCTATGTCACCTCCGAGCCGTTTGCCATGGAGCAGGGCGGCGTCAAGCCATCCATCTTCCTGTTCGCCGACTACGGCTATCCCCCCTACGCCCAGACCATCGAAACCACCCGGGAAATGATCGAGGACAATCCGGAGGTGGTGCGTAAGTTCGTGCAGGCGTCCATGGAGGGCTGGATAAGCTACTTTGAAAATCCGGCGCCGGCCAATGCCCTGATCAAGCAGGATAACCCGGGAATGACCGATGCTCAGATCGCGTTTGGCATTGGCAAGATCAAGGAATATGGCCTGGTGGCCGGTGGTGACGCCGCCACCAAAGGGCTCGGGGTGATGACCGATGAACGCTGGAAGGCCACCTTCGACTTCATGGCGAAGGCCGGTCTGGTGCCGGAGGATATGGACTATAAACAGGCCTACAGCCTGGAATTCCTGCCCAACCCGCCGGTGATGCCCTAACCGGCGGTTCCGATGGCACGGTAACTGCATACATTCTGTTCCATAATGGTATACCGCTTTGTGTCCATGGTGGCGAGGCGCAAAGCGGTGCACGACCCTCGCCACCCTGATCTGAGGACAAGCCGGCCCTGGGGTAATGGGCGGGGGCTGCCTCGCCTGGGCCCGCTGCCGTTGTGGCAGTGCTACCGGACGTGGAGCGGGCCCCAACTGGAGAGACTGGCCATGCTTGCAACTCAACAACCCGTACTGCGTCGCTTCTGGTATCCGGTGATGCCACTGGAACAACTTGGCGATGGTCCCCAGCCCTTCCGGCTGATGAACGAAGAGCTGGTGCTGTGGCTCGATTCCGAAGGCAAGCCGCACGCCGCCGAGGACCGCTGCGCGCACCGTACCGCGCGTTTGTCCCTGGGCTGGGTGGAGGGCGACAACATTGTTTGCCCCTATCACGGCTGGACCTATGACGGCGGTGGCGGCTGTGTCCGTATTCCGCAGACGCCTGATCGCTCGGCGGGCCGCGCCAAGGTCCGTGCCTTCAATGCCGAGGCTCGTTACGGCTACGTGTGGGTGTGTCTCGGTGATCCGCTAACCGATATTCCTCACATGCCGGAAGCCGACGAACCCGGTTACCGGGTGATCCATCAGTTTTATGAAGTCTGGCGCACCGCCGGCCTGCGTCTGATGGAGAACTCCTTCGATAACGCTCACTTCAGCTTCGTGCATCGGGAAAGCTTTGGCCAGTTCGACAAGCCGATCCCGGCCAAGCTCAACATCGTCGAGGAAGACTTTGGCTTTCGATTCGAAACCGTGGCGCCGGTGAACAACCCGCCGTTGCAGAAAAAGCTGTTGAAGATGGACAGCGATACCACCGAGCGGCACATGACCAGCAACTGGTTCATGCCGTTCGGCCGCAAGCTCAACATCCGGTACCCCAATGGGCTGGTGCACGCGATCATCACCTACGCCACGCCGATCGATGATGAGCATTCCATGATCTGTCAGTGGGCTTACCGCAGCGACTCCGAGGAGGACGCGCCGGCGGAACAGATCATCGCTTTTGATCGTCAGGTGACCGAAGAGGACAAAAGGGTTCTGGAAAGTACCGATTACGATGCGCCTCTGGATACCGCCAGCGGCGAGGAACGTCATATGCCTTCCGATCAGCCGGGCATGGTGATGCGCAAGATGCTGTTGGCGTTGCTGGCCCGCTTTGGCGAGGAAGAGGCCCGTATCTCCGGCGCCCGCATCCCGATGAAGGAAAAGGCGTCATGAGCGACCTGCTGATTCGTGGCGCCGAAGCGGTGATGACCGGTCTGCCCGGGGAGCAGGCCCGGGCGGGGGCGGTGGATCTGCGTATCCGTGATGGTGTGATTCACGAGATGGCGGCGGGGTTGATCCCCGCCGCTGATGAACGGGTAATCGAAGCGCGCGGCTGCGTGGTCTACCCCGGTTGGATCAACACCCACCACCATCTGTTCCAGAGTCTGCTGAAAGCGGTGCCGGAAGGTATCAACGAACCGCTGTTCGGCTGGCTCGGCGCGGTGCCTTACCCGCGCCTTACCCGCATCCGTGACCGTCATCTGGAAACCGCGGCGATGGTCGGGTTGGCCGAACTGTTGCTCTCTGGCACGTCCACTTGTGCCGACCATCATTACATCTACTACGCCGGCCTCGACAGTGAGATGGGCGATGTGCTGTTCGAGGTGGCGGACCGTTTGGGGTTGCGATTCGTATTGTGCCGTGGCGGCGCCACGGAGAAAGGGCGGCACCCGGGCTATCCCAATAATCTGGAATCGGAGCGTGTCGACGACATCATCAACGATGTGCAACGGCTGCGCGAACGCTATCACCAGGTGGGGCCCAACCCCATGCGGCAGGTGGTGATGGCGCCGACCACGCCGACCTTTTCGGTGAATCCCGCGGTGCTCAGGGAACTGGCCCGGGCCGCCCGATCCATGGGGGTTCGGCTGCACAGTCATCTGTCGGAGACGCGCGACTACGTTACCTACTGCCGGGAAGTGCACGGCATGACGCCGGTGCAATTCTGTGCCGAGAACGAATGGCTTGGAGACGACGTCTGGTTTGCCCACATGGTTCATGTGGCGGACGACGAGCTGCCTTTGCTGCTGCAAACCGGCACCGGGATCGCCCATTGCCCGCAAAGTAACTGCCGGCTGGGCAGCGGCATTGCCCGCGCTCCGGAGATGTCGCGCCTGGGTATTCCGGTATCGCTGGCGGTGGACGGCGCCGCCTCCAACGAGGCCGCCGACATGATTCAGGAAGCGCATCTGGCCTGGATGGTGCACCGTGCCCATGGCGGCGCCGACGCCGTCACCGCCGAAGAAGTGATCGAATGGGGCACGCGAGGCGGGGCCCGGGTATTGGGACTGGACGGCATCGGCACTTTGAGTGTCGGCAGTGCCGCGGATCTGGCGATCTACGATCTGGATCAGCCCCGCTACTTCGGCGCGCATGATGTGGCGGTGGCTCCGGTGTGCGCCGGGGGAACCGCGTCGTTGCGCTGCCTGTTGGTGAACGGCAAACCGGTGGTGGAGAACGGGGCCATTCCGGGGCTGGATATGGAAGCGTTGCGAGAGCAGGCCGCCAGGGCCACGGCGGAGTTGCATTGATGAAGCGGACGCCGGACGTGCCCTTGATAAAGGCTCCGGCGCTGTGGTGGCTGGTGCTGATGGTGCTGCTGGCGGGCCTCAATCTGCGTCCATTGCTGACCACGCTCGGTACCAATCTGGAATTGATCCGCGTGGACCTGGGACTGTCCAGCACTCTGGTCGGGGCCCTGGCGGCGATCCCCACCCTTTGCATGGGGTTGGTCTCTCTGGCCGGTGGCTGGCTGATTGCCCGGCTCGGTGTTGGCGCCGGTATGCGCCTGGCGTTGTTGTTGATCGCGGTGGGCTGTGCCCTGCGCTGGGCCGGTGACTGGCTGCCAATGCTGGCTTTGGCGACGGCACTGGCCGGATTGGGGATTGCCTGTGGTCAGGTACTGATTCCGGTGGTGATCAAGCGGTATTTTCCTTCCCGGGCGGCGCTGATGATGGGGGGCTACACCACAGCGATGAATCTGGGCGCGGCCCTGGGGGCTCTCGCCGCGCCACTGGCGATCAGCACCCTGGGTTCCTGGCAGGCATCGCTGGCGATCTGGGCGTTGCCAGCCTTGCTGGCGGCGCTGTTGTGGCCTGGCCGCCTGCGGGTATTCACGGATGACGGGCCGATGGGGCTGCCCTGGCGCAGTGCCCTTGGCTGGCGGATGGCGTTGTTTCTGGGAACCGGCTCGCTGGCCTACATGACGTTACTGGCGTGGCTGGTGCCGTTCTATATGGCTCTTGGTCTGACTCAGGAGCAGGGCGGAGCCATGCTGGTGGCCTATACCGCGGCGCAGATCGCCGGCGCTTTGCTGGTGCCGCCGGTGGCGCAACTGCAACCGGACCGGCGGCCGGCCCTGGCGCTGACTTTGGTGCTGCTGTCGCTGGGGCTGGCCGGTCTGTGCTGGGCGCCAACCTGGGGCGGCGCCAGTTGGGTGGTGCTGGCCGGGTTCGGCCTGGGCGGCTCCTTTCCCCTGGCCCTGACATTGCCGCTGGATTACGCCCACACGCCGACGGAAGCCGGTCGGCTTTCCGCCATGGTGCTGGGATTCGGCATGCTGATGGGATCGTGTGGCCCCTTGTTGTTCGGGGTGTTGCGGGATGGCTTCGGCTTTTCCGCGGCGCTGGTTTTTTTACTGTTGGCCACGGTGGCTTCGTTCCTGCTCGGCCTGACGTTCCGTCCGCCGAACAGGAATCGGAGCGGTACCGGCCCACTGACCGTTGATATAAAGGAGATATCCCCGTGAATGTTATGGAGCACGCGGTGTTTCGCCGGTTCTGGTACCCGGTTATGCCGATGTCGGAACTGAAACAGCGACCGCAACGGTTCGAGTTGCTCGGCCAGGCGTTGGCGTTGTTTCTGGATGACGACGGCGTTCCGGCGGCGCTGGAGGACCGTTGCTGTCATCGCACCGCCCGTTTGTCCCTTGGCGAAGTTTGTGACAATGCCATTGCCTGTCCGTATCACGGCTGGCGCTACAACCGGGAGGGTCAGTGCGTACTGGTGCCGCAGATGCCGGATCGTGATCCGGGGCCCAAACGACGGGTCAAAGCGTTCTCCTGCCGGGAAAAGTACGGCTACGCCTGGGTGGCCTTGGAGCAGCCGTTGTTCGACATCCCCGATTTCCCCGAGGCGGCGGACGATAGCTTTGTCCTGATCCACGAGTTCTATGAGGAGTGGCGGGTTTCCGGCCTGCGGGTGATGGAGAATGAGCTGGATATGGCCCATCCCAGCTACGTGCATCTGGGCACCTTTGGCAGCCCTGAACATCTGGTGGCCGAGGACGCGAAAATCGAAGAGTTTCCCGGGGGCTTTCACTATACCGGCAGACTGGGGGTCAAGCAGGCCCATCACGCCCAGGATCGCAACAATGAACGATTCCTGGACTGCAGTTGGTATGCCCCCTTTATTTGCCGGCTGCGTATCAACTACGCCGACGGCCCTGCTCACGTGATCATCAATTGCCAGGTGCCGCTGGCCAATAACCGTTCCCAGGTGGTGCAGTTTTGCTTCCAGGAAGACGATGGCAATGGCATCGATGAAGCCGCGATCCTGGCGTTTGACCGCAAGGTGACCCTGGAGGATAAGCACGTGCTTGAAAGCACCGACGCGGATGTGCCTCTGGATCCCCGTGACGAACGGCACATGGTGTCGGATAAGCCGGGGTTGGTGATGCGACGCATGATTCAGGCCTTGATAGAGGATCACGAAACCCAGGCGGTTACGGTTCAGTAGCCTCTTCTCCGCTTTATCTCTTTTAACCGGGGTATACCCCGGTTTTTTTTGGCCTGCGAAAATATCTGCAAAGTTCATGGCGCGGAGCTGGGGAGTGGCAGAAATAATGATGCCTTTTTGTATGCACGGCGAACTAAAAAAGGTATCGGTTGTGGGGGCTAATGGAAAAGAAAAAGCCCTATGGTGGGGCGAAATAATCGATGCTTTGCCCTTTTAAAGCGCGTCTTTGGTTTTTCCCGCCAGGTTAACAAAAAAAGAAAAAACAGAAAGTGAATAAGCTGTTGTTTTTCCTCGTTAAATCCTTGTGGCATGCATTTTGAAAGGTTTCCGGTGTTCTGTATGCAAGATCGATTTGGTTGCGCATGCGAACGGGGTTCGGCGCCGTTGTATTGAGGGGCCGGCACATTGCTCTAGGGGAACGAAGAGCATTTTAGGTATCGGACACCGGCCATAGGGAGGCAGGTGCGGTTACGGGAACGGTGAAACCTTCGGGATCACCGGATGCCCACCGGCCTCATGAGTGGCGGGTATGTCCTGGCTGATTTGACGAGGAATAGACGTGAAACTGAAGAAGCAAGCTGCAATCGTTCTGGGTGCCGCCGCGCTGATGTCCGCCGCCGGGCCCGTGTCCGCCGAGGCGAAAGTCTCGTTCTACGGTCTGCTCGATCTCTGGGCGGGTAGCGCGGGTAACAAAACCACGGGGGATGACACTCTCAAGATGGACGCGGGGGGCATGGCTACCTCGTTCCTGGGTTTCAAAGCCAGTATGGATTTGACACCGGGGATTACCGGTATTGCCGCCGCCGAGATGTTTTTCCGTCCGGATAACGCGGAAGACGGACGCTATGGTGGTGACGAGTTCTTCGCTCGCAGTGCCTACATAGGGGCCACTGGTGATTTCGGTACCATCAAAGCAGGCCGTAACACCTCACCCTATTATTTGCCGGTGGTGTTCAGCAACTCGCTGGGGGGCTCCTTCACCTTTTCACCCTCCATCCTGCATTCCTTCCAGGGTGGTAACTACGGACCGATCATGGGGGACTCCGGCTGGAGTAACTCCCTGGCCTACACCACGCCGGAGATGGGCGGTCTGACCGCTACTCTTATGTATGCCTTCGGTGAAGAAGAAGACGAGCATGGCGAGAACAAAGTCGGCGGTAACGCGGTTTACCGCAATGGCAAGTTCATGGCCACCGTGGCCGCGCACAGCATCAAACAGGGTGCCCTTGCCGTCGGTGATGTCAGTGCCGGCGAGTACGGCGCCATTCCGGACGCCACCGATCAGGACGCGGTGATGGTCGGGGTCGCTTACGACTTCGACATCATCAAAGTGTTTGCCCAGTACCAGAACCTGGCCACCGATACCCTCAATGGTGACGTGGACACCGATACCTATGTCTTCAGCTTCGCGGTGCCGGCGGGCCGTGGTTCGGTGCTGGGTTCCTACGGTTACTCCGATTTCACCGGAGCCTGGGAGACGGAGCGCGACACCTGGTCCATGGCTTACAGCTATCCGCTGGCCAAGCAGTTGGACTTGTATGCCGTGTTCATGCACGACGACGTCGAGATCGTTGGCGATGCCGATAGCTACGGCGTGGGGGCCCAGTTCCGCTTCTGATCGCCTTGAGCGTCTCGCCGCGGGGTTTCGGTGCCCCTCTGCACCGCGACCCCAAGGCGAGCTCTTTTTCAACTGCGAATACGAGGTCGTGTCATGACTCAATCGGATGCCCTTTATCCTCTGCCGACAGGGCGCAAGCCCTGGAACCGCTGGCGGGTGAGTGATGATCACGCGGATCTGAGCCGCGCGGGTCATCGTGTACGCCCGCTGACGATAGCGGCACGGCCCAAGAACCTTACTCTGGATGTGTCCCGGACCGCGTTGCTGGTGGTGGACATGCAGAACGATTTTTGTAGCGCCGGTGGCTGGCTGGATCACATCGGCGTGGACTACCGGCCGGCGCGGGCGCCGATCGAACCGTTGCGAGCGGCGCTGCCTTGTTTCCGGCGGGCGGGTATGCCGGTGATCTGGGTCAACTGGGGCAATCGCCCCGATCTCGGCAACATAAGCCCGGCTTTATTGCACGTTTACAACGGCTCCGGTAATGGCGTCGGGCTGGGCGAGCCGGTTCCGACCACGGGCGCCGCGGTGCTGCAATCCGGAAGCTGGGGCGCCGCTGTCGTCGATGAACTGGCCGTGGATCAAGCCGACATCCAGGTGGCCAAGTTCCGCATGAGCGGATTCTGGGACACGCCGCTGGATTCGATCCTGCGCAACCTGGGCATCACTACCTGCCTGTTCGCCGGCGTCAACGCTGACCAGTGTGTATTGCATACCCTGGCGGACGCCAACTTTCTCGGCTACGACACGCTTTTCCTGGAAGACTGCTGCGCCACCACCTCGCCGGCGTTCTGTTGGGACGCCACCTTGTACAACGCGCGGCAAATATTTGGATTTACCGCCCTGGCCAGCGACGTCTGCCGGGCTTTGGAGGAAACACAACCATGATGCCGCTGTTCAAGCATCCCGAGCAGTTTGAAGCCTTTCGTATCAAGGAAGGGGAGAGCAACCGGCTGGTGGTGATCTGCGATGGGCCCGGCGACGGTCTGGGCTTCATTGCCTGCGTGGAAATTTTTGACGAGGGCGGCACCACACCGCCAAACACCCATAAGGAAGCGGACGAATTCTTTTTCGTACTGGAAGGTGAAGGGCGCGCCCGTTGCGATGACCAATGGGTGAGATTGAAAAAAGGGGACGCTCTGGTGGTGCGTGCCGGCTCCGAGCACGTGGTGGAAAATGCCGGCAAGGGCCGTTTTTATACACTTACCGTGATGGTGCCGGACGAGAACTTTTCCAGATTGATACGCTCCGGTGTCCCCGACGTGCTCGATGACGACGACATGCGTGTGCTCAAAGGGGCGTCGTCATGAGCGCCATTCTGCCCACGGTAATGAGCATGCGCACCCGTGACGGGGTTCGCCTGGACGCCGATGTCTACAGCCCGGATGGGCCGGGTCCCTTCCCGGTGTTGCTAATGCGCCAACCGTACGGCCGCCGCATCGCCTCCACGGTGACCTATGCCCACCCGAGCTGGTACGCCGCCCGGGGCTATTTGGTGGTGATTCAGGACGTGCGTGGCAGGGGCACATCCGAAGGGGAGTTCGAGCCGTTCATCCACGAGCGGGACGATGGCGAGGACACCCTGGAATGGGTATCACAACTGCCCGGCGGTAATGGGTGCGTGGGCATGTACGGGTTTTCCTACCAGGGCACCACCCAACTGTTCGCCGCCGCCAGCCGGCACCCGGCACTGAAAGTGATGGCGCCGGCCATGTGTGCTTTTCATCTGGACCGGGACTGGGCCTATGAAGGCGGTGCGTTGCGACTGTACAACACCCTGAGCTGGGCGGCGCAACTGGGCGCCGAGAGCGCCCGGCGGCGGGGCGATGCCGACGGCTTCAGCGCCTGTTATGGCATTGGACATGCGCCTTCCCCGGTACAACTGATTGATCCGGCGGCACCGGCCTTGCGCGAAACGCTTGCCGATACGTTCTACGGCGATTGGCTGGATCAAGCTCCGGGCGGTGATTACTGGCGGCAACGTTCACCGGGCACCATGCTCGACGACGTTGATATTCCAGCCCTGCATGTGGGGGGCTGGTACGACAGCTTCCTCACCGGCACTCTCTCCGCCTATCGGCATTTCCAAAAAGGCCGGCAGCCGCAACGGCTGTTGGTGGGCCCTTGGGGGCATCTGCCCTGGATCCCCCAGGTGGGGCAGCGTTGGTTGGGCGACAGCGCCTGCTCGCCAGTGGACGATCTGCAATTGCGCTGGTTCGACTTTTTCCTCAAAGGCGAGAACAACGGGGTGACGGCGGAACCGCCGATTTCCCTGTATGACCTGGGCGAGAGCGACTGGAAGGATTTTTCGGCCTGGCCATGCCGGCAAGCGGAAAAATGGTATCTGGCCAGCAATGGCCGGGCGGGTATTGATCCGCACGGCGGCTTGCTCCGCGCCAGGCCCGATGTGGGGGAACCGGTGGAAGACGTTTGGGTGCACGATCCCTGGCGACCGGTGCCGACACAGGGAGGGCATTTGCCGCCGTCTCCGGGCATTCAGGAGCGTACCGCGCTGGACGCCCGCCCGGATGTGCTTACCTATACCACCGCGGCCCTGACCGAAACGCTGGCTCTGACCGGCGAGGTGCGCGTGGTGCTGTCGTGCGCCGCCGATGTGGACAGCTTTGATCTGTGCGCGGTGCTCGGCGTGGTGGACCCCGAAGGTCGCAGCCACAACCTGACCCAGGGTTACGCACGCGTTGCTGGCGGGGTGGTGACCGTATCCTTACGCGCGGTATGCGCCACCGTCGCCGCCGGCCAGTGTTTGCGCCTGAGCATCAGCGGCGCCAGTTATCCCGGTTATGCGCTCAATGACGGCTCCGGCCGGGTTCAGGGCGATATCCGTTGCAGTGATTACCCGATCATGACTTTGCGGCTCGATGTCAGCGAAAGCTGGCTGGAGCTGCCCGTGGTATCCGCCACGGACAATGGCTGACGAATCCGGAGGGAAACTCATGGTGAAACAACTCAAGGCGATTCGTGATGAGGTGGTGGTGTCAATGACGGCATCGACGAAGACGGACGATCCGGCGCGGGCGTTTGGTGGCCGCCCGGTGGTGGAGGTCGCCGGCGTGGACAAGGTCTACGGCAACGGCACCGTGGCATTGAAGGAAGTGGATCTGACCGTCGGAGAAGGGGAATTCGTCAGCCTGCTGGGCCCCAGTGGTTGTGGTAAATCCACGTTGTTGCGGGTGATGGCCGGCCTCGGCGAGGCCTCTTCCGGCACGGTGAAGTGGTGGGAACAGGATTACCAGGTGGTGGGAGGCAAGGGGCGCAAACTGGCGTTTGTATTCCAGAACGCCACGCTGATGCCGTGGGCGCGGGTGCGCAAGAACGTGCGCTTGCCACTGGATCTGGCCCATGAACATGGTGAGGACGCGGAAGCCCGCATTGATCAGGCTCTGGAAATGGTGGGGTTGAGCAAGTTCGGCAACGCTTACCCGAGGGAGCTGTCCGGGGGGATGCAGATGCGGGCTTCCATCGCCCGCGCCATGGTCACCGAGCCGAACCTGCTGCTGATGGATGAGCCGTTCGGCGCCCTCGACGAGATGACCCGCAACCGGCTCAACGATGATGTTTTGCGTCTGTGGAAAGAGAAAGGCTGGACCGTGGTGTTCGTGACGCACAGCGTTTACGAGGCGGTGTATCTCTCCAACCGGGTGGTGGTAATGGCGGCGCGTCCGGGCCGGGTGGTGGAGGACGTCAGGATCGACGCACCTTATCCCCGTGGCGCCGAGTTCCGCGTGTCCACCGAGTTCGCCGATTACTGCCGGCGGGTGTCCCTGGCGTTGGAAAAAGCCAGTGCTCAAGGTGAGGAGGACCACTGATGAAACAGCCCCTATTGCAGAATGAACGGTTCGTCCAGATCGCCGCGCCTTTATTCGTGGGTGTGGTGTTCCTGTGTTTCTGGGAGCTGGCGGTGCGCGCCGCCGAGTTGCCGGTGTACATCCTGCCCGGACCGGTGGCCATCGCCAAATCCTTCGTCACGGACTGGGCGGTGTTGTTTCACAGCCTGATGATGACATTGAAGGTGACGTTGCTGGCATTCGTGATCGCCGTGGTGCTTGGCACCGCCGCTTCCCTGCTGTTCGTGCAGAGCCGCTGGATCGAGGTGAGTCTGTTCCCCTATGCGGTGCTGATGCAGGTGACACCGATCGTCGCCATCGCGCCGCTGATCATTATCTGGGTCAAGGACACCACCTGGGCACTCACCGTGTGTGCGGTGATCATCGCGATCTTTCCGATCATTTCCAATACCACGCTGGGGCTGCGCAGCGTGGATCCCAATCTGATGAGTATGTTTCGCATGTATCGGACCGGACGCTGGCAGCAGCTGATCCGCCTGCGCATACCCAGTGCCCTGCCGTATTTTTTTGGTGGCATGCGTATCAGTACCGGTCTGGCGTTGATCGGCGCGGTGGTGGCGGAGTTCGTGGCCGGCACCGGCGGCAACCAGGCCGGGCTCGCCTATCTGATCCTGCAGGCCGGTTACAACCTGAACATTCCTCGCATGTTCGCCGCTCTGGGCCTGATCACCGTCACCGGCATTCTGTTGTTCGCGCTGATGGTGTGGCTGTCCGACCGGGTACTGCGCAACTGGCATGAAAGCGCTCTCAAGGTAGAGCAATGACCGATTCCACAGGGAGCCATGCAATGGATCAAAACACGATGCAGCGGCTGGCGGCGGATCTGGGTGATCTGGAACTGATCACCGACAGTACCGCCTTGCAGCGCTACTCCAAAGACTTCTCCTGGTTCAGCCCGGTCCTGACCGAGGCGTTGGAGGGCAAACGGGCGGACGCCATTGTTCGCCCCACCAGCGAAGAGCAAGTGCGCCGGGTGGCCGCGGCCTGCTATCGCCACCGGGTGCCCCTGACACTGCGCGGCAGCGGTACCGGCAACTACGGTCAGTGCACGCCGTTACGTGGCGGTGTGCTGATGGACATGAGTGGACTTAATAAAGTGCTGTGGATCGCCGACGGCGTGGCCCGGGTCCAGGCCGGAGCCCGGCTGGTGGATATCGACAACGCGGCTAGGGAAAAAGGCTGGGAACTGCGCTTGCTGCCGTCCACCTATAGGCTGGCCACCGCCGGCGGTTTCTTTTGCGGCGGCTTTGGCGGCATCGGCTCGATCACCTACGGTTCCATCGGCGATCCGGGGAATGTACTGGGAGTGCGGGCCATGAGTCTGGCCGAGCAACCGGAAGTCGCCGAGTTCCGATCCGCCGAGGCTCGTGACCTGTACCACGCCTATGGTGTCAACGGGGTGATCACCGAGCTGGAATTCGCGCTGACGCCGGCAATGAACTGGCAGGAGGCCGTGCTCAGCTTCCCCTCCTTCATGGAGGGTGTGCGTTTTTGTCAGACACTGGGGCGGGCCACCGGCGTCATCAAAAAGCTGTTGACCCTGCTGGCGGATCCGCTGCCGCAAATGTGTGGTCTGGGCAAGGATGTGGGTGAAGGGCGCGCCGCCGTATTGTGTCTGGTGAACCGTGCCGCCCTGGAAGCGGTGGAGGAAATCGCCGCGAACTTCAATGGCCGCATCGAGCGTCAGCAGGATAACGCCGAGGTCTACGGCACCGCCAAAAGTCTGGTGGAGCACACCTGGAATCACACCACGCTGCACATCCTGCGCAAGCACAAGGATATCACTTACCTGCAGAGCGGCTTCCGGCCCTGGGAGAACGTGGAAAAAGTGGAGCAGATGTACCGGCACTTCGGTGACGAGGTGATGATGCATCTGGAATTCCTCAAGGCGGATGGGGCGGTCACCTGTAGCGGTTTGCAGGTGATCCGTTACACCACCGAGGAGCGGCTTAACCAGATCATTCAGTATCACCGGGATAACGGTGTCCATGTCAGCAACCCGCACACCTATATTCTCGAGGATGGCGGCAAGCTCAGTGTGGATCCGGGACAGCTGGCGATGAAACAGCGGCTGGATCCGGCCGGACTGCTGAACCCGGGCAAGATGCGCAGCTGGGATGAAAAAGGAGCGGCGGCATGAGTCAACTGAACGGCTGCGTGCCACCCCACCGTTTTTTGCCGTACTTGACCGCGCCGGAGATCGAGGCACTGCCGGACAAGGCCAACACCGTGATCGTATTGCCGATTGGCGCCATTGAGCAGCACGGTCCGCATCTGCCTATTTGCACCGACACCGCCATTGCCACCGAGGTAAGCGGCAAGGCGTTGGCGGCCTTGCCGGAGTCGGTGCCGGCGTTCGCGTTACCGCCGGTATGGTGCGGTAAATCCAATGAGCACATTCAATTCTCGGGAACGGTGATTCTCAAGGCCGATACCTTGCTGCGGGTGCTTTGGGATATCGGTGAGAGCGTGTACCGCATGGGGTTCCGCAAGCTGGTTCTGGTCAACGGACACGGCGGTCAGCCTCAGGTGGTGGAAATAGTGGCCCGTGATCTGCGCGCCGAATATCCGGATTTTTGTTTGTTTCCCGTGTTCACCTGGGGCGTGCCGAATCGGGCCGGGGAGTTTCTTTCCGAGCGTGAAAAGGCCGAAGGCATTCATGCCGGTCGCGCGGAAACCAGTCTGATGCTGGCGTTGACGCCGGATCATGTGCATCTGGACCGGGCGGTGGGGGAGTATCCCTGCCCGCATCATGGCCTGCTCACTCCGGAAGGGCGTTTTCGTTTCGCCTGGCTGACCCACGACCTCAGCGCCAGCGGCGTGGTCGGGGACCCGCAGGGCTCCAGCCGTGAAGAGGGGGAGACGGTCCTGGCCTCTCTGGTGGAAGGCTGGGTTGCCGCGCTGGAGGAGATTCACCGATTCCGCATGCCTGTACCGGGCTCGAACGATTAAATGAGGGTAATAGCATGTCGACGCTGAAACGACGGACCCTGAAACAGCCGATATTGAAACGACGATGGTGGCTCGATGCTGCTCTGGCGCTGGCGGGCTTGTGCCTGTCAGTGACGGCGGTGGCGGAGG
Organism: Alloalcanivorax dieselolei B5; assembly: GCF_000300005.1. NCBI lineage: Bacteria > Pseudomonadati > Pseudomonadota > Gammaproteobacteria > Oceanospirillales > Alcanivoracaceae > Alloalcanivorax > Alloalcanivorax dieselolei. The sequence goes on along the minus strand of NC_018691.1, from coordinate 4,321,701 downwards.
AACTGACGCCGGTGACAGTATCCACCACCTGGTATGCCCAGGCTGAGCACGGTGGTCTCTACGCCGCCAAGGCCATGGGGTTGTACCAAAAGCACGGCCTGGATGTGACCATAAAAATGGGCGGTCCGCAGGTCAACAATGTGCAACTGCTGGTCGGTGGCGTCACCGATTTCAGCATGGGCTACAGTCTGCAATCCTTCAATGCGGTGAAGCAGGGATTGCCGCTGGTGACGGTGGCCGCGTTTTTCCAGAAGGATCCGCAATCGCTGATGGTGCATGAAGGGCAGGGTTACCACACTATCGCCGATCTGAAAGGCGCGGGGCTTCGCATTCCCACCGCCGGCCGGGTGGCCTACTGGCCCTGGCTCAAGGCCAAGTACGGTTTCACCGACGATCAACTGCGGCCCTACGACTACACCATCGGGCCGTTCATTACGGATCCGAAGGTCGCGCAGCAGGGCTACATTACCAACGACGGCTACTTTCTGCGGAAAGAAAACGTGGCGGCAAAAAGTTTGTTGCTGGCGGACGCCGGTTGGGAAGCCTACTCGGCGACCCTGGATACCACCCGCGAGATGATCGAGAAGCATCCCGAAGTGGTACAGGCCATGGTGGCGGCCACCGCGGAAGGCTGGAAAGCCTACTTCGAGGATCCGCGGCCGGCGAACAGCTTGATCAAGGCGGATAACCCACAGATGGAAGACGCGCTGATCGCTTACAGCATCGATAAAATGCAAAGCGAGGGGATCCTGCTGTCCGGTGATGCCGAGGGCGGCCGGTACGGCATCATGAGCGACCGGCGCTGGCGGGAGTTTTATCGGCAGATGGTCGATGCCGGCACTTTGCCGGATGACCTGGATTATCAGAAAGCCTACGACCTGCGTTTCGTGCGGGCGCTTTATCCGGAGGATTGATTTTCCGTACCGCCACGGGTATCCAGATAATCCTGTGAAGTACGGTGGGCGTGCAGAACATGATCCCGGATCAACTGCGCGGCCCGCTCGCTTTCGCCGCGAACGATGGCCATGACAATGTCGCTGTGCTCGGTGAAGGACGCGGCCAGGCGTTCCCCCACTCTGAATTGCGCGCGGCGGTAAGCCAGCACCCGGGAACGGGCGGCCATGGCGGTTTCATATAAGTAGCTGTTATGGCAGCCGCGAAACAGCTTCTCATGGAAGCTCAGGTTGGCCGCGTCGTAGGCGTCCACGTTGCCGTCGGCCACATGGGCATGGCTGTCCAGGTGGCTGGCAAGCAAGTCCTCCCGTTCCGCGCGGGTCATATTGAGCGCCGCCATGCGCGCGCAGGCCGCTTCCATTTCCGCCGCGTATTCGAACATTTCGCTGAGCCGCTGCTCCGGCACTTCGATGACGAACACGCCGCGCCGGTGCTGGTGTTCGACCAGGCCGGCGGAGGCCATTTCCCGCAAGGCCTCGCGTACCGGAGTCCGTGAAACGTTGAAGCGGCGAGCCAGGGCGATCTCGTCCAGACGCGTGCCCGGCGGCAGCAGGCCGCCGAGAATCTCATCGGACAGCGCGCGCCGGACCTGCTCCGCCAATGGACGGTCGTCCTCGCCGGCGGCACTGAGCACAGTCTGTTGTGTCATGACGCTTACTCCTCCATGAACGACACATGGGCGGCCACGACCCGCCATCCCTCCGGGCGGCGGGCCCAGACCTGACTCTGGCGGCCGATACGCGGGTTCCCCGGGCGGCGGAACTCGGTCCAGGCGGTGGCCAGATCGTCGCCATGGGCGGTGATCACGGTGTTATGTAATTCGCGTTGCAGTCCCTTGGACGGCCGCTGCGCGCGGAAGGCGGCAATCTGCCGGTAGCCGTAGAGATTCTCGCCGGCACCGTAGCGCACCACACGCTCGTCGTTCCAGAACAATTCGTCCAGGACCGTCACATCATTTTCGACCAGCGCTTTCTCATAGCGCAGGAACGCGGCTTTGACTTCCGCCACTACGTCCGGGCGGTCCAATTCCAGGGCCATTATTATCACTCCACATTATTACTCTTCGGGGCCGGGGCGTCAGGTATTGATGAATTCAGGCAGGCGGGCCGCCAGATCCAGCAGCTGTTGATCGCTGCTCGCCGGGCCGATCAATGACAGGCCCACCGGGCCATCACGGTCATGCAACAGCGGCAAACTCAGTTGCGGCAGCCCGGTGGTGCCGGCCAGGGCCGTCATCCGCAGGGTGCGGCCGCGAATGTCTTCCACCCTGGCCTCGTCGGCTTGCAAGGGCAGGGCCGAGGTCGGCGTGGTGGGCAGGCAAAGCAGGGTATCCTCGCCGAGCAGGGCGCGGATCCGGGTCCGCAAAGCCTGGCATTGTTCACGGGCGTCCTCGGCTTCGGCGGCGCTAATGCGGGACGCTGCTTCGAAGCGTTCCTTCACGCCGGGGCCGAATACCGGTTGCTCGGTTTCGATCCAGGAGCCGAAGCGGGCCCAGGCCTCGTAAGCTTGCAGTGGCCGGAACGCGTTGAAGTAGGTGTCCAGGTTGCCAACACTGATGCTGCCGCCAAAGGTCACGCCGGGCAGGCCGTTGCCGACCCGCGCTTCCAGTTGCGACACCACGTCGGCATCGGATTGCGCCAGTGCCTCTTCCACCAGCAGCAAACGGCGCGGCGCGGGCCGGTCGCCGGCGGGCAGCAGAATCCGGCCAATCCGGGCCATGAGCCGGGCGTCCCGGGCGAACCAGCCAAGGGTATCGAAACTCTTCGCCAGATGGGCGCAGTGACGGTAGTCCACCACGCCATGGGTGGGACGCAGGCCATGGATGCCGCAGTAACTAGCGGGCACCCGCACCGAACCGCCGGTGTCGCTGCCTAGCGCGAAGTCCACCAGCGCGGCGGCCACCACCGAGGCGGAGCCGCTGGAGGAGCCGCCCGGTACCGCGCCCGGCACTGCCGGATTGGGCGGTGTGCCGTAGTGCGCGTTCTGGCCCGCCAGGCTGTAAGTCAGCTCGTCGGTGTGGGTCTTGCCGACCAGTTCCGCGCCCGCCGCCAGCAGGGTTTCGATCATCGGAGAGGTGTGTCGCGCTGGCGGCTGGCTGGCGCGCCAGCTCGGCTGGCCGACGCCGGTAACGGTGCCGGCTATGTCGAACACGTCCTTGACGGCGAAAGTCAGGCCTTGCAGCGGGCCCTCTCCGGTGGCGTCGAGGTGCACCGGGTCGAAATCGAGAAAGCCGTTTTCCAGTATCACCGCCGGCCCCTCCAATGTTGGCGGCTGGGAAGGTTTTGCATGGGTGTGCTCCTTGAGAACCTTGGGACGTCCAAAGCAGACGGAGCAGTGTTCGTGCCAACCTTCGGTGCTGGAAAAATGCGGATTTGCGAGGCAGTGGGGAGAAGTGGGGCCCCGTAAAGGGGCAGAGGGGCGTGGATGTATACAGAAATGGGGCAAGCGGGCCTGGTGTGGGCCTTTTGCTTCCATCGTGGACAGCGAAGCAGCGTTACGCTTTTGCGGGAACGCCGTGAATACATCCCCGTACAGATCCGCGTCTCTGATGGAGGCACCCCAAACCGTGATGATCAAAAAAAGGGCGCCTGGCGGCGCCCGAGAGGGTTACAAAAAGGGATGGCGTTCAGAGCGTCGCGACGATGCCGTCGCTGCGCGGGTCGGCGGCGCCTTCGAGCAGGCCGTTGGGGTGGCGTACCACGGCGCCGGCGTGGCCCATGGTGTCGCTGAAGTCTTGGTCCAGCACTTCCACCTGGTGGCCGGCGTCGCGCAGTTGTTGCACCAGGGCGGGGTCAAAGCGCGCTTCCAGTTTCAGGCTGGTGCTTTGTTCCCCCCAGGTTCGACCGAGCAGCCAGCGCGGCGCGGTCACGGCCTGCTGCAAAGGTTGATCGAACAGGGCGTAGCGGCTGAATACCGCCGCCTGGGTCTGCGGTTGGCCCTCGCCGCCCATGGTGCCGTACACCATGGTGCGGCCGTCGTCGAAGCGGGCCATGGCCGGGTTCAGGGTATGGAACGGTTTGCGGCCCGGTTTCAGGGTATGCAGAGCGGCGTCATCCAGGGAGAAACTGATACCCCGGTTTTGCCACAGCACGCCCGTGGCGGGCAGCACGATGCCGGCACCAAACTCCCAGTAAATGCTCTGGATGAAACTGGCGCAGCGGCCTTCGCGGTCGATACAGCCCATCCAGATGGTATCGCCGGGTTGCGCCGGGTGAGGCCAGGGCAGAGCGCTCTGCCGGTCGATGCGTTGCACCCGCTCGGCCAGATCCGATTCGCTGAGGAAGCGAGCCGGATCCTCGCTCATATAGGCCGGGTCGGTGCAATACTGGTCGCGTACCAGGAACGCCTGTTTGGTGGCCTCCACCAGTCCGTGCAGGTGATCGAAACTTTCACCGTCCGTTACCCCGAGCCGGTCGAACAGGCCGAGAATCATCAACGAGGCCATGCCCTGAGTGGGCGGCGGCTGGTTATACAGGGTGCTGCCCCGCAGGCGCACCGACAGCGGCGGTAACGTCCGCGCCTGATAGCCTGCCAGATCCTCGCGGGTGAGCGGACTGCCGGCCCGGGCCAGATCCTCGGCCATGGCGGTGGCCAGCTCGCCCCGGTAAAAATCCTCGGTGCCGGCCCGCCCGATACGTTCCAGGGTGTCGGCCAGTTGCGGCTGCCGCAGAATGGCGCCTTCCACCGGCACCTGACCCTGATCAAGGAAGGTGTCGGCGAAGCCGGAAACGGAAGCCAGCTCCGGCAGCTTCTGCCGGGTCAGTTGTTCCTGACTGCGGGTCACCGCCACGCCGTCCCGGGCATGCCGTTGGCCGTCTTCCAGCAAGCGTGTGAGCGGCAGCTTACCTCCCCATTGGCGCGCCACGTTCATGGCCTGGCCCCAGCCGCCAACGGTGCCGGCCACGGTCAGCGCCGCCAACGGGCCACGGCTGGGGATGCTGTCGTGGCCGCGTTCCCGGTAGTAGTCGACATCCGCGGCTGCCGCGGCGGTTCCGCAGGCTTCGATCGCCACAGGCTCCTCGCCGGGGGCGCCCAGGATCCAGAAACCGTCGCCGCCGATGGCGTTCATGTGCGGGTACACCACGGCGATGGCCGCCGCCGCCGCTACCATGGCTTCGGCGGCGTTACCGCCTTCGCGAAGCACGTCCCGGCCGGCTTGGGCGGCCAGATGATGGGGCGCCACCATGACACCGCCGAGCGCGCGTTTGGTCGTCAACATGTCGTGTTCTCCAGGCCGTGGCGGTTACAGCAAACCGTACAGCATGCGTAGTGAAGTCAGGAAAAGGAAAAAAGCGAAAACCTGCCGTAACCGGTTGGCGTTCACCGCGTGGGCAATGCGCGCGCCGATTGGCGCCATCATCATGGTCATTGGCACGATCAGCGCCAGGCCGGCCAGATTGATGTAGCCGAGGCTCAGCGGCGGGCGATTGGGCACGCCCAGACCATTGATCAGAAAACCAATAGCGCCGGGCAGGCTGATCACCATGCCGATGGCGGCGGCGGTGCCCACCGCGCGGTGGATGGGATAACCGAAGGCGGTCAGCAGCGGTACGCTCAGCGTGCCACCGCCGATCCCCATGAGAGTGGAGAAACCGCCCACCAGGGTGCCGATGATCTGCTTGAACGGGGTCGGCGGCAGGTCGTCGGTCAGCGCCAGACCCTTGCCGCGGAACGCCATGTTGGCGGCCACCAGCAGAGCGACCACGGCGAAGATCGCGGTCAGGGTGGTGCCACGCAGATAGCCGCTGATGGCGATGCCGATCAGTACGCCCACCAACAAGGCAGGTCCCCAGCTACGTAGCAGGGAGACGTCCAGATTGCCCTTCTTGGCATGGGCCCGGGACGACATGATCGAGGCCGGGATAATGGTGGCCAGGGAGGTGCCCACCGCCACGTGCATTTTTACCGACTCGTCCACGCCCAGCAGCGTGAAAAGATGGTACAGCACCGGCACCACCACGATGCCGCCGCCCACCCCCAACAGACCGGCCAGCAGGCCGGCGATGATGCCGGTGGCCAGCAGGGCCACCACCAGCCCGGCCAGCCATCCGACACTGTGACCACTCAAAAGCTCCACGATCATCCCCAGACGATTTGATCTGCGCCGGCCGGGTCGCTTCCCGGGCGCGGCTCCGGATTCCCCCTAGAGGAAATTCTGGCTAGGATGCCATTTTTGTATACAAGAATAAAGCGCTGATTTATAGGGATTTTTAGGACTTTTATGGGCTATTTTGGGGCGCATTTATAGTTGTGCACCAATTTGATGCAATGATATTCAGGGTTTGGTTCCGCGTGGCGGCTACGATGCGCCTTTTTTGTGGCAACAGAACCGGGACAGATTTCAGGTCAAAGTTTGTAACTGGTTGACTTTTCTGGTTTTGTTGGCTTTTTCGGAGTCGGAAAATGTAAATGGAGTCATCCATGTTTGAAGTAAAAGCCACCCAGCATGTTTTGGCGGTCAAGGATCTTGAGAAGACGGAACGCTACTTTCTCGACAAACTGGGGTTTTCCGCCCGGTTCCGTGTGGACGGTTGGTCGTTCTTGAGTCTTGGTGGTTTTCACGTGATGTTGGGGCACTGCCCGGACGAGCTTCCAGCCAGTGATACGCATGAGCACTCGTACTTCGCCTATGTAAACTGTGAGGGCATAGACGAGATTTACCGAGACTACCAGCAGCGTGGTGCCGAAATTTTCCAGGTAATATCCGATAAGCCCTGGGGGTTGCGTGAGTTCGGCGTGGCGACGCCCGAGGGGCATCGAATCATGTTTGGTGAAGACATTGAGCCATCAGAGAACTCATAACCCGTTGCTGAAGTACGTTCCCTGCCTTGCGGCCGTCCACCGGAACGCCCTTTTCAGGGCGCTGCTTTAGCTTTTTTCGTTAGGCAACTTGATGAACTCTGAAGCCAGAATCAAACAGTGGATAGCAAACGATCCCGTGCGGATGAGAGCGCTTTTCGCTGCTGCGAGTCTGGGACTCTCGGATTGGTGTCTTGCCGCGGGATTCGTACGGAATCTTGTATGGGACAAGGTTCATGGATTTTCACAGGCCACGGACCTGAACGATATTGATCTGGTTCATTTCGATCCAGTAGATATATCCGAGAGCAGAGATCGAAAGCTTGAACGGGAGCTTGTCAGCGTTCTGGATGTTCCTTGGTCGGTGAAGAATCAGGCGCGGATGCACAAGCGGAACCGCGACAGGCCCTACACGTCAACGTCAGATGCAATGAGTTACTGGGTTGAGGTTGAAACAGCGGTCGGCGCCGCCTTGAGCAATACCGGAGATATTCTGTTGGTGTCCCCTTTTGGCTTTGACACCTTGTTCGACTTTACCGTAACGATTAATACAAAAAGACCAAAACCCCAGGACTTCAATGATCGCATAGTCACCAAACAGTGGCTGGAAATCTGGCCAAGGCTGGTGGTAAATGCCTAAGGAACCTCTGAAAAACGTCATGCCGGACTCGATCGGCATGACGTTTTTCAGAGGTTCCTTAATAGCTAACGATTGGCCTGGCGCGGTTCGGCGCGGAAGTCGTAGGTGGAGTTGAGTCGCTGCGCCAGGTAGTCGCTACAGCTGACCGGTGGGTAGTGTGGCTCCTGGTGGGGGAACAGATCGCGAGGATCGACCATGGCGTCCGGGTCCGCTTCCATGAAAAACGCCACGGAGTAGCGCTCGGCTTCCGGTGTGCGTACCCGATGAGGGGTGGACTGGTAGAGGTCGTTGCTCCAGCGCATCAGGCAGTCGCCGATGTTGCAGACGAAGGCGCCGGGAAGGCTGGGGGCATCGATCCATTGGCCGTCCTTGGTGCGCACTTCCAGACCGGGGACGCGGTCGGTTTTCAATAGAGTGACGTTACCGTAGTCGGTGTGAGTGCCGGCGGCGCCGTCCGCCCTTTGCGGGTCACCCTGGGCGGCCGGGTAGCGCAGCATGCGCAGGGTGGCGATGGGCTCGATCAGGCGGGACTCGAAGAAATCTTCAGGGGCGCCCATATCCAGGGCGAAGCCGCGGTGCAGGGTGCGGGCCACGTTCAGGCAGCGGTGGTAATAATTCAGGGTGCGCTCACGCCAGCCAGGAAGATCCGGCCAGTAATTCACTCCGCAGAAGGGTTTATTATTGAGCACGTCGGGGTGATCCGCCGGCAGGTCATGGCCGATGTTGAACGCTTCCTTGCTGTCGGCGCCGGAAACCGGGTTGAGTTTTTCGTCCTGGATCGCCACGTAGCCGCGATTATGCGGGGAGCGTTTGATGGAGAGCGCTTCCTTGCGGTCGGACGGCAGTGAGAAGAAAGCCGAGGCGTCCTCGAACAATGCCTCGAACACGGAGTCCGGAATCCCATGATCCACCAGGTAGAAAAAACCGATATCCCGGCAGGCGCGCCCCAGTTCGTTGGCCGTGGCCTGACGCTCCGCCGGTTGCTCGCTCAACAACCCCGCCATGGAAATGATCGGTAAGGATTCCATCTTCGTGTCCTTGATTCACCGCTCGCCCGAAATCGGATCCTTGATCATGGTGGTCCGGCTTGCGCGGGGTCAACGGTTTCACGGGCAATTGATGATGCCGATTTTCGCGCGGGGTGAGCGCCTATTTAGCGCGGGTGCTCTGGGGATGGGCATGCAGATACTGTTTGAGGAAATCCAGGAACAGGGTAACCCGTGGGGCCAGATGGCGGCCGTGCAGGTAGAGGGCATTCAAGGGCGCGGCGGCGGGAGCGTGGCGGGGCAGTACCTGGATCAGACGGCCGCGGTGCAGGTCCTCGCCCACGTCCCAGATGGACTTCAGTACGATGCCGGCGCCTTGCAGGGCCAGGGCGTGGGCGGCCTCGCCGTCGTTGCAGCAGAAGGCGCCGGTGATGCGCACGGCGCTTTCACGTTGCCCACGACCGAAATACCAGTCCGCCTGTGGTTGCTGACCGATCAGAATGCAGGCGTGATCAGCCAAGTCCGCCAGTTTGCGCGGGGCGCCCTTGCGTTGCAGGTAGTCGGGGCTGGCGCACAGCACCCGGCGGTTGGGGGCCAGGCGGCGCGCCACCATGCGCGAATCCAAGGGTTCGCCGTAGCGGATCGCCAGATCGAACCCGCCCTTGGCCAGGTCTTCCACCGTGTCGGTCAGGGCCAGTTGTACTCGCAGCTCCGGGTATTCGTGGGTGAAACGTGACAGTGCCGGCACCAAGTGGCGGCGCCCGAAACCGGTGGGGGCGGTCAGGTGCAGGGTGCCGGTGACACTGCCATGGTGATGCAGCAGGGCCGCTTCCGCCTCGTCCACCTGGGACAGCAGGCGCAGACAATGTTGATGAAGAATGTCGCCTTCCTCGGTGAGCGAGAGCCGGCGGGTGGTCCGGTGCAACAGCCGCGCATCCAGCTGCCGTTCCAGTTCTCCCAGACGTTTGCTCACCACCGCCAGGGACAGGCCCAGTTCACGTGCGGCGGCGGAGAGGCTGCCCCGTGCCACGATGCGTTCGAAGATGCGCAGGTCGTTGATGTCCTTGAGCATGATTATTCTCAACGATTTGGAAACAATCCTTATCCGATTCCGGTGATTGTGCAACGCCTTTTGAATGCGCACATTATCTGTTCATGACGGTTTGCAGGTTTGAACCCGAAATCGGAAGGCTGAGTATGAATATTGATTTATCCGGTAAGACCGCGCTGGTCACCGCTTCCACTGGCGGTATTGGTTATGCCATTGCCGTGGGCCTGGCGGCTTCCGGCGCGGAGGTGATTCTCAATGGCCGCGGTGATGAGTCGGTGGCCCGGGCCAGGGACAGGCTGGCCGCGGACGTGCCGGGCGTGAATTCACGGGGTGTGGCGGCGGATCTCGCCGACCTGTCCGGTTGCAAGGCGCTGCTGGCGCAAATCCCGGCGGTGGATATTCTGGTCAACAATGTCGGCATCTATGGGCCCAAGGATTTCTACGATACTGACGACGATACCTGGGATGACTACTGGGAAACCAACGTCATGTCCGGGGTGCGGCTTTCCCGGGCTTATCTGCCGGGTATGGTGGAGAAAAGCTGGGGCCGGGTGGTGTTCATTTCATCGGAGTCGGCCCGCAATATTCCCGCCGACATGATTCACTATGGCGTCTCCAAAACCGCGCAGTTGGCCTTGTCGCGTGGCCTTGCCAAACATGTGGCCGGCAGCGGCGTCACCGTTAATTCGGTCTTGCCCGGGCCGACGCTTTCGGATGGCTTCCGCGCCATGATGCAGGACGAGATGGCGCGCACCGGCAAGTCGGTGGAGACGTTGGGCCGGGAATTTGTCATGGCGGAGCGTCCGAGCTCGGTGATTCAGCGTCCCGCCAGTGTCGAGGAAGTGGCGAACATGGTGGTCTATGTCTGCTCCACCCAGGCGTCCGCCACCAGTGGTGCGGCGTTGCGCGTGGACGGCGGCGTGGTGGACGATATCTGCTGACCCGGTTTTCGATACGAAGCGGTCGATATAAGGATAAGGAGGTGCTCTCATGCTGTCCCGACGTACTCTGTTGAAAGCCGGCGCGGCTTCCGCCGCCGGCCTGGCGTTGTCGCCGCTTTGGGCGGCCAGCGAAAAGGACGCTGCCATGGCGATGCGGACCATTCCTTCCAGCGGTGAAGCGATTCCGGTTATTGGCATGGGCTCGTCCGGCAGTTTCGAGGTGGGCACCTCTGACCAGGAGCGCGATCCCCTGCGTGAAGTGCTTCGGCGTTTTTTCGCCGGTGGCGGACGCTTGATCGATACCGCGCCCAGCTATGGTTCGGCGGAAACGGTGATCGGTGACCTGTTGAGTCAGCTGGGACTGCGGGAAAAAACGTTTCTGGCCACGAAAATTTCCAGCACTGGCAGAGAGGCCGGCAAGGCCCAGTTTGAAAACTCGCTGCGCCGCCTGAAAACCGACAAAGTGGAACTGCTGCAGGTGCACAACATGCAGGACTGGCAAACCCAGATGGCGCTGATCAACGACCTCAAGAAAGAAGGCAAGGTGCGTTACAGCGGCGTGACGCACTGGCTTGATAGTGGTCAGGATCAGTTGGCCGAGGTGGTGGAAGCCAGCAAGCCGGATTTCCTGCAGATCAACTATTCGGTGATTTCCACCAAGGCGGAAGAGCGACTGTTTCCGCTGGCCCGGGATTTGGGCGTGGCGGTGTTGATCAATCGGGCCTTTGATGATGGCCGCCTGTTCCGCCAGGTGGCGGATCGGCCGCTGCCGGAATGGGCGCCGGAAGCCGGGATCGATTCCTGGGCCCAGGCGTTCCTGAAGTTTTCCATCAGTCATCCGGCGGTGACCGCGGTCATTCCCGCCACCGGGAAGCCCCATCGCCAGAGCGATAATCTGCAGGCCGGTTACGGGCCGATGTTGACCGAACGGCAGCGCCGCGATTTGCGCGCCCTATTCTCCTGACCATGGCGCCCGCCCACCCGGTGTCGCGGCTGGTGGTCCGGCTGTTCAATGTTCGCCCTGTGGAGGCCCCGGCGGTGGTGGCGGGGCTGCTGATGTTTTTCTCTCTGTTCACCGGCTATTTCATGCTGCGGCCGGTGCGCGAAACCATGGGCGTGGCCGGCGGTGTGGACAACCTGCAATGGCTGTTCACCGCCACCTTCGTGGCTACCCTGGTGGCGCTGCCAGCGTTCGGTTGGGTAGCGTCGCGGGTATCCCGGCGCCATATTCTGCCCTGGGTTTACGGCTTCTTCGTTACCAATCTGCTGGGTTTCGCCGCCGCCATGGTCTGGCTGCCGGGCGACGTCTGGGCCGGGCGGGTGTTCTATGTCTGGCTTTCGGTGTTCAACCTGCTGGCTATTTCTCTTGCCTGGAGTGTGCTGGCGGATGTGTTCGTCAGCGCCGAAGCCAAGCGCCTGTTCGCCTTGATTGCCGGTGGCGCCAGCCTGGGGGGACTTACCGGGCCGGTGTTGGGCACGGTATTGGTGGCGCCCATCGGCCATGCCGGGTTGCTGCTGCTGGCGGCCGGTCTGCTTGCCGCCAGCGCGGTCGCGGCGGGCTGGTTGCATCGCTGGCGGGACCGCCACCGGGAGCCGGATCGCGAGCGGGCCGGTGACGGGCACCGCGAACGCGCTTTGGGCGGCAATCCCCTGGCCGGTATCGGCGAGGTGTTCGGCTCTCCTTATCTGATCGCCATCGCGGTTTTCGTGCTGTTGCTGGCCAGTGTCAGCACCTTTCTCTATTTCGAGCAGGCCAGGCTGGTGGCCGAGACGTTCCCTGACCGCACCCGGCAAACCCAGGTGTTTGGGTTGATCGACACAGTGGTGCAGGCGCTGGCGATTCTGACCCAGGTGTTCCTGACCGGCCGCATTGCCCAGCGCCTTGGTGTGGGGGTTCTGCTCACGGCGGTGCCTTTGGTGATCACCGCGGGCTTTCTCTGGCTCGCTCTGGCGCCCACGTTCGCGGTCTTCGTTGTCGTCATGATTGCCCGGCGTGCCGGCGAGTACGCGCTGGTTCGTCCCGGCCGCGAGATGCTCTACACCGTGGTCCCCGCCGAACAGAAATACAAAGCCAAGAACGCCATCGACACGGTGGTCTACCGGGGTGGCGATGCGCTGAGTGGCTGGGTGAAAAGCGGGCTGGATCTGATGGCCTCCGTCCCCGCGCTGCCGATGGTGATCGGCGCGGGGATCGCTGTGGCCTGGGCCGGCGTGGGGGCCGGCCTGGGCAGGGCGCAGAAGCGAAAGGAAACCGGGGCGGACGGTGGGCGTTAGTCCAGATTCAAGTAGTAGGTTTGTCCCCAGGCTTCATCGACCTCACCCGGTTTGGCGGAAAAGCGCACTTGTCGATACGTGGCGGAAGACAATAACTTGGCCAGTGTCTCGCTGGGAACGCTGTAGTTCCGGGAAGTCAGGTTCAATTGGCGTGCCCGCCGGTTGGGGCTCAATGCCGGTTCGGACAGCCCCTGGCGGAAGGCGTCCATGGAAGGCCGGAGCCGTTGCATGGTGAAGCCTCTCAGCTCGCACTGCAGTATGCCGGCGACCGAGCTTTCGACACAGGCGTCGTCCACGAACCAGTTGTTGGGCGGTTTGGCGAAGACACCGTCGATCATCACTACCTCGCCCGCGCTCAGGTCAAAGGCGGCGAAGTCGCGATCCAATACCGTGGCCACGTCGACGGCGGGCTTGGCTACCTCCTTCACCGTGGTGTGATAGCCGGCTTCCCGCATCACCCGTTTGCGGGATTCCATCACGTTATGGGGGATGCAATGGCCGCCCATCGTGGGGGTGCAATAGGTCTTGAGGCGAGGGCGGTCATTCCAGGAGATCTCGTCTTGCCACTCCTGGGTCCATTCATGGCCTTTGTAGGAGCCGCTGCTCAGATAGGTGACTCCGAGGCCTCGTGAAGCGACCGGTTTGTCGGCCCGTTTCATGCCGTCGAGGTTGGCGTCCCTGGCCTGATAATTGACCACTTTGAGGCTGTAGCGGCCCGGCTCTTCCACTGAGACCAGATAATCCCGGCCGTCGACCCGGATCTGGGTGGCTCGCAGCCAGGTAAGAGAATAACTGCCGCCGGCCTGATTGGGGTTCTCCCAAAGCACATCCAGGCCGTCCTCGCCACGGAAGCCCTGGTGGTAGGCGTCCTTGGTGAAAATGGGAGAAATCACCACGGACTTGCCGGCGGCAAGAGCGGTTTCGAGCTGCCTTGCCAGATCGTCCATCCGTGCCTTTTCTTTTTCCGGATCGACCCCGGCCAGTTCGGGCGGGATGGGGAGCAGATCCGGCGCATTGTGGGACTTATAGGCGTTGTAGACGCCGCAGCCGGAGCTCAATGCCATGCTCATCAGCAGCATCAATAGCAAACCGATTCTGATCATGATGTTATTCCTGTCCCTTTCCCGGGTGTCTCTGAGGATGCTGGTCCGGTGAGAGTGATCACCGGAGCGCCACGGATCCCGCGTGCGCGTCTGATGGATCAAAAGAGTATCGCGGTCCGTGGGCCGCTCCTACCCTACGGTGGTTGGGTCTGTCGAGGGGGGGGGGGCGTCCTCACCGGATCAACGGCCAGAACGAAAAAGGGGCGCCCCGAATGGAGCGCCCCTTTTCTTTCATCGGTCTTTCATCGGTGGAGCTTTAAATTGGTGGAGCCGGCGGGAATCGAACCCGCGTCCGTCAGCAATCCGCCTGCAGATCTACATGCTTAGCCGTGTCTATTGATTTAGGCCCTTTCAGCCCGACGGGCAGGACGAAAGAGCCGAGCCCCTTTAAGTTTTAACAGCGCGGCCCGGGGCGGACTTTGCTGCGAGCCTGTGTAGCGATGCCGGTCGCGCTTCCCCACAGGCTGGGTCGCTTGACCGTAGGCAGGCCTTAGGCCGCCAGTGCGTAAGTATCGTCGTTTGCGATTACTTTAAAGATGCCACAAATGTTTTACGAGACTCGTGACCTTCTCGGCATGCACCACAGAGTTCAATACCGGCGTCGAAACCTTGTCGGCCCCAGGGTGGCGTAGTGTACGAGATGGGGGCAAAGAAGTCGAAAACAAGTGGTGGGAAGGTGTGTTACGGAGCTTTACATAAATTGTCGGACAATCGTACATATTGTCAGGGTTGTGTCGTCGGGCGGGCGCATTATGGGCTCGTCGCACGGGGTGCGGCTGGGTGTGTCGACGGTCCTGGCGCCAAAAGCGAAGGACAGCGGGGACACCCATGTGATCCACACGATGACTTACAGCGAGCCCCCAATCAGACTGAGAAAGTGGCCGTTGATCAAGGCATCGTCGTTCATTGAGGAGAAAACGATGAAGACGATCTTTCGGTCAGCTAAAGAGGGCGCCACCTATTTGCTGGCTCCAGTAACCGCGCGGCCCTTGCTGGCCCGCAGCCTGCAGTTGCTGCTGGTGCTCTGTGCCTATGGCGCGGGTGTGCTGCTGGTGGAACGGGTTTCCGGAGACGCCCGGGTGCCGGTGATCCTGTTCGCGGTGTACTTCCTGCCGGCGGTGCTGCGCTCCTGGTTGCTGTTCTACTGGTGTGTCCGCGACGAGGTAAAGGCGCTGGTGGCTAGCCATCGCCACACCGCCTCCTGACCCCGGCATTGCCTGATCTGCGCGCTTCTGCGTCGCTAGTTGCGGCGCAGGAGGCGTTGCTTCTGGCGATTCCAGTCGCGTTCCCGCTCGGTGGCGCGCTTGTCGAACTTCTGCTTCCCTTTGGCCAGGGCGATGTCCAGCTTGGCCAGTCCGCGCTTCCAGTACAGACTCACCGGCACACAGGTGTAGCCGTCCTTCTGCACGCCACTGAAGATGCGGGCCAGCTCGCGCCGGTGCAGGAGCAGCTTGCGGCTGCGCAGCGGGTCCGGAGTGATGTGGGTGCTGGCGGTGGGGAGTGGTTCGATGCGGGCGCCGAACAGGTAGGCCTCCCCGTCACGGAGCAGGATGTAGGCCTCCGACAGGTTGGCTTTCCCTTCACGCAGGGATTTCACTTCCCAGCCTTCCAGCGCCAGCCCGGCCTCGAAGTGTTCTTCCAGGTGATAGTCGAAGCGCGCCTTGCGGTTCTGCGCCACGGTGCTGGATGGTGTTTTCGCTTTTTTCGCTTTGCCCATGGGGGCGCGATTATAGAGACAGCCCGGTGCTTTAGCGAGCGTCATTGGCATGACGGCATGGACGGTCGGCGGTTTTGCGGCTTGAGCGCCTGTCGCAAAATCAACACAATGATCGCATTTCACCAAGGGGTAAGGTTTGCATGAAGCAAGGTGACAAGCCGGTCCACGGCATGTGGACCAGCCGGTGGGCGTTTATTCTCGCGGCCACCGGATCCGCCGTCGGGCTCGGTAACATCTGGAAATTCCCGTATTTCGCCGGGGAGTATGGCGGTGGCGCCTTCGTGCTGGTCTACCTGCTGTGTATTGCTCTGGTTGGCGTGCCGATCATGGTGGCGGAGGTGATGCTCGGCCGCAAAGGCGGCATGAGCCCGGTGCATACGATGAAAAAGCTGGCAGCGGAGAGCAAGGTGAGCCGCCGCTGGGCCGGGATCGGTTACCTGGGGGCTCTGGCCGGGTTTCTGATTCTGTCATTCTATTCGGTGATCGCCGGCTGGACGCTCTATTACATCTGGGACATGGCCCAGGGCGGGTTCCAGGGTATCTCCGCCGCCGGCTCTCTGGCCCATTTCGAGGGGATGCAGGCGAACGCCTGGTTGATGCTGGGCTGCCACACCGCCTTTATGATCCTGACCATGTGGGTGGTGGCTCGTGGCGTCAGCAGGGGCTTGGAAAAAGCGGTGCAGGTGCTGATGCCGCTGCTGTTCGTGCTGCTGATCGGACTGGTGGTCTACGCCAGTACCACGCCGGGGTTCGCCCAGGGCGTGAATTTCATGTTCCACTTCGACTTCTCCAAGCTCTCCGGCAAGGCGGTAATGGCCGCTCTGGGACAGGCGTTTTTCACCCTGAGCCTGGGGATGGGCGCGATCATGGTGTACGGCGCCTATATGCCTCGTGAGGTCAAGGATCGCCGTAGCGGCAAGACCCGGCGGGTGTCGATCGTCTCCACCGTGGGGATCATTGCGTTACTGGACACGCTGGTGGCTCTGGGGGCCGGTCTGGTGATTTTTCCGGTGGTGTTCAGCAATGGCCTGGAGCCTTCCCAGGGACCGGGGCTGCTGTTCGTGACCCTGCCGTTGGCGTTCGGCCAGATGCCCGCCGGCGTCATTGTCGGGACGGTGTTCTTCGTGCTGGTGATGTGCTCGGCGTTGAGCTCCTCCATTTCCCTGGGTGAGCCGATGGTGGCCTGGCTGGTGGAACGGGGGCTGGGACGGCCACTGGCGGCCCTGGCCGTGGGCCTGACCGCCTGGGTGATTGGTATCGGTACGGTGCTGTCCTTCAATTACTGGAAGGATGTGACCTTCCTGGTGGGCACCTTCTTCCAGAACATCGATTTCCTCGCTTCCAGCCTGATGTTGCCCTTGGGTGGCCTGTTGATCGCCATTTTCGCCGGCTGGGTCATGAAGGAAACGCAGGCCCGTAAGGAGTTGGCGATGAAGAGCTTCGGGCTGTACATGATATGGCGGGCGGTGGTGCGCCTTGTGGCGCCACTGGCGGTGGCCGCGGTGTTCCTCAATGCCCTGATCGGCGCGCTGGGAGGTTAGGCCCATGGCCGGGACTATTCGCGTCGAGGTGGTTTATGCCTTGCCGGAGAAGCAGAAGCTGATTGCGGTGGAGGTGCCGGAGGGCGCTTCCATGCTGGAGGCCGTGACCGCTTCGGGCATTGCCGAGCATTTCGAAGGGCTGGACCCGGCCGGGGTCAGCATGGGGGTGTTTGGCAAGGTGGAGCCGAATCCGGCGGGGCGGACACTGGCGGAAGGGGAACGGGTGGAACTCTACCGGCCGCTCAAGGCGGACCCGAAATCAGCACGCCGGGCCAGGGCCCGGCGTGCCAGCCAGGACTGAGATGGGATCAGTTGGCGGCTTCCTGGCGCCGGTCCTCGGCGCGCCGCAGTAATTCCTGGTCCTGGTGGCCGGAGGTGCGCTCGCGCAGGTCGCTGGTGACCTGACCGTCGTAATGGCTGTAGTGTCCCTGGTCGAAATGCACCACGATCTGCTGTTCCACCATCTCACCGTTACCGGGCTGGTACTGCAGCAGGTAGAACCAGGTATTGGGGGTGAACGGGTCGGTCAGCGTGGGCGGACCGAGCACGAAGCGAACCTGCTCGGGAGTCATGCCTGGCTGCAGACCAGACAGCATATCCTCGGTGACCACATTCCCCTGGGGAATGTCGATGCGGTAGACCCCGGGGAAGCGCAGGGAGCTGCAGCCGGCCAGCAGGGTGGTCAATATGGCAAAAAGGGCGATGATCCTTGGCATGGGTTTTCGACTTGGCATAATGTTCGGGCGATAATACAGACTTGAACGGGGGGAACAAGGTTCCCTGAAAGTCAGGCGATCCCCAAAAGGCGGCTACGGAGCAAGTACATTGGATAATCAGGATCTTAGAAAAGCGGGACTCAAGGTGACCTTGCCGAGGGTGAAAATCCTTCAGCAACTGGAATCCTCCGATTCCCGGCATCTCAGCGCGGAAGACATCTACAAGGCATTGATGGAAGCCGGCGAGGATGTGGGGCTGGCCACCGTCTACCGGGTGCTCACTCAATTCGAGCAGGCGGGCATTGTATTGCGCCACAACTTCGAGGGTGGTTCCGCCGTATTCGAGCTGGCCGATGAGGGCCACCATGATCATATGGTCTGCACCGAGACCGGTGAGGTGATCGAGTTCGTCGATGAGGAAATCGAGAAGCGTCAGAAGATGATCGCCGACAAGCACGGCTACGACATCGTCGACCACGCCCTGGTGCTGTACGTTAAGCCGAAGCGCAAATAACCGATCGGTCCAGGCCCCCACCGCCAGCCAGCCCAACGCCGCATCGCGGCGCCACGCCCGCAAGCTTCCTCTCCGACCCAATCTCCCGTGCCCCAGGGTACGGGCGGAGGGGGTTTGTCAGGCCACTTCCTGGCCTTTCTCGAGCATTTCCCGGGCGTGGGCCAGGGTGGAGTCGGTGATCTCCACGCCACCCAGCATCCGCGCCAGTTCCTCCACCCGGGCGTCCGGGGCGAGGGGCTGGATGCGGGTGCGGGTGGTGTTCTTGCTCTGAATCTTGTGCACTTGCCAGTGCTGGTGCCCCTGGCTGGCCACTTGCGCCTGGTGGGTGATGCACAGCACCTGGGCGTGCTCGCCCAGTTCCCGCAGCAAGCGGCCGACGATTTCGGCCACCCCGCCACCGACCCCCACATCCACCTCATCGAACACCAGGCTGGGCACCGTCAGGTTGCGCGCGCAGATCACCTGGATCGCCAGACTGACCCGGGACAGCTCGCCACCGGAGGCAACCTTGGCCAGCGGCCGTAACGGTTGGCCGGGGTTGGCGGAAAAGCGGAATTCCACCAGATCCAGACCTTCGGCGCCGGGGCTGTCGTCTTCCACCACGGTTTCCAGTCTGGCGGCTTTCATGCCCAGGGCCTTGAGCTGGGTGGCGATTTGACGAGTGAGTGTGGCGGCGGCGGTCTTGCGGGCCTTGCTGAGCTTGCGGGCTGTGCTCATGTAATGCTCCCGGGCGTCTTCCTCCGCTTTGGCCAGGGTCTCCAGGTGCTCGTCGAAGTGTTCCAGGGTGTCTACTTCGCGCGCCAGTTGCTGGTGATGCTCCACCAGTTCTTCCGGGCGCACCCGGTGTTTACGGGCCAGGCTGTAGGCTTGGCCCAGGCGCTCTTCCACCTGCGCCAGCCGCTCCGGATCCAGATCCAGGCGGTCCAGGTAGTGGCGCAGAGACTCGGCGGCCGCTTCCACCTGCAGGCGTGCGGACTCCACCGTGTCCAAAGCTTCCGACAAAGCGTTGTCGTGGTCGCGGGCTTCTTCCAGCCAGTGGCGGATCTGGCCCAACTGATCGTTACAGGTGCCTTCCTCGCCGTCGTACAGTGCCGCCACCGATTGCTGGCACAGGCGGATCAGGGCGTCGGCGTGGCCCAGGCGTTGTTGTTCCTGATCCAGTTCCGCCAATTCGCCTTCGGCCAGGGCCAGGGCGTCCAGTTCGTCCAGTTGGAAGCGCAGCAACTCCTGGCGTTCGCTCTGTTCGCGGGCACCGGTGAGGGCCTGGTCGTGCACCTGGCGGGCCTGTTGCCACTGCCGCCAGGCGTTCCGCACGGAGGCCGCCAGGTCGCCGGTGCCGGCGAAGTTGTCAAGCAGTTGACGGTGAGTGTCCCGACGCAGCAAGGCCTGATGTTCATGCTGGCTGTGAATGCTGATCAGCAGTTCGCCGAGCTGGCGTACATCGGCCAGGGGGGCCGGCGTGCCGTTGATATAGGCGCGGGAGCGGCCATCGGCGCGGACCGTGCGGCGCAGCAGGCAGTCATCGCCGTTGTCCAGTTCCCGCTCTTCCAGCCAGGCTCTGGCCTGGGCGTGGTCGGCCACGGTGAAGCTGGCCAGTACTTCCGCCCGTTCGCAGCCCGGTCGAACCACGGCGGAATCCGCCCGTTCTCCCAGGGTCAGGGAAAGGGCATCGATCAATACGGATTTGCCGGCGCCGGTTTCGCCGCTGATGACGGTGAGGCCGGATTCCGGTTCCAGCTCGAGTTGATCGACGGTGGCGAAATGGCGAACGCTCAAGTGAGTGAGCATGTACGGAACCCCCGTGTTTCCTGGTTTGGGCGTTTGCAGCGGATGGCGCGGTGGTGTTCGTCGCGCAGCTCGGACAACTGTTATTCTGGCCAGTGCCCCGTTGATGTTAGGCGATTCCGGCCGTCAGCGTAAGGGCTTGTTTAAGGTCTTAAAAGTCCGCCGTTTGCAAGGCGAAGAGGAGTAACACTGGACGGCGGCGGTTTCGCTGGCAACAATCGGTAGTGGGTTGGGCGCTCCGCCCATCCCGATTGGCAGTAGTGGGTGACGAAAGGCAGCTGTGGAACTCAACGAACGCAAGCAACGGTTACTCATGGCCCTGGTGGAACGTCACATCCGTGACGGTCAGCCAGTGGGCTCGAAAACCCTGGCCCAGGGGGGCGGCCTGGCGGTAAGCCCGGCAACCATCCGCAATATCATGGCGGAACTGGAGGATCTGGGGTTATTGATCAGTCCCCACACTTCGGCGGGCCGGGTGCCCACCGAGCGGGGCTACCGCCTTTATGTGGATACGCTGCTGGCCTCGAGCGCCATGCGCAGCCCGGATCACCAGCAGTTGCGTGACGAATTGCGCCAGTTGCTGGCGCCGGATCAATCGCCGCAGGAGTTGGTGTCCCAGGCGTCCCGCACTCTGGCGGAACTGACCCGCATGGCCGGTCTGGTGGCGGCGCCAAGGCGCCAGGTCAGCACGCTGCGGCAGGTGGAGTTCCTGCCGCTGTCCGGTCAACGCGTGCTGGTGATTCTGGTGGTGAACCGTTCCGAGGTGCAGAACCGTATCATCCATACCGCCCGCGAGTACGATGAGAGTGAATTGCGCCAGGCCGCCAACTACATCAATTACACCTACGGCGGTTGTGACCTGGACGCCATCTGTGACGGCCTGTTGAGCACCATGGCGGCGGATCGGGCGCAGATGGACGCACTGATGCAGACCACCCTCGACGTGGCCGGTCAGGCCTTGAGGCAGTCCGGGGACGAAGAGTCCGATTACGTGGTGTCCGGGGAATCCAATCTGCTGGATTCCGCCGAGGCCGACAGCATCGACAAGCTGCGCGATCTGTTCAATGCCTTCAACCACAAGCGCGATATCCTGCACTTGCTGGAGCGCAGCATGAAAGCCGATGGCGTGCAGATCTTCATTGGCAGGGAGTCCGGCTACCAGCCGTTCGAGGAGTATTCGCTGGTGTCGGCGCCGTATCGGCTGGAAAACGGCCCGGTGGGCGTGCTGGCCGTGGTCGGTCCCACCCGCATGGACTATGAAAAAGTCATCCCCACCGTCGATATCACCGCCCGCATCCTGTCCGCCGCCCTCAATCAACTGTAGAAAGGCAGTTGACAGTTGATAGTTGACAGCGGCGCGAGACACGTTGGCCTATCCTTATAGCGAAGAGGCCGCACCCATAGGTTACGTCAGCCCCTTAAGCAAAAGAACGGTCTGCGGATGCGCAAATGGTCTTTGCGTCCCCGCAATATCTTTGCTTTTCGCTGTCAACTGTCCACTATCAACTGTCAACTGACTCTTTTTTGCCCTTGAATCCGCTCAACCTGTTCCCATATCTTTGCCCGCTTTCCCGAGATGGATCCCGCATTCGGGTATTTTGGAGTGGATATGAGCGATCAGGACAAACAGAAACCCCAAGATGAGGCGGTGACCCAGGATTCCGAACTGGAGAACCTCCAACCTGCCGCCGAGGTGGCTGACGAAGAGGCCGGCGCGGAGCCGGATGCGGCCCGGCAGCTGGCTGAAGCGCAGGAGCAGGTGCAGCGCCTGGAGAAAGCGTTGGCCGAAGCGGACCTGCGTGCCCAGGCGGAAATCCAGAACGTGCGCCGCCGGGCCGAGCGCGAGGTGGAGAACGCCCATAAGTTCGCCCTGGAGAAGTTCGCCGGTGATCTGCTGTCCGTGGCGGACAGTCTGGAGCGAGGGCTGTCGACCCTGGATGCTGACGATGAGGCGCTCAAGCCCGCCCGTGAGGGGCTGGAACTGACGCTGAAAGTGCTGATGGACGCGTTCGGACGGCACAATCTGGAGCAGGTGGACCCCCACGGCGAGCCCTTCAATCCGGAGCGCCACGAAGCGATGACAATGATTCCGGCCCCCGGGGCGGAGCCCAACACCGTGATCGACGTACTGGAAAAGGGCTACCTGCTCAACGGTCGCCTGATCCGTCCGGCACGGGTGGTGGTCAGCAAGGCGGAAGGTTGATCCGGCTCCCTTGAAAAGACCCGGGGCGCCGCCATATAGCTGGCAAGTTCATTGAGGTTCAACTGTCCGGGTGGCCTTTGGCATCCGGACCGTGTGAAGGAGAAACAGACGTTATGGGTAAGATTATTGGTATCGACCTTGGCACCACCAACAGCTGTGTGGCTGTGATGGAAGGTGACAAGACCAAGGTGATCGAAAACGCCGAGGGCGCGCGTACCACGCCGTCCATCATCGCCTACACCGAGGACAACGAGGTGCTGGTGGGTCAGGCCGCCAAACGGCAGGCGGTGACCAACCCGCAAAACACCGTGTACGCGGTGAAGCGCCTGATCGGTCGTCGTTTTGAAGACGAGGTGGTGCAGAAGGACATCAAGATGGTGCCCTACAAAATCACCAAGGCCGACAATGGCGACGCCTGGGTCGACGTGAAGGGCGAAAAAATGGCGCCCCCGCAGATTTCCGCCCAGGTGCTGAAGAAAATGAAGAAGACCGCGGAGGACTATCTGGGTGAGCCGGTGACCGAGGCCGTCATCACCGTGCCCGCGTACTTCAACGATTCTCAGCGTCAGGCCACCAAGGACGCCGGCCGCATAGCCGGTCTGGACGTGAAGCGGATCATCAACGAGCCCACCGCCGCGGCCCTGGCCTATGGTCTGGACAAGAAGGGCGGTGATCGCACCATCGCGGTGTATGACCTGGGTGGTGGTACCTTCGACCTGTCCATCATCGAGATCGCCGAAGTGGACGGCGAGCACCAATTCGAGGTGCTGGCCACCAATGGTGATACCTTCCTGGGTGGTGAGGATTTCGACTTGGCGCTGATCAACTTCCTGGCGGATCAGTTCAAGGCGGACTCCGGCATTGACCTGGGCGGCGACCCGCTGGCCATGCAGCGCCTCAAGGAAGCCGCCGAGAAGGCCAAGATCGAGCTGTCCTCCGCCGAGCAGACGGAAGTGAATCTGCCCTACATCACCGCGGATTCCACCGGTCCCAAGCACCTGGTGGTGAAAGTGACCCGGGCCAAACTGGAATCCCTGGTGGAGGGGCTGGTGAGCCGCTCCCTGGAACCCTGCAAGATCGCGCTCAACGATGCCGGCGTGAAAGCGTCCGACATCACCGACGTGATCCTGGTGGGTGGTCAGACGCGGATGCCGCTGGTACAGAAAAAAGTGGCCGAGTTCTTCGGTAAGGACGCTCGCAAGGACGTCAACCCGGATGAGGCCGTGGCCATTGGTGCCGCCATTCAGGGTGCGGTGCTCAGCGGTGACGTGAAAGACGTGCTGCTGCTGGACGTCACCCCGCTGACCCTGGGTATCGAGACCATGGGCGGCGTGATGACGCCGATCATCGAGAAGAACACCACCATCCCGACCAACGCGTCGCAGGTGTTCTCCACGGCGGACGATAACCAGACCGCGGTGACCGTGCACGTGCTGCAGGGCGAGCGTAAGCAGGCGGCGCAGAACAAGTCTCTGGGACAGTTCAACCTGGAAGACATTCCGCCGGCGCCGCGCGGCGTGCCGCAGATCGAGGTGACCTTCGATATCGACGCCAACGGTATTCTGCACGTGGGCGCCAAGGACAAGGCCACCGGCAAGGAGCAGACGATCCAGATCAAGGCCTCTTCCGGCCTGTCCGATGACGAGGTCGACAAGATGGTGCGCGACGCCGAGGCTCATGCCGACGAGGATCGCAAGTTCGAGGAACTGGTGCAGACCCGCAATCAGGCGGATCACCTGGTCCACGCGACTCGCAAGACCCTCGAGGAAGCCGGCGACAAGGCCACCGAGGAGGAGAAAGAGGCGATCAATAAAGCCATCTCCGATCTGGAAGCCGCGCTCAAGGGCAACGACAAGGACGATATCGAGGCCAAGACCAAGGCGCTTACCGAGGCGTCCGGTTCCCTGGCACAGAAACTGTATGCGGAGGCGCAGCAGGCCCAGGGCGGCAACGCCGGTGATGGACAAGGCAAGCAGGCCGGAGACGATGTGGTCGATGCCGAGTTCGAAGAAGTGGATGACGACAAGAAGAAATAAAGCCGGCACGCTGGCACGCACCACGCTTACACGCTGACGTGGTGCGTGCCGGAACGTCAACCGCGCTTCTCGCGGGCATGGCCTATATTTTGCGTGTAGGCGTGCAAGCGTGAAGCGTGTTTGCGTTTTATAAGCAGGAACTCTTATGTCCAAACGCGATTATTACGAAGTGCTGGGGGTGTCCAAGGACGCCAGTCAGCAGGATCTGAAAAAGGCTTATCGACGCCTGGCGATGAAATACCATCCGGACCGTAATCCGGATGACACCGAGGCGGTGGCCAAATTCAAGGAAGCCAAGGAGGCCTACGAGGTCCTGTCCGACGAGGACAAGCGCGCCGCTTACGATCGCTTCGGCCATGCCGGAGTGGAAGGGCAGGGCGGCTTCGGCGGAGCCGGTGCCGGAGGTTTCGCTGGTGGTGGCTTCGGCGACATCTTCGGCGATATTTTTGGCGACATCTTCGGTGGCGGCGGCCGTGGTGGTCGCGGGCCGGCCCGTGGCGCGGATCTGCGTTATACCCTGGAACTCAGCCTGGAACAGGCGGTGCGCGGCTGCGAGGAGAAGATCCGTATTCCCTCCTGGGACAGCTGTGAGGTGTGCCACGGCACCGGCGCCGAAGCCGGCGAGGAGCCGGTGACTTGTCCCACCTGTAACGGTATCGGGCAGGTGCGCATGCAGCAGGGCTTCTTCACCGTGCAGCAGACCTGTCCGGCCTGTCACGGCGAAGGCCGGATCGTCAAGAATCCGTGCCGCAACTGTGGCGGCCAGGGTCGGGTGCAGAATACCAAGACGCTGTCCGTGAAGATCCCGCCGGGAGTGGATACCGGTGACCGTATCCGTCTGGCCGGTGAGGGTGAGGCGGGCATGCACGGGGCGCCTGCCGGCGACCTGTATGTGCAGGTGGCGGTGCGCGAGCATGAGATTTTCAAGCGCGACGGCAGCGATCTGCACTGCGAGGTGCCGGTGAGCTTCGTGGACGCCGCTCTGGGCGGTGAACAGGATGTGCCGACTTTGAACGGCAAGGTCAAACTCAAGGTGCCGCCGGAGACGCAGACCGGTAAGCTGTTCCGGTTGCGCGGCAAAGGGGTGACCCCGGTGCGAGGTGGCCCGCCGGGCGACCTGATCTGCAAGGTGGTGGTGGAAACCCCGGTCAAGCTGAGTAGCGAGCAGAAAGATCTGCTGCGCAAACTCCAGTCCTCCCTGGACAAGGGCGGTGACCGACACAATCCTCGCCGAACCAGCTGGTTCGAAGGCGTGAAACGCTTTTTCGACGGGCTTTAAGGGCAACCCTCTGATCCAACGGATGAATACCATGAAAGTAGGCATCATCGGCGCCGCCGGGCGCATGGGGCGCATGCTCATCGAAGCGACGCTGGCCAATCCGGAAACCGAACTGGCGGCGGCGGTGGACGTGCCGGGTTCTTCCCTGATCGGGGTCGACGCCGGTGAACTGGTGGGCGCCGGCAAGCTGGGCGTCACCGTGGGCGATGACCTTGCCGCAGTGGCGGGTCAGGCCGATGTGTTCATCGATTTCACCGTCCCGGAAGCGACGGCGCGCAACATCGAGACCTGTCGCCAGGCCGGCAGCCGGCTGGTCATTGGCACCACCGGTCTGAACGATGAACAGAAGGCGCGGTTACGCGCCGCCAGCGAGGAGGTGGCGATCTGCTTCGCGCCGAACTACTCGGTGGGGGTGAATCTGTGCTTCAAGCTGCTGGAAACCGCCGCTGCCGTGCTCGGCGATGACGTCGACATAGAGATTATCGAGGCGCATCACCGCCATAAGATCGATGCGCCGTCCGGTACGGCTTTGCGCATGGGTGAAGTGGTGGCCCAGACTCTGGGGCGGGATCTCAATGAATGCGCGGTGTATGGCCGCGAGGGCCGTACCGGTGAGCGTGACCGTCAGACCATCGGTTTCGAGACCATCCGTGGCGGTGACATTGTTGGTGATCACACCGTCCTGTTCGCCGCCGAGGGCGAGCGGGTGGAGATTACCCACAAGGCATCCAGTCGCATGGCCTTTGCTCGCGGAGCGGTACGTGCCGCTCTGTGGCTGGGTGCTCAGCCCAAGGGGCTGTTCGATATGCAGGATGTACTTGGGCTGGCGGGAGAGAGCGCCGGCTGGGGCGCCCGCTGAGATTGGTCGCCACGGTGCCGAGGGCGGGCTTCCGCCCGTGACACTGGCGGCCGAAAGCACTAGAATAGGCCAAGCCTGAGGGCGCGTGGGGCGCATGAATCGCTGAATAACATGAAAAAGCGAGGTGGAGGAATCCACCTCGCTTTTTTGCGACCGGCCCCCGTCCCCGAATCTTCCAAGGGTTTGTCCGCTGTAAACGGTGTCTCGCCCGCCCGCCACGGCGTCCACGCGGACAACCCGGAACCCTATCAGCCTTGGAGGTTGCGTTGACGGTACCCGCCATACTCGCATTAGAAGACGGCAGTCTCTTTCGGGGTGTTGCCATTGGCGCCACGGGTGAGACCGTGGGTGAGGTGGTGTTCAACACCGCGATGACCGGATATCAGGAAATCCTCACGGACCCGTCCTATGCCAAGCAGATCGTCACGCTGACGTATCCGCACATTGGCAACACCGGGGTCAATGAGGAGGACGAAGAGTCCTCCCGGGTGTGGGCCGCCGGCCTGATAATCCGGGATCTGACCCTGACGGTAAGCAGCTGGCGTGCCGAGCAGTCCCTGCCGGAGTACCTGCAACAGCGAAACATCGTGGCCATCGCCGATATCGACACCCGCCGCCTGACCCGCATCCTGCGGGAAAAAGGGGCTCAGAACGGCTGTATCGTCGCCGGTGACGATATCGATGAGGAAAAAGCCCTGGCCGCCGCGCGCGCCTTCCCCGGTCTCAAGGGGATGGATCTGGCCAAGGAGGTCAGCGTCAGCGAGTCCTATACCTGGACCGAGGGCACCTGGGTTCGCGGCGAAGGCCACCGGGCTCAGGCGGAGGCCCTGTTTAACGTGGTCGCCTACGATTTCGGCTGCAAGCGCAATATCTTCCGGATGCTGGCGGACCGCGGCTGCAAGCTGACCGTGGTGCCGGCCCAGACCCCGGCGTCCGAGGTGCTGGCGATGAACCCGGACGGCGTCTTCCTGGCCAACGGCCCCGGTGATCCGGAGCCTTGTGATTACGCTATCGAGGCGATCCGCGAGATTCTGGAACGCAAGCTGCCGCTGTTCGGCATCTGTCTGGGGCATCAACTGCTCGGTCTGGCCAGCGGCGCCCGCACCATGAAGATGAAGAACGGCCACCACGGCGCCAACCACCCGGTGAAAAACGTGGAAGACGGCACGGTGATGATCACCAGCCAGAACCACGGTTTCGCGGTGGACGCGGAGACCCTGCCGGACAATCTCAAAGTGACTCATGTGTCGCTGTTCGACGGTACGCTGCAGGGCGTGCATCGCACTGATGTGCCGGCGTTCAGTTTCCAGGGGCACCCGGAGGCCAGTCCCGGCCCCCATGACTGTGCGCCCCTGTTTGATCACTTCATCGAGTTGATGGAGGCGCACCGCGCCTGAGACGCGCCGGACGCCACGCACCCCGACGTCCGGCCCGGCAATGAATTAACCCGGTAACGAATTAACCAGAGTCCGACGGTCAGCAAAAATGCCCAAGAGAACAGACATCAAAAGCATCCTCATCATCGGCGCCGGTCCCATCGTGATCGGCCAGGCCTGTGAGTTCGATTACTCCGGTGCCCAGGCCTGCAAGGCGCTGCGAGAGGAAGGCTACCGGGTGATCCTGGTGAACTCGAACCCGGCCACCATCATGACCGATCCGGCCATGGCCGACGCCACCTATATCGAGCCCATTACCTGGGAGACGGTGGCCAAGATCATCGAGAAGGAGCGCCCGGACGCGCTGCTGCCCACCATGGGTGGCCAGACCGCGTTGAATTGCGCCCTGGATCTGGAGCGCCATGGCGTGCTTGAGAAGTTCGCCGTGGAAATGATCGGCGCCAACGCCGACACCATCGACAAGGCGGAGAACCGCGACCGCTTCGACAAGGCGATGAAGAACATCGGCCTGGAATGTCCGCGCGCGCGGGTCGCCCACACCATGGACGAAGCCTGGGAGATTCAGGCGGAGCTGGGCTTTCCTTCGATCATCCGGCCTTCCTTCACCATGGGCGGCTCCGGCGGCGGGGTGGCCTACAACAAGGAAGAATTCGAGGAAATCTGTACCCGCGGTTTCGAACTGTCTCCCACCCACGAACTGCTCATCGATGAGTCGCTGCTGGGGTGGAAGGAATACGAGATGGAGGTCGTGCGTGACCGCAACGATAACTGCATCATCGTCTGTGCCATCGAGAACTTCGACCCGATGGGTGTGCACACCGGCGACTCCATCACCGTGGCGCCGGCACAGACCCTGACCGACAAGGAATACCAGGTCATGCGCGATGCCTCCCTGGCGGTATTGCGTGAGATCGGCGTGGAAACCGGCGGGTCCAACGTCCAGTTCGGCATGTGCCCGGATACCGGTCGCATGGTGGTGATCGAGATGAACCCGCGGGTGTCGCGGTCCTCCGCGCTCGCTTCCAAGGCCACCGGCTTCCCGATCGCCAAGGTGGCGGCCAAGCTGGCGGTGGGCTACACCCTGGATGAGCTGCAGAACGATATTACCGGTGGCGCGACCCCGGCCTCCTTCGAGCCGTCCATTGATTATGTCGTCACCAAGATTCCGCGTTTCAACTTCGAGAAGTTCGCCGACGCGGATCCGGTGCTGACCACGCAAATGAAGTCCGTGGGCGAAGTCATGGCCATCGGTCGTAATTTCCAGGAGTCCCTGCACAAGGCGCTGCGCGGACTGGAAGTGGACTCCGTGGGCTTCGATCCGAAAGTGGATCTGGATGCGCCGGACGCCGCCGAGCGTATCGCCCAGCAGCTGTCGACGCCGGGGCCGGAGCGCATCTGGGTGATTGGTGATGCGTTCCGTAGCGGTCTCGGTGTGGACGACGTGTACGCGCTGACCAAGATCGACCGCTGGTTCCTGGTGCAGGTGGCCGACCTGATCGCCGAGGAAAGCCGGTTGGTGGATTTCACGTTCACTGATCTGAGCCGTGACACGCTGTACCGTCTCAAGCGTAAGGGGTTCTCCGATGCCCGCCTGGCCCAACTGCTGGGCGTGCGGGAGGCGGATGTGCGCAGCAAGCGCCATGACCTGGGCGTGCGGCCGGTGTTCAAACGGGTGGATACCTGCGCCGCCGAGTTCCCCACCAGTACCGCTTATATGTACTCCAGCTATGACGAGGAGTGCGAATCGAACCCCTCCGACCGTGACAAGATCATGGTGATCGGCGGCGGTCCGAACCGGATCGGTCAGGGCATCGAGTTCGACTACTGCTGCGTGCATGCGGCCTTCGCCATGAAGGACGACGGTTACGAGACCATCATGGTCAACTGTAACCCGGAGACCGTGTCCACCGATTACGACACCTCCGACCGTCTCTACTTCGAGCCGGTGACGCTGGAAGACGTGCTGGCCATTGCCGACGTCGAGCGGCCCAAGGGCGTGATCGTGCAGTATGGCGGGCAGACGCCGCTGAAACTGGCGCGGGCACTGCAGGCGGCGGGCGTGCCGATTATCGGCACCAGCCCGGACGCCATCGATGAAGCGGAAGATCGCGAGCGCTTCCAGCAGATGGTCAACAAGCTTGGCCTCAAGCAGCCGCCGAACCGCACCGCCCGTTCCCTGGAAGAGGGTCTGAAGCTGGCGGAAGAAATCGGTTATCCGCTGGTGGTGCGGCCTTCCTACGTGCTGGGCGGCCGGGCCATGGAAATCGTTTACAACGAGGCGGAACTGCGCAGCTACATGAACAACGCGGTGAGTGTCTCCAATGACTCTCCGGTGCTGCTGGATCGTTTTCTGGACGATGCCATCGAAGTCGACGTGGACGCTATCTGCGATGGTACCGACGTGGTTATCGGCGGGATCATGCAGCATATCGAGCAGGCCGGCGTGCACTCCGGTGACTCCGCCTGCTCGCTGCCGCCGTATTCCCTGGACGATAGCGTACAGGACGTGATGCGCCAGCAGACCGCCGCCATGGCCCTCGAACTGGGCGTGGTCGGCTTGATGAACGTGCAGTTCGCGGTGAAGGGCGAGGACGTCTACGTGCTCGAAGTGAACCCGAGGGCGTCCCGGACCGTGCCCTATGTGTCCAAATGCATCGGCGTTTCACTGGCCAAGGTGGCCGCCCGTTGCATGGTGGGGATCAGCCTGAAGGATCAGGACTTTACCTCGGAGGTGACGCCGCGCCACTATTTCGTCAAGGAAGCGGTTTTCCCGTTCGCCAAATTCCCGAAAGTGGATCCCATTCTTGGTCCGGAGATGAAATCCACTGGCGAAGTGATGGGTATTGGCAGCAGTTTCGCCGAAGCCTTCGGCAAGGCATCCCTGGGGGCCGGCGAACGTTTGCCGCAAGAAGGCACGGCGTTCATTTCCGTGCGCGAGGTGGACAAGCCCGCGGCGGTGGACGTGGCCCGCACCCTGAGTGAGCTGGGCTTCGAGCTGGTCGCCACCCGCGGTACCGCGGCGGTC
This sequence comes from Alloalcanivorax dieselolei B5, assembly GCF_000300005.1. Taxonomy (NCBI): domain Bacteria; kingdom Pseudomonadati; phylum Pseudomonadota; class Gammaproteobacteria; order Oceanospirillales; family Alcanivoracaceae; genus Alloalcanivorax; species Alloalcanivorax dieselolei. The sequence continues at coordinate 4,290,881 of NC_018691.1, read as the reverse complement.
ATCGCCGAAGCGGGACTGCCGGTGACACCGATCAATAAAGTGCTCGAGGGACGGCCGCATATTGTCGACATGATTAAAAACGACGGCGTGGCGCTGATCGTGAATACCACTGAAGGCAAGCAGGCGATCCGCGATTCCTTTGCGATTCGCCGTTCCGCCCTGCAGCACAAGGTGTTTTACACCACCACGATCACCGCCGCGCAGGCGGTGTGTCAGGCCATGGCCCTGCGCGATGAGCCGCAGGTGCGTCGGCTGCAGGACTTGCACGCCGAAATCTAATTGTACGGGGTACCCGGGGCCGGGTGCCCCGCGCTACCCACGGATGATTATTTGAGGTTGAACCTATGCAACGCATTCCGATGACGGTCAGTGGTGCCGAAGCATTGCGCAAAGAGCTGGACCATCTGAAAAAGGTGGAACGGCCCCGTATCAGCGCGGCCATCGCCGACGCTCGTGAACACGGTGATCTGAAGGAAAACGCGGAATATCACGCTGCCCGTGAGCAGCAGAGCTTCTGCGAAGGGCGTATCAACGAGATCGAAGGCAAGCTGTCCGCCGCTCAGATCATTGATATTACCCAGCTGGACAACACCGGTAAGGTCATTTTCGGCGCGACCGTGACCATCATCGACGTGGACACCGATGAAGAGAAGGTCTACCAGATCGTGGGTGACGACGAAGCCGACATCAAGCAAGGCAAGATCAGTGTCAATTCCCCCATCGCCCGTGGCCTGATCGGCCGGGCGGAAGGCGATGTGGTGCAAATCGACACCCCGGGAGGCACCCGGGAGTACGAGGTGGACAAGGTCGAGCACCTGTAAGGGGCTTGCGCGGGGCTTCGGGCCGGGAGCCCTCGCTTCAGTTCCGGGCTCTCAGGACATTGGACAGTTTGGGGTTGGGCTTGGCGGCCGCCCGGTAAAGCAGGGCGATGTTGCCGATACGCTGGATCAGCTCGGCACCGCTGGCCTCGCACAGCGCGTTCACCAGATCGGTGCGCTGGTCGCGGGTGGGGGCGTTGACGCGCACCTTGACCAGCTCGTGGTCTTCCAGGCGCAGGTTCAATTCCTCGGTGAAGGATTCGGTCAAGCCCTTGTCGCCGGTCTGCAGCACCGCTTTCAGGTGGTGGCCGATGGTGCGCAAGCGCTTTCTGTCCTGTGGGCTCAAAGGCATGATGTTCTCCAAATTGGGGGCGCTATTCTAGGTACGCGGCCGCTGCCCTGCAATCATCCCGGGGTCCCCAGCGCTATCCCCTCGGGGGGCACCAGGACCGGGTAACAGGATGAACCTTTATGGCCAGATCAAAAAGCAGCCAGCGCTGGTTGCGGGAACATTTCGACGATCACTGGGTGGCCCGCGCCCAGGCTGAGGGCTACCGCTCCCGGGCCAGTTTCAAGCTGCTGGAGATCCACGAAAAAGACAAGTTGTTCCGGTCCGGCATGCGTGTGCTGGATCTGGGGGCCGCCCCCGGTGGCTGGGCCCAGGTGGCTGGCCGGCTGGTCGGTTCCCGGGGAACGGTGGTGGCCAGCGATATTCTGGCCATGGATCCGATCCCCGATGTCGCCTTCATTCAGGGGGATTTCCGTGAGGAGGCGGTCTACCAGCAAATCCTGGACAGCCTGGGTGGGCACAAAGTGGACCTTGTAATGTCCGATATGGCCCCCAATATGAGTGGTAACCGTGCCGTGGACCTGCCGCGGGCCATGTATTTGGCCGAGTTGGCTCTGGATATGGCGGAGAGCGTCCTTGAACCGGACGGCGTTTTCCTGGTCAAGGTGTTTCAGGGAGAGGGCTTCGATGAGTATCGGCGGAGTCTTCAGGACCGGTTTCGGCGGGTGGTGAGCCGCAAGCCGGCGGCCAGCCGCCCTCGCTCCAATGAAGTGTATCAATTGGGGTGGCACCTGAAATAGTGTAAGGTTTAGAAGTCAGTATGCGCACTTGCGCCCGAACGAATCGAGGTCTCCCTTGAACGACATGACCAAGAACATCGTACTGTGGCTGGTGATTGCCGGGGTCCTTTATGTGGTGGCCTCCAGCATCAACCCCCAGCCCAGTCAGCAGATGCTGAACTACTCCTCCTTCATTGAGAGCGTGGAGAGTGGCAAGGTGGCCCGGGTAACCATCGGGGATACCCGGATTGCCGGTGAAATGAAGAACGGCGGCAAGTTCGAAACGGTCAAGCCGCCGGCGCTGGACACCAATCTGATTCCCACCCTGATCCAGAATAAAGTGGATGTGGTCGGCAAGGAGCCGGAGCGTCAGGGCTTCCTGACCCAGTTGTTCCTGTCGGTGCTGCCGATCCTGCTGATCCTGGCCATTTTCATCTTCTTCATGCGGCAGATGCAGGGCGGCGGCAAAGGTGGTGGCGGGCCGATGACCTTCGGCAAGTCGAAGGCGCGGCTGATGAGCGAGGATCAGATCAAAACCACCTTCGCGGATGTGGCCGGTGTCGAGGAAGCCAAGGAAGAAGTGCAGGAGTTGGTGGAATTCCTGCGCGATCCCGCCAAATTCCAGCGACTTGGCGGCAAGATTCCCCGTGGTGTGCTGATGGTGGGGTCTCCGGGGACCGGTAAGACCCTGCTCGCCAAGGCCATCGCCGGCGAGGCCAAGGTGCCGTTCTTCAGTATCTCCGGTTCCGATTTCGTGGAAATGTTCGTTGGTGTCGGTGCCTCCCGGGTGCGCGACATGTTCGATCAAGCCAAGAAGCACGCGCCCTGCATTATCTTCATCGACGAGATCGATGCCGTGGGCCGTTCCCGTGGCGCGGGTCTTGGCGGTGGCCACGATGAGCGTGAGCAGACCCTGAACCAGTTGCTGGTGGAGATGGACGGTTTTGACGCCAATGACGGCATCATCGTCATCGCCGCCACCAACCGTCCCGATGTGCTGGACCCGGCGCTGCTGCGTCCGGGCCGGTTCGACCGTCAGGTGACCGTGCCGCTGCCCGATATCCGTGGCCGCGAACACGTATTGAAAGTGCATATGCGCCCCGTGCCGGTGGCCGAGGACGTGGACGCCAGTGTGATCGCCCGTGGTACCCCGGGCTTCTCCGGCGCCGATCTGGCCAACCTGGTCAACGAGGCCGCGCTGTTCGCCGCCCGCGCCAACAAGCGGGTGGTGACCATGGAGGAGTTCGAAAAGGCCAAGGACAAGATCCTGATGGGCGCCGAGCGCCGCTCCATGGTGATGAGTGAGAAAGAAAAGCTGAACACCGCCTACCACGAATCCGGCCATGCGATTGTCGGCCGGCTGGTGCCGGACCACGATCCGGTCTACAAGGTGAGCATCATTCCTCGTGGCCGTGCCCTGGGTGTGACCATGTATCTGCCCGAAGAGGACAAATATTCCCAGTCCAAGAGAGGATTGGAGTCGTCCATTTGTTCTCTGTTTGGTGGCCGTATCGCCGAGGAGATCACGCTTGGGTTTGACGGTGTGACCACCGGCGCCTCCAACGACATCGAGCGGGCCACGAAGCTGGCCCGGGCCATGGTGACCAAGTGGGGCCTGAGCGAGAAAATGGGACCGCTGGCCTATGAGGAAGACGAAGGCGAGGTGTTCCTGGGTAAACAGGTGGGTCAGCGCAAGCACATGTCCGAGCAGACCACCGAGGAAATCGATCGGGAAGTGCGTTCCATCGTTGATCGCTGCTACGCAAGAGCCAAGGAAATTCTGGAGAATAACCGGGACAAGCTGGATCTGATGGCCGAAGCGCTGATGCAGTACGAGACCATCGATGCCGAGCAGATCAACGATATCATGTCCGGACACAAGCCTCGCCCGCCGAAGGACTGGCGCGACCAGGGGCCGGGAAGCGGTGCCTCCTCCTCTGGCGAGAACGCCTCCGACGACGCCAAGCCCGGCGACGACCCCATCGGTGGACCCGCCAATACCCACTGATGCGCCAGATCACTAAACTGACCTGTGGGGCGCGGACACTGGACCTGTCCGCGCCCGTCGTTATGGGTATCCTTAATGTCACCCCGGATTCGTTCTCGGACGGTGGCCAATTCACTTCCCTGGACTCGGCCCTGCGTCGGGCGGAGCAGATGCTCGCCGACGGCGCCGCCATCATCGATGTCGGTGGAGAGTCCACCCGCCCCGGCGCCGATCCGGTATCCGAACAGCAAGAGCTGGACCGCGTGGTACCAGTGGTGGAAGCGCTGACTCGCGAACTGGATGCCCTGGTGTCGGTGGATACCAGTATCGCGAGTGTGATCCGTGAAACTGCTCGCGCCGGCGCGGGTCTGATCAATGATGTGCGCTCATTGCGCCGGGCCGGCGCCTGTCAGGCGGCGGCGGACGCCGGCTTGCCCGTATGTCTGATGCATATGCGCGGCGAGCCCGGGGACATGCAGGATGATCCCCAATACCAGGACGTCACCGCCGAGGTGATCCGGTTCCTGGAGGAGCGGGTGGAAGTGTGTGTGTCCGCGGGGATTGCCCGTGACAGGCTGCTGGTGGACCCGGGCTTTGGTTTCGCCAAAACCGTGTACCACAATCTGAAGCTGCTGGCGGAAATGGACCAGCTCAAGCGTTTGCGGCTGCCGATACTGGTGGGGTTGTCGCGCAAATCCATGGTCGGGAAAGTGCTGGACCGGCCGGTGGAGGAGCGCCTGCCCGGTTCGCTGGCGGCGGCGGTGATGTGTATTGAACGGGGCGCGCTGATCGTGCGTGCCCATGATGTCAAAGAGACCGTGGACAGCGTGCGTTTTGCCCGCGCTGTAATGGAGACAGTGGATGAGTCGTAAATATTTCGGTACGGACGGGATCCGGGGCACCGTGGGCGAGGCGCCGATTACCCCGGATTTCGTACTCAAACTGGGTTGGGCCGCTGGCCGTGTGCTGGCCGCGCGTGGTGGCAGCAAGATCCTGATCGGCAAGGACACCCGGATTTCCGGCTATATGTTTGAGTCGGCGCTGGAGGCGGGTATTTCCGCCGCCGGGGTGGACGTGCGGCTGCTGGGGCCGATACCGACGCCGGGGATCGCTTATCTGACCCGCACTTTGCATGCCCAGGCCGGGATTGTCATTTCCGCGTCCCACAACCCTTACACCGACAACGGTATCAAGTTCTTTGGCGCGGATGGTCGTAAGCTGAACGATCAGATCGAGCAGGACATCGAGCGTATGCTGGACGAGCCGATCTCCGTGGTCGGCTCGGATCGTATCGGCAAAGTGCGCCGTATCGATGACGCCCGTGGCCGTTATATCGAGTTCGTCAAAAGCACGGCGCCGGGGCTGAGTCTGGCCGGGTTGACCATCGTCGTCGATACCGCCAACGGCGCCGCTTACCACATCGCTCCGGATGTTCTGGAGGAGCTGGGCGCCAATGTGTTGCCGATGGCCAACACGCCGGACGGCTTCAATATCAACCGGGATTGCGGCTCCACCAGCCCCGAGGCCCTGCGGCGCAAGGTGCTGGAGAGTGGCGCCGATCTCGGTCTTGCCCTGGATGGCGATGCCGACCGCCTGATCATGGTGGACGATCAGGGTGAGGTGGTGGATGGCGATCAACTGTTGTACGTGATCGCCCGTGATCGCCAGCGCAATGGCGCCCTGCACGGTGGTGTGGTGGGTACCTTGATGTCCAACTATGGCCTCGAGCTGGCGCTGGAGCAGCAGGGTATCCCGTTCGTCCGGGCCAACGTTGGCGATCGCTATGTCATGGAGCAGTTGGACAGTCGCGGCTGGCTGCTTGGCGGTGAGTCTTCCGGGCACCTGGTGTGTCTGGATCGCACCTCCACCGGCGATGGCATGGTGGCGGCGCTGCAGGTGCTGGCGGCGCTACGCCGGGAAAACCGGGGGCTGCGCGATGCGGTGGCGGAAGCGCCCCTGGTGCCGCAGACCCTGATCAACGTGCGCGGCGATAATCGCGATGGTTTCATGGAGCGCCCCGAGCTGCGGCAGGCGGTCAGTGACGTGGAAGCGGAGCTGGCCGGCAAGGGCCGGGTGCTGTTGCGTCCGTCCGGTACCGAGCCGTTGGTGCGGGTCATGGTGGAAGGGTTGGATGGCGCGCAGGTGGAACGCCTCTGCCAGCGTCTGGCGGAACAGGTGCAGGCGATTATCGCCTGACCGCTGAATACGGGAACAAGTGAATGACAAGAACGCCGCTGGTAGCCGGTAACTGGAAGATGAATGGCCGGCTGGACATGGTGGGGGCTCTGGGGGCTTCCCTGAGTGGATTGCGGAACAGCCGGGCAGAAGTGGCCGTGTGTCCGCCGTTTCCCTATCTGGCGCCTCTGGTCCGCGCTCTGGGCGACAGCGGGGTGCAAATTGGCGCGCAAAACGTGAGCCGCCACCAGGATGGTGCCTTCACTGGCGAAGTCTCCGCGGAGATGCTCGCCGATCTGGGCTGCCGCTACGTAATAGTAGGGCATTCCGAGCGCCGCGCCCTGTACGGTGAAGATGATGAACTGGTGGGTGAGAAGTTTCTTCGTGCCCAGCAGGGAGGGTTGATACCGATCCTGTGCGTCGGTGAAACGCTGCGTGAAAGGGAGGCGGGCGAGACCGAGCAGGTAGTGGTACGGCAGGTCTCATCGGTGCTGGACGTGGCTGGCATCGGCGCTTTCGACCAGGCGGTGGTGGCTTACGAGCCGGTTTGGGCGATCGGTACCGGTGAAACCGCCACCCCCGAACAGGCCCAGGAAGTACACGCCCGTTTACGCGCGGCGCTGGCCGCGGAGGACGCAAGTGTGGCTTCCCGCATCCGGCTGCTTTACGGCGGCAGTGTAAAGTCGGATAATGCCGCCCTTCTGTTCGCCCAGCCGGATATAGACGGTGGTCTTATCGGCGGGGCCTCACTGAGCGCGGATGAATTCAGCGCAATTTGTCTCGCGGCGGAATAAACGGTTACTTATGGATATTGTGCTTCATGTGGTCCACGTGTTGGCGGCTCTGGCCCTGATCGGCTTGGTCCTGATTCAACACGGCAAAGGTGCCGATGCCGGCGCCTCCTTTGGCGGCGGCGGTTCGCAGACAGTGTTTGGCAGCGCGGGCTCCGCGAACTTCCTGACCCGCTCCACGGCGGTGCTGGCTGCGGTGTTCTTCGTCACCAGTCTGGCCCTGGCCTGGATGGCCCGTAACGAGGTCGCTCAGAGCTCCAGTATTTTGCCGATGGTGGAAACCGTTGATGAAGTGGACGTGCCGGAAAGCGATGCGCCGGCGGTGCCACAATCCTCCGATGTGCCTTCCAATAGCCAAAGCGATGTTCCGGCCGCGGGCGCCGATGTGCCTGCCAGCGGTCAGGGCGATGCTCCGGCCATGGAAAGTTCTGAAAAAGGCACTTCAGATGTGCCGGCGAGTGATGTAGAATCCCCGGCCCTGGATGAGAGTCAGGCTGGTTCTCAATCCGAGTGATACCAGGTTCTTTGCCGAAGTGGTGGAATTGGTAGACACGCTATCTTGAGGGGGTAGTGGGCTTACGCTCGTGCCGGTTCAAGTCCGGCCTTCGGCACCAATTTGGAATGGGCTTTTATGTAACCGCCATTCACGGTTGGTCACCCTTTCCGGGTCAGGAAAGGGGTGTATTGGTAGTAACTTCGAAGGTGCTTTTCGGGGCCCTTTGAATTCCCTGGCCAGGATTAATGGCTCCGCGATGATGCCGCGGTTAAGACTCGGAAAAATAAATACTTTTTTTGAGTTTGCATTGACAACGGCGGCACGAATACATACTATGTGCGCCGCGATTTAGTGCGGGGTGGAGCAGTCTGGTAGCTCGTCGGGCTCATAACCCGAAGGTCGTAGGTTCAAATCCTGCCCCCGCTACCACTTAACGGAACCGCATCCCGGTTCTGTGGTAAGAAAGCCCCTCATCGTAGGGGCTTTTTGTTATTCAGAGCCGGGATGGCGAGTGGGAATGGGCGTTATGCCCATTTTTTGTTTCTGGCGCCGGAATCAAGGCAATGTCAAAACGCACGGAACAAATCAGGGAGCTGCTGGCTCCGGTAGTCAACGACATGGGCTACGAGCTCTGGGGTATCGAATACCTGCAGGGGCGTGGCGCGGTATTGCGTCTGTACATTGATCATGAAGCCGGTATCACCGTGGACGATTGCGTTGCGGTGAGCCATGAAGTCAGTGGCGTGCTCGACGTGGAAGACCCGATCCCCGGCGAGTTCAACCTTGAAGTGTCCTCTCCGGGCATGGATCGGCCGCTGTTTGAACTTTCCCAGTTTGAACGTTACCTCGGCGAGCAGGTGCAACTGAAACTGTTGGCCCCGGTAGCGGGCAAGCGCAAGATGATGGCGACTCTGGTGGCTGTCGATGGTGATACGCTGGTGTTGATGCTCAACGGCGATACCCTGCGTATTCCTTACAGTCAGGTGGACCGCGCTCGTCTGGAGCCACGCTTCGACTGAGCGTGACCTGAAAAAACCTTTGTAAAGGCCTGGCCATGAACAAAGAGATCCTGCTGGTAGCGGAAACCGTTTCCAACGAGAAAGGCGTCAGCCGTGACGTCATTTTCGAGGCCATCGAACTGGCCCTGGCGGCGGCAACCAAAAAACGTTTCAAGGAAGAAGACGTGGAAATCCGTGTGCAAATCGACCGGGTTACCGGTGATTCCCGCACCTTCCGCGTCTGGCATGTGGTGCCCGACGAAGACCTCTATGAGTTCGGCAGACAGCTGACTCTGGATGAGGCCCACGAGCACGACGAGAACCTGCGGATTGGCGACGTTTACGAAGAAGAAGTGGAGTCCGAGGCCTTTGGCCGTATCGGTGCCCAAACCGCCAAGCAGGTGATCGTGCAGAAGGTGCGTGAGGCCGAACGTCATCAGGTGATCGAGGAATATCGCGACCGCATCGGTGAACTGATCAGCGGCACGGTGAAGAAAGCCACGCGTGACGCCATCATTCTGGACCTGGGTGGCAATGCCGAAGCGCTGATCACCCGTGAGCACATGATCTCGCGTGAGAGCGTGCGCCAGAATGACCGCGTACGCGCTTATCTGCTGGGCGTGAACGAAGAAAACCGTGGTCCGCAGTTGTTCGCCAGCCGGGCTTGCCCGGAGATGCTGATCGAATTGTTCAAGATCGAAGTGCCGGAGATCGGCGAGGAACTGATCGAGATCAAAGGCGCCGCCCGCGATCCGGGCTCCCGCGCCAAGATCGCGGTGAAGACCAACGATCAGCGCATCGATCCGGTGGGGGCTTGCGTCGGTATGCGCGGTGCTCGCGTGCAGGCGGTGTCCAACGAACTCGCCGGCGAGCGTATCGACATCGTGCTGTGGGACGACAACCCGGCGCAGTTGGTGATCAATGCGATGCAGCCGGCGGAAGTGGCGTCCATCGTGATGGACGAAGAAAGTCATTCCATGGATATCGCCGTGGAAGACGAATCCGCCCTGGCCCAGGCCATCGGACGCAGCGGTCAGAACATCCGCCTCGCCTCCGAGCTGACCGGCTGGGAGCTGAATGTGATGACGCTGGACGAAGCGCAGAACAAACAGCAGGAAGAAGCCCAGATGGCCATGGAAACCTTCATGAGCCTGCTGGATGTGGATGAAGATGTGGCGGCGATATTGGTGGAAGAAGGCTTCACCTCCCTGGAGGAAGTGGCTTATGTGCCCACCGAGGAAATGCTCGCCATTGAAGGTTTCGACGAAGATGTCGTTGAAGCATTGCGCCAGCGCGCCAAGGACGCTTTGTTGACCCGCGCGCTGGTGTCCGAAGAGAAATTTGAATCGGCCGAACCCGCCGACGACTTGCTGGGTATGGACGGCATGACCCGCGATCTGGCGGTGGAATTGGCCTCCCGTGGCATTGTCACCATGGAAGACCTTGCCGAACAAGCGGTGGATGACTTGCTGGATATTGAAGGGATCAACGAAGAGCAAGCGGCTCAGTTGATCATGACCGCCCGCGCTCCCTGGTTTGAAGATGAGAACGCCGGTGAGTAAGTAGAGCGGTGGGGCAGGGCGCCACCATAAGCGGACAGGAGAGTGTTGCTGACATGGCAGAAACGACCGTAAAAAGTCTGGCAGAGGTTGTGAAGATTCCGGTGGATACGCTGCTTTCGCAGATGAAAGACGCCGGACTTCCTCACACCGACGCAGGTGATGTGGTCTCCGATGAACAGAAGCAGCAGCTGCTCGCGCATCTGCGTAAGTCCCATGGCGCCCAGGACGCGGAGCCCAAGAAGATCACCCTCAAACGTCGCTCCACCAGCACCATCAAGACGACGGGTACCGCCGGTAAAGCGAAAACCGTGAACGTGGAAGTGCGCAAGAAACGCACCTACGTGAAGCGTGAGTCCATCGAAGAGCAAGAGCGTTTGGAAGCGGAGCGTCAGGCGGAAGAAGAAGCCCGTCTGAAGGCCGAGGAAGAGGCCCGCCGCGCCGAGGAAGAAGCCCGCCGCAAGGCGGAGGAAGAGGCTCGTCGCAAGCAGGAAGAAGAGGCCGCTCGCCACGCTGAGGAAGATGCGCGCCGTAAAGCTCTGGAAGCCGATAGTGCGGCTCAGGGTGGCGCGGAGAAGGAGGCCGAGGACAAGAGCAAGCGCGTTTCCGTGCCGAAGACCGCCAAAAAAGCCGACAAGGTGGAGACGGCGGAAGAGCGTGCCAAGCGCGAAGAGGAAGAACGTAAGCAGCGCGAGGCCGAGGAAGCACGGCGCAAGCAGGAAGCCGAAGCCCGCCGTAAGGCGGAGGAAGAAGCTGCCCGCCGGACCGCCGAGGAAGCCCAACGTATCGCCGAGGAGCTGGAGAAGCGCGGCGGTGAACAGTCCCAGGAGAAGAAGGAAGAGGAAGACGACAAGGCCTCATCCATCGTCCGGGATGCCGTGGAAGCCGGGTATCGTACCGAGGAACGGCAATCGCGCCGGCGTCGTCGCAAACCCAAGAGTGGCGGCGTGGTCCACGGCCAGATGAAGAGCTCCATGAACCGGGAGCACGGGTTTAAAAGCCCCACGGAGAAAATGGTGTACGACGTAGAAATTCCGGAAACCATCACCGTGGCGGAACTGGCTCAGCGCATGAACATCAAGGCCAAGGAACTGATCAAGGCCATGATGAAAATGGGCGAGATGGCCACCGTCAATCAGTTTATCGACCAGGAAACCGCTGTCCTTCTCACCGAGGAAATGGGCCACACCCCAAAACTGGTGAAAGGCGAGGAAGAGGCTCTGGAGGACGATCTGGCGTCTCTGGTGGACCGTTCCGGAGAGCAGGAAGTCTCCCGTGCACCGGTAGTGACCATCATGGGGCACGTCGACCATGGTAAAACCTCCCTGCTGGACTATATCCGCCGCGCCAAAGTGGCCGCCGGTGAAGCCGGGGGGATTACCCAGCACATCGGTGCCTACCATGTGAACACCGAGCACGGCATGATCACCTTCCTGGATACCCCGGGCCACGCCGCCTTCACCGCCATGCGTGCCCGCGGTGCCAAGGCCACCGATATCGTGATCATCGTGGTTGCCGCGGATGACGGCGTGATGCCGCAGACGGAAGAGGCGATCAACCACGCCAAGGCCGCCGGCGTGCCGATCATCATCGCGGTGAACAAGATCGACAAGGAACAGGCCGACCCTGACCGGGTCAAGAACGAACTGGCCGCCAAGGACGTGATCCCCGAGGAGTGGGGGGGCGACATTCAGTTCGTCAACGTCTCCGCGCACAGTGGCGAGGGCGTTGACGCCCTGCTGGAATCAGTGTTGCTGCAGTCCGAACTGCTGGAACTGAAAGCCGCCGCCGTGGGCCCCGCCAGTGGCGTGGTAATTGAATCCCGGGTGGAAAAAGGCCGGGGTAACGTGGCCTCCATCCTGGTCCAGGCCGGTGAGCTGGAAGTGGGCGATATGCTGCTGGCCGGCGCCTGCTTCGGCCGTGTTCGCGCCCTGGTGGATGAGAATGGCCAGCAAGTGAACAAAGTGGGTCCGTCGATTCCGGTGGAAGTGCTCGGTCTGAACGGTGCGCCGGAGGCCGGTGAGCAGGTTCAGGTGGTGCCGGACGAGAAGAAAGCCCGTGAAGTGGCTGAATTCCGTCAGGACCGTGACCGTGACGTCAAACTCAAGCGCCAGCAGGCGTCCAAACTGGAAAACCTGTTCCAGAACATGGGCTCCGAGGAAACCAAGCACGTCAATATCGTGCTCAAGGCCGATGTTCGCGGTTCCCTGGAAGCGTTGATCGGCGCGTTGACCGACCTGTCCACCGATGAGGTGAAAGTGGGGCTGGTCTCCACTGGTGTTGGCGCGATCAACGAGTCCGACGTCAATCTGGCGATGACCAGTGAGGCGGTACTGCTCGGCTTCAACGTGCGGGCGGACGCCAAGGCCAAACGCCTGTGCGAGGCGGAAGGCATAGACCTGCGTTATTACAGCGTGATCTATGAACTGATCGACGACGTGAAACAGGCCATGAGCGGTCTGCTGGCACCGGAGAAACGCGAGGAAATCCTTGGCGTGGCCCAGGTGCGGGATGTCTTCCGCTCCTCCAAGTTTGGTGCCGTGGCCGGCTGTATGGTGGTGGAAGGTACCCTCCATCGAAACCGTCCGATCCGTGTACTGCGTGACGATGTGGTGGTGTTCGAGGGTGAGCTGGAATCCCTGCGCCGCTTCAAGGATGACGTCCAGGAGGTTCGTAACGGCATGGAGTGTGGTATCGCCGTGAAGAGCTACAACGACGTCAAGGAAGGCGACAAGATCGAAGTCTTCGAAGTGAAGGAGGTGGCGCGCTTCCTGTAAGCGCGCCCGCATATGAGTCGTCATCGCCGTCCCCAAGGTTTTCAGCGTACTGACCGTATCGCTGACCAGATTCAACGCGAACTGGCACGGGTCCTGCGCTTTGAGATGAAGGACCCGCGCGTGGACATGGTGACGATTCAGGATGTCCGGGTTTCCCGCGATCTGTCCTTCGCCGATGTGTACTTCACATTGCTGGGGCAGGACGCGGACGCCGGAACCGAGGCCGAAGCCGTATTGGGCGGTGCCGCCGGTTTCCTGCGCAGTGCCCTGGCCCAGACCCTGAATACCCGCACCACGCCCCGGTTGCGTTTCCATTACGACCTGACCCCCGAAAATGCATCGCGGCTGTCACAGCTGATTGACGAGGCACGGGCGGAGGACCGGGCACAAAGCCCGGATCAGGACGACCAAGACCACGATTGATCTCGGAGCATAAGACGGTGGGAAAACGACGCCGCGGAGGCCGTCCTCTGAATGGTATCTTGTTGTTGGACAAAGCCGATGGCGTGACCAGCAACGGTGCTTTGCAAATGGCCAAGCGCATGTTTGCCGCGGCCAAGGCCGGGCACACCGGTAGCCTGGATCCGCTCGCCACCGGCATGTTGCCGGTGTGCTTCGGTGAGGCAACCAAATTCAGTCAGTTTCTGCTCGACGCGGATAAACGCTACCGGGTCACCGCCCGTCTTGGCGTGACCACGGAAACCGGCGACGCCGACGGTGAGGTGGTGGAAACCCGCCCGGTATCGGTCACCGAAGCTCAGGTTCTGACCGCGCTGGACCGCTTCCTGGGAGAAATCGAGCAGGTGCCGAGTATGTACTCGGCGATCAAGCACAATGGCACACCGCTGTATAAGCTGGCGCGGGAAGGTATTACCGTTGAGCGCGCGCCGCGCCGGGTGACCATTCACGAAATTCGCGAGGCGCGCCTGGATGGCGAGGACCTGACGTTCGAGGTGGCCTGTTCCAAGGGCACTTATGTGCGCTCCCTGGTGGAAGACCTGGGTGCGGTGCTTGGCTGCGGTGGCCACGTGATCGCCCTGCGGCGCCTGTCCGCTGGCCCCTATCCGGAGGAACGGATGATTACCCTGGAGCAGTTGGGGCTGCTCAAGGAGCAGGGTGGATTCGAGGCAATTGATGATTTGCTCTTGCCTTTATCCACCAGCGTGGCAGACTGGCCGCGCGTCAATCTGGGTGACAACGCGGCGTATTATCTGCGCCAGGGCCAGCCGGTGATGGCCAGTGACCGCCCGGCCGAGGGCTGGGTCAGTCTTTATCAGGCTTCCACGGAGCAGTTCCTGGGGGTCGGAGAAGTACTGGAGGATGGGCGAATAGCGCCTCGTCGTCTGGTATCGGAGTGACCCGAGCGGGTCGCGCAAGCAGGACGGCAGCTATAAATATGCATGGCTGACCGTGACCAATATTGCATATTGGAGTGTATGAAATGGCTTTGAGCGTCGAAAAGAAAGCGGAAATCCTGAAGGAATTCGGTCGTAAGGAAGGGGACTCTGGTTCCCCGGAAGTGCAGGTTGCCCTGCTGACCGAGAACATCAACCAGCTGCAGGGTCACTTCAAGGCCCACAACAAGGACCACCACAGCCGTCGTGGTCTGATCCGCATGGTTAACCAGCGCCGTAAGCTGCTGGATTACCTGGCTGGCAAGGATCGTAGCCGCTACCTGCAGTTGATCGAGCGTCTGGGGCTGCGTCGCTAAGCCCTGGTCATGTTCGATTCACGACGGAAGCTCGGCCATGCCGGGCTTCTGTTGTTTTTGGCGTACCGAAAAAGCAGTGATGAATGCCGGGACGATCCATGGTGAATGAAGGCTATGGCGCCCACGGAGCCAGGGTTATGATGCCCTGGCAAAGACTGATGGAAGAGTGAAGAGAAGAGACGAGAGATATGTTCAATATAGTGCGCAAAGAGATTCAATACGGCGCGGATACCGTGGTGCTGGAAACCGGGCAAATCGCCCGTCAGGCCACCGCCGCCGTTATGGTCACCATCGGTGACACCCAGGTCCTGGTGACCGTGGTAGGCAAGAAAGAAGCGGATCCCGGTAAGGGCTTTTTCCCGTTGACCGTGAACTACCAGGAAAAAACCTATTCCACCGGCCGTATTCCCGGTGGATTTCTCAAGCGTGAAGGTCGTCCCAGCGAGAAGGAGACCCTCACCTGCCGCCTGATCGATCGCCCGATCCGGCCGCTGTTCCCCAACGGTTTCATGAACGAAGTGCAGATCGTTGCCACCGTCATGTCCTCCAACAAGAACCAGGATCCGGACATCGCCGCCATGATCGGCACTTCCGCCGCTCTGGCCATTTCCGGTATTCCGTTCAACGGCCCGATCGGCGCCGCCCGGGTGGGCTTCAAGGACGGTATGTACCTGCTCAACCCCAGCTACTCCGAGCTGGAAGATTCCCTGCTCAACTTGGTGGTGGCGGGTACCGAGCCGGCCGTGCTGATGGTGGAGTCCGAAGCCCAGGAGCTGAGCGAGGACCAGATGCTGGGCGCCGTGCTTTACGGCCACCAGGAAATGCAAACCGTTATCCAGGGCATCAAGGCATTTGCCCAGGAAGTGGGCGCCCCGGCTTGGGAGTGGCAGGCGCCGGCGGAAAACGCCGAGCTGAAAGCCGCGATCAAAGCCAAGTACGAAGGCGCCCTGGCCGAGGCGTACACCATCACCGAAAAGCAGGCGCGCTACACCAAGGTGGGTGAGCTGCGTGACGCTTGCGTGGCCGAGTTCGTCACTGACGACGAGAACAGCCCGGAAGCCGGCGAAGTGAAAAGCCTGTTCGGCAAGATCGAGAAGAACGTGGTGCGTGAAGGGGTATTGTCCGGTAAATCACGTATCGACGGTCGCGCCCTGGATCAGGTTCGCGCGATTGACTGTAAAGTCGGTTTTCTCAACAAAACCCATGGTTCCGCCCTGTTTACCCGTGGTGAGACCCAGGCCATCGTTACCGCCACCCTGGGTGGTATGCGTGATGCCCAGTTCATCGACGCTCTGGAAGGTTCCCGTCAGGACCACTTCATGCTGCAGTACAACTTCCCCCCGTACTGCGTGGGCGAAACCGGCATGATCGGCTCTCCCAAGCGCCGTGAGATCGGTCACGGCCGTCTCGCCCGTCGCGGTGTGGAAGCGGTGGTGCCGAACGAGAAGGATTTCCCTTACACCATCCGGGTGGTCTCCGAGATCACCGAGTCCAACGGCTCCTCCTCCATGGCCAGTGTGTGTGGCACCTCCATGGCGCTGATGGACGCTGGTGTGCCTCTGAGCGCCCCGGTGGCCGGTATCGCCATGGGCCTGGTGAAGGAAGAGGACGGCCGTTTCGCG
Organism: Alloalcanivorax dieselolei B5; assembly: GCF_000300005.1. Lineage (NCBI taxonomy): Bacteria > Pseudomonadati > Pseudomonadota > Gammaproteobacteria > Oceanospirillales > Alcanivoracaceae > Alloalcanivorax > Alloalcanivorax dieselolei. The sequence continues at coordinate 4,274,879 of NC_018691.1, read as the reverse complement.
GTGTTGTCCGACATCCTCGGTGACGAGGACCACCTGGGTGACATGGACTTCAAAGTGGCCGGGACCGAGCGCGGCGTGACCGCGCTGCAGATGGATATCAAGATCGAGGGCATCACCGAAGAGATCATGGAGAAAGCGCTGGAGCAAGCTCAGCGCGGCCGACTGCATATCCTCGGCGAAATGGCCAAGGCGATCTCCGTGTCCCGTGACGAGGTTTCCGACAATGCGCCGACCCTGCTCACCATGAAGATCAATTCGGAGAAAATCCGCGATGTGATCGGTAAAGGTGGCGCGGTGATCCGGGCTCTGACCGAGGAAACCAGCTGTACCATCGACATCGAGGACGACGGCAGCATCAAGATCTACGGCGAGACCCGCGAAGCGGCCCTGGAAGCGCAGCGCCGCATCGAGGAAATCACCGCCGAGGCCGAAGTGGACAAAATCTACGAAGGCGAAGTGACCCGTGTGGTGGATTTCGGTGCTTTCGTGCGCATCATGCCCGGTACCGAAGGGCTTCTGCACATTTCCCAGATCGCCGAAGAACGTGTGGAGAAGGTCTCCGATTACGTGAAGGAAGGGGATGTGATCCGGGTGAAAGTGCTGGATGTGGACCAGCGTGGCCGCATCAAGCTGTCCATGAAGGAAGCGAAAGAAGGCTGATTGCGCTTAATCGCACTCTTTCGGGAGTTCAGTCGAAATTAAAAAGGCCCGCGGATGCGGGCCTTTTTAATGGTTCATCGCGGAATGACGGGAATGAGAGTCTCCATCGGGGCCCGGAAGGCCTCCGTGCAGACCCGCTTCGAGTGAACCGCCGCGTTCCGGACTCCAACGACGACGGACCTTTCCGGAGAGGGGAGAGGATGCCCTCTCCATCCCGCTGTCCCTGATGGAGGGCAATGCCAAATCCCGTCAAACCGCGATGAACTTTTTTAATGCCTGACCAAATGGTGCAGGGCTGATCCGCCGGCTACAACACCATGGCGGCGGTCCAGCCCGCCACCAGTAATGGCAGGTTATAGAACACAAAGGTTGGCATCACGGTGTCCCGGATATGGTCATGCTGGCCGTCGGCGTTGAGCCCCGCTGTGGGGCCCAGCGTTGAATCCGAGGCCGGTGAGCCGGCGTCTCCGAGTGCCGCCGCGCTGCCTACCAGGGCCGCGGTGGCCAGAGGGGAAAATCCCAGCGCCAGACACAGTGGCACATACAAGGTGGCGATAATCGGGATGGTGGAGAACGAGGAGCCGATGCCGAGGGTGATGAATAACCCCAGCAGCAACAGGCCCGCCGCCGCCACGCCGGGACTGTTCAATTGGCCGGTGACGGCCTCCACCAGCAACGGTACCTGCCCGCTCCCTTTCACCACCGCCGCGTAGCCGTTGGCGGCGATCATGATGAAGCCGATCAAGGACATCATCTTCACGCCTTGAGTGAAGGCGTCCTGGGATTCCCGCCAGGGCACCACGCCCCCCGCGGTGAACAGCAGAAAGCCGGCCAGTGCGCCCAGCACAATGGAGTCGGTGAGCAGTTGCAGGCTCACCGCGCTGCCCAGCGCGAGCGCCGCCACCACAAGCGTACGCGGGGATAACCGTGCCTGATGGTCTTCGCCGGGCAAGGTTACCGGCCGATAATCCCGGGGTTTGCGAAACCTCCACAGCGCCAGGAGCAGGCCCGCCACCATGCCGCCGGCCGGCAGCAGCATGGCCTGGGGGATTTGCTCCTTTGCCAGATCGAGACCGGCCTGGGCCAGGCTGGGTTCCAGCTGTTTGTAGAGAAACAGACTGCCAAAACCCACCGGCAGCACCATGTAGGGTGTGATCAGGCCGAACGTCAGCACACAGGCGGCCAGCCGCCGGTCCAACCTGAGCCGGGCCATGACGCCGAGCAGGGGCGGCACCAGGATGGGGATGAAGGCGATGTGCACGGGGATCAGATTCTGGCTGATGACCGCGGCGCCCAGCAGGACCAGAATAATCAGGTTGCGCAGCCGCCGCAGTTGCCCGGGATCGGGGGTGCTGCCGAGACGGCGGATCAGCCGTGCCGCCAGCCATTCGGTGACGCCGGATCGGGCGATGCCCACCGCGAAGGCGCCCAGTAAAGCGTAGCTGAGAGCAATCGGAGCGCCGCCGCCCAGCCCTTCGGTGAACAGGTTCAGGGTGTCATTCAGGGGCAGGCCGCTGAACAGGCCGGCGGTGAGGGCGGCGCATACCAGCGCCAGAACCACATTCAGGCGTGCCAGGCTCAGGCCCATCAGAACCAGAACCGATATCACCACCGCATTGGTCAGCATTGCATTGTCCTCGACGCCGGTGCTCGCGAGGTGCGCAGTCTACCGGGGTTGGCTGTGGCTGTCTCCGGTGCGGGCGTGGATATGGGTCAAACTATTTGACCCTATTGCCAAATTCATAAGCATGCTTACAATGAGAGCCTGTTTAAGGTTGTTATCCGAGTAGTGAGCATGGGCGGAACGGACACCACGGTTGGGATGAGTCTGAACGATGTGGCGCGCATGATGCGGCGGGACTTCGATCGTCGGGCCCGGGAGCAGGGCCTGAGCCGGGCGCGCTGGCAGGTGCTCTGGCAGCTTTCCCGGCGGCAGGGCCTGCATCAGGCCGCCCTTGCCGAAGTGATGGATCTGGCGCCCATCTCGCTGACCCGCCAAGTGGACCAGTTGGAAGCGGAAGGCCTGGTGGAGCGGCGCCCGGATCCGTCCGATCGACGGCGCCGGTTGTTGTTTCTGACCGACCAGGCCCGGCCAGCGCTGGAACGATTGAAGGAACTGGCCGAACAAACCCGTGCGCGGGCTTTTGCGGGATTGGCGCCTGCGGATATCGACACGCTCATCCGGATTCTGGCCGCCATGCGTGCCAACTTGTGTGATCGCCCGGACCAGGGAGACTAGAGTGACCTCGATACAACGAACCCGCCGTCTGGGCATGGGCTTGGGCTTGCTGGTGGCGGTGGTGCTGATCCTGTGGCTGATTTTTGGCGGCCAGCGCTACGTCAGCACGGATAACGCCTACATCAAGATCGACATGTTGTCCCTGGCCGCCAACGTCAGCGGACAGTTGGTGGCGGTGAACGTGGAACGCAATCAGGTGGTGGAGAAGGGGCAGGTGCTGGCGGAAGTGGACCCCCGGCCGTTTCGCATCGCCGTTGCCGAAGCACGAGCGGATCAGCAAGCGGTGCGCAACCGCATCCTGTCGTTGCGGGGCGATTATGCCCAGGCCACGGCGGAGCGGGATCAGGCCAACCGTGATGTGTCCTATTACCGGCGTGAGCTGCAACGTTTGCAGCGCATGAGGCGCAGTTCGGTGTCCGAGGCACAGTTGGACAGCGCGCGGCAGAAACTGGACCAGGCCCGCGCCAACGGCTCCGTGGCGGAACAGCGTCTGGTCAGCTTGCGGGCGCAACTGGCGGGCGGCCCTGATATGGCGGTGGAGGACCACCCGGATTATCAGGCCGCCACCGCCAAGCTGGAGCAGGCGGAATACGATCTGTCCCAGTGCCAGGTCATCGCCCCGGCCTCCGGCATCGTCGGTGGCGAAGTGCCGATGGTGGGGGAACGGGTGAACGCCGCGGTGCCGATCATTTCCTTGTCGAAGACCGATACGTTGTGGGTGGAAGCGAACCTCAAGGAAACCCAACTGACCCGAATCGTGCCGGGGCAGACAGCGGAAGTGGAAGTGGACACCTTCCCGGGGGTGAAGTGGGAAGCGGAAGTCATCAGTCTGAGTCCGGCCACCGGTTCCGAGTTTGCGCTGATTCCTCCGCAGAATGCCAGCGGCAACTGGGTGAAAGTGGTTCAGCGGCTCCCCGTGCGGCTGCGTTTGTTACCCAAGGATGGCCAGCCGATCCTGCGCGCCGGAATGAGCGCCGAGGTGAGCATCGACACCGGTGACGAGCCGGAGCAACAAACCGCACAGGCGCAGTAATATGACGCGTATCGAGGACCAGCGTCTGGTCACCGCCAGTATCATGCTGGCGACGGTGATGCAGGTGCTCGATACCACCATTGCCAATGTGGCCCTGCCACATATGCAGGGCAGCCTCTCCGCCAGCACCGACCAGATTACCTGGGTCCTGACCTCCTACATCGTGGCTTGCGCCATCATGACCCCGGCGGTGGGCTTCGTGACGTCGCGTATCGGCCGGCGCCAGGTGTTCCTGTGGTCGGTGGCCGGGTTTACCGTGGCGTCCGGTCTGTGCGGCCTGTCCACCTCGCTGGAACAGATGGTGGCGTTCCGTATTTTGCAGGGTATCTTCGGCGCGGCCCTGGTGCCGCTGTCCCAGGCGGTGCTACTGGACTCCTATCCGGTGGAAAAGCACGGGCAGGCCATGGCGGTCTGGGGGGTTGGGGTGATGGTCGGGCCAATCCTCGGCCCGACACTGGGAGGCTGGCTGACCGAATGGTACAGCTGGCGCTGGGTGTTCTACATCAACTTGCCGTTTGGCTTGCTGGCCTATCTGGGGATCTGGCTCAGTGTGCCGGACACGGAAATCCGGAAAACCCGATTTGACCTTACCGGTTTTGCCTTGCTCGCTCTGGCCATCGGTGCCTTCCAGTTGATGCTGGACCGGGGCGAACACCTGAAATGGTTTGGCAGTCTTGAGATCCAGATCGAGGCGGTGCTGGCGCTGGCGGGCCTGTATCTGTTCGTGGTGCACTCGCTGACCCATAAAGCGCCTTTTATCAATATGGCGTTGTTTCGGGACCGCAATTTCGTCACCGGTGTGGTGTTCATTTTCGTGGTGGGGATCATCCTGCTCGCCACCATGGCACTGCTGCCGCCGTTTCTGCAGCAGTGGAAGGATTACCCCGCCGCCACCACCGGCATCGTACTGGCCCCCAGAGGGCTCGGGTCGATGGTGTCGATGATGCTGGTGGGGCGTTTGATGCGTACCCGCCTGGATCCCCGGGCCCTGGTGATCACCGGGTTATGTCTGACCAGCCTGTCGTTATATCAGATGGCGGGCTTCACCTTGCAGGTTTCGCAGAGCGATCTGATCTGGACCGGGGTGCTGCAAGGACTGGGGCTTGGCCTGGTGTTCGTGCCGGCCTCCGCGTTGACCTATGCCACCCTGGCGCCTTCGTTGCGGACCGAGGGTACGTCATTGTTCTCCCTTTCCCGCAACCTCGGTTCCAGCGTTGGTATCTCGATCATGACCGCCATGTTGACCCGCAATCTGTGGATCAACGAGCAACAGCTGGGCGAGCAGCTGCAACTGAAGGCCTGGATTGCCCAGGGATTGCCGATGAAGGATCTGGTGTCCGGGGTGCCCGCCCAGGTGTATCACACCCTGTTGAGTCAGGCCGCGGAGATCAGTTACATGAACGATTTCCGCTTGCTTATGTGGATTAATATGGCGGCCATTCCGCTGGTATTGTTACTGCGGCGTCAGCAGCCGGCGACAGTTTAGCTGCCGCCTCTGGTCACCTCTCCCCTCAAACAAAGAACAATCCTCTCGCTCCTTGCTTTAAAAAACCGAAAGAGTTGTTGCCAATTTTAAGGCCGGTATTACTGCCGCCATAGAAAATAAGATATCGGCAGCTTTTGGAAAACCTTTAATTATTTTTTATGGCTATAAAGGATTTATTTTTTAATGCCAATTTGGTTTAAAAAAGGACATATATTGGTTTTTTCTCCCTTTGTTTTTCCATTAGAGTCATGAATGTGAATAAATGAAAACGGGCGAAAATGCCTGAAAATAAAGGCGGAGCCGCGTCGGGGCGGGCTTCGGGCTGGCCGGTGCGCTTAATGAAACGCTGATTATTTCGTTGATCGACCTGTCAGGGTGTCGATTGGAGCGGCGCCCATAAAAAAGTGACATGTATCACGAAATAATAACCAACGGAGCGAGGGGAGTGACATGGACGCGACGCAGTGGGATCAGGGGAAAAGACAGGATGAGCCGAGAGCCGGACGGATTTTAAGGGAAAAAGGCGGCGGCGCCGGGCGACCGCTACGATGGCTTTCTTGGCGATGGGGTGTTGGGGTGCTGTGTGCACTGCTGATGCCGCAGGGCTACGCCAGCGACGGGAAGATACGCTTCCATGGCAGAATCGCGGTGGCGACCTGTGAGGTTGGCGTGAGTGCCGTTACCGGAAATGAGGCGGTGGTGTCCAGTTGCGAGCGGATCAGGCAGGAAGTGGCGGATCCGATGGTGTTGATGAACACTCCCAGCCCCCACATGAGCTGGCACCGGCTCGATGGCAGCGTCATCACGGGGAATGCGGAAACCATCGTCAGTCAGGCCGTCAATACGCCGACCATTCTGTATCTGAACTATCCGTGACAGTATTCGTGACAGGTGGTGCTTCCGGCCGCTTAAAAAGCCCGGCCCCTGACTGTACCGGGGCCGGGAGACAGGCTAACGGTGATGCCGATCCGCCTTAGCGGTTGCGGCGGGTTTCGATCAACTGGTCGACCACGCCGGGATCCGCCAGAGTGGAGGTGTCCCCCAGGCTGTCGAGCTCATCGGCGGCGATCTTGCGCAGGATGCGGCGCATGATTTTGCCGGAACGGGTCTTGGGCAGCCCGGGCGCGAAGTGGATCAGATCCGGCTTGGCGATCGGGCCGATTTCCTCGGTGACCAGCTTGCGCAGTTCCTCGATCAACTCCTCGCTGCCCGTGGCGCCGGCCATCAAGGACACATAGGCGTAGATGCCCTGGCCTTTGACGTCGTGCTGATAACCCACCACGGCGGCCTCGGCGATGCTCTTGTGCAGCACCAGAGCGGACTCGATCTCGGCGGTGCCGAGGCGGTGGCCGGACACGTTCAATACGTCGTCGACCCGGCCGGTGATCCAGTAATAGCCGTCTTCGTCGCGGCGGGCGCCGTCACCGGTGAAGTAGTAACCCGGATAGGCGCTGAAGTAGGTGTCGATCATGCGCTGATGATCGCCGTAAACGGTACGGATCTGGCTCGGCCAGCTCGCTTTGATCACCAGGTTGCCGGAAGTGGCGCCGTCCAGCTCCTTGCCGTCCGGGTCCATCAGGGCCGGCTGTACGCCGAACATGGGCAGGGTGGCGGAGCCCGGTTTCAGATCCACGGCACCGGGTAGCGGGGCGATCATGATGGCGCCGGTCTCGGTCTGCCACCAGGTGTCCACGATCGGGCAGCGCTCCTCGCCCACCACTTTGTAGTACCACTCCCAGGCTTCCGGGTTGATCGGCTCGCCCACCGTTCCCAGCAACTTCAGACTCTGCCGCGACGTCTTGGTGACGGGCTCGTCGCCGAGTCCCATCAGCGCGCGAATGGCGGTGGGCGCGGTGTAGAAGATGTTTACTTTGTGCTTGTCCACCACTTGCCAACAACGGGAGGCGTCCGGGTAGGTGGGCACGCCCTCGAACATCAGGGTGGTGGCGCCATTGGCCAGCGGACCATAAACGATATAGCTGTGGCCGGTAACCCAGCCCACGTCGGCGGTACACCAGTAGATGTCACCGTCGTGATAGTCGAATACGTATTTGTGGGTCAGCGCGCTTTGCAGCAGATAGCCGGCGGTGCTGTGTACCACGCCTTTGGGCTTGCCGGTGGAGCCGGAGGTGTAGAGGGTGAACAACGGATCCTCGGAGTCCATCCATTCCGGTTCGCACCGCGGGTCAGCCTGCGCCATGGCTTCGTGATACCAGAGGTCACGGCTGTCGTTCCAATCCACGTTGCCACCGGTGCGTTGTACCACCACGCAACTGTGGACGCTGGATTGGCCATTCATCGCTTTGTCGGCGTTCTGTTTCAGCGGTACCGTGCGGCCGCCGCGCACGCCTTCATCGGCGGTGATGACGGCACAGGCGTCAGCATCGTTGATACGGTCCTTGAGGGCTTCCGGTGAGAAGCCGCCGAAAACCACCGAGTGGATGGCGCCGATACGGGCGCAGGCGAGCATGGCGTAGGCGGCTTCCGGAATCATGGGCATGTAAATCACCACCCGGTCGCCCTTTTTGACGCCGCGGCCGCGCAGTACATTGGCCAGCTTGCTGACCTGCTCGAACAATTCCTGGTAGCTGATGTGCTTGTCCTGGTCCGGCTCGTCGCCTTCCCAGATGATGGCGGTCTGGTTGGCGCGTTGCGGCAGATGACGATCGACGCAGTTGTAACAGGCGTTCAGTTTGCCACCGGCGAACCAGGCCGCGCGACCTTCCTTGAAATCCCAGTCGCTGACGGTATCCCAGCGGGTATGCCAGTGCAGCAGCTCTTCGGCGCGGGCCGCCCAGAAGGTTTCCGGATCGTCGACGGATTGTGCGTACCAGCGCTCATAGGTGTCGCGGTCCATGAGGGTCTGACGCTTGAATGACTCCGGAACCGGGTGGATTTTATGCTCGGACATTGCGGCCTCCTTCCATACTGCTCGCCGGTGGCTTGTTGTTAGACATTGTCCGCACCCGCCCCGGGTCGGGACACGCCCTTGGGCGATGGTGATGACAAGGGTCGGGTGAGGTGAAAGTGCGGCCGCATTATGGCGCGGCAAAGGAACGCACAGGAATTAAACTATGGTCTAACTCCCTTTGGCGCAAGGGTGGGGGATACTTTGGGGGTAGGTCGATGAGGGGATCGCGGTTCGCGGGCCGTTTCCGCACAATGGCCGTGAACATGACAAACAAAAACGCCGGCCTCGGGGCCGGCGTAGGCGAATCAGGGTACGGGCGCGTACGTGGCGCGCAACAATCAGGCGACTTGTACCGGGATCGCGTTGCTGGAGCCTTTGACTTCGTTGCCTTCGCCGACGTAAATCAGCCGCGGCTTGAAGTTAATCAGCTCTGAGCTGCCGTAGCTGGCGTAAGCGCAAATAATCACGCGATGGCCAGGTTGGGCTTTATGGGCGGCGGCACCATTGACGGAGATGATCTTGGATCCTTCTTCCGCGCGAATGGCGTAAGTTTCAAAACGCTCGCCGTTATCCAGATTATAGATCTGGATTTGCTCATACTCGAGAATGCCGGCCATATCCAGCAGATTGCCATCGATGGCGCAGGAGCCTTCATACTCCAGTTCCGCGTGGGTAATGCGAGCCTGGTGCAGCTTGGCTTTCAGCATGGTGCACTGCATATCGGGTACCTCTCTGAACAAGCCACGGACGGCCTGGGCAGGCTGTCTGCGGGGCGGCAGTATGCATGAATCACTGGTCACATACAAGGCGCCGCGGAACCGCCAAATCCGTGCTTTTTTATGTGTTAAGTAACGAAATCGTCACGTTGTCGATCAACCGCGGTTGTCCCAGCCGGGCGGCGGCGGCGACCACCAGATCCCGGTGTTGCGGGCCCGCCGGGACCAGTGTGTGGGCATCGGCCACGGTGAAATAATCGACCTCAAAACCCTGCTCGCCGAGGGCCCGGGCCAGGCGCGTTTCCAGGGCCCGGTAATCCCGTTCCCCGGTGGCGATGGCATTGCGCGCCTGCTCCAGATGCTGGTGCAGCAGCGCCGCCCTGGGCCGTTCCGCGGCGGTCAGGAAACCATTGCGGGAACTGCGCGCCAGGCCGTCCTCCTCACGGTCGGTGGGGGCACCGACAATGCGGATCGGCATCATCAATTCCGCCGTCATGCGGCGGATCACCGCCAATTGCTGGAAGTCCTTTTCACCAAAGACGGCGATATCCGGCTGCACGATATTAAATAATTTGCTCACAACAGTGGTGACGCCGCGGAAGTGCCCCGGCCGGTTGGCGCCGCACAAATGGTCCCCCAGGTCGTCCACGGACACCCAGGTCTTGTTGCTGCCCAGGGGATACATCTCGTCTACGCTGGGCATGAACAGCAGGTCAGCCTTTTCTTCCCGCAGCAGTGCGCTGTCCTGGTCCAGGGTGCGCGGGTAGGCGTCATAGTCCTCGCCGGGGCCGAACTGGGTCGGATTGACGAAGACCGAGACCACCACGCAGTCGGCCTGCCGGCGCGCCTCACGAACCAGACTGAGGTGACCGTTATGCAGATTCCCCATGGTGGGGACCAGGGCCACGGTTTCGCCCGCCTGTTTCCAGGCGGTGATGGCGTCGCGGGTGGCGCTCACGGTTTCCGCGATATGCATTGGGATGCCTCCACGATGAATAGACGCCCCGGCACGCTCGTGCCGGGAGGGGCATTTAGAAACAGTGTTCCCCGGCGGGGAAGCTGCCGTCCTTGACGGCCTGATCATAGGCGCGGATCGCGGCGGCGATGTCGCCGGCGTCGGCCATGAAATCCTTGACGAAGCGCGCCGGCCTCGGGTTCAGGCCGAGCATGTCGTGCAGCACCAGCACCTGGCCGTCGCACTCCGGCGCGGCACCAATGCCGATGACCGGCGCCTGCACGTTGGCGGTGATCTCGGCGCTGAGGCCGCGCGGCACGCATTCCAGCACGAACAGAGCGGTTCCGGCCCGGTCCAGGGTGATGGCGGCTTCCAGCAGTTCCTTGGCGCCGGCTTCATCCTTGCCCTGTACCCGGTAGCCGCCGAAGGCGTTCACCGATTGCGGGGTCAGCCCCATATGGACGCAGACCGGGATACCATTGCGCTTGAGCACGGTGACGGCTTCTTCAAGCCAGGCGCCGCCTTCCAGTTTGATCACGTTGGCGCCGGCCCGCATCAATTGGGCGGCGGCGTCCAGGGTGCGTTCCAGGGTGGCGGCCCCCATGAACGGCACGTCGGCGATGATCAGGCTGTTCTGATTGCCGCGGGCCACGCATTCCGTGTGATACACCATCTGTTCCAGCGTGACCGGCACGGTGCTCTGCTGTCCCTGGACCACATTACCAAGGGAATCGCCGATCAGCATGGCTTCCACGCCGGCATCGCTGATCAGCCGGGAAAAGGTCGCGTCATAGGCGGTCAGTACCGAAAACTTGCGGTGCTCTTGTTTGTACTTCTGCAGGGTGCGGATGGTTACGGGCATGGGGCTCTCCCCTGACAAATAGACGGAGGCGCCTGGAAGGTAAAGGCAGGCGCCCGGGGCGGGCTTGGGGGCTCGGAGGCAAGGCGGTTCAGAGGTTCCCCAGCGGCCGGGGGTTAAAATAGTGGCGGCCCGAGCGGATGTCCAGCAACTCGGCCACCAGTTGCTGGTAGTCCCGCTCCCCTTCCACCAGATCGATGTCGGCGGTGTTGACGATCAACAGCGGCGCGCCGTCGTAGAAATGGAAGAAACGGGTATAGGCGTCGTTGAGCCGTTCCAGGTAGCCGGGATCCATGCGTTGTTCGAAGTCGGTGCCGCGTTTGAGCACGCGCTGCCGCAGGGTGGCGGTGGGGGCCTGCAGATAGATCACCAGATCCGGCGTCGGGGCGTCGATCAGCATGTGCTTGTAGACGTTGTCGTAGAGCGGGAACTCTTCGTCGCTCAGTGTCACCTCGGCGAACAGCCGGGTCTTGTCCACCAGGAAATCCGCCACCCAGGGGCCGCTGAACAGTTCCTGCTGGTGCAGGTTGCGCAACTGTTCCGCCCGCTGAAACAGGAAAAACAGCTCGGTTTGCAAGGCGTAGCGGGCCGGGTCCTGATAGAAGCGGGACAGAAAAGGATTGGCTTCCGCCTGCTCCAGCAGGGTATCGAAGCCAAAAGTGTCCGCCAGGCGTCGGGTCAGAGTGGTCTTGCCGACACCGATGGGGCCTTCCACGGCGATCAGGCGAGGCAGATTGCCGGCTTCACGACGCTGTTGAATGCGCTGGCTCAACAAAGTGGTTCTCCTCCAGGTTGGGCAGACGGCGCAGTGGCTGGTCCGCCACTCCAGGCCAATAGTCGGACAGCCGGCGGCCGTCGGGCAAGCGCGCTTCGGGGGCAATGTCCAACAAGGGGCGCAAAACAAAGGCGCGTTTGTGCATTTCCGGATGCGGGACGGTGAGACGGGGCAGGCGGATGGTCTGGTCCCGCCACAGCAGAAGGTCCAGATCCAGGGTACGTTCACCCCAGCGCCGGTGCCGTACTCGCCCGGCTGCCTTTTCCAGGTCCTGTAACGCGCTGAGCAGGGACAGAGGTGGCAGGCGGGTTTCCAGCAAGGCCACGGCGTTGACGAAATCGGGCTGATCCTGCGGGCCCACCGGCGCGGTGTCATAGAGAGCGGAATGCGCCAGCAGGCGGGTCATCGGCAATACCGCGATGGCTTCCAGGGCACGGCTGACGCGCTCGACAGGGCCATCCAGATTGCTACCCAGACCGACGGCGATCATGCTTCGCTGTCGCCTCCGCCCCCGCTGCGACGGCGCCGCCGACGCCGCCGGCCGCCTTGGCGGTCGGGCTGGCCCAGATCCTGAACCATGGCGCGTTGCTGGGACTCGTCGGCGGCTTGATAGCGGGTCCACCATTCTCCCAGTCCGGGTTTGATTTCACCGGCCTGTTCGCGCAGCAGAAGGAAGTCGTAAGCGGCACGGAAGCGGGGGTGCTCCATCAGGGTATCCGCCCGCTTGCCATTGCGTTTGTCCAGGCGCGGCTGCAGGTCCCACATTTCGCGCATCACCGAGGAGAAGCGGCGAGGCACCGAGGTGTGATGGCTTTGCTCGTTAAGAGCCCAGGTGGCGGCTTTATGCAAGGCCGGCGCTGGCGGAATGCCATCCTCGCGATAGCGATTCAATTGTGTGACCAGCACCGGCCACAGAAACACCGCGTAAAGGAAGGCCGGGGTAACCGGCTTGTTCTCGGACAGGCGCCGGTCGGTGTTGTCCATGGCGGCCAGGATCAGCCGTTCCCAGACTTCTCCCTGCTCACTTTCCAACGCTTCGTGGGTGTTGGGGAACAAAAAGGCAAACAAACCCAGCTTCCGCAGCTGTTCAAAGGAATCCCGGGCATGACCGCTGAGGAACAGCTTGAGCACTTCGTCGAACAGGCGGGCGGGCGGAACCTGCAGTAACAGCGACGCCATCTCAGGAATGGGCGCCCGGGTGGCGCGATCCAGCTGAAAGCCCAGTTTGGCGGCGAAGCGGGCGGCGCGCAGCATGCGTACCGGATCCTCGCGATAGCGTTGCTGAGGATCTCCGATCAACCGGATGATGCCGCGCTCGATGTCCTGCCGGCTGTTGACGAAATCATACAGGGCGAAATCGGCGATATTGTAATAGAGGGCGTTGATGGTGAAGTCGCGGCGCAGCGCGTCTTCCTCAATGTTGCCCCAGGTGTTGTCTCGCAGCACCAGGCCGGTTTCCTCATGGGCCCGGTGCTGATCGTCATCCAGATCATCATCCCGCTGGAACGCGCGGAAGGTGGACACTTCGATGACCTCGCCACCGAAACGCACGTGCACGATCTGGAAACGGCGGCCGATGATGCGGCTGCGCTTGAACAGCCGGTAGACCTGCTCCGGGGTGGCGTCGGTAACCACGTCGAAATCCTTGGGTTGCCGCCCGCATAGCAGATCCCGCAGGCATCCCCCGACCAGATAGGCTTCGAACCCGGCCTTATGCAGTCCGTAGAGTACATTGAGCGCGGCCCGGGACACCTGTTTACGGGAAATAGGGTGGGCGTCGCGGGGAATCACCTTGGCCTTGGGAAGGCGGGGCGTACGTGGGGAACCAAACTGAATAAGGCGGGTCAGTTTCTCCAGAAGCTTTGACGCCATTGAGCGATTATCGTCCTAACTGAATGAAAGGCGGCATGGTAGCACCTTTTTCGCGCCACAGGTTATTGATCGGCGCCTTGCAACGGAAAGAGATGGAAGGCAAGCTGGGCGTTTAAAAGTAAAAAGGCACCACAACCTTGGTTGTGATGCCCTATGCGCTGATTCTGTTGTTGTTATTGTTTGTGTTGTTTTCTGCCTTGCGCCGTACGCACATGGTGTTACGGCATTTCTCTCGTTTGGCTCGTCCACTTTTTGTTCTTCTTTTCTTGTTCTTATTTGAGCCTTGCCGCCTTGGTTGTTTTGTTTATCTGGCGTGGGATTCATAGTGCATGGATGGATTTTCCTTTGCAATAGCATGTTAAATCCTTATAAATCAGCAACTTACAAAAAACATGAAAAAGCAGTTCCAAAGGTGGGGGTGTGGGGTAACGTTCTTGTTACCCGCCCTGTGTAGTAAGGTAACACTTGGTCGTTGAATGCGACTGAGGGAGTAACAAGGAGGGTCCCACAAGCCGTTTCTGGCAAAGAAAGATGGGATAATCGCTGACACACGACACGCTATTCGCGAGTGAACCCGCTTTCCATGGACCAGGCTCTCAGCGCCGGCCGCCCTTGCGACGGGGAATGCCCAGGCGCTGGCGGCGCTCCCACAGGCTTTTGCGGCTGATGCCGAGCTTATTGGCCAACTCGGTCTCGGTCATGCTGTCCTGGTTTTCCAGGACAAAGCGGGTGAAGTAGTCTTCCAGCGACAGATCCTCGGAGGGATCCAGGCTGGCGCGGCTGGCACGGGTGGTGCGTTGCGGCGCGCGATCCGGATTCAGGCCCAGTTGACCGGGGCCTATGGCTTCCTCCTCGGAGAGAATCACGGCCCGCTCGATGACGTTTTCCAACTCCCGCACATTGCCCGGCCAGCTGTAACCACGCATCGCCTCCAGCGCTTCCTGAGTGAAAAACAGGTTCTGCCGCCGCAGTTTCTCGCTGCCACGGGCCAGGAGGGCGCTGGCCAGGTCCTCGATATCCTGCTCGCGGGCCCGCAATGGCGGCACTTCCAGTTCCATCACGTTAAGCCGGTAATAAAGGTCACGGCGGAATCCGCCCTCGGTGACCCGGGTGGGCAGATCGGTCTGACTGCTGGCCAGGATGCGCACGTCCACCCGGCGCGTGGACAGGGAGTCCTGACGATGGATCTCGCCTTGCTCCAGCAGCGTCAGCAGCCGGCTCTGCGCTTCTCCGGACAGTTCGCCCACTTCGTCCAGAAACAAGGTGCCGCCTTCCGCTTCTTCAATGCGGCCGGGCTGGCCATCGTTGCCGAACAGATCATCCAGTTGCAGTGTTTTCGGCAGGGAGGCGCAGTGCACGGTAATCAAGGGGCCGCCGGCCCGGTCACTGTGTTCATGAATGGAGCGGGCGGTCAGTTCCTTGCCGGTGCCGGCTTCCCCAAGGATCAGCACCGGGGTATCAGTGGGCGCCACCCGGGCGATGCGGTGTTTGAGCTCGCGCATGGCCTGACACTCACCGACCATGGCGTTGACCGGATAGCTGCGTTCCATATCACGGCGCAGTGCCTGGTTGCCGCGATTGAGCCGGCCTTCCTTCAGCACCCGCTCCACGGCCAGCAGCATTTCCTCGTGATCGAACGGTTTGGGAATGTAGTCCACCGCGCCCTGGCGCATGGCGTCCACCGCCGAACGCAGACTGGCGTAACTGGTCATGATCAGCACCGGCGTCGGGTTGGCTTGTTCGATCAGGGCCGTGCCCGGCTCCCCCGGTAATCGCAGATCGCTGATGATCAGGTCGTACTGATGCAGGCTTTTCTCCAGGGCCTGCTCCACGGATTCCGCCTCCGTCACGGAGTGATCATGCCGCTCCAGCAGTTTGCGTAGCGCGCCGCGAATCACGGGCTCGTCTTCCACGATCAGTATGTGACTCATACTGCCTTCCTTCTAATTCTAAGAGCCTGTTTAAGATCTATTCACCGCCGCGCCGGAGTTCATTTTGTCGTCAGGTCGTGATTCCGATTGTGCAGTGTAGTCATTCTACATAAACAAGCGTAATCGCGGGCTGGCGGCACTCTCCACCTAAGGAAAGTGGGCCCGGCCCTCCGGGTTGCGCTGGAAAAGCCGCCAGACGACGCCCCGGCCTTTGCCTTTGGCCCACCAAAGCCTGCAGTCCGCGACGCCGCCTGGCGGCTTTTCCAGCAGCAACGCGGTGGCGAATAGACCTTAAACAGGCTCTAATAAGCGGGCAGGTCGATGATAAACCGGGTGCCTTGGTCGCCCTCCACTGGGCTCTCCACGCGCACCGTCCCCTGATGGTCTTCGATGATACTGTAAACCAACGCCAGTCCCAGACCCGTACCGCGGCCCGGCGGTTTGCTGGTGACGAAGGGTTCGAACAGGGCATCGCGCAGTTCCGTCGGTATGCCATGGCCGCGATCCTCGACTTCGATACGCACCTTCTCGCCTTCGGGGCGGCTGCGGACCGTGATCGGGGCGTCGTCCTCGCTGGCGTCCGAGGCGTTACTGAGCAGGTTGACGAACACCTGCAGCAAACGTTGCGGGTCACCCATCACTTCATGGGTCGGGTCGCAGAGATTGCGGAAGTGTTGCTGGCGGCGGTCCGGGTCCAACTGCAGCAGGGCGATGGCTTCGGCGGCGGTGTCGAAGACCCGCACCGGGCCATGAATCACGTCGCGCATGCCGCCGGAATGGCTGAACGTTACCAGTGATTCGACGATGCGGGTGATGCGTCGGGTCTGCTCCATGATCTGGCGTCCGCTGAGGCGCTGCTCCTCATCAATGCTGTCGCCTTCCAGATTTTGTGCGAGACAGGCGATGGCGGTAACCGGATTACCGATCTCATGGGCCACCCCGGCGGCCAGGCGGCCGATGGAGGCCAGCCGCTCGTTGTGTGCCAGATGCGCTTCCATATGGCGCAGATCGGTAATGTCCTCAAGCACCAGCACCAGGCCGCCGGCCTGTTCGGACGGGCCGGCGCCACGGATCAGCGATTTGTGCAGACTCAGCCAGCGAGCCTGGCCGTTGACCTCGATACTGCGTTTGGGGTCGTGGGCGTCCTCGCCGCGGCTGAACTCGGTGAGCAGTTCCCCCCAGGGAGAGGGCAGATGATCCAGGCGCGAGCCTATGGTGTCTTCCGCCTCGATGCCGGTCAGGGTTTCCACCGCCCGGTTCCAGCCGATGATCTCGCCGTCGGCGCCCAGGGAAATAACCCCCATCGGCAATTCAAGCAGGGTTTGCCGGTGGAAACGGCGCAGGCTGTCCAGTTCCGCCGCCAGACCGGAAAGGCGATCCCGGTACTTTTCCAGACGGGTTTCGATAAAGCGAATATCCTCGCTGGATTCCTCACCCTCGCGCGGCCGATAGGGCACGTTTTCATCCATCAGTTGATGGGCGACGGAGGGACCGAGCAGGCCGGACAGGTTGGTCTCCAACTGATCGCGCAGCCGCCGCAGAGCGTAGGGGCGGGTCTCGGTATACTTCAGGCGCAGGTCCCGCAGCGCCATCTCCACTTCACGGGCGGCGGTTACCGGCCCCAGCGGGCCGCTCAGTGACGCGATGAAATCGTCCACGGACTGGGCGCTCAATTCCCAGCGGTACGGGCGTCGCAGGCTGTCCACCGCGCAGGCCTCGGCGGCGGACCGTTCCGCCCGGGACATGGGGGTGACGATCGACACCACTGCATAGATCAGGCCATTGAGACTCACCGACGCCAGCGCCACCCGGTGCCATTGGGTAGCGCCTTCCGGATACTGCCAGCCGAGCCACTGCAGGACTTCCTGGGCGTGCCAGTGCGGCGTGATCAATGGGAACAACAGGGCTACCGCCCAGATCACGAACCCTGCCAGCATGCCGGCGAACAGCCCGCTGCGATTGCCCGATGGCCAGAACAGCGCCCCGATCAGGCCGGGCACGAATTGCAGTGTCGCGACGAACGACAACACCCCCAGTTCCACCAGGGAATGGTTGGGGCCGGTGAGCCGGTAGAATAAAAAGGCCAACGCCAGAATGGCGGCGATCAGCACCCGCCGGGTCCATAGCAGATTGCGGTACAGATCCTGGGCGGAACTGAGGGGGCTGGCCGGCAGCACCAGGTGATTCAAACACATGCCGGACAGCGCCAGCGTGGCGACGATCAACATGCCACTGGCGCCGGCCAGGCCGGCCAGATAGGCGAGCACCGCGCCGTGGCCGTTCTCCCGGCCGACGCCGAGAGCGAAATAATCCGGAATGGTCGGCGCGTCGATGGCGAGCGCGGACCACAGGATCAGCGGCACACACAGCGCCATGATCAAAAACAGCAGCGGCAGTCCCCAACTGGCGGTGATCAGAGCTCGAGGATTGAGGTTCTCGGTGAAGGCCATGTAGAACATATGAGGCATCACCACCGCGGAGACGAAGAACGCCATGATCAGGCTGTGCCAGGTGCCGTCCTGCAAAGGCTGGTAAAGACGAGTGAGCATCTCCGGATTGGCGTCCAGCCACTGGTTCAAGCCGCCGAGACCACCAAAGACGCCGAACAGCCCGAGCAGAGCCACCCCTACGAACGCCACCAGTTTGATCAACGATTCGGTGGCGATGGCGACGACCAGCCCCTCATGCCGTTCCCGGGCGGTGGCATGGCGTGCACCGAACAAAATGGCGAACAGGGTGATCAGCAGACAGAACCAGAATGCCAGCCAAGCGGGATCGGGATCCCCGGTCAGTATCTGGATCGACTCCGCCACGGCCTTTAACTGCAGTGACAGCAACGGCAGCATGCCGATCACCATCATCACCGTGGTCAGCGCCCCGGCCAGGCGGCTGCGATAACGGAAAGCGAACAGATCCGCCAGGGAGCCCAACTGGTAGGTCGTGGTCAGACGCAGGATTGGCGCCAGCAGGATCGGCGCCAACAAAAACACCCCGGAGATACCGAGAAAATAGGCAAGAAAATTGTAGCCGTAACGATAGGCGTAACCCACCGAACCATAGATGGCCCAGGCACTGGCATAGACGCCCAGCGACAGCACGTAAACGACCGGATGACGAACCCAACGTGAGGGGATCCAGCCTCGCTCGGTGATCCAGGCCACCAGGAACAGAAACAGCAGGTAGCCACAGGCGATCAGAATCAGTTCGCTGACACTATACGTCATTCGCGTCCCGGCTCTTGGCGATCCAGTAGCTGAGAGCGATCAGGGCCAGCCAGATCAGGTAGGGGCGATACCAGCCGCGCCCACCCTCGCTCCACCAGCCGATGATGGCCGGGGAGAGCAAATAGGTGCCTAAAATGAAAATAATCAGTAGTCGGTCGGTATACATGCACTCTAATCCGGCGGCGAGGGCGCCTCGACCGATTCAGGCTCGGGTCGGCCCAGTATGATTGAGCATACGGCTGGAGTTGAGCATACGTCAGACCTTCCCGCCTTGTAAAAGCGCGGGGGCGGGTAACCCGGTGCCGCGCGGCAGTTGCTCCGGTGTCCAGTTTTCCCGCGCCCATTGCAACAGATCGGTGACCGTGGCCTGTTGTAACCCGGTCGGCGGGGACAGCCCCAGGCAGGTCAGTGCCGCATGCGTGAGTGGTCCCTTGAGGTCCGGGTCCAGCGCGGCGCCACCCATGGATTTGCTGATCTTCCCGCGACCATCCGGTTGCAGGATCACGGGCAGATGGGCGTAGCGGGGCGCGGTGGCGCCGAGACAATCCAGAACGCGGATTTGCTGTAGTGTGGAGGTCAGCAGATCCGCTCCGCGCACCACATCGGTGATGCCCTGATCGCGGTCATCCAGCGCGCAGGCCAGTTGATAACTGAACAGGCCGTCGCGGCGGCGGATCACGAACGGGCCTTCCTCCTCGGCGAGCTGAGCGCACACCCGGCCCTGCAGACGGTCATCGAAACACAGCGCCGCCACCGGTACGGTCAGACGCACGGCACGATCCGGTCCAGGCGGCTGCGCCACCGAAGGTCCGGGGTGCACATCGCCCAGCGCTTTCAATTGTTGCCGTGATAGCGTGCAGTAAAAGGCCTGCCCCTGTTCCAGCAAAGCGTCGAGTGCCGCCTGATAGGCGTCACCGCGCTTGCTCTGATAGAGCAGAGCCCCATCCCAATGCAATCCGAAGGCTTCCAGTTGCCGCGAAATAGTATCCGCCGCCCCCGGCTGTTCCCGTGGCGGATCCAGATCGTCCATGCGTACCCGCCACTCCCCCTGGTGATAGCGGGCATCCAGCCAACTGGCCAGAGCGGTGACCAGAGAGCCGAAATGCAGGGGGCCGGAAGGGGTGGGGGCGAAGCGACCGCGATAGGACATAACCAGTGGATAGTTGACAGTTGAAAGTTGACAGCTGAAACAGCACACGGCCGGGCATGGCCCGGCCGTGAAAGAAAGTCATGTTTTGACTTTAGCTGTCCACTGTCAATTGTCCACTGTTAACTGTTTTCTCAGCCCGCCAGCTGCCTTTCCTTGATCTCGGCGAGTTCCTTGCAATCGATGCACAGTTCCGCGGTGGGACGGGCCTCCAGTCGGCGGATGCCGATCTCGATGCCGCAGGCCTCGCAGTAGCCGTAGTCATCCTTGTCGATCTGATCGAGGGCTTTCTCGATCTTTTTCAGCAGTTTGCGCTCGCGGTCGCGGGTGCGCAGTTCCAATGCGAATTCTTCCTCCTGGGTTGCCCGGTCGGCGGGGTCGGGCAGATTCGCCACCTCGTCCTGAAGGTGGTGCATGGTGCGATCCGCTTCTTCCATCAACTCCTGGCGCCAGGCCAGAAGAACCTGACGGAAATGGGCGCGCTGAGCTTCGTTCATGTACTCCTCGCCTGCTTTGGCGACATAGGGAGTGACTCCATGAATAAGATTGTCCGCTTTGTCGGCGGCTGTTGCGGGTTTTTTCACCGTCGATTTCACCTGAACTGAAGAAGAGGAACGGGACGGCCTGCGCTCCTGGCTGCCGGGAGCCTTCCTGGCGGTTCCCGATGACGTCGTCGTATTCCGGGCCGGCGCTTGGGCCGGAGCCGGCTTGGCCTTGGCCCCGCGCTTGGCGGTGCCGGAAGCCTTGGATTGGGGTGCGGTTGTGGCGCTCGATTTGCTTTTGGGCGTGCTTTTCACCTGTTTGCTGCGAGTGGAGGAAGCGGGGCCCGGGGTAGCTTTCCGGGCCGCCTGAGTCTTCGGTTTGGCTTTCGTGGCCGTTGCTTTGGTGGTGGTCTTGGCGGTTTTGCTGACCGTTGCCTTTTTGCTGGCGGCCTTGCTCTTGCTGCCAGGGGAAGGGGCTGCCTTGGCCGTGGTCTTTGCGCTGGCGGGTCGCTTGCTGGCGGCTTTTTTCGTGGTCGTGACTTTTTTCGCCACCTTCGACGCGGCCTTGGCCGCTGCTTTCTTGGGGGCGGCTTTTTTGGCTACAGCCTTCTTATTGACGGTGGCTGCCTTTTTCACCGCGGCTTTCTTGCTGGCGGCGGCGGAAGTCCGGGCTGCACCGGCCTTGGGTTTGGCGATGGCTTTCTTTTTAGCTTTTTTCCCGGTGGCCATTTTGATCAACTCCCTTAACATAGTCACGACTCGCTATTCGGAGCCCAGTTCCCTGAGCGTTCCCTGAGCATGGCCCCGCCCAACCGGAGCCCGTCAATAGTGTAATCTTCGACCTTACCGCGTTACTGCCTGCCATGCCACTGTTGGCGATGGCAGTCAACCCGGTGGGCTTTCCCTCGCCCGGCGGCGTTTCTTGACGCCACGAAACCACGGGATTATAGCCACAACATAGCGACAGAAAAGGGGTTTTTCTTGACCGATTTGCAAAGAATTTCCCGCCTTGCCAACACCGTTCCGCCTTTTCACGTGATGGCGTTGCTGGAGCGGGCCCAACAACTGGCGGCCCAGGGCCGGGATATTATCCACCTGGAGGTGGGGGAACCCGACTTTCCTTGCCCGTCGCCGGTGATGGCGGCGGCCCGCCACGCCCTGGATCTGGGACAGACCCGGTACACGCCGGCGGCGGGGTTGCCGGCATTGCGTGAGATCATCGCCGAGGATTACCGCGACCGCTTCGGCGCGCAGGTGGATCCGGCCAGAATTGTGGTCACACCGGGGGCCTCCGGTGCCTTGCAGCTGGCTTTGGGGGCGTTGCTGGACCCCGGCGATGGCGTGTTGCTGTGTGATCCGGGTTACCCCTGTAACCGCCAGTTCGTCCGTATGTTTGGGGGTATACCGCAGCCCATGCCGTTACAGGCGTCGACGGGATTTCGTCCCAGTGGCGAGATACTGCGCTGCGCCTGGGACAAAACGACCCGGGCCGCTGTGGTGGCCAGCCCGGACAATCCCACCGGCAATCGCATCCCGGCCGGGGAATTGAATGACTGGGCGCGGTGGTGCCGCGAGCGTCAGGGCACTTTGATCGTCGATGAAATTTACCAGGGGCTCTGCTACGGCGCCGAAGCGGAAACCGTATTGGCGCATGGCGACGCCGCCTGGGTCATCAACAGCTTCAGCAAATACTTCGGCATGACCGGTTGGCGGCTGGGGTGGTTGGTGGCGCCGGAGGCGGCGGTGCCGGCGGTGGAGCGGCTGGCGCAAAACTGGTTCCTGGCTCCGGGCACGGTGGCGCAACATGCGGCCATGGCGGCGTTCAGCGAAGACACTCTGGCTATCGCGGAGCAGCGCCGGCAGCTGTTGGCTCGGCGCCGTACCCTGTTGCTGGAGGCGTTACCGGGAATGGGGCTGCCGGTGGTCGGTGACAGTGAAGGCGCCTTCTATATCTACGTGGATGTCAGCGCCCACACCCGGGACAGCTTCGAACTTTGCCGGCGCTTGCTGGAAGAAGCGGGCGTGGCGGTAACGCCCGGGCTGGATTTTGGTGAGACCCACCAGCCCGAGCGATACATTCGTCTCGCCTACACCTGCGACGAGGAGCGCTTGCATCAGGCGCTGGAGCGTCTGGCCCGCTTCCTGGAGAGGCAATGAAGTTCGATCCCCCCATGCAGGCGGTGACCCTGTTGCGCCGCTACAAGCGTTTCCTGGCTGATGTGCGTCAGGCTGACGGCAGCGAGATCACCGTGCATTGTCCCAACACCGGTTCCATGAAGCATTGCGTGCTGCCGGGCCGGGAACAGGCGGCGTTGATTTGCGACAGCGGCAACGACAAACGCAAGTATCGCCACACACTGGAAGCGGTGCAGGTGGCTCATGGCCACTGGGCCGGGGTCAATACCGGTCGTCCCAATACCCTGGTGGCCGAAGCCATCGCGGCAGGTCGGGTGCGGGAACTGGAACCGGGCGCGGGGGTGTTGCGCGAGATCACCTTCGGTGACAGCCGTTTCGACCTGGCCCTGGGTGAGCGCACCGCTCCTCATACTTTCATTGAAGTGAAGAACGTCACTCTGGGGCCTGGCCCCGACGATCCCGACGATGGTGTCATCGCCTTTCCGGACTCGATCACCGAACGCGGTCAGAAGCATTTGCGGACACTGATGTCGGTGGTGGCATCGGGCAAGCGGGCGGTGCTGTTCTTCTGCGTACAGCATTCCGGCGCGTTGGCGGTGCGCCCGGCGGATGAAATCGACGCCCGTTACGGCGAGCTGTTGCGAGAGGCGGTGGACAAAGGCGTGGAAGTATTGGCCTGGAAAACCACGATGACCGAGGTCGAGAATCGGCTGGAGACCCGTTTGCCCCTCAAGTTATGACAGCCGTTGAACCTGCTCCGTCATGGTGGTGACCCGGTCCTGCCAATAGCGGGGGCTGTCGAACCAGGGGAAGGCGGGAGGAAAGGCTGGATCGTCCCAGCGCTGAGCCAGCCAGGCGTCATGGCAGATCATGCGGCGGATGCGCAGCGGTTCGATCAGCACGCTCTGATCCCAGGGAAAGGGCAGAAACAGCTCATAGCCACGGGCCACGACCTGCAGTTGATGGCGTTGCTCTTCCTGTTCACCGGAAAGCAGCATCCACAGATCCTGCATGGCCGGCGCCCGCACGCTGTCGTCCAGGTCGACGAAGTGAGGGCCGCCTCCGATTTCACCGTACTCGCGCCAAAGGATGTTGCCGCTGTGGCAGTCGCCATGAACGTTAAGCAGGGGGAAGTCACGACCCGCCAGATGGGTTCGCAGTCGCGCCACCAGAGTGGCGGTCAGGTCCCGGTATTGGCCCCGGTAGTTCAGATCCACCACCTCTTCGGTGAGCTGGGCGGCGGCTTTTTCGATGTCGGTAATCACGTCCAGGGTGGGGCGCTGCCGGTAGGGACGGTCGTTGCCACACGCATGCCAGCGCGCCAGGGTCCGCCCCAGTTGCTCGAGATGAGCGTCATTGGCCAATTCCGGCGCATGACCGCCGGCGCGGGGGAAGATGGCGAAGCGGAAGCCGCCATGCTCGAACAAAGTGCGGCCGTCCCGTTGCAAGGGCGCCACTACCGGCAAGTCCCGTTCCACCAGAAAGAGACTGAAACGGTGCTCCTCCAGGATCTGTTCGTCGCTCCAGCGCTGAGGGCGGTAGAACTTGACGATCACCGGCGGCCCTTCTTCCTGACCGATCTGATAGACCCGGTTCTCGAAGCTGTTGAGCGCCAGCAAGCGGCCGTCGGTGAGAAAGCCGACGCCATCCAGGGCGTCCAGCATGAGATCCGGGGTCAGATGGTCGAAGGGATGGCTCATGCCGGTTGCGGTACCTCGCCCAGCCAGATTTGTTCCTCTCGGACTTCCAGGGGGACCGCCAGCAGGGCATCGCCACTGCAGGGGCCGGACAGGCAATCGCCGGATTCGATTTCGAACAGGGCGCCGTGATTGGCGCAAATGAGAAACTGATTGTCACTGTCGAGGAACTGATCCGGCATGAAATTCAGCTCGATTCCCAGGTGCGGGCACCAGTTCAGGTAGGCATGGAACTGCCCGTCCCGTTTGACGATCACCACCGGCTGGTCATCCACCTGGAATTCCCGGGCGCTGTCGTCCTCGATATCGTGAATAGTGCATACGGCCTGCATCGCGGTCTTACTCTCCTTTTGCTTGCCTACTCGCCCAGAATGCGTTGGCGGATTTCCTGATGAGCGCCGCTGGGCAGGCGCGGGCCAAATTCAACGATCAGGCGGCCCGCGGCGGCGTTGGCCAGACGGGCGGCGGTGACCGCGTCGTGGCCATGAGTGATGGCATAAAGATAGGCGCCGGCGAACATGTCCCCGGCCCCGTTGGTATCAACTGGCTTCACCGGGTCGCAGGGAATAGGGTGTGCCTGCTGGCCGTCCCACAACAAGGACCCTTGCGCGCCCCGTGTCATCACCAGGGTGCGGCACAGTGGTTTCAGAGCTTCCAGGGCGGCTTCCGGAGTATCGGTATCGGTAAAGCCCCTGGCTTCGTCTTCGTTGCAGAACAGCAGATCGACACCATCGCCGAGCATTTCCGTCAGACCATCACGGAAGAAACGCACCATGGCCGGATCGGAAAACGTCATCGCCGTGCCGACGCCGTTTTTTTCAGCCAGTTGACGCAGGCGGACGGCGGCGGCCCGGGCACTGGGGGAACTGACCAGATAGCCTTCCAGATACACGTAGCGGGAGGCCGCCACGATCTCCTCGTCAACCTCGTCTTCGGAGACCTGCTCGGAAATGCCAAGGAACGTGTTCATGGTGCGTTCGGCATCCGGCGTGATCATCACCAGGCAGCGACCGGAAATGCCCCGCGGGCGGTTGCCATTCATGTTGGTGTCGACGCCGGCGGCCAGCAGCTCGCGCACGAAGATGTCGCCGGTGTCATCCCCGGCCACCTTGCAGGCGTAATAGCCGCTGCCGCCAAACTGACGGGCCGCCACCACGGTGTTGCAGGCGGAACCGCCGCTGGTCAGCTTGTGGGGTTCAGCTTCGCCTTCCAGTGCCTGCAGTAATTCCGCCTGACGTGCCTGGTCCACCAGGGTCATCAGCCCCTTGCCCACCTCCATGTGTTCGAGAAAGGCGTCACTGACCTCGATTTCCGTATCCACGAGGGCATTGCCGAGGGCGTAGACGTCGTATTTCTTTTCCATGGTGGCTCCGTTGGGGCTGTTCCCACCTCTGATCATCCCGATTCCGTGCGGGACGGAAGGCGGCCCGGGTGGGGGACGGGCCTGGCGGGGCCTATTATGGGGATGGCCGGGGCGGTTGCAAAATTTCCTCAAAGATGACGGCCGGCGCATCAATCCTTCCGGGGCCCTCATAAAATCCCCACACTTTTCCGTATACTCCCGGCCATGGCAAAAAAAGCGAAGAGAGCGGCTCCGCGCCGCCGTAAGAAGAAAGCGTCGGCGCGGCGCTGGATCAGCGGGCGTTTCCTCGCCAAGGTCCTGGCGGTGGGGCTGGTGGCGATGGCCGCCGGCCTGATCTATCTGGACGCGCTGGTGCAGGAACGGTTCGACAGCCATGTCTGGCAGTTGCCGGCGCGGGTCTATGCCCGGCCGGTGGAGCTGTATCCCGGGCGGGTTCTGTCACGGGCGGACATGCTCAAAATGCTGGAGCTGATGCGCTACCGGCAGGCGCCGGGGGCGCCCACTGCGGGCAGTTATTCGGTGAACGGCAATCAACTGATCATTCACACCCGGGGGTTCCGCGACAGCGATGGCGGCGAACCTTCCCAGCGCCTCAATCTGCGTCTGGGCGGCGGTGAGATTGCAGCATTGCAGGCCGGGCAGGGGGGCTCCCTGGCACGGCTGGAGCCGATGCAGATCGGCAGTATCCATCCGGGGCACAGCGAAGATCGGGTCTATGTGCCGCTGGACCGGGTGCCGCCGCTGATGATCGAGATGCTGCTGGCCACCGAGGACCAGGATTTCTACGAGCACCACGGGGTGTCCCTGCGCGGTCTGGCCCGGGCCATGCTGGCCAATATCAAGTCCGGTCGTCTGGTGCAGGGCGGCAGTACGCTGACCCAGCAGCTGGTGAAGAATTTCTGGCTCACTCAGGATCGCACCCTGTTGCGCAAACTGGTGGAACTGCCGATGGCGGTGCTGCTGGAACTGCATTACAGCAAGGACCAGATCCTTGAGGCCTATATCAACGAAGTCTATCTCGGCCAGGACGGGGCCCGCTCCATCCACGGCATGGGGCTCGGCGCGCAGTTCTATTTCGGTCGCCCCCTGGAGGAACTGGAACCTCATCAACTGGCGACTCTGGTGGGTCTGCTCAAGGGGCCCAGCTGGTACGATCCCCGACGCCGCCCGGAGCGTTCGCTGAAGCGTCGCAACACGGTGCTGCAGGTGGCTCGTCAGCAAGGCGCGCTGAGCGAGGAGGAATTGCACCGCTTCAGCAAGCGGGGGCTTGAAGTGGTGCCGCGAGGCGAGTCGCCGCTTTACGCGTTCCCGGCGTTCATTGATCTGGTGCGGCGGCAACTCGCCCGTGACTATCCACCGGAAGTGCTTGGTGTCGACGGTCTGCGCATCCATTCCACGCTGGATGTGCTGGCCCAGTTGGCGGCGGAAAAGGCGCTGCGTGACCATCTGGAAAGCAAGGACCCCGGCGGCAAGAACCATCTCAATGGCGCGGTGGTGGTGGTGGCGCCGACTCAGGGTGATGTGCTGGCGGTGGTCAGCAATCGCCGCTCCCGGGAGCACGGTTTCAATCGGGCGCTGGACGCGGTGCGACCGATCGGCTCGCTGGTGAAGCCGGCGGTGGTGCTGGCGGCGCTGGAGCAGCCGAAAAAATACAGCCTGGCAACCATCGTCAACGATGAGCCGTTGTCGGTGCCGCTGCGCAATAATGAACCCTGGCAGCCGAAGAATTTCGACAACAAATCCCTGGGCCCCATGCCGATCCACGACGTCCTGGTGCGTTCGCGCAACCAGGCGCTGGCGCGACTCGGCATGGATGTGGGCTTGAACAAGGTCGCGGAGACGCTGAAAACATTGGGCGTACAGCGGGATATTCCACTCTATCCGAGTATTCTGCTGGGCAGTCTGGGGCTGACGCCGTTCGAGGTGGCGATGATGTATCAGCCGCTGGCCACCGGCGGTTTCTCCACGCCGTTGCGTTCGATCACTGATGTGCTTGACAAGGATGGTCAGCCGATCGCTCGTTATCCCATCACCACCGAGGAGGTGCTGCCGCAGGAGCCGGTGTTCGTGCTGCAGCAGGCGATGCAGGACGTGGTCGATCAGGGCACCGGCCGTGGGGTGCGCGCCAAGTTACCGGCTTCGGTGAAGGTGGCTGGCAAGACCGGTACCAGCGATAATTTCCGCGATGCCTGGTTCGCCGGTTTCTCCGCCAATCATCTGGCGGTGGTGTGGGTAGGCCGGGACGACAACAGCCCGGCCGGCGTCAGCGGTTCCTCCGGCGCGGTGCCGGTGTGGGCGCAATTGATGGCTTCGCTGCCGCAACGCAGTCTGTCGCAGAAACCGCCGGCCGGAGTGGAGTGGGTTTGGATGGATCCGTCCGGTACCCTGGTCAGCGGTGAGGGCTGTGATGGCGCCCGCCGCTACCCGATGCTGCCCGCATCGATTCCCGAGGAGGCCGATCGTTGCGGATCCCGTGACGGCGACAAGAAGAAAGGGGTACTGCAATGGTTCAAGGGCTGGTTCGACTGATGCTGCTGGCGGCCATGCTGGCCGGCTGCGCGACGACACCAACGACGGGAACGGGGGGTAGCCACGGCTCTTCCTCCTCCTCTTCGTCCTCGTCATCAAGGCCTTCCGGCGAGCCGCGACAGCAACCGGTGGATGCCCGGGCCGACCTGCAAGGGTCGCCGGCGCTGGCCCTGCTGGATCGTGCCGAGGGGGCCCGCAACCAGGGCAATATGTCCGCGGCCGGACGTTATCTGGAGCGGGCACTGAACATGGAGCCGGACTCCTCCTGGGTGTACCGGCAGCTGGCCAGGTTGCGTCTGGAGGAAGGCGACGCCCAGTCCGCTGAAGGGCTGGCCCTGAGAGCCCTGCGGCTGGCGCCCTACAATCCGGGGTATCAGGCGGAATTGTGGGAGCTGGTGGCCACCGCCCGCGAGCGGCAGGGGGACAAGGAAGGGGCCCGTGATGCCCGGAAGCGGGCTCAGGAACTGCGCCGGGGGACGGCATGACACCGGCGGTCAAGGCCGCCGAAAAAGCCGGCGTGGCCTTTCGGACACACAGCTATCAAGCCGATCCACAGGCTCCCAGCTATGGGCTGGAAGCCGCGGACGCTCTGGGCCTGCCCGTTGAACAGGTATTCAAGACGCTGCTGGCGATGGTGGACGAGCGACCTCAGGTGGCCATGGTTCCGGTGCACAGACAACTGGATCTGAAAGCCCTGGCCAAAGCCGCCGGTGGCAAGAAAGCGGCCATGGCGGATGCCGCCGTGGCGCAACGGCTTACCGGTTATGTGCTTGGTGGCATCAGCCCTTTGGGGCAGAAAAAACGGCTGCCGCTGTGGCTGGACAACAGTGCCGAAAGCCAAAGCGTTTTGTATATGAGCGGCGGTCGCCGAGGCTTGGAAATTGAAATGGCACCGGAGGACCTGCTGGCACTGACCGGCGGCCGCCTGGCGCCGCTGGCCCGCTAACACGCCATTCGCTGCTAAAGCGGAGCACCGCCCGGCAGCCTCCCGCAGACCGGACTACGAAGCCACTGTAGGAGCTTGCCTCGCAGGCGAATGGGCTCTCAGCCAAAAGATTCGCTTGCAAGGCAAGCTCCTACAGCGGCCCTGTGGAGACCTCTGAATTCATGTCCGCGAAGCCGGCAGCTGGCGCGGGGTTTAGCGTGCCAGAGAACTGTGCGGCACCGGGTCCACGGATCGCTACAGCAGCGCCGCGAACGCTTCGCGGGCGGCCTTGATGGTGGCGTCGATGTCTTCGTCGCTGTGGGCGATCGACACGAAGCCGGCCTCAAAGGCGCTTGGCGCCAGATAGATGCCACGGTCCAGCATGGCATGGAAAAAGCGCTGGAAGCGTTCCTTGTCGCAGGCCATCACTTCCGAGAAACGGCTGATCCGGGTCTGCTCGGTAAAGAACAGACCGAACATGCCGCCCACCTGGTTGGTGGTGAAGCCGATTCCGCATTCCCGTGCCGCCATCGACAACCCTTCAGTGAGGCGCCGGGCTTTGGCTTCAAGAGCGTCATGAAAGCCCGGTTCGCGCAGAGCCTGCAACGTGGCCAGGCCGGCGGCCATTGCCACCGGGTTTCCGGACAGGGTGCCGGCCTGGTAGACCGGTCCCAGTGGCGCCAGGCTTTCCATGATCTCGCGGCGCCCGCCGAGGGCGCCCACCGGCATGCCGCCACCGATGATTTTGCCCAGGGTGGTCAGATCCGGAGTAATACCATAAAGGGCCTGGGCGCCGCCCAAAGCGACGCGGAAGCCGGTCATGACTTCGTCGAAGATCAACAGTGCGCCATGCTCGCTGCACTGGGCCCGCAGAGTGTCCAGGAAGCCCTGGGTGGGCGGCACACAGTTCATATTGCCGGCCACCGGCTCGACGATCACCGCGGCGATATCGCTGCCCTGTTGGGCGAACACTTCCGCGACGGCGGCGGCATCGTTGTAGGGCAGTACCAGGGTGTCGGCGGTGACCGCCGCCGGCACGCCGGGGGAACTGGGCGTGCCGAGGGTCAGGGCGCCGGAGCCGGCTTGTACCAGCAGACTGTCCACATGGCCGTGGTAGCACCCTTCGAATTTTATGATCTTGTCCCGGCCGGTGTGGCCGCGAGCCAGGCGAATGGCGGACATGGTGGCTTCGGTGCCGGAGTTGACCATGCGTACCATGTCCATGGAGGGCACCATCTCGCAGACCAGATCAGCCATTTCCACTTCGACCTCGGTGGGGGCGCCGAAGCTCAGCCCGCGAGCCACCGCCTGTTGCACCGCTTCACGTACCGCCGGGGCGTTGTGGCCCAGCACCATGGGGCCCCAGGAACCAACGTAGTCGATATAGCGGTTGTCGTCCTCGTCGAACAGGTATGCGCCCTCCGCCCGCTCGAAGAACACCGGGGTGCCGCCGACACCGTTGAAGGCGCGGACCGGAGAGTTGACGCCACCGGGAATGTGCTTCTGGGCACGGCGAAACAGCTGTTCGGATTGCGTGCGACTCATGGGAACTCCTCGCGAAACGGATCCGGACCCGGCTCACGGAGGAGTCGGGCCGGGGATCATGATGGTGGCATCCGCCACCGGGGATTGAGTGGCATTATGCGTATTCCGGAAACCGGTCGCCACCTCCGTAAGGACCGTTCCGGGTCAGTGGACCGGGAACAACCGGGAGAGCTGGCGCGCCCGGACCTCGATCTCACCGTAGTCGGCGGTGGCGAACAGCCCGTGAATCAGTGCGATCATATTGGCGCCGGCGTCAATCAGCGGCTGGGCGTTATCCGTGGTGATGCCGCCGATGGCGACCAGAGGCTGAGCGAAGCGGTCACGGGCTTCCCGCAGGGTGTCCAGGGTTACCGGCGGTGCCTCGGGTTTGGTGTGGGACGGATAGAAGCGCCCCAGCGCCAGGTAATCCGCACCCTCGGCGGCGCCTTTGGCGGCCAACGCCAGATCGCCGTGGCAGGAGACGCCAATAATCTTGTTGGCACCGAGCAAGGCCCGGGCGGCGGGCACGGCGCCGTCACTCTGCCCCATGTGCACGCCATCGGCATTGACCGCCTGGGCCAGGGCCGGGTCGTCATTGACGATGAACAGCGCGCCGTATTGGCGGCACAGTTCGGCCAGGCGGCCGGCTCGTTCCAGCCGTTGCATGGCGCTGGCGGGCTTGTCGCGGTATTGCAATAGCCGGGCGCCGCCACGCAGCGCGGCCTCGGCCGTGGGCAGCAGGCGCTGATCCGGGATGAGCATGGGGTCGGTGATGGCATAGAGGCCATGCAGGGGGAAGGTCATGGCGTCCTCCTGTCGGGAACGTGCTGGCCCTGGCCCGGCCGCCAAGCAGCGCGCAGGTAGTGATCCACATGGGCCTGTCCCTCCGCCACGGCCTGCTCCAGCGGCATTCCCAGGCCGCGCAGGCAGGCAATGGAGGACGCCAGGGTGCAACCGGAGCCGTGATAGACGTGGGGCAGACGTTGCCAGTGCCAGCTTTGCGTCTCACCGGTGCCGCGAAACAGGTGATTGCTGACCTGATCGGTGTCGTCATGGGTGCCGGTGATCAACACCGCTCTGGCGCCACGCTGGCACAGGCGTTGGCCGCAACGGGCCACGCTTTGCGTGCTCGTCGCGCCCGGGGTTTCATCGTCTCCGGCCAGCAGCCGGGCCTCGGGCAGATTGGGGGTGAGCAGTTCGCACAGCGGCGCCAGTTCGTCGATCATGGCATCACCGAGGGATTCCCGGGTCAGGCTGCCGCCGCTTTCCGCCGCCAGGACCGGGTCCAGAATCACCGGTACACCGGGTAAACGCGCCAGCAGGCGAGCGATGAAGCGGACCGTGGCCAGTGATCCGGTCATGCCGATCTTCACCGCCTGGAAATCGTAGTCGGCGAGCAAGGCGTCCGCCTGGCGCTCCAGCAGGTCGATGTCGGTCAACTGGAAGCCCAGCACATGCTGGCTGTTCTGCACCGTCAGTGCGGTGATCAGCGTGCTGGCCAGTCCACCCAGATCATGGATGGCCTCGATATCAGCGTGAATGCCGGCGCCGCCGGAAGGGTCGTGGCCGGCGATAACAAGAATATTGGGTTTCATGGTGTCGTCGTCGAAAGCCGAAGGGCTGAAAGTGGGACGCCGGGCGGAGGCGCCGACGTATACCGCTAGCGTCAGCTGTTCAACCAAGGGCGTCAAGAGCCCCGATCAGAATGGTTTGACCACCACCAGAATCACGATGCCGACCAGCAACAGCACCGGCACTTCGTTAAACACTCGAAAGAACCGGTGGCTTTTGGTGTTGGCGTCGGCGGCGAACTTCTTCAGGTGAGCCAGGCACATATGATGGTAGCCGATCAGCAGTACCACCAGCGCCAGCTTGGCGTGCATCCAGCCCTGGGTTTTGTACAGGTCCCAGTGGCTGATCAGCATCCACAGGCCCAGCACCACGGTGACGATCATGCTCGGATTCATGATGCCCCGGTAAAGTTTGCGCTCCATGATCTTGAAGCGCTCGCGACTGACCTGATCCTCCGCCATGGCGTGATACACGAACAGGCGTGGCAGGTAAAAAATACCGGCGAACCAGCAGATGACCGCAATCAAATGAAAGGCTTTCAGCCACAAAAACATGGGGTGGGGCTCCTTGCAGCGAAAGTGGCCCAGTGGCTGTACCGGGCTTCCGGGCGTACACTATAACGGCTTTTTTTCAATGATCACGTCCGGGTTGGCGGAGGGCTGGCTGGAGGGCGTGCTTTTCTGCTCGGGGAATCTAGTGAAGAGAGGACCGCGTTCCGGCCGGCTGTTACGTTATTACTTCTTCCGCACGCGGCGCCTTACGCGCAGGCAACTGGGCACCATTCAGGACTGGAAGCTGCGTGCCGTGTTCTGGATCGGTGCCTTGCTGGTCGGGTTGCTGGTGGTGGGGTTCGCCTGGGCGGTGGAACTGGCTTCGGAAACCTTCAACCGCATTCACGCCTATTCGCCTTACATCCCCGTTGTCATGACCCCGCTGGGGATGATGGTGATCATCTGGCTGATGCGCCGCATGGGGCCGGAAGCCCAGGGTAGTGGGATTCCTCAGGTACTGGTGGTGCTGAAGCAACGCTACCATTGGTTGCGCCCGACCTTTCTGTCGCTGCGGGTGATCGCGCTGAAGTTCGTTCTCACCGTGCTCGGGGTGCTGTGTGGCGCCAGTATCGGTCGCGAGGGCCCCAGCGTACAAATTGGCGCGGCGATGATGTATTCGGTGGGCCAGGTCGGACGCCTGCAGCAGAAATACGTGGATAACGCCCTGATCGTCGCCGGGGGCGCGGCCGGGGTGTCGGCGGCGTTCAATGCCCCGCTGGCCGGCATCGTGTTCGCCATTGAGGAACTGTCCGGCTCCTTCGAGCAACGCACCAGCGGCACCCTGATTCTGGCGATCATTCTCTCTGGCGTGGTGGTGCTGATGATCAACGGCCACTACAGCTACTTTGGCCATCCCCAGGGCGATCTGGAGCTGACCGCCAACTGGCTGGCCATCGGCGTGGTGGCGCTCATCTGCGGCTTGCTGGGCGGTCTGTTCAGTCGTCTGCTGATCAGTGGTAGCCGCTGGCTGACGCCACATGCCGTCAGGCACCCGTATCGGGTAGTGTTTCTCTGCGGCGTGGTGCTGGTGGCACTGGGGTTGCTTACCGGCGGCGCCACTTACGGCAGTGGTTACGAGGAGGCGCGCAGCCTGCTGGATGGGGAGCATGTCGGTGACTGGTCCTTCCCGCTGGCGAAAATGGGCGCGACCCTGGTGTCCTATTTCACCGGGCTGCCCGGGGGCTTGTTTTCGCCCAGCCTGGCCGCCGGTGCCGGCATTGGCAGTGCCTTGAGCGGCTGGTTTCCGGAGTCCTCGGTGATCGGCATCACCGTGGTGGCGATGGCGGCGTTTCTGGCCGGCGTGATTCAGCGTCCGATCACCTCCTTCGTGATCGTCATGGAATTGACTGGCAACCGACACGATCTGCTGTTGTCTCTGATGGTGGGCGCTTTTCTGTCCGCCGCGGTATCGAAACTGGTATGGTCGCGTCCATTGTATGATTCCCTGGCGGAGCGCATGGCCAACGGCGCGGGGATGGCGGCCGAGGGGCGGCGCCCCGCGGGTGAGGATAAGACGGCCTGAGTTGCCGGGCCGGACGGCCCTGCCTATTATTTTCCCCGGTCCGGTGGCTTGAATGGCCCGGGGCTTGGGGCGTTACCTGTTTGGAGCATTCTATGGCCTTGGCCGAAACGGCAAACAAACTCAGGGCGTGCATCGCTGATGGCGATAGCGGGTTGTGGTCCTGATGGCGAAGTGGGGCGTGAAAAACCGGTTGGACGATGTGGTGCTGGTGCCGATCAGCCCCTCCACCCAGCGCCGGCGGCGTTTGTTGGCGGGCCTGGCGGGGTCGGTGCTGTGCCTGGCGTGTTTGGTGGGCGGCGGCGCTCTGGTCTGGTGGTATGGTGTGCCGGGGCTGTCGGTGATCGCCGGCGATAGTAGCGAAGGTGAAGAGGACGGTCCTGCCCGGCGCTCTTTGCACCAAGTCAAACAGGAACTGGATCAGGCCCGCAAGGATTTGGCGGTGTACCGCACCGAAGCCCAGGTGGGGGAACAGGCGCGCGAGCAGCTGCGTCAGGAAATCCGGGCCCTGCGCGATCAGCAGGCGGAACTGGAGCAAGCGGTCTCGTTCTACAAGAGTGTGATGTCCCCCAGCGACGAAGATCATGGGCTGGTGGTGCAAAAGCTGGAATTGAGTCCCGCTGAGGGCGAACGGCGGGTGCGTTATCGCCTGGTGCTGGTGCAAACCGGGGAGAACCGGGACGCCCTGTCCGGCCGTGTCAGTTTCACCTTGCGCGGCAGCCGTGGTGGCGAGGCGTTCACTGCCGATGCCGCCGATTACCTGGAAGAGCACAGTGAGGACAGGTTTCAGTTCCGGTATTTTCAGGAGCTTTCGGGTATCGTAACGGTGCCCGCGGAACTGCAGGTGTCATCTCTGGAGGTGACCGCCACGGCATCCGGGCGAAGGACCGCGCAGTCGGAACAACGACTGCCTTGGTGAGCTTCCGGGGGGGAGCGGGGCGTGCTTCGAAGCGCTCCGGTACAACGATAATCATCAGGAGACAACGGTGTTGGGTCGAGATAAGAAAGGCAATGCACAAGGCTTTCGCGACCACACCCTGATTGCCGCCAGTGCCCGCATCTTGGGGGATGTGGAATTCACCGGCGGCCTGCATATTCAGGGGGAAGTGGAAGGGAACATTCGTGCCGGCGATGAAGGCGGACAGCTGATCATCGGTGAAACAGGGGTGGTGCGTGGCGAGATTCACGTGCCGCGGGTCACCATCAACGGCCGGGTCGAGGGCGACGTCAGTGCCGCCGAGCATCTGGAACTGGCCAGCAAGGCGTCGGTGGACGGCAATGTCTATTACATCATGCTGGAAATGGTGATGGGCGCCCGGGTCAACGGTAAACTGGTGCGCATGGACGAGGAACGGCGTAATCTGCCGGCCCCCGGGCAGAAAGCCGGAGAACAGGTCGAGGCGGATCCGGCGGAAACCGTCTGAGCTATCGAGCCTGTTTCAAGCTGATGCCGGTGAGGTTTATGGCGGTGGCACAAGCCGCCGCCGGCTATTCTTGACTAAAACACTCAGGTATTGGACCATGCTCGCCCTGGATATGAAGTGATCATGATGAGCGAATCCGCACCTATTACCCTGACCGAGCGCGCGGCTCAGAAAGTCCAGGAGTTGCGTGATGACGAAGGCAATCCCGATCTGAAGCTGCGGGTGTACATCACCGGCGGCGGTTGCGCGGGGTTCTCCTACGGCTTTACTTTCGATGAGCAGGTTAACGACGACGATACCTCGGTGGACCGGGAAGGCGTGACCTTGCTGGTGGATGCCATGAGTATTCAGTACCTGGATGGCTCCGAAGTGGACTATGAGAAGGGGCTGATGGGCTCCCGCTTCGTGGTCAACAATCCCAACGCCGCAACAACCTGCGGTTGCGGCTCCTCCTTCTCTGTGTAAATCTTTCAAGGGCAATCTCCGTGCGAGACACCCCTGACGGATCGTCATAAAACCGTCACCAAACAGTCAAATCATTGTCTCCACGGGCATGGATGCTGGAGGCATGATGATTCAGCGACCCAGTTTCCAACGTATGACCGCCGCCGACGTGCGTGCCATGTGCTGGCTGTCCAGACAGCCGCGGGCAGCCCGTTGGGCCCGAGCGGCACGCCTGGTATCCCGCCTTGGTGATGGGCCTCTGTACGTGGTGCTGGTGGCTCTGGTGTGGACGCTGCTGGATGGCATCGGCACGGTGTTCGCGCAGGCGGCGGCGATTGCCTACGTCATTGAGGTGCCGGCGTTCATGTTGCTGAAGAATCTGATTCGCCGTCCGCGTCCGGCGGACAGCGTGGAGGCGCTCAATGCCTTCATCAAACCGGCGGACCGCTTCAGCTTCCCGTCGGGGCATACCGCCGCGGCTTCCGTCATGGCCACCCTGATCTGTGTTTTCTTCCCGGCACTGGTGCCCATGGCCGTGCTGTTCGCTCTTATGGTGGGCGCCTCGCGTGTGCTGCTGGGCGTTCACTACCCCACGGATATCCTCGCCGGCGCCACCCTGGGCATCTCGTCCACGCTGAGCGCGCTTTGGATTCTCGGGAGCGTGTGATCAGGGCAGCGTGAGCTGGCCGAGCACCGCGGCCCGGCTGGCTCCGGTGACCGCCGGCGCATTCCCGGTTTCTCCTTCGATCCTGGCCCAGGCCAGCCAGGCAAAAGCGCCGGCTTCCACCCAGTCCGGATGCAGACCAAAATCCTCGGTGGAACACACCGGGATGTCGAGCAGGGCATGGAGGCGGGCGAGTAAATGCCGGTTATTGGCACCTCCGCCACAAACCAGCAGCCGTTGTGGCGCGAAATCGTTAAGGGCGTTGGCGATAGTGCGGGCGGTCAGTTCCGCCAGAGTGCTTTGCACCTGCCGCGCATTGCCGTCCGCTGGCAGTCGCTGTTGCAGCCAGTCCGCGTTGAAATGCTCACGGCCGGTGCTTTTCGGGGGCGGCAACCGAAAATAGGGATCGGCCAGCAGGCTGCTCAGCAGATCCGGCAAGAGGGTGCCGCCAGCGGCCCAGGCGCCGTTCCGGTCATAGGGCTCGCCCTGATGGCGCTGTATCCAGAGGTCCATCAGGACATTGCCGGGGCCGGTATCAAAGCCGCCAATCAGTTTGCCCTCATCCAGTAGAGTGACGTTGGCCATGCCGCCAATGTTGACCACCGCGACCCTTTGCGCCGCCGCGCCGAACAGCCGCTGGTGGAAGCGGGGTACCAGGGGGGCTCCCTGGCCGCCGAGCACCATGTCTTTATTGCGGAAGTTGCTCACTACCGGGATGCCGGTGCGGACGGCCAGGGTGTCCGGGCAGCCCAGTTGAATGCTGAAACCGAGCTCGCCGGGGCGATGGCGAACGGTCTGGCCATGACAGCCCACGGCATGGATCTGCTCCGGTCGGTGACCGGATTGCGCCAGCAAGGCCAGTGTGGCGCGGGCGTAAGCTTCACCGAGCTGACGATGAACGTGTCCGGCCTGGTCGATCTCGTCCGGGCCACTGCGACACAGCTTCAGAATGTCATCGCGCAGGGTATCGGGTAAGGGGAAGCCCTGATGGGCGAGGAGTTGGAAATCCCGCTTGCCAATGCAGGCCAGCACCGCGTCGATGCCATCGACGCTGGTGCCGGTCATCAGACCAATGTAGAGCCCGTCACCGGACATCGCTGCGTGCCAGGGTGGCGGCTCCGGCAAACAGAGTCATCTGCGAGTTCACGCGACGCACCTGGGCCAGGTACTGCTCCTTGTTCCCCGGGCTGACGCCCTGCGCTTTGGGTAGTGGGACGGTTTGCGGATTGCGATGCACGCCATCAATGCGGAATTCGTAGTGCAGGTGCGGGCCGGTGGCGAGGCCGGAAGAGCCCACGTAGCCGATGGTCTGGCCCTGATTGACCCGCGTGCCCACGCGAATGCCCTTGGCGAAGCCGCGCATGTGGGCGTACAGCGTGGTGTAGCGGCGGCCGTGTTGGACGATGATTACGTTGCCATAGCCGCCTTTGACACCGGCGAAGATCACCTTGCCTTTGCCGGCGGCCTTGATCGGCGTGCCGGAGGGGGCGGCATAGTCGGTGCCCTTGTGCGCGCGGATGGTGTTCAGCACCGGATGGCGGCGTCCCGGGTTAAAGCCGGAACTGATGCGGGAAAACGCCACCGGGGTGCGGATGAAGGCTTTGCGCATGGAGTTGCCTTCCGCGTCCAGATACGCCACGGCGCCGTCTTCATCCTGATACTGATAGGCGGTCAAGTGACGGCCCCGGTTCCAGAACTCGGCGGCCAGGATGTCCCCTTCGCCGACTTTCTCGCCGTCCAGGTACAGCTCCTCGAAGAGCACGCGGAAGCGGTCTCCGGGCCGGATATCGAGAACGAAATCCACATCCCAGCCGAAGATGTTGGCCAGTTGCATGGTCAGATTGTCGCTCATGCCAGCGGCCTGGCCGGCCAGGAACAGCGAACTGTTGATGGTGGCGTCGGCGAAGCGGACGCGGCGCTGGTACTCGCGCTGCTCGCTGCTGGCTTGCCAGGTGCCGTCCCCGGTGAGGGTGGCGGTGATGGTCTGGATCCTGGAAGGCTTGTACTTCAGGGCCTGAAGTTCGCCCTGCTCGTTGAGCAAAACCTCGAAGGTCTGGCCGGGGCGGATATTCTTGAGATCCTGCAGGCGCTTGTCGCCGGTCACCAGCCGATGAACCTGGGCGGCGGTAACGCCGCGGTCCTGCAGCAGGCGGCCCAGGGTGTCGCCCGCGGCCACGGTGATGGTCTCCCATTGGGGAGTTGGTTCGGGAGGTGCCGGTTCGGCGGCGAGATCGCTGTCTGGTGCGGATTCGGTGTCCGCCGTCGGAGCCGGTTTGGCGGCGACGGGGGGATCGCCGGCGGCGTTGAGGTTCAAATTCAGGGTCTGCGGGCGTTCGGGTCGACTTTCTCCGGATTCTGGTAACAGGGTCACCAGTGTGACGATCAAAACAAGGCTTCCGGAGAGCAAAAGGTGGGTGCGGGGAAAGTGGCGCACCGATCGACCGAGGGCGGATATATGTTTTCTCATGCTGTTAGTAGCGCTCTGAGTTTGTGCCGCCTGAGGCGATGAAAAAAATATTGCAGCAAAGATACCTGTCTTTATATGTCTTTTACAACTATTCCAAGGTGCTACAATGCCGCGGTTCAAACAGGCTGGTGTTATTGGAGCACCGCTAGCGGCGCTGGTTCCCGGGCTTTCGGGGCGGGAGCGGGGCGCGGATATGGAATGGCAGAGGCAATCGATG
Source organism: Alloalcanivorax dieselolei B5 (assembly GCF_000300005.1). Classification (NCBI taxonomy): domain Bacteria; kingdom Pseudomonadati; phylum Pseudomonadota; class Gammaproteobacteria; order Oceanospirillales; family Alcanivoracaceae; genus Alloalcanivorax; species Alloalcanivorax dieselolei. Next base: position 4,235,557 of record NC_018691.1, on the reverse strand, counting down.
ATTGATGTGGATCAACAGCTGGCACTGATTCGCCGGGGCGCGGATGAGATTATTCAGGAAGACGAATTGCGGGCTCGTCTGGAAAGCGGACGCCCTCTTCGTGTCAAAGCCGGATTTGATCCCACCGCTCCGGATCTGCATCTGGGGCATACCGTTCTGATCAACAAGCTGCGCCACTTTCAGGATCTGGGGCACCAGGTGATCTTCCTGATCGGTGATTTCACCGGCATGATCGGGGATCCGTCTGGAAAGAGCGTCACCCGGCCGCCGCTCAGCCGTGAGGACGTGCTGCGCAATGCGGAGACTTACAAGGAGCAGGTGTTCAAGATCCTGGATCCGGAAAAGACCGAGGTCGCGTTCAACTCTTCCTGGATGAGCGAGCTGGACGCCGCCGACCTGATTCGCCTGGCCAGTCAGTATACGGTGGCGCGGATGCTGGAGCGGGACGATTTCGATAAGCGTTATCGAGGCAATCAGCCCATTGCCATCCACGAGTTCCTCTATCCACTGGTGCAGGGATACGACTCCGTGGCGTTGCGGGCCGATGTCGAATTGGG